>NZ_JAECZB010000005.1 GCF_016056295.1 Atlanticothrix silvestris CENA357
GGGGAAAGGGGAAGGGTTAAAGGGTTGGTTTTTTCATCCTTTACCCTTTACCCCTCTTGATGCTCCCCTGCTCCCCTGCTCCCTTGCTCCCTTGCTTTCTTTACTCCCTACTCCCCAATTATTATGAGTATCACAATTACAGGCACAATCGAACGGCGTGAACTTGGCATGGGCACTTGGGCATTAGTCTCCGATGAGGGCGTTACTTACGAAATCCTCAAAGGTGCTGACAAAAATTTACTTAAAGCCGGACAAAAAGCAAAAGTTAAAGGACAGGTGCGTGAAGATATCATGACAACTGCCATGATTGGCCCTGTCCTAGAAGTCAAATCTTTTGATGTGATTAGTTCTGATTAGCTGCGGAATTTAGAACCTCTTGTAGACGGCTTCTAAATTCTCCTTTGGGATGACCTCCTTTAACTTCACCAATAATCTGAAATTCTCCTTCTGGAGCATCACAGACAATGTAGGTAGGCCATCCCATGTCTGATTTATCGGGATATTGAGTCAGCAATACTTTACGATACTTGCGGTAGGTAGCCGTGTCTTGCATTTTCACATCAATAAATTGCAAACCCAGCTCTTCAGCCACTTTTTGGTCATAAAAAGACATTTTGTGGCAGATGCCGCACTCTTCGGAAGAAAACTTAATGACAGCTAAACTCATCTGGCTCTGCGCCTCTCTTGCATGTAGGCGATATATTTTAGCATGGCTCTTGGGAGCTAATACTTATATTGTTAGAAGTCTAAAATATGGACATTAAGCATTTTAGACGCAAAGATTATAGAAAAAATGAATAACTTGAGCAAATATTTGGGGGAATCATTCCTACATGAGTTTTCTGGTTGATCAGGAAATAAAAATTAATCAGGAATAGACTATGGAAAATTAACCAAAATCAATGATATGATTAGCTGACTTGCAAATTTTATATGGTGTAAACCCTGTAAAACTTCTGAGTAATGCCTACGGCAAATACTCCTTACGATGCAGAAAAACCAATATCTTTAAATAATTAGTGATTTGGCCAATACTACGACTTAAAGAACCTAAACTGATTTCATAGCACCAAGAGTAACCTGAAAAACCTATCGGTGAAGACGATACTTGTGCGAGTTCAAAGCAAAATTGTGTCAGCAAATTGTGACACTGGAAAAATGGTACATTATCTACGCTAGAATATTGTTCTAAACTTGCGCTAGAATATTGCCCTAAGCACCTACCAAGTGGGCAAGACATACAAGCAAAATATTTACCAAAAAAATCCCCCAGAGGGTGTTAGCCAACCAGGGGAGTTAATTATCAGGGTGCATCTACCAATTAATTGTTCTAAGATTAAATGCAATTCTCCGGATTAATCTATACAAACCGAGATTGTTTTTTTCTAGAAATAAAAAATTCCCTAGTGGTGGCAGCCAACCAGGGAAGTTAGTTATAAGGGTGCATCTACTAATTTAATGTTCTAGTTTTGGGCAGCATATTCCGGATAAAATTGTCACAATTAGTGGTGCTGTTTGTTCGGCATAAAAAAATCCCCTAGTGGTGGCAGCCAGCCAGGGGAGTTAGTTATCAGGGTGCATTTATTAATAAATAGTTCTAGGATTGGATAGCATGTTCCGGATAGAATTGTCACAATTAATGGTGCTGTTTGCTCAGCATAAAAAAATCCCCCGGTGGTGGCAGCCGATTCCGATTAGGAGAGTTAATTATCAGGGTTACGTTTATCAGTAATTGATTTGTTAAAGGCGCAATCAGCATCTTCCAGATAGAATTTTTATCAATGGAGTTGCTGTTTGCCCTAAAAAAAATCCCCCAACCAGTGTTAGCCAGTCAGGGGAGTTAGTTATCAGGGTGCATCTACCAATTAAATGTTCACGGTGCAATCATCATTTTCCGGATCAATGTCTGGTAATTGTGGTTTTGGCATTGCATAAATGCGGGATGAATTGCCGGGCTACGCCCCGCTTTGCTAACACGCAGAGGCAAGCCAGTGCGTTGGGCGGTAGTCCAGTGCTGCGGGAGGGTTAGCCCGACCCAGGCAACTGGCAAATCCGAAGGGCTATGCCGACTTGTTCGCGCAGCGTCTCCCCTTGGGAGAAGCAACTGGTGTGCAGAGAAAATAAGGAGTTTTAGATTTCAATACATAAATTTCATCCCTTAATTCAGCAATGCCGTAGTTTTTGGTCAGACTTCACAAAAAAAATCCCCAAACCAGTGTTAGCCAGTTAGGGGAGTTAGTTATCAGGGTGCATCTACCAATTAAATGTTCGCGGCATAATCGTCATTTTCCGGATAAATGTCTGATAATTATGGTTGTTGCTGTTTGCCAATAAAAAACCCCCAGTGGGCATTAGCCGACTAGGGGAATTGAAGATCAAGGTGCATCTACCAATAAAGTGTTCTATGCGGATGCTAACCAATCCGGATAAAGTTGGAGAAGCCCATAAGGCAAAAGAACTTGGTTCAGAAACATTCAGTAACGGGATGCATCTAAATTATCAAAAGGAGCGAAAAATCGACTTGAAACTTTCGCGTTTCAAACTAGATTTAGGAGGCGAACAGGAGAAATTGTGACCCAGGAATTTCATGTTTCTGTAACGCCAGTAGGGCAAAATGACTACTTGGTGCGGACGGAACGAGTCGCGCCTGGGGTGCCATTGGCAGAAGAACTGGTGACATGGCCTGTAGCTGAATGGTTAGCGGCGGCTGGACATTTAATGAATGACCCATTGAAGTCGGTGTTGCAAGGGGACGTGTTCGCCAGAAACTCTGTCAACTTGGTGGCGTTGGGTCAGCAATTTTATAACGCACTGTTTCAAGGCACTCTCAGAGATAGTTGGATTACCGCCCAAGGTATTGCCCAAAATCACCAACAAGTCCTACGCCTGCGTCTGGGGTTAAAAGATATAAGGTTAGCACGTTTGCCGTGGGAAGTCATGCACGCAGGCGATCGCCCCCTAGCTACTGGCCCTTATGTGGCTTTTTCTCGCTACCAAAGTGGGATTTTAGCGGCTTCTCGTTTTCCGTCGAGAAACATTTCAAACACATCTGAAGAAGGTGGCGTAAGAGTTTTGATGGTACTGGCATCACCCCCAGATCAAGTCCGGCTTGACCTGCTTAAACAAGAATCTATTAGATTACAAGCTGAACTGCGCCGACGAATATCACGAACTGCTGAAGGTAACGATCATCTGCCTGAAATTGAACTTACCCTACTTGACCAACCAGGACGGGAAGAATTAACCCAAGCTTTAGAACAAGGAAGATATCAAGTTCTGCACTACTCCGGTCATAGTAGCTTAGGGCCAAACGGCGGCGAAATTTATCTAGTTAGTAGCAGAACTGGCTTAACAGAAACTCTCAGTGGGGACGATTTGGCAGGCTTGCTTGTCAATAATAATATCCAAATGGCAGTGTTTAATTCCTGCTGGGGAACGTACACAGCTACTTCCGATAGTGTTGATGATACAGGTGAACGCAACCTTTCAGAAAGCTTGGTCAAACGCGGTATCAGGGGTGTTTTGGCAATGTCAGAACGGATTCCTGATGAAGTAGCACTAACCCTCACACAATTGTTTTATCGCAATCTTAGCCAGGGATATCCTGTAGATTTGTGTGTGAGTCGAGTGCGTCAGGGATTAATTTCTGCCTATGGTTCTCATCAGATGTATTGGGCGTTACCGATTTTGTATCTCCAGCCAGAGTTTGACGGTTTTCTTTGCCCGGAAATATCTTTAAATGCAAATACGGAATCGCTGAACAATTACAGACCGCCTTTGAAGATAAATCCCAACATGATGTACTCTGCTATGGCAGAGAACGATGAGATGCATTTACCAATCGAGGATATGATCCCCTCTGGTTTGCCTCATGATCCTTCTGGGCTGGATTGGCTGGGTGAAGAAACCTGGGGTGATCTTGTTGATGAAATTGAATATGATGATCCCATTTACACAGATGACCCAAGTTATGCAGAAGATTCTGCTTTAGTTTCAGATTTATTTCGCCAGTTAGATAACCAAAAAGCAACCAATCAGCAACCCCCTGTGAATGGGGAATTTCTGCAACAAGCAAGAGAAAATCATCTTCAGGGAAAAAAAGCTTCTGGGGAAATTGCTTCCCTTAATCAGCAAGTAGGGTCATGGGAAGAAGTGCCAGAAGCCCTAACCGAAACTACCCGGAATTTCGCAGGAAACGGAGAAAATTTCCATATAGCCTCAGCGCAACCAGCCCCATCGAAACCCCGCACCCGTCGTCAACGGCAGGTTATTTTGGGTATTGTAGGCGCAAGTGCGATCGCAGGAGTTATCGGTTTGGGTTGGTGGTGGCAAAATCGCCAGATGTTAATATCGTCTGACATACCGACAATTCCAACTACACAATCTCAACCCACCCAAAATAACCCTAAAATAAACTTACAGAAGGCTCCTACTGAAATTGTTACTGCCACTGCTACGGAAAAATTGAGCCAAGGCGATTTGCAACCTGGGCTTGTAGCTGTGGAAGAACTCCTCAATCGTGGCGCGCTTACTGCTGCTCAAACAGCTCTAAATTTGATTCCGCAAAAGCAAGCCGATGAGCCATCTGTGAACTTTTTCAAAGGGCGATTAGCTTGGCAGTTAGTTCAAACTGGAGACGATAAATACAGTATTGATGATGCCCGCCGTTATTGGGAAAATGCTGTTAAAGCTCAGCCAGACTCCTTTTTGTATAAAAATGCTTTAGGTTTTGCTTATTACGCAGAAGGCAATGTTAATCGAGCCAATGACTCTTGGTTAACAGCGTTGGATTTAGCGCTGAGACAACAAAACACAGCTTCTAACGCAGTTGTATCCTTCAAAGGATCAGTGCCTAGAGATGCTTTAACTTCTTATGCTGGCTTAGCTATTGGTTTGTATAAATCTGCACTGAATCAACCTGCGGCTAAACAAGCACAATATATGAAAGAAGCGATCAAACTACGCCAAATGGTGCTAAAGGATGATCCTGTAAATTTTCAAATCAATAAATTAAGTAACAATTGGTTATGGACAGAAAAGGCAATTGCTGACTGGCGATCGCTTTTACAGGAAAAGAGCTAACACCATTTCACGAAAAATTTGATACAGATATAAACCTTGAAAGGTTTACTGTATCTAAGTTCTTTAATTGCGAATTGCGAATTGCGAATTGCGAATTGTGAATTGGTATCACTTACTGACAAATATAAATCCACGCGTCTTGCCTGAGGTTGTATCAGTGGTTGCCATAGCTTTCCATAAATCTTTCGCTTTGACCCAAACAGGCGGATATTTATAACGAGAAACATCCATAATTAAAAATCTTTCTGTCTGCTCATTGTAGGCAGCTAGGGGGGAGATATGTCCACCTTTTTCTTGACCAATTTCTTTGCGTAAGTAATTAACTACAACATAGTTTCCTGGTTGTTTTAAATTTTCTGCTGTGAGTTTGCGAAACTCTTCAAAATTGGTATCAGCAGCATGATAAATCTTCACTTTGACATCATAGCTGGCGATTAATCCTCCTAACTGTTCTAAAGTCATACCTTGACGAGCAACAGCTTCAGCAGTTAGTACCTTTTTAGTTTGTTCATTACTAAAAAAATTATCTTGGGTAAAAACTCGATAGGGCTTATATTGTGGTACTTCTGGGGCTGGAATTTGCAAACTATTGAGGATCATTACCATACTGGCAACTCCACAATAAGCTTGGTTGTTTTGCGTCACAAACTGTGTGCTGAGAGGAAAAAAATCTTCTCTAGAACGACTTTCAATCAATAAATTTTCACCTTCGTCTGAGTTGAAATTAATTAAGCGAGGAGCAAGAGGTAAAGTTTGAGCTAAAACACTTCCACCAGTCAAACTAACACCAAGCAATAGAAATTTAATAAATGTTTTAATAGTCTTGATTTTGAAATTTTTCATGGTAATATCCCAAAGTTAAGTGATTTTACATAGTGTACCTCGTTATAATTATCTATATAAAAATGTTGCAACCTCTATTCCTAAGATTATTTTTAGTTGGTAGTGCGATCGCCTTTAGTTTCCCACCAATCCAACCACTCTTTGCTTCAACATTACCAAAGCAAAATTCTCAACAACCTTCTAAATCTAGACCTCACAATACAAATCAAGCACAGTTAAAACTCTACGGGGGGCCGAAAACGCGAACCCCAATAGTACAGTGGTACTTGGAAGAATTAAACGTTAACTACGACTATATTTCTCTTGACATAAGTGCTAATGAGCAGCTTAAACCTGAGTTTTTAGCTATTAATCCTACAGGTAAAGTGCCTGCGATTGTGGATGGCGATCTGAAACTGTGGGAATCTGGAGCTATTTTGCTTTATTTGGCAGAAAAATATCAGCAAATGCCTAACTTGCTAGCAGAACGTGCCAAAATTACGCAATGGGTTATTTTTGCCAATGCTACCCTTTCTCCTGCTTTATTTTCACCAGATAAACGCCAGAAAGAAATGCCCGTATTGCTAACGCCAATCAATCAAATTTTGCAAAAACAATCTTTTATTTTAGGTGAAAAATTGAGCGTGGCAGATGTTGCCATTGCTTCGTATTTATACTATGCAAAATCAGTTTTACCACTTGATTTTAGTGAATATCCTGAAGTTGTAAAATATCTGGATAGAATAGCTGCCAGACCAGCTTTTAAAAAGACTATGGATAAGCGTTAATTTTGAATGATAGTGAATCTATAACTATAGATTTTTTGTTTTGCGAAACTCCTGCACAACATCTTTAATCTTACGAAATTCTCCCTCAACTAAATAATTTAATTGCCGCATTTCATCTGCTGAAATCTGCCCAGAAAGTTGGGCGATCGCTGTTTTTAATTGGGGATATTTTTTTAAAGTTTCTTCTCGAACAATTGGTGCTGCTTCATAAGGAGGAAAATACTGTTTGTTATCTTTTAGCACTACCAAACCCAAACGAGAAATTTGCCCATCAGTGGAATTACCCGCTATCATATCTACTTGCTTTTGAACTAAAGCCCTATATATTAAACCTAAATCCATAATTTGGGGTGGTTTAGCAAAACGTAAATTATAGGTTTGAGCTAATCCGGGAAAACCATCGTTGCGTTCTAGAAATTCATAGCCGAAGCCACCGCGCCATTGGGGCGTATATTTAGCAGCTTCTGAAAGAGTTTGAATATTGTAACCCTTAGCATCTTCACCCCGAACAATCATTGCAAATGTATTTTCAAAACCCAAGCTGGGCATTACTTCTAAATTGAATTGTTGAGCATATTCTTGTTTTAATTTCTTATAAAGTACTTGTGGGTCATTAATGACTTTTTGTTTTAAAATACCAGTAAATGCTGTACCAGTATATTCAATATAAGCATCAATTTTGCCAGCTAGAATAGCATTGTGACAGACAAAAGAACCACCCAAACGAGGGCGACGAGTTACTTTTAAATTAGTGGTAGCTTCAATCTGTTGTGCTAAAAGTTCGCCTAAGATATCTTGTTCAGTAAAATCTTTAGAAGCAACAACAATATCACCAACATTACTACTATTTGAATTGAAGTTACAACTAGCGATCGCTACTACCAAGATAAAACCTAGCAAACAAAGTACCAAAAATCTTTTCATGATTTTCCATTAATTTAAATTCTCTATAGTAATCCTAAATGAGTCATGAAAATCTCCGATTACTCTCTCTGCGGTCTCTGAACCTCTGCGGTTAATTTCTTTTTCCAAATGATTTGGAACTGCTATATATATTAGCTTTCATATAAAACTTTTAATTTTTAACCTTTAATTTTTTCTCCAGCCAACCAATTCCTAAATCAGCAATTAACGCAATCACCGCCGCCGGAACAGCCCCAGCTAAAATCAATTGATTATTTACTACAGCGATACCACGAAAAATAAACACTCCTAAACCACCAGCACCAATTGCCGCTGCAATAGTTGCAATCCCAATGGCAATCACTGTGGCTAACCGCACCCCCGCTAAAATCACACTCATTGCTAAGGGAATCTCTACTTGCAACAACAATTGCCTATCTGTCATTCCCATCCCCTTCCCAACTTCTTTGATAGCTGGATCTACACCAATGATCCCGGTATAGGTGTTGCGTATAATCGGCAGGAATGAGTACAAAGTCAGAGCAACAATTGCTGGCACTACACCAATACCGCCAATTATAGGTACTGGTATCAGTAAACCAAACAGTGCCAAACTAGGGATTGTTTGCAGCACATTCGCAATACCTAAAATAGGCTGACGGAGGTTAGGTTTGCGTGTAATTAGTATACCTAATGGGATACCTACAATTATAGCGATTCCAATAGCAATACCTACTAAAAACAAGTGTTCCAGCGTATGTTGGAAAATTTCTGAGGCGTACTTAACGAGGAAAAAGTCTTTCATAAATTGTCTTGCACTGAACGCAGACATTGAAGAAAAGCAATGCTTTCTGGATGCTGGGATTCCACAAATTCATTCTTTGTAGCTAATACAACCAACTCTCCTCCATACATTAAACCAATTCTTGACGCTAAAACAAAAGCTTCTTGAATATCGTGGGTGACAAATACCACTGTCTTGCCTAATTCTTGTTGTAACCGTCGAAACTCTTGTTGCAGTTCTAACCGTGTAATCGGATCAAGTGCGCCAAAAGGTTCATCCATCAATAACATTGGCGGATCTGCTGCTAACGCCCTCGCTACCCCTACCCGTTGTCTTTGTCCTCCCGAAAGTTCATGGGGATAACGTCCAGCGAATTGTGCCGGCTCTAAGCCTACCAAGTGCAACAATTCATAAACCCGTGTTTTAATTTGTTTAGGTTGCCAAGCTTCTAAAGTTGGAACTAAACCTACATTGCGTTCCACAGTGAAATGGGGAAATAAACCAGTTTCTTGAATTACATACCCAATCTTGCGCCGCAGTTTAATTTCATCCCACTGCGTTGTAGAAATGCCGTTAAATAATACTTCACCTTGGGTAGGTGTGAAGAGGCGATTAATTAATTTCATTGTTGTAGTTTTGCCACTTCCACTGCGGCCGAGTAATACCAAGGCTTCTCCCTGGCGGATGGAAAAGTTGAGATTTGATACTAAAGGGCGGCGATCGCGGCTAAATGTGACATCACGAAATTCTACAGTGATTTGCTTATCTTGTTGCATAGTTTACTGGCTAGTACTCTTTGGATTTATTGCAGGTTATGCTTTCAATTTTTTAAATGGTATCGAAATCTTTCCTGTAGTGAGTATTGGCAATCATCTGATTGGCGGACTTTTAGGAGGTATTTCTGGTGCGTTAGGCGCTTACTTTGTTGGTGGTGGTGTAGTGTAGGTTTAACTGTAGGTAGTGGCGATGCCCTGCCTTATCGAATCGCCTGAATCAAGGTAAATATTTGATTGTGGTTAAAGGTACTGACGAACTAATTCGTCAGGCAACTCGTGTGTTGCGCCAATTTGAACCTGAAAATATTCAAGGTTACACAGAACCAACAGGTGCATAGATAACACGATTAATATAGCGATTTTCATAAACATGAAATACACCACTTTCATCTCTAGCCCCTTTTCCCCACCAAAGTGTACTGCACACAACCTAGAAGCGCTATGTTAAACGAGTGTTTTTAACCAAGCATTCCATAATTTAAAAGCTTGAATTTCTAGCCTAGAAGCATAACGTTTTGTATCTAATCTTAGTTGATTGACACTTACATCAGGTGTGGAAGCAATTTCACTAGCATGACCAATGAACCAACGTTCTAAACCACGAGCAGTTACCTCTGGGTGAAACTGTAATGCTAGGCAATGTTTACCCCATGAAAACGCTTGATTTGGATATTTTGAGGTAGAAGCTAAAAGAGTAGAGCCATTTGGCAAGTCGAAAGTATCTCCATGCCAATGCAATACAGATGTTTCATCAGGCGCTAAATGAGCTAGGGGGCTATGTTTACCTGCTTCACTCAAATCTATGGGTGCCCAACCAACTTCTTTACCCTGAGTGCCAGGATAAACTTTTGCACCCAATGCACTCGCTATTAGTTGTCCACCTAAGCAAAGTCCTAGAGTTGGCAAATCTAGATTTAGCCGTGATTCCAAAAAATTTAGCTCGTCCGACAAGAAAGGATAGTCAGATTCATCATATACACCAATTGGCCCTCCTAAAACAACAACAAGATCAGCAACCAAAGGATCAATCTGCATGATATCGTCATAACCCGCTTCAATATAAGTTACAGCATAGTCATGTTGCTTTAGAGCAGGTGCGAGATTTCCTAAATCTTCAAAGGCAATGTGTCGAATAATAATTGCTGTTTTCATATATCACAAATCAAATTTGAATTTACTAACTTTACGCATACTTACGTACTACAACTTCAAAATAATCACATAATTTATTGACCAAATCTTCCATTTCCTTGAAAAAATAATCTCCGACTTTCTGCCGATTTAAGATTTTGTATTTACGGTATATTTTGGCAAAATCATTATAAATTTCATCTTCTAAAACATTTGATTTAATTTTAATCATCAACCGTTTACCCTCATCGCTATTTCGCACATAGTCAAACAAGGCGCTAATTTTTAATTCAAACTCTTGAATACGTTCTCCCTTTAGGTTTTCTTGCTCGTTACGGACTTCAATGATAGCTAAAATATCAAATTGATAGTCATTGCTGCTTGGTTCTTTGCCTTGGGCAACTTTAGTTATTTTCTTTTTCTTCGGTTCTGGCTCTTGGGTTTTGACTTCGATAATACCAATTTGATTATCAAAATAAACCTCGATTGCATCTTTGATATCATCAGTACGGTGCAGCCTATTATAGATTTTATTATTTGCCTTAATATACATCCGGTTATCGATGTTCATGTTTAACATTTTGGAGTCGATTTGGCTGCGGAGTAAGCGATCGACCACAATCATGATTTTGTCATAATGGATAACTGTAGGCTAGATGGGATGGATTTAAAGTTGCGTTAGCGAACTGCAGGTTATCGCTTGGGTGCGTAAGGCATGACTTTTTTACCTCTGGCTGTGGTCGGTGAGGCGGATTATCTGGTGACGGGCGATCGCGATTTACTCAGAGCCTATTTATAAAGTAAGGGTTTGGATTTAGAGATTAAAATAAAGTTAGCAAAGAGAGGGTTTACTTAATTAGAAGGTTCTATGATGACTTTACAAGAAATTATTAATTATATTGAAAGTTTGCCTACAAAAGAACGGGATTATTTGTTTGAGTTTCTCCGTAAAAAAAAGGAGGAATCTAGAGAAGATAATTTTTGGCAAGGATTACAAAAATTTAGAAGTGTAATTCAAAGCGGGGGGATTATCTTTACTGATGATGATAATTAGGGTTTTGCGGAGTTCTTTGAGTTTTTCAATTTGGGTGTTGATGGTTTGGATTATTTGGTCAATTTGGGCGGTTTTGGTGTTGAGGTAGTCTGCGATCGCTTTTTGTTCGGTGAGTGGGGGAAGCTTACCTTCTGTTGCATCCACCCCCAACAGGTCTTTTGTTTCCCCATCAAAACCCCGCAGGTAAACTTCAAAGTCCACCTCAAAGGATTTATCATTTTTGCAGATATCCTTCAAGGTTTGGTTCTTCTCGAAAATATAAACATTATAGCCCTACCCTTTATCCACAATTAGCTCGGTCAAATCTGACGGTGCAATCTTTGCTCATGCCGCTTCGCCAATCTCCGCCTTTAATTCATCAAACATCCTCACCAAGCGGCTTTCAATCATCACCAGGGCAAAAAACGGCATCATACAGGATGGCCATTCCGATTCCTTGATGCCACTACCCCGCAGCAAATCAGCAGTTGCCCAGATAGTTGATTCGTATTGGAGAATATTGTTGACACTCATGCAGCAGTTTTTAGCTCAAGGGTAGAAATCAGTATATCGCGGGTTTCCCTCATAAATGACTGCCGCGCAGAGAGGATAAGGAGTTTTAAATTTCAATACGTACAATTTCATCTCATGATTTAGTAACGCCGAAAAAACTAAATTAGTTGATAGCATTCTAAATGTTTCATGTCTGTAAAAATGAACACAAAAAATTGAATATTATGCATCAATAAAAAATATCCAAATCAAGTCAAGTTTGATAACTGTAATTTTCTAAAACTGTTGTTATTACTAAGACAATAAAGTAATCTATATAGCCTAGACGGTAAGGAAACAGGGGGTTATATCTGTGTTGTTATTGATTATTGATCTCGTAATTTTAATGCGCGATCGCTCTATTTACTTCTACCACTAACTGCAAGACCAATCTGTTTTATAATCTGTAAATGCCCGCATATTTTTTTACTAATCTGTAGCGGTCAACAGCCATGTGTATGAGAAGCTGTGCCTAGGCTGTAATACACTAACGTTGAGGAATGCACAATGTTAAATAGCTCAGGGTTGTATATTCTACTAGTCAGCATTCACGGCTTAATTAGGGGTAAAAATTTAGAATTAGGACGAGATGCCGACACAGGCGGACAAACGAAATATGTGGTAGAACTCGCTCAAGCCTTAGCCGCAAACCCACAAGTAGAACGTGTAGATTTAATAACTCGTTTAGTTAATGATCCAAAAGTTAGCTCCGACTACGCTCAACCTGTAGAAGCTCTTTGTGACAAAGCCCAAATTATTCGCTTGAACTGCGGCCCGCGTCGCTATCTTCGCAAAGAAGTTCTCTGGCCACATTTAGATAACTTTGCAGATGAATTACTTAAGCACCTACGCCTAGTAGGAAAATTACCCCATGTAATTCATAGCCATTACGCCGACGCTGGATATGTAGGTTGTCGGGTTGCTGGCTGGTTAGGTGTACCACTCATACATACTGGTCATTCCCTCGGACGGGTAAAACATCTACGAATGTTAGAGCAGGGAGCCAAACCAGAAACTATTGAAAACAATTTTCATATTAGTACACGAATTGAAGCTGAAGAAACCACTCTCGCAAGTGCAGCGTTAGTCATCGCCAGTACCAATCAAGAAGTAACCCAACAGTACGGCATTTACGATCATTATCAACCACAACGAATGGTTGTAATTCCTCCTGGTGTAGTACTTGAGCGCTTTTACCCAGTCCCTCAAAATTGGCAGGAACCACCAATCTATGAGGAATTAAAACGATTTCTCATAGACCCTCAAAAGCCAATTGTGATGGCCTTATCTCGTCCGGCAATGCGTAAAAATGTCAATACACTTGTCAAAGCATACGGTGAAGACCCACAGTTGCGGCACTTAGCAAACCTAGTTTTAGTGTTAGGCAACCGAGATGACATTACGACGATGGAATCAGGCCCACGTCAGGTACTTACAGAAATCTTTCAGTTAATAGACCGCTACGACCTTTACGGTTACATTGCTTATCCCAAACACCACAGTGCAGATGAGGTTCCTGAACTATATAGATTGCTGGCAAAAACACGGGGAGTCTTTATTAATCCGGCATTAACCGAGCCATTTGGTCTCACTTTAATCGAAGCTACAGCTTGCGGTGTGCCAATTATCGCTACATCTGACGGTGGCCCACGAGATATTCTGGCAGCTTGCCATAATGGGATGCTAATTGACCCTCTCGACATTAAACAAATCCAAGATGCTCTACGAACGGCATTAACTGATACCGAACAATGGCAACGTTGGTCTACAAATGGTTTAAATAACGTCCGACAACATTTTTCTTGGGATAGTCACGTAGAACAATATCTCGAACAGGTGCAGCAGTTGCCGCAACGAAGAGTTCAATCTCTGCTTAGTCCTTTGCCGCAAGCACCATCCAGCCGTTTGCCTGATTGGAACATACCCGAAAAAAACCGCTTACCAACCGCAGATCGTTTTCTTGTTTGCGAAATCGATAACACTTTATTAGGCGACCAAGAAGCCCTGCAAAAATTAATTGAGCGACTGCATAGTGAAGGTCATACAACCGGGGTAGGAATTGCTACTGGACGAAACTTGGCAAGTTCACTACAGATGCTGGAAGAATGGCGGTTTCCAATGCCAGACTTGATGATTGTATCAACAGGTAGCGAAATTTACTATGGGCCTCAAGTAGTCACAGATACAAACTGGCAAAGACACATTAGCTATCGTTGGCAAGTTGATGAGGTTCGCAAAGCTATGGAAGAACTACCAGGAGTAATGCTGCAACCTCCAGAAGTTCAAGGTAAGTTTAAAGTTAGCTACTTTATTGATGAAGAGAAATCTATGAGTTTCAAGGAGATCATGCGTCATTTACGACGGCGGCGGCTCCACGTCAAAGGAATTTATAGCCATAATATGTATCTTGATCTGTTACCAATCCGCGCTTCTAAAGGAGATGCAATTCGTTATTGTGCTTTGAAGTGGGGACTACCAATCAAAAGATTTTTAGTGGCAGGTGCATCGGGTAATGATGAATCAATGCTAGCTGGGAATACGTTAGGTGTGGTTGTGGGCAACTACAGCAAAGAAATTGAAAAATTGCGTGCTTATCCACAAGTTTATTTTTCTGAAGGACAGTATGCCTGGGGAATTTTGGAAGCACTTGATCGTTATGACTTTTTTGGTAATTTATATGCGACAGAAGCGGAAATGATGGCAGTATGAACTTTCAATTTTTAAGTTAAATCTAGGTAAAATTAGTGTTCAGCGAACAATAATAACTGAACACTGATTGACAAGTTTACCAATGCAAAAAGCTCCTGAACCACCTAATCGCCTCACTTGTTGTTTGTTCGTTTGCAATTTGGAGGCGTTGCCGCACAACTTCTGAAACATTAGGAAAATACCTGCTTTCTGTAATTACATAATTTTCACCCTGCAAGCCATAAACTAATAGTTGCTTTTTATGCGAGGTGAACTGCGATCGCCTAGTTGCTGACTCAGCACTTGATAGTCTTGCCAAGATCCCAACATCCTTACGACTGTGCCAGGTGGCAACTCGATTCTTTCAGGTGTAATTACAGTATGCATATTCGCCTGCCTTGAGAAACTTTACTTTGGCTATACCAAAACGGTAGATTATTTTTGGAGTCATCGTACCGAAACAGTTAAAACCGTGTTTGATACTCCACTACTGCACGACTGTCATCCTCTAAATTAGTAGAAGCACGCACACGAACTTGATTGTTGATGCGGTAATTGAGACCCCACTGGAAGGGATCATCTGCTGTTAAAATTTTGATGCTAGAAACAGAAACTTTGGGAGAAAGATCAACTCCCGCTTCTGCTGCTAATTCTAAGGTTGAATTACTCCTGCCTGCTTCAGGATTATCAGAGATGATGGTAGGAAATATCCGAAACTCACTTAAACCAAAGGCATTACCAATTTGGTTAAAAGCTGATTGAAAATTATTGAATACTGCTGAACCTGCGATGTTAATTAAACCTAATGTACTGTCACCACGTCCTTCGTTATCTACAAAACCACCTCCCAACAGAGCCACAATTTCTGTTTCACTCCGTGAAGGACTGCTTGTAAGTTCTAGATTTTCGTTCAGTTTACTGGCAAGACCTTTAACAGTGGCTTCGACTCGAACGCTCTCTAAGGCTCCTAAACCAGCAGTAGTTGACCTACTAATATCAGTACTTTGAACTACATCCACAACTTTAGCAAAAAGCTGAACATCTAAGATGGGATCACGGGGTTGATTAGGCCTAAAAGTTGCCGTATTTTTGCTATTAGCAAGTTTAAATTGGGTAGTAAATAAATTCACTCCACCTTGCTTGAGCCGGATAGTACCATCTGGTATGGGATCAGCAAAAGAACCATTAACTGTGAGGTTTCCAGTTGCTTGGAAGCTGAGAATAGGTGGACGAGTGACTTCTACATTTTTACCTAACTCTATTTCTAAATCATTAAATCTGGCGTTAGCATTATTGTTTTCAGTTTTGTTTTGTTTGTTGGCTGGTGTGGGTATTGAGCCGATATTGCGATCGCTATCTGTCACAGAATTGGTAGATTCTGCCAACAACACTTGACCATTAAATAAATTTACTTTACCGCCAACTATGGGGTTGAGGGCAGAACCAGTAATTTGTAAATTACCACTAGCGCCTCCTTGGTACAGTCCCTTAAGATTCAAAGCTAACTGTTCGGCGTTGACACTCAAAGGATTTTCAATATTTGTTTGCCCATTATTGAATATGGGAATTGCTCCAGCAGCCTCTAATTTACCTTGACTAAATTTACCTTGGAGACTTTCTACAAAGATGCGGTCAAAATCAAAATTAACCTGACCTGTGACATCTGTAAGTTTTCCTGGCACAGCCTGGGCTGAAAAAGTGGCATTATTAACAGTTGCAGTTCCTGTCACTTGCGGCTGTTGTCTTGTCCCACGTACCTTGAGGTCTACTGCTCCTTCACCGTTTTCAAATGCCACTTGGCTAGTAAACAAATTTAACAATCCTAATCCCTGATCTTTGACGTTGACATCCAGACTGATTTGATCGCTTTGGGGCGCTACCGAAGCAAAGGGCAACTGGTAGGGTATGCTGCCTGTAATATTTACAGGTTCCGGCCCAGCAACTGATACGTTACTGCCAAAGTTCAAGCGTCCATCTGCATAACTGAAACTGGCTGTGGCTGACTCTATAGGATTTTGGTTGAGTGTTCCTTCTGTGATTTGCAATTCCCCTTTAGCTTGGGGATTAGCAATGCTACCTGCTAAAGCTGCTGTAGCGTTGAGATTACCTGTAATACCCACTGGCAGTCTAACAAAATTATTCAATAACTCTATGGGAAAATTTCTCACCCGTAACTGACCAGATTGATCATTACCGCCAATATTACCTGCAAAAGCTAGGATGCCATCTTGAGACACAATCCGCAAAGGCCGTAACTGCAAAACGCCGTTTTCAAAGCTGCCTTCAGCAATAATGTTGTTGGCACTATAAAAGCGACTGGGTTCTTCTTCTCTACCCCAGACAAAGTTTTGACCATTCAAATCAAATTGCACTGATAAACCGTTGGCTGTAGCTGTATCCACAGCCACTTCTCCGTTAAAAGTGCCTTGCAGGTCTACTAAATCTGGTATGGGATTAGCATCAATCTGCTGTTGTTCTTGTTGTGCTACCAGGGCTTCAATTTCATAAAAGCGCTGGAGTTGAGTTAATAATGGTTGATCTGGTAAACCTCGACCGTAGGTGGTGAGGTCTGCTGCACTTCCATAGGTTGGTTCGGCTGCACCGCGTTGGAAATCTTGTAATTCAAATATCTGTGCAACCGTCAAAACATCTTGGATATTACCTTGGGTGACGCTTAGCTTACCTTGTAATTGCGGCCCTTGGGAGGTTTGACCAAAATTACCAGCAAAGGCGTAGATACTGTTACCTTTGACAAATTCGCTACTGGTTAGTATGGCTTTACCATTTTCATAACGGAATTGAGCTGCTAAACGATCGCCTCTGATGCGTCCAAATCTCGGATCAGCGATCGCCACATTTCCACTAGCTGCCAATGTCTGCTGATTAATCTGCAAATTCCCAGTTAATAAGCCAGCTACCTTACCACCACCCAAACGCAGATTTGGCGGTGGAGTCAAATTTAAGACTTGCAAGGGTAAGTTTTCTAGTTGCAGCGCTAACTCATTTCCTTGTAATTTACCTGTAGCTAACGCTTGTTGCCAACGAATTAAGAAGGATTCCGGGCGATTATTGGCATCTAAACTCACAGCAATGCGATCTCTGTTACCTGTCAAGTCCAAATTTAAACCTTGTCCCGGCGCTGATTGAATATTTCCACTTAACGAAGGCTCAAAAGCCAAGCCTTGAACTACCAAGCCTTGTAACTTAATTTGTCCGTTGACATTCGGTAAGGGCAGTTTACCAGTCACTTGACCATCAAAATCAACTTTCCCCGCCAAAGCCACCTGATTAGGAAGATTGATTGGTAATTGTGTGAGGTCGTAATTTTGGGCTTGGATATTGAGATTTAACTGGGTGATCTCTGGTAGACCTACTTGGTTAGCATTGGCTAGTATTTCACCACTAACATTTAAACCAGGAGCAGTGGCTTGATTAATAGTTAGTTTTTCACCATTCCAGGCGATCGCTGCCCTCAAAGGTCGCTCAATACCAGCCAGACCTTGAGATAACTGCACCTGACCAGCAGCACGCACATCAGCTAATTGAGCAGATCCTAAAGCGCCAGCCACTTGCAATTGACCACCCAATTGACCCCGTAACTGCTGATTGAGTTGATTTAATGCCACACCACTAGCATCAACTACAGCCTGATAGCGACCATTAGCTAATTGAATATTAGATGCTGCGATCGTCCCTCCAGCAACATTCACCCGTGCTTGACCACTTGCTTGGATCGCTTGCGGTTGAAAAGATTCAACTGAACCAGCTACATTCAATTGACCGTTTAACCTGCCTTGAAACTGTGGCGGTACTGCTGCCAACTGCTGCAAAGGTACTTTATTCGCCTGGACTTGCGCTTGATAACGACCATTAGCTAGTTGAATATTAGATGCTGTAATCGTTCCTCCGGCAACATTCACCCTTGCTTGACCACTAGCTTGGATAGCTTGCGGTTGGAAAGATTCAACTGAACCAGCTACATTCAATTGACCATTTAATCTACCTTGAAACTGGGGTGGTACTGTTGCTAACTGCTGCACAGCAACATTATTGGCTTGGAGTTGTGCCTGATATGCACCATTAGCTAATTGAATATTTTTAGCTGTGACTGTGCCGCCTGCAACCTCAAGTTGTGCTTGACCAGTACCACGTAGAGTTTTTAAACTAAAATTCTCTCTGTTGCCTGCTATTTGGAACGTACCCACTAATGGGTTGTTTAAAGCTGGGGGAGCATTTTTCAATATGCGTCCCAACCGCACACCATTAGCTATTAATTGCGCGGAAAAACCTTCGTCTTGTAATTGAACTTGAGAAATGGCAATTCTACCACCTGCAATTTGCACACCTGCTCCCTCAGTGCGAACAGCAGCAACTTGAAATGGTGCTGTTGTCCCTGAGAGGATGAGACGGCCGTTAAACTCTGCCCCCGCTAAAGAGACATTTTGCAGTTGATTTTGATCTACAAAACGCTGCACCTGAATATCAGAGGCATTGGCAACAGCTTGCCAACGTTCATTAGCATAACTGCCATTAGCTCGTACTATGCCACCGCCGACGTTGAGAGCTACATTGCGGAAAGAGACGGTGCGGTCTGAATTGACAACAACTTCACCAGTACCGGGATAGGTAGCTGCCGGAGCTTGCCACTTGACTACAGTTTTGGCATCGTCGGGAGTGCCTGTCACTTGGGCTGTAGCGGAGAGAGTACCGATTTGGAAGTCAGGTTGAATGTTATAAACTTGAGCGATCGCTCCTCCAGGAACATTCTTCGCAGCAAAATTTAAGTTCACTGCAGGGGTATCCCCTAGTTCGATTGTGCCAGCCCCAGTAATTTCTCCACCAACTGCGGCTTTACCCTGAATATTTCTCAAGGTAATTAAAGAATCACTTGTAGCAAATTCAAACTGACTACTAATACTTTTAAAATCAACTTTGTCAATTTGGGCAGGTTTGATCGTCGCAACTGTGCCAGAGAGAATAGGTTTAGTGGTTGGGCCAACTAGCTGTAAATCAGCTTTTAATTGTCCAGTCACAGGCACAGGTAGTTTCAACTTCAAAGTTTCTTGGGCATTTGCCACACTCATTGCATTGACACGCGCTGCCAATTTAAAGCCTGTTTCAGTATCGATGATTCCCGTAGCCACCAGAGGAATTTTGCCATAACTGGTAGTAGCTTTGTCTAGTTGTATTTCCGTTCCCTGGAAGCGGAGATTGCCTTGGCTATTAAGGAATGGTTGTGTGACGCGGGGAACTTGAATTGTTACCCTTTGGAGGTCAGCACTACCAAATAATAAGGGTGGCTGCTCTTGTGTCAGTTTAATCTGTAAGTTGCCATCAACTCGGCCTGCTTGCAAATTTAGAGGTAACTTGACAAGGCGGGTAACATTAGTAGCTAAAAAGTTTTGTGCTTGTATATGAAAGTTACCTGCTAGTACCTTAGAAAGTGTCTCTCCCTGAATCGCAACATTGCCACCATCATCTGCTTGACCTGCCACTTCAAAGTTAATCACCTGATTGTTTTTCAACAGTTGAGCAGTGCCATTAAGTTGCGAAAATGTCACAGGAGGTAAGTTTACTTCCTCTACTTGCCTTGCCTGCCCTGCCCCCTGCTCCCTGCTCCCTGCCCTCCTCTGGGGTAGTAGTGCCAGCTTGCCATTACGGAAGTGTATTTTGTCCAAATCGGTTTTAATCGGCCCACCTTTACCTGGCGGCGCTATGCTAGTAGTGATCCAGCGCCCTTGTTCATCTTGCTCAATGTAAACGTCTGGGTTAACTAGAGTTACATCTAGCTTTAACTCACGATTAAAAATTAACTGCAATGGGTCAAAAGCTACCTCCACAGCATCGACCACGACCCGGTCTGGATCTGTGGATGTTGCAGGAATGGCTGAAGCCCCAAAACGCACTCCTTTTAGGGAAAAATCTGTCACTTTTCCCAGATTTACCGGACGGTTGAGTGTAGTTGTCAAATTTTGCTGCGCTAGTGGTGTTAAATCTTTTTGTACAAAAGTCCACAACCGCCAAACACCACCAACAACTCCAACTAGCAAAAGTCCGCCCAAGGCAATGCCACCACGACTCAACACCAGTAACCACAGACGCTTACGGGCGGGAGAATTAGAGTGAGGCTCTAGATTAGAAGAGTTAGTCATGGGAGGGGTTCACTTTTAATTGCTGGAGGTAGCTGGCACACTACTGGCACTAACTAGCACATGTATTTATAATGCCAATTCCAGCATACAAACCAATTTAAGATTTTGGATGAATTAGGTGTCTGTTGAAATAGTGTCCCTTGTGTGTGATTTCTCACCTCCCAGCGCAGAAAAGGCATATAAACCCTAAAATCCCCATATAATCTCAAATTGAGTTATGCGATTTGATTCAAAAGCAGAAAAAAAAGCTAGAGAAAATTCCCCCTGCTCCCTTGCCTTTTGACTAGCGCTGTTAGACAAATTTGAATAAAGTGAGAATTGTTGCTACGACTTTCCTTGGTGCATAACCTAGAACTTTAATATGAATAGACTTCAGAACAACAAGGACAGATGATTACACCAATGCGTGTTTTTGTGTTGATTTTTAATGCCCACACCGAAAATGAGGGGATTCACACGATTCGGGTAGGCGATCGCAATAAAATTCTGATGTTTGAGTCAGAAGACGATGCTCTACGCTTTGCCCTCTTGCTAGAAGCTCAAGATTTCCCCGTACCTACAGTAGATGCACTCGATGCTGAGGAAGTCAAGGAGTTTTGCGAAAGTGCTGGTTACGATTGGGAAATCGTCCCGGAAAACAGCGATTTAATTATTCCCCCAGAAATTAACTTGGAAGAAACCGACTGGCAAGCTGATGACCAGAAAGAGGATCTTGATGATTCCTTTCGTTTTAACCAAGTACCATCAGCCGAAGAACCAGAATTATCTGATTCTGAACTCGATAAAATTCGTCGCCAACTAGAAGGATTATTGTAATTAGTCAGTGGTCAGTGGTCAGTGGTCAGTGGTCAGTGGTCAGTGGTAATTAGCAGATGACCATTTGGGTGAAGCTCGTTCCTTGCTCTAAGCGTACCCTGCGCTTAAGCAAGCTACGCGTAAGCGTCTCGTAGAGAAGCTATGCCTACTCATGAGGGAAATCCCCCTACGTACCCGTTACTGGCTCACAACTAACAACTGACAACACTTCGACAAGCGGTAGTTGAGCGCACTTGTACTGAGCGAAGTCGAAGTAGTCGAAACTCAGTGCATTGCTGACAACTGACAACTGACAACTAACAACTAACAACTGACAACTAACTTATGACAAATTTGCAAGAACGCGGACATCTTTTGACCGAGCAAGTAAACCCGAATAGTCTGAACTTAGACCAGTTGAATTCTCTGGAATTAGTAGAGCTGTTTAATAGCGAGGATCAAAAGGCAGTTGAGGCGGTGGTTGCGGCTAAAATTCAGTTGGCCCAAGCAATTGAACGCACTGCGGAGCGTTTGCACCAAGGGGGACGCTTGTTTTATGTTGGTGCGGGAACAAGTGGCAGGTTAGGGGTGTTAGATGCCGCTGAATGTCCACCTACTTTTTGTACACCTCCTGAACTGGTGCAGGGAATAATTGCTGGTGGTGCTGGCGCACTGGTACGCAGTTCTGAGGATTTAGAAGATCGTGCTGAAGATGGAGAGGCGGCGATCGCTCAAAGACACATCACTCAACTAGATGTAGTAGTTGGTATTACTGCTGGCGGGACTACACCTTTTGTCCACGGTGCGCTCAATGCTGCTCGTCAGCGGGGCGCGATTACCATTTTTATTGCTTGTGTTCCAGAAGCACAAGTCAGCTTTGATGCCGATATTGACATTCGTTTGTTGACTGGCCCAGAAATTTTAGCTGGTTCAACTCGCTTGAAAGCTGGTACAGCCACAAAGTTAACTTTAAATATCCTTTCGACTGGAGTGATGGTTAAACTGGGTAAAGTCTATGGCAATCGGATGGTAGATGTAGCGGTAACAAATCAAAAGTTACGCGATCGCGCTTTGGGAATTTTACAAGATCTCACAGGTTTAAGTCGTGAAGCTGCTGGTTTTTTACTAGAACATAGCGGTAAATGGGTCAAACTAGCACTCTTAATGCACTGGACTGGTTTAACAAAAGACGAAGGCGATCGCTTGTTATCAGAACACAAAGGTAATCTCCGAACAGCTGTTGAAAGCTACAAAAACAACAAGCAAACCTAAAACTTTCTGATTACTAGTAGTCTGGCAAATTCATTTTAATGGTTGGCAAGATGCGATAAATCGCCGTCTCTACAGAAAATTTATTGACAGACTACTAACCTCTAACCTCTAGTCCCTAGTCCCTTTTCCTCACCAGAGTGTACTGCATACAACCAAGAAACGCTATAGTCGAACTCCAGCCAAAATTAAATTAATCGCTGCTTGAGTATGCTGTTCAATCATTTCTGGACTCAACAGTTGCAAATCGGGTCTAGTATGTTTGATATTTTCGTAAGCATTGAAGTATAAATTACAAATCCCAATAATATGGAGAGTGGTAAGAAACGGGTCAATTGGACGAAAACAACCCTCTGCCATCCCTCGCTCTAAAATTTTGATCAGATAGGCAAAATTTTCTTGCCAATTCCCCAACTTGAAATACTTTCCCTGATTTTGGTTGGCTTCTTGAAACCAAAGCATTCCTCGGTACGGGTGAGCTGCTTCGTAGGCGATCGCTTCTTTAACTAATATTTTTAAGGCTTCTTCTGGTGGAAACTGATCCAGATTTAGCTGCTCAAAGCCTTCGTGCATTTCCACCGCAGGACGTTGCAGAACAGCTTGATATAGTCCTTCCTTGCTCTCAAAGTAGTAGTAAATCATTGCTGTGGTGACACCTGCACCTTTAGCGATCGCCTCTGTTCGCGCCCCACTCAGTCCATATCTGGCGAACTCTGCTTCTGCTGCATCAAGAATCTGCTTTTTCGTCGCCTCTGCATCGCGCACTTGACGCGGTTTTTTTGATGAGAGTTTTGATTGTGTTGAACGACCCACGTTTTTCCATCATACTAACGAAAACAATCTTAACTAAAAAATTGGTTATAGCGGTTCCCGCATAGGTAAGGTACAAAAAAATAGTTAATCATAAAGAACATACATACTCGTAAAGATACGGTATTTCCGCGTACCTCGTTCAAATGAGAATCACTATAGTAGTTGACATAAAAGAGAAGATTGATTAAATTAATAACTAACTAATTTTTTAGTTAACTCATTTTTACCTAACTTAATAATGTAATGTGCGAAGTTAGCCGAGCAGTAGCTAGGTAGCTTTGCTAATTTCAGCTAGGTGAAATACTTTGAGATATTTCATCAATCAAATAATTTAATTTAGTTCTTTTGGAGTCAAAATGGAATCAATTTTACCAGGTGCGCCTTGGTTAATTGCTCACAAATCAATGCTGGGAGTCAATAAACCCTATAAAATTGCCTTAAATGGTCAAGATTATGTACTTTGGCAAAACCAAAAAGGTGAAATATTTGCTTTGAATAACATCTGTCCACACATGCAAGCACCTTTATCAGCAGGGTGGATTTGTCAAGAAAGAGATACTATTACTTGCCCTTTTCATGCACTAGAATTTGATGGTAAAGGTAGACTTAACCACAAAGATAAAAAAGATAACCAGCCAATTGCTAAACCCCTAGAGGTAATTGTTAGTAATAATTGCATTTGGACTTATGGTGGATTTGAGCCAAGATTACCTATTCCAGATTTACATGATCAAATTGTAGATAACTATGAATTTATTGGAGTAACTGGAGAAAAAAGTATTCAAGGTGATTTTTTAAGTAACCTAATGGTTAATTATGACTATAACCACCAAAATGGCACTCATAAAGAACTGTTTAAAATTACATACTGTAATGTAACTTCTTTTGAAGAAAAAGGATACTACGCCAAAGTCGAACAAGATATCAAACGTTCTGACAACACACTAAAAGAAATTATCACAAATCCTGTTTTAGGCATTTTTCCTAAAAACCTGAATAATACACTTGAATACGCTTTTCCTTCAACTACAGCTTTCTTTGCTAAAACGCCTATTGGTAAGATTGCTCAAGTTCATATCCTCTACCCTGAAACGGAAAAAAGAACTAAGACGTTTATTTTGATGTATGCTCAGGTAGGCAATCCTCTAATGAAGTTTCTGTTTAAAAACTCGGTCTTACAAGCAGCTGCTACAGTTATCGAACAAGATACAAGTGCAGTTGAAAGTTTATATCCTCGGCAAAAACCCCAAATTAAATTACCAAACGAAGAAATTATGTTCTATGCAGAAAAGCTTTACCGTGATTGGTAATTAAGAGGCTCAGATCCCCGATTTCTTAAAGAAGTCGGGGATCTTGTTAGATAATAGATAAATCTCTGATGATGATTTACTATTACCATGACATCTGAAATCTTAGCTGCTAATACAGCTTTTTACCGAGCTTTTGAAAAAAAAGATATTGAGGCCATGAGTGCTATCTGGTCACAAGGAACTGGTAGTTTTTGTATCCATCCAGGACGGAATGTAATACGAGGTTGGAAGGATATTCGTATTTCTTGGGAACAGATATTTAAAAGCACTGCTTACATAGAAATTAACACTGACATAATTACTACGGAAATGAACGATCGCACTGGGTATGTGGTACTTAGAGAAAATCTTTTGCAAGTTATTGGGGGTCAAAAGATGGAAGCACAATCAATGGCTACAAATATATTTCAACTGCTCGGTAGTAAGTGGTATTTAGTTCATCATCATGGCAGTCCAATTATGCGGTAAAGGTGATCGCTGCGATCATACAAAAAATTAGTCAAGTTTTAAAGCATTAACAGGAACTTCATCCCAAGAATTGACTGTCCGCAATTGTGCTACCCAACCAGTTGATTTTTGGTTCTCAGTCAAATTCTGCTGAAAGGATTCATGACAATCTTTGGCTTGAGATTCATTACAACAGGCAATACAGGCATAAATCATGCCAGACGGATCAATTTGCTCATTTACCCAAATGGTCATGGAATATCCTCTAAAAAAGCGATGGATTATTTTAAATATTATTAGCAATAGAAATTGTAGAGCAAATATTTCGGTAATAGGTAACGTAAAAATCAACTACAAATTACTAATTCCTCAATTAGGGTTTTTGAGTAGCGATCGCTAACTTAGCTCCTTGTACCCGACGCAAACGATCCATAACTGCCACTACCTGCCCGTGGTTAACTCGTTCATCAGCATTAATAATTACCAATCCTTCGGAGTTAGAGTCAATTAGTATACGTACCTCTTGTGCCAAATCGTCCAGAGGAACTTGTTTACGGTTGAGGCTGAGTATTCCAGCTTGGTCTAAAGTAACGGTAATTGGTGCAGATGATGCCTGCTGTTGTGCCATCGCTGCTTTAGGTAAATTGACTGGTAAACCTTCCGACCGAGTTAAAAACAGAGTCGACATGATAAAAAATGTCAAAATTGCAAATATCACATCAATCATCGGCACGATATTGATTTGGGCTGGGATATCTGGTTCATCTGGTAGACGCATAGGATTTATATTTTAATAAAGTTCTAGTCATCAGCCCTAGGAATTTTGTTATCTAACTGGAACTACTGAAGGTAGTTCCAAAATATTTGTAACCGCAGTAATTAATTTGTGGGGGTCAACAGGCTTCGATAAATGCTGTTGAAATCCAGATGATAGAATTTGGCGACGGTCTTCTTCTCGTGAGTATGCTGTTAAAGCGATCGCTGGGATACATCCTCCTTTTTCTGGTTCTAAAGAGCGCAATTTCCGAATCAGTGTGTAACCATCTTGTTCTGACATGCCGATGTCGCTAATCAAGACATCTGGTTGTGATTGTTCGAGAACTGCTAAGGCGGCATCAACTGATGCTACCGCAGTGACGATCGCCCCATACTCTTCAAACATAAAGGCGAGAAAGTTACGGGTATCCGCTTCATCATCTACAACCAGCATTTTTAGTCCGGTAAGGGGGGTGGAAGTATCACTAGCAACCGCAGAATTTTCTGCTTCTGCTGCTGCACAATTTCTATTGCCTTTCTCGTCTGGCATCAATGGTAGTTTGACAGTAAAGGTAGCCCCTTGTCCTTCTCCTGGACTTTCTGCAACGATTGTACCGCCGTGTAATTCCACTAAATGACGCACGATCGCAAGTCCCAATCCTAATCCATTGTGCGATCGCGTTGTTGTACTGTCTGCCTGCCGAAAACGCTCAAATACTTTAGGTAAAAAGTCTGACCCAATGCCAATGCCCGTATCAATAACTTGGATTTGAGCGTAATAAGATGTCGCTAAGTCCAGAGTTCCAGCAGTAGAGGAGAGCTTGGTTTCTGAATTGGGAAATATTGCTTGTGTTTGCTCGGTTTCTTGTTTGAGACTTTCTATGCGGACTTCTACCCTACCACCTTGAGGCGTAAACTTAATGGCGTTAGTTAGTAAATTCCAGACAATTTGCTGCAATCGAGCTGGATCGCCACAAACTGTGCCTAAGGTACTATCAAGAATAGTATTTAATTGGATACCTTTTGTATCGGCTAGGGGGCGTACTGCCTCTAAGGCTGCCTCCATTATAGAAACGAGATTGACAGCAGATAAATTTAGCCGTAACTGACCTCGGATTATCCGTGATACATCTAAGATATCTTCAATCAGTTGCACTTGAGTCGTGGCATTGCGTTCGATGGCTTCTAAGGCACGATTAGTGGCTGTTTCGTCTAGTTTTTTGGAACGAAGTATTTTTGACCAGCCCAGCATTGAGGTCAATGGTGTGCGGAGTTCATGAGAAAGAACTGCCAGAAACTCATCTTTCATTCGATTTGCGGCTTCTGCTTCCTGCCTAGCTGTCTGTTCTCGAATGACTTGAGCGCGGACTTCTTCTGCTTGCTTGCGTTCTGTGATGTCTTCGAGAGTGCCTACATACCCTAGTAAGTCACCCTGCCCAGAAAGCATCCGTGAAGTGCGAACTTCTACCCAGCGGATATTGCCATCAGGGGTTTGAAAGCGGAAATCTTCTGAGTATTCACGGCCTTCATTTAGATAAGCTGACCAAGAGGCGATCGCTTGTTCTTGGTCTTCTGGATGTACAGATTCCAACCACTTTCTTGTTAAACTTTCTGTCGCACTCAAGCCACAAATTGCCTGATAACAGGGATTAGTATACCTACAGTAACCTTCAGTATCAGTCTCAAAAATTCCTATAGGCGAGCAGGTACTTAGCGAACGAAATCGTTCTTCACTTTGCTTGAGTTCAGCATTGACAGCTGCGAGTTGGGCTGCTTGTCGTTGGATTGCGAGTGTTTTTTTAAATAATTCAACAAATACCGTAACTTTAGAAGTTAATATATCGCTATCTATGGGTTTAAGTAGATAGTCAACTGCACCTAAGGCATAACCTTTAAACTGCATTTGGTCACTAGTGCTAAAAGCAGTCAGAAAGATGATTGGAGTCTGACGCGATCGCCCACGGCTGCGAATCAAAGTAGCAGTTTCAAAGCCATCCATCCCTGGCATTTGCACATCTAGCAAAATTACCGCAAAGTCTTGATGCAACAGACACCGCAAAGCTTCCTCTCCTGAAGTGGCTCTGACTAGCTTTTCTCCTAGCCTCTCCAAAATAGCCTCTAATGCTAGCAAGTTTTCTAGTTTATCATCCACTAGGAGGATGTTTACTTTGGGTTCCAGCTGCATGAGTTCATTTCCGTATAGAATGACAAAGGTTGACTAGTAGGGGAGCAAGTTCTGAAAGGGACACAATCCAGTCTACTGCAACAGCAGAAATTGCAGCTTTGGGCATAATTGAACTTTCAGCTGTAGTTGGCTCTTGAACAATGGTAATTCCTCCCCGTGCTTTCACTTTTTTAAGACCTTGCTTACCATCTTCATTTGCTCCTGTCAATATTACACCAATGACTTGCTCGGCATAGATGTCTGCCGCCGACTCAAATAGCACATCAATAGATGGACGGGCATAAGAAACAGGCTCATCAGTAGAAAGAGCAAAATAATCTGGTTCTATTAACAAATGATAATCTG
Organism: Atlanticothrix silvestris CENA357; assembly: GCF_016056295.1. Taxonomy (GTDB): domain Bacteria; phylum Cyanobacteriota; class Cyanobacteriia; order Cyanobacteriales; family Nostocaceae; genus Atlanticothrix; species Atlanticothrix silvestris. The sequence goes on from NZ_JAECZB010000005.1 coordinate 28,632, forward strand.
GGGGCGCTAAGTAGATCTGTCCTGGTAAAATTTTCTCTTTATCTTCCACCTCCCGGATGGGCAACAGTGTGTATTCTTGCAATAATTCTTGGAGTGTTTTGCCAGAATCTTTGTGACGATGTTGTACGATCGCGATTGGTGTGAGAAAGTCTGTTGGTAAGTTGATTAAGATTTTTTTGAGTGCTGATAACCCTCCCAATGAAGTTCCAATAACTATAATTTTAAAGGACATTAGTTTAGCCTCCGGTACAGTTTTTCACCCTGAGCTACCTCTTCGTAATAGCTTTCATAAGGAGAAAATCTGATCGATTCTTGCTTTCCTAAACCCAAGATCCCAAATGTGCATAGACTGTTATAAAACAGCGTGTGTACCCGCTTTTGTAGTACTTGATTAAAGTAAATGAGGACATTACGACAAAGGATGACATTAAATTCATTAAAAGAACTATCAGTTGCCAGATTATGCTGGGCAAAGATCACGTTTTCTCTCAAAGATGCTCGAAAAATGGCGTTGTCATAAGCTGCGGTGTAATATTCTGAAAAAGACTTTTGACCACCTGCTTTCAGGTAAAGCTGAGTATATTCTTGCATTAGTCTTAAAGAAAAAATACCATTTTTGGCATTTTGTAATACCCTTTCGTTAGTGTCGGTGGCGTAGATTCGACAACGGTGGTAAAGTTTTTCTTCTTGGAGTAATATTGCCATTGAGTATACTTCTTCTCCTGTCGAGCATCCAGCGTGCCAGATGCGAATAAAAGGATAGGTTCGCAATAGGGGAATTACCTGCTGTCTGAAAGCAAGATAAAAGCTGGGGTCACGAAACATTGATGTTACATTAACTGTCAGACTCAGCAAAAACCGATCTAGACAGGGGCGATTATGCAGCAGTCGCTCTTGCAATGCAGAAATATTGGTTAATCCCTCCAAATGCATAAAACTCTGAACGCGACGTTTGAGTGAAGAAAGAGCATAATTGCGGAAGTCATAACCGTAATACTGGTAAACTCCTTCCAAGAGCAACTGTATTTCGATATCCTCCAAACTGGATTTGGGCAGATCCATAGTCTATAAATTTGGGAGAGATGCTGAGATAATTATGGACTTCGGATGACCACAAAATCTGCATTTTCTTGCACCTTAAAAAATATCCCTAAAATTGCCTGGGAATATCGTCTAGGTAATCTTTGTGCGCTACTGTGGATTTTAGATCAATACAAAGAAAAGAAACCTAAAGATCCTACTATTGCTGAAAAATTTAACACCTACCGCTTCGCAGATTACAAAGAACAAATCATAGATTTACTGCCACGAGTCTGCACTGTCAGCGTTGAAACAATGCAAATTATTCAACAGATGCAAGCGTAACACAGTAAATAATTAAAAGTTTGTCGCTAATAATGTTATCTCGGTGTAGTAGATTCACGATTTTTTGGAAACAGACTAATTAATGTGCGTAAAGCTTGATTGACAGCTTCCGCATCTGGAAAATATTCTCTTACATCAGGATCAAGAATAACTGCTCCATTTTCAACTGTAAACTGCTGTACAACAGTCGTGCCATCAGCCTGATGAATATTAACAGTATGCCCGCGCCTATAAGCTTGGTAATGCTTTCCACGTACACTATCTGTGAAATCATATTCGGGGAGCATATCTTTATCTGTCATTCAAATCCCAATTCCATAGAATTTAGTCCTTTCAGCAACCTATTAGTAACATTGTAAGTTTTTTTTGAATCAGTAAAGCTAGGATCAGCAGTCTGCAACAAGAAATGATGCATCATGATTAATGGTGCCTCTATCTGTTTTAATCCCCATGCAACAGCTATTTCCCGGAGAAGTATTTGCTGATACTGCTGATTTTGACAGCGGTATTCGCCAGTTATTACCCCGATATGATGAGATGCTAGAGGTCATTACCCGTTGTCTGCCTTCTACAACTCGTCGTATTTTAGACTTAGGTTGCGGTACAGGCGAAGTTAGCCTCAAAATACTCAACCGCTTTCCAGATGCTCAAGTAATTGCCCTAGATTACTCACCCCGAATGCTGCAATTTGCCCAAGATAAAATTACAGCCGCTGGATATCAAAAACAGTGGACTGGCGTACAAGCAGACTTTGGGGACTGGGCAAACAATCCAGAAAAATTAAATATTGGCAGCAAATTTGATGCCTGTGTGTCATCTTTGGCGATTCACCATCTCCAGCATGAGATGAAATTACAATTATTTCAGCGTATTGCTGTCAGTCTCAACCAAGAAGGTTGTTTTTGGAATGCAGACCCTGTCTTGCCAGAATCACCTACCTTAGCAGAGGTTTATCAGGTGGCGCGAGAAGAATGGGCAGCCCAACAAGGAACTAATTTAACAGAAGTTCGCGCTAAACTCGGTACTAGTACTACTCAAGGACACTCCAGTCAAGACCAACTTGCTACCTTAGATGCTCAGTTACAAATGCTGACAACAGCCGGATTTAATATAGTGGCAGTACCTTGGAAGTATTACGGTTTAGCTGTATTTGGTGGCTGGCTGTGAAAATTATTGCTCCCATCAATTTATATAACAAAACGGTAACAAATAGCACAATCATCATAGACAGGAATTATTATATAAACCCATTGAGTTTGTAAAAGAAGACTTGGCGACTAATGCAAAAATTGAAACTGAAACTTGCATATCCCAACTTGACTAATGTTCCAACATTTAATTAACCCTCATGGGTACTGTCCACTGTCAACAGACATATCCGACAATAAAGAGTAGAACGTATCTTCAAAAGACCAATCAGGGACATGCCTTTTGCATTAGTTTTTTTGCTTCTTTCCACAGTGGAGTTAATGGCGCTGTCTGCCATCACTTAGTTTCCAAAGGAGAATATCTTGGATGGCTCGAAATAAAAAAAAATCGTCTGGGTTTAAGTGTGAGCATCCACTGAACAATAGATGCCCTATTTGTTGTATAGTCCCGCCACACATGCTAGAAAATGTCGTGGTGAATGGCAACCCCCAGCAGCGTGCTTGGGCTTTTCGGACATTAAATGTTTCGGCGCAATTTCGTGGACGGCGAGATATTATAGGTGGTGTTTCGTTTGCCCCCTCTCCTGGCCAGAAGCGCCGAACTATTTATGATGCTAAGAATGGCCAACAACTTCCTGGTACTATCGTGCGTGGTGAGGGTGATCCTCCCAGCAGTGATGAATGTGTGAATGAAGCCTACGATGCTGCTGGTGCGACTTATGAGTTATTTTATGAAATATTTGATCGCAATTCTATTGATGATAAAGGATTGCGTTTAGATTCTACTGTACATTACGGTGTCAAGTATGACAATGCCTTTTGGAATGGCGACCAAATGGTTTATGGCGATGGCGACGGAGAACTTTTTCAACGCTTCACCACGTCAATTGATGTTATTGGACATGAGCTAACTCATGGCATAACTCAGTATGAAGCTGGCTTACAGTATTACGGTGAACCTGGGGCATTAAATGAATCTATGTCTGATGTTTTCGGTTGTTTGGTAAAACAAAAGGTAAAAAACCAGAAAGCAGAAGATGCAGATTGGATTATTGGGGAAGGTTTGTTAGGGCCGAATGTCAAGGGTGTAGGCATCCGTTCTATGAAAGCACCAGGAACAGCATACGATGATGCTGTATTGGGAAAAGACCCACAGCCAGGGCACATGCAAGATAAATATACTGGTGAAGAGGATAATGCTGGGGTGCATATCAACTCAGGTATTCCTAACTATGCTTTTTATCTAGCAGCAGTTGAGATTGGTGGCTATAGCTGGGAAAAAGCTGGCAAAATCTGGTATATTGCTTTACGCGATCGCCTGCGTGCCAAATCAGACTTTAAAAAAGCTGCTAATGTGACTATTCAAATTGCTGGCGAACTCTACGGTATCAGCAGTCATGAGCAAAAAGCAGTGCAAAACGCTTGGCAGAAGGTAGGAGTTCTTTAACAGTTAACTGTTGTCTTTAGTTGTTGCTAAACTGGGAGGTGAAAGTTTTCATCTCCCAGTCTTTTTATTTCTCCCCTTTTGACAATAACGGAGAGCAAAAATGCGGATCTCGTTTGAACGCACGGGCGGCTTTGCTGGGATCAGTAAGAGAACAACACTTGACACGGCTACTTTGCCGCCCAAAGAAGCTAACGAACTGCCTCGACTGGTCAAAGCTGCTGATTTATTTAAGTTACCAGAACAAATTAGTTCTCCTCATCCCCAGAGCGATCGCTTTCAGTATAAGTTGACAGTGGAAGACAACGGTAAGCAGCATACGGTAACTGTAAGCGAGACAGCCTTACCAGAGACTTTAAGACCTCTAATTGAATGGCTCAATCATGCAGCACAGAAAAAATCATAGAGTTTTTGACTCTTAACTCAACTTTACAAAGGTTCCCAAGCAGTTCCTTTGTAACCATAATCAAAAATCTCTGGATGCAAAATTTCTGCCAAAATTTCTAAGGAATCTGCTAGTCGAGGCCCTGGGCGGTTAAAGTAAGCATTGCCATCTGTAATGTAGACTCTCCCAGATTGGGCAGCATGGAGTTTTTGCCAGTCTGGGCGTTGAGTTAATAACTTAGCTTCTTGACGAGTGCGATTTAAATCAAAACCGCAAGGCATAAAAATAATCACATCTGGATTGGTGATTATTAATGTTTCCCACTCCAACTGAGGAGATGACTGACCTACCACGCTAAAAAGTGACTGTCCACCTGCTAAATTGACTAATTCAGGAATCCAATTTGCAGCTGCCATTAAAGGATCAGTCCATTCAATACAGGCGACTGCGGGAAGTTCGTTTAAAGAAAGTCCTTGGATTTTTTTCTGACAAATTTTGACGCGAGCTTCTAAATTTTCGATTACTTTTACTGAGTCTACACCGAAAGCATTACCTACTCGCTCAAGATCAGCCCAAACATCCTGGAGAACATTGGGTTGTAAGGAAATAACCTGGGGTGAACTATGGATGAGACTAGCAACTGCTTTTTCAACTTCTTGGAAGCTAACAGCACAGACATCACACTGGTCTTGAGTGATTATGTGGGTGGGTTGTAATTGCTCTAAAACATCTGTTTTGATTTGATAAATACTGAGAGCAGATTGTAATAAATTGTTGACCTCACCGTGAATTTCGCCACTAAGAGCATTACTATTCAACCGTGCTTGGGTACAAATAGGGCGATCCTGGATTTCTGGAGGATAATCACATTCGTGCGATCGCCCGACAATTGCACCAGTCAACCCCAGCGTAGCTAAAATCTCTGTTCCACTGGGAATTAAAGAGACGATTCTCACACTACTATTTGTCATTACTCCACCTCTGCAACAGTTGTTACCCTAATTTTTACAAACTTCGGCTCTTAGGGTATCTTTCTCTAGGGGAATGCACAGATTTTTTAATCGCAGTATTTACAATGTAGCTGTTATTAATTGGGAATCCTACGTAATCAATTCAGTAATTAAAACCAAATTCTTACAGATTTTATACTTTTTGTTTCTGCTTATAGTTGAATGTATTTTTTCAAGCTTCTCGATTGCCTAAAATTTATCATGTTTAGTTCAGGATCTGGTATTCGGTTAATTTTTACCTTTTTTGCCTACTTATTTTTTTAGTTGCGTGTGTTTGATGTGCAAGTCTCTAAAGCTATTGCGTAGATTGCAAGTATAACATGTAAAATAATCAACGTTGTTCTGTTTTGTTGTAATCACGCAGAAGTTAAAGCATTAGCCCCAAATTTATTCTTCAGGAGTGATGCAAACTTGGTATCTTCTATGTTATCTGATGTAAGCATAAACGACGCTACCTCTTAATCCATAGTTTGAAATAATTTAGACCCAGGAATTTAGAAGGTACGTAGACTTTGGGTACACGATTTATAGATTTAGTTATATTCAATTTATTATTGAGAGATGATAAAGATTTAACATTTGTTTCCCATTTACGTAGACGGTTAACTACGATTCAGGAGCGATCGCTTGCTCTTGATGTGGCAATTCAAGCGATGAGCGAGTTGTAATATGAAGTTTACGCTTTACCAGGGTTGAGGATGGGAATACAAGAATATTTACTTATTAATACAGCCAATTACTACGTGTCATAGAACGACAAAATTATCTACTTACAGCACAAAATATTTTTTCCGTCAAATATTACCAGCAACAGCTTAAATTTTTATCTGATGACCAGCTTGAGAGTATTACACCACAGGATAGCGGAATTATTTTAGACAATAATCATACTCTGGACAACATGACTAACTATGAAGTTGCAGAACTAATTTCCCCCAATAGCTTTGAACTTACCACCCTCGAATCACAAGATTTGATGAATAAAAAGATACCTTCCGGTTGTGAAAAACCCAGTGAAGTAATTGTAGTTAGAAAAGATGGTTCTACTTTTCCTGTAGAGCTGCAAGGTAAAGTGATTTCTTCCCAGGGGCAGAAAATGCAGATAATGGTGGTTAAAGATATTACAGAACATCAGCAAGCCCAAGAGGCTTTGCAAATTAAAGAAAACGAACAGCGAAAACAAAGTCAGACATTAGTGCAATTGGCCAGGAATAAGAAGTTTCAACAAGGCAACTTGCATACAACATTAAGAGAAATCACAGAAGCTGCGGCTCGGACACTCTCAGTAAAGCGAGTTGGCGTGTGGTTATACAACGAAGATCGTTCTGCTATTGAATGCATTGATTTATACGATGTAATCACAAAAGAGCATACCTGTGGTAGGTCTTTTTTAAAAGTTAACTATCCTGCATATTTCCAGGCTTTAGAAATGGAACGCAGCATTGCTATACATGATGCCATCAACGACAAAAGAACCCAAGAGTTATCTGCATCTTATCTTTCAGTATTTGGCATTACTTCTTTGCTAGAAGCACCAATTTGGTTAGGTGGTCGTTTGATAGGAGTAGTATGCCATGAACACTTTGGCAAAATTCGCCACTGGACTCTAGAAGAAGAGAATTTTGCTGGATCGATCGCAGATTTTGTGACTTTGGCGATTGAAGCAAGCGATCGCAATGCTGCACAAGAAGCACTACGAAAGAGTGAAGCTCAATTTCGAGCAATTTTTGAGCGTTCCTCTATCGGTATTGGACTTTGTGACATGAAAGCACAGATAGTGGATATCAATCCAGCGCTGTGTCAGATTTTGGGTTATCAGCGCGAAGAACTATGCGGTAAACGCTTCATAGATTATGTTTCACACCAAAGAGGAGATTTAGAACTTTACAAACAACTAATTTCAGCAACTCACGTCAAAGGGGAGCGGTCTGTAAGCAAACATCACATTGAGATGGAGAGAAAGCTCCTGCATAAAGATGGTGGCTTAGTTTGGACTCACCTATCTGTTTCGATGATTCCCGGCTCTAATGGTGAACCGGAGTTTTTCTTGGCGATTATCGAGGATATTACTGAGCGCAAGCAAACAGAGTTAAAACTACTTGCTTCTCAAGCAGCAGCAGAAGCTGGTAGTCGAGCTAAAAGTGAATTTTTAGCAACGATGAGTCATGAACTGCGAACACCCCTAAACGCAATTATGGGCTTATCTCAATTATTGCAACAAGAAATGGTTGGTTCTCTTAACGAAAAACAGCAAGAATATATAACTTGTATATATAACAGTGGTGAACATCTGCTAGCGGTGATTAACGACATTTTAGATTTATCTAAGGTAGAAGCAGGTAAAGAAGAACTGTCTTTATTGCCTTTGTCAGTGCCAGAGTTATGTAATTATGCCTTATCGACAGTAAGCGATCGCGCCCAAGAACAAGGATTGGAACTTACAAGTGTAATTGATCCAGAAGCGGATATATGCATTGCCGATGCACGACGCATGAAGCAAATGTTACTCAATCTCCTTACCAACGCAGTTAAATTCACTCCAGAGGGAAAGGTTTCTTTGGAAGTGAAAAAAGTCTCTGGAGGCATAAATTTTACGGTCTCAGACACTGGTATTGGTATTGATGCCAATCAGTTTCAGTTTCTATTTGAACCTTTTAAACAGTTAGACAGTAGGCTAAATCGTCAGTATGAAGGCACTGGTTTGGGTTTAGCTCTAACCCGCAAATTAGCGCGACTGCATGGTGGTGATGTAACAGTTGTATCAACCTTAGGAGAAGGTAGTCAGTTCACTATATTTTTGCCAAATCAAACAGATGAAGGAGATGGAAAAGTAATAACATTGTCTCCTATTTCTACTACCAAAAAACGTATTTTACTTGTAGAGCCAGAGGAAAATATTGCTATATTTTTGCAAGATTATCTGCACATACTTGGCTACCAAGTAGATTGGATATACAACAGTAATAACTTTGCACCAGAAGTGCGAACTCTAAAACCAGATTTAATTTTGTTGGATGAACAATTAATAGGAGATATCAGCGGTTGGGATTTACTACAAATCATCAAAGAAGAGCCAAATTTGCAAGATTTGGTGGTGGTGATGATGAGTGATAACGAACCTGTTTTAGAAAAATCCAGTGGTTTCAAAACTGGAGCTAACGATTATCTTCTCAAGCCAATTCGTATAGTACAACTAGAGACTATACTCAAGCGGTATTTAAAATAAATACTAAATTTTGAATAAGCAAGTTTTTAATATCTCACCTATCAAAATAATTTTAGAATTTTTTCCTCATTTCTATATGCCAAATACCAGCCTCTGCAAACATTTTTCCTACTTCCACAAAATTTAATTGCTTGTATAAATCTTTGATATATGCTTGGGCATGAATTACTACTTCGGGAATATTTTTATTTGCTATAACTTCTAATGCTAATTCCGTAATTTTCTTACCTATACCCTGTCCTCTAGCTATAGATAAAACAGCTAATCTTTCTATTTTGGCTGTGTTTTCATCTAAATATCTAATTCTGGCAGTACCCACAGCTTTTTCATTTAAATAAGCAATCAGATGTTCACATATCTCATCTTGTCCATCAAACTCCAAAGCAGGATCTACTTTTTGTTCTTCTTGAAAAACTGATTTTCTAATTGCTGCGATCGCCGGAAACTCTTCAGGTAATTGAGCTATTTTTATAATTAAATTGGTCATTAAAATTTCTCTGCACTCTACGTAATATCAATTCGTAATTCGTAATACTTCGGTTGCGCTCAGTACGAGTTCGTAATTCGTAATTAAGAAACTCAGACTCTATGAGGGTTTCCAGGTTTGTATCTGTCGCATTCTTTTTTAAAATTGGTGTAACTGTGCGGTTCGATTATAAAATAAGTAGGGCTTATGCCCTACCTATAACTAGTAGTACGCCAAGGGAACTTGGCGGGGTAAAGGGTAAGGGGGAAGGGGGAAAGGGTTTAAATCCCTTACCCTTTTCCCTTTCCCCTTTCCCCAGCCCTCACAAGCGCATTTTTGGGTTGGCAGACCACTAGTGGCCTGTCCCATTAATTTTGACGGTTGGAGAGACGCGATAAATCGCCGTCTCTACAGCAAATCTATTCGTCAATTATTTCTTGACACACTACTAGTTTTAATCTGCGCCTTCAATTGGTGCAAAACCTTGGCGCTGAATATTTTCCGTCACCGTGCGCGGTTCCAAGAATTGCAGCAGATAATCAGGGCCTCCTGCCTTAGAACCCACACCAGAGAGTTTAAATCCACCAAAGGGTTGCCGCGCCACGATCGCACCTGTAATATTGCGGTTAATGTACAAATTCCCGACTTCAAAATCTGTTTGCGCCTGTTGAATATGGGAAGGCGTTCTAGAATAAAGTCCCCCAGTCAAGGCGTAATTAGTGCCATTGGCGACTGCTAAAGCTTCGGCAAAATCTCTCACCCGAATTACCGCCAGTACAGGGCCAAAAATTTCTTGTTGGGCGACTATACCATCTGGCAGTACTTCACTAAAAATGACAGGCCCAACGAAATAACCTTGTTCCGGTGCTGGTAATTCTAAAGCTACTTGTGCTTCTGCCTTACCCTTCTCAATATACTCACGGATGCGATCGCGGGCATTAGCATCAATTACTGGCCCTACTTGCGTACTAGGTAACTCAGTTTCCCCAATATTTAAAGATTTTGTCGCTTCTACCAACCGTTGCACAAAAGCATCATAAATTGGTTGCACCACAATCACCCTAGAGGCGGCAGAACATTTTTGGCCACTGTAACCAAATGCCGACTGTACCACACCCACAACAGCTTGGTCTAAATCAGCACTTTCATCAATGATGATGGCATTCTTCCCTCCCATCTCCGCAATTACTCGCTTCAAATGCTTTTGCCCAGGCTTCAGAATTGCCGCCTCTGCATAAATTCGACAGCCAACTTCCTGAGAACCAGTAAAAGCAATTACATGAGTATCAGCATGATTTACCAAATAAGCGCCGACTTGTGAACCCTTTCCAGGCACGTATTGAAAAACACCTTGAGGTATACCAGCCTCAACCAAAATTTCCGTGAATTTGGCAGTAATCACAGAAGATGTTTCAGCAGGTTTGAGCAAAGTACAATTACCCGTAACCAAAGCGGCAACAGTCATTCCACAAGCGATCGCCAACGGGAAATTCCAAGGAGAAATCACCACCGCAATTCCTCGTGGCTGGTAAATATAACGATTCATCTCACCAGCAACGTCATAAATCACACCTTGATCTAGACGTTCCATCTCATCAGCATAGTAAAGACAAAAATCTATCGCCTCAGAAACCTCTGCATCTGCCTCCTTAACTGGTTTCCCAACCTCCAAAACAATCCAAGCAGCAAGTTCAGCGCGGCGTTGTTCCATCAAATCAGCAGCCTGACGCAAAATACCAGCACGTTGCTTCGCTGGTGTTTTCCTCCACCCAGGAAACGCTGCCTTCGCCGCCTGCATCGCTTGTTCAGCCTGTTCTACACTAATCAGCCCAACCTTCCCAATCACCTCACTAAAATTAGAAGGATTCAAAGAATCAATCACTTCCGCAGTATTAACATACTCACCATTAATCAACGGTAGATAACTTCTTCCCAACTGCTGACGAACAGATTGAAAAGCTTCAGCAGACATCCTTCTTTCTTCCTCCTCGGCATAATCTACATCAGCAGCACCAACAAACTTTCCGTCTTCTTCTTTGCGCCTTTGCGCCTTTGCGTGAGAAATTTCCACCCCCGGCGCTGCCAACAACTCCTCAATCGGTCTATTTTCCAAATTCTGCCGTAAAAAAGAACTATTAGCCGTATTTTCCAACAATCGCCGAATCAGATAAGCCATCCCCGGCAATAACTCACCATAAGGACAGTAAACTCTAACTCTGTAACCCCGATCAACCAAAGCCTTCGCCAATTTATCACCCATCCCATACAGGACTTGCATTTCAAAACACCGCCGAGGCACATTTAAACTTTCGGCTATGGCTATAGCACGAGCTTGCGATCGCACATTATGGCTACCAATGGCAGCATAGAGATATTGATGATTTTCTAGCAATAACTGAGTGATGGTTTCAAAATTAGCATCTGTTGCCGCCTTATCGTTGTAAACTGGCTGTGGCCAATGCTTTTGTTCTGCCTTGATAGTTTCTTGATCCCAATATGCGCCTTTTACCAAACGAATTGTCAAAGGATAACCGCGCTGTTTTAACCAGTTAATTAAATCTTTGGCATCTTCTTCGCTATCACGCAGATAAGCTTGGATTGTCATCCCAATATCTGTCCGTTGCCGAAACTCTGATTCCAGCAGTAATTTTTTGAGAATATTTAAAGTTAAATTTTTATACGCATACTGTTCCATATCAAAATGCACAGCTGCGCCTAACTCTTGGGCACGACGTAAAAGAGTACGAATGCGATCGCTAACTCGCTCTTCACTACCCTTCGCATCTAATGGATCAAATTGCGAATAAAACGCCGTTAATTTCACCGAAACTTGAACTTTTGGCAGAGATTCACCATCAGCCTCATCAATGGCAGGAATCGTTGTCCAATTCTTCGATGCTTCCACCAATTGTTGCATCAATTCCAGATAACGTTCTAAATAAGACTGCGCTTCTGTTTCAGTAATTACAGCCTCACCTAGTAAGTCAATGGTGAAAGCCATTTTTTCTTTTCGCAGCCGTTCAACTGTCTTGATGACCTGTTTAATATTTTCCCCAGAAATATATTTGTGAGCCAGAGTTTCTACTGCTGTACCAACGGTTGTAGCTGCAACTTGCCCCGGCATGGAATCAGGGTTAGCAAAGTTGAGCATTCCCTTCAGGGCTGCTGGTAGTTCTACAGATTCATCTCCTAAATATTCTTGTAAATGGGCAGCAACTTCCGATTTACTATGCAACGCCGGAAGTGTATCGATAAAGCGAAATAACTGCACCCGTAAACCCGGATTACTCATTGCCCAAGCTAGTAATTTGTCATCCCAGCGCATTTGATCACGTAGGGAAGCAAAAAAAGAGCGATTTTCTTGGGTTGCTGTAAGTAGTTGTTTAGCAATTTCTTGAGTTTTATTTTCGTAGGTGCTTGTTTTTACTTGTAATACCACTGATAATAATCTCCTTAATTTTGGGGACTGGTAAAGAAGCAGGGGAGAATAACTTTTCCTCATGCCCTTAAAGTTAGGACTTACGCAAAAAACCTCTCAAACTCTCATTCCTCCGTGTCCTCTGTGTCTATGTGGTTCGTTTTTCCATGACCCTTGCGTAAGTCCTGAAAGTCTGTGTCTTCTATTTTGACGCTTTCATCTTACTGTCACCATAAGTAGAACGGAGTCTAGTTAAGTTTTTTCTAGAGAATTTTTGTACAAGGTGTAAAACAGTATTACAGTGATGCCGACACACTAACCAACGCTAGTTTGTACACCTCTTTAAGAAGTAATTTTGAATGACGATTTGTAAAAAATTTAGCTTTAGTAGCTATTATTTGCCTAGAAGGTTGCACAAACCAACCCATGAACAGCGATCGCGCCTCACTATTGACGTTTTTGTATTACGCATGTTACAAATATTTAATCATGGAAAGTGTAATTGTGTAAATTTTGCTGTAAAAAATTGATCTAGCAATTAGCATGGTCGTTATCTACTAACTCCCCATCTAGATAAATTTAAATCTGAGCCGCGAATTTAGATATAAAGCTATGTAATAATTAACCAACTCAGTTGTGATATCAATCAACTACTGCTGTATAAGTAAAAATATGGAATTTGATTATTTTAGAAGTAACGAAAATAATGCTGTAAATAACAAAAGTCAAAATTTAATTGCCAGTGGCTGGCGACCATTTCAACGAGATTTAGACTGGGAATTTTTATGGCGGTTGTGGTGCAATGACACACATGAATTAACTCAAAAATCCTTTAACTTAGTTAGTAACTTCGCTGAAGTATTGGGACGAAATAATTATACTTGGTGGGCTAATTTATTAAGCGTCGCATCTGATAATACCCGCTATGAAATTGAAAAATTTTGGAACTACATTACACCTGATCCACAATCCCCAGATCATCGCTACAAGGATGTTTTGAGTACAGAAACGCCTATTGTTCAATTTGTTAGTCGTAGTAGTATTCCTATTGATTATGTGCTGAATCGACTGCAAGAAATCACGGTATTACGAGTTTTACACCTATTAGAACGTCCAGATATTATTACTCAATATTATTTAGAAAGAGATTTTTACCTTCCTGTAGATAAATTTGTCAGTTGGGAGCGTCTAGAAGTGATCAATACAGTTTATGCTTACTGGTCAAAGCATGACATTTGGCTACAAATTGAATCTTATGATCGCGGCCGACGGCAATATACTTTAATGTCCAAAAATATATCATCACTAATTAACAAAGCGACTTACGATTTAGCAGTAATGCTCAGTGGATATCAAAGCCGTGTAGGTAAAGTTCATAGTCAATTTCCCATTCGGACTTTTCCAGGGGAAATTCAAGACTTTACTGACTCATTACAGCAGGCGGTGCTGAATCAAAACCAGTTAGCAGTTGTAGTACACGGAAAACCAGGTACAGGCAAAACTGCGTGGACACAAGCAGTAGCAAAAGAAATTCTTGTACCTTTAGGTTATGTAATTTTTATTCTAGATCATGATGCGATCGCTAACTTTGTCCCACCAACTTACTTAGAGCGTATTTGTATTATCATCAACGAAGCCGATAATTTAGCACAAAATCGTGCTTTTGAAGTAGCGCAATACAATAACAAAACAGAACATATTTTGAGTTTGCTAGATGGAACCTTATACCAAAGCGTAATTGATGACTCTGGGATTCAAATCAAGCAGCGATTAGTTGTTTTAATGACTTGTAATACTACCGAAAGATTAGATCCCGCAATGTTACGCAAAGGAAGAGTAGATTTGATGTGTGAGTTTACGCAACTATTTGTATAAATCAAGCTTAAAACTAAAACTCCTTATCTTCTCCGCGCCTTTGCGCCTCTGCGTGAAATAAATTCTTCTTTCTCTACACCTCTGCACAGTTTACAAACTAAATTCCGCTGCATCATCTTCATCTAAACTTGCATCTTTACCCACAACAGTAGGTTTAAATTTAGAGTCATGAATTAATTCATTAAAACTCATTCCCGGATTTTGGTGGAGGATATTCAGCACACTAATAAAATCCCGGACAATTTCCCCTGGTGTCAATAATGCTTCAGCACCCAAGCGACTGACAATTTCTTGAACAAATGCTTGTAACTCACGATTTGTCAAAGCCTTTTCATACCCAAAATTGAGCGTATGAATCTCAGATATGCGTTGCAAAAGCGTAAGAATTTCTCCCTCACTCAAAGGATTTAGCCGGATAACTGGCCCTAAATATTCTTGAACATCAGCTTGTGTAGCGAAACGGCTTTCTTTAGTGCGTCTTCGCCAAGCTTGGTCGGCGAAAAGTCCTCGGTTTGGGTCTTCCAAAAATTTTGTTGTACCACCAATGAAAATGCCCAGATTTTCTGCTTTACATTGCATGGTGTCATTAAACATTGCTAGAAGTCTGTTGTAGTTTTTTTCACGAGTGACCGTAGTGGGTATTTGATATAAATTTACAGCTTCATCAACTAAAACTAACAGTCCTTTATAGCCAATTTCAGCGACAAATTTAGCGAATAGCTTAATATAATCGTACCAACTATTATCATCAATAATAACGCGCACACCTAAAGCTGCTTTCGCCTCAGTTTTGGTATTAAACTCTCCACGTAACCAACGCATTGAGGCGTTCTTTAATTCATCATCATCTAATCGATAACCACGCCAGTAAGCAATAATAACATTACCAAAATCAAATCCATGAACTAAATCTTCAATATACTGAACTACTTCCCTAATTTTTGCTTCCACTTGGTCATCAAAACCATCGTCATTGGGACGCAAACTAGTTTCTTGTACTACTGTTTGTTGAATTTTATTAATCCATCCTTCCAAAATTGAAACTAAAGCACCACCATCAGGACGAGTTTTTGTAGCCAAGTGGCTCATTAATTCTCTATATGTTGCTAAACCTTCGTTATTACTTCCTGCTAATCGACGTTCTGAAGATAAATCAGCATCAGCGACTACAAAACCCTGCTCCATAGCACGGTTACGAATTAGTTGGAGAATGAAGCTTTTTCCAGAACCATAGTTACCAATTATAAAGCGAAACGCGGCAACACCTTCTGCAATGTCATCGAGATTTTGTGATAGGCTTTTAAGTTCTTTTTCTCGACCAACTGCTATATGTTCAACTCCCATTCTGGGAACTACTCCTGCACCTAGGGAATTTATTAAAGCAGTGGAAATTTTTTTCGAGATCTTGAGCTTTGCCATGTAGTTCACTTTACTGGATTTTTAATGCAGAGGCGCAAATAAGAGGGGAAAGGATAAAAATTTTCAAGCTTTTGTTATCTTCCCTTTGTATCTAAAATCTAGATATGAGGTTTATACCTAAATTATCAATAATTTTACAACAGTCCAAAAGAATTTAAGTTGGTGAAGTCTGTCTAGTCTTCAGATTTTCGTACATAGAAAGCATTTTTTTGACGTTAATTATATGCTCTTGATAAACTTCTGGAATATCTACACTCGGCTCAATAATTAATTCTCCAATAGTATCATTTGCACATTCGTTAATCGAGTCGATTAACAGATTAGGCATTGTAATATTTGCTTCGGCAATTTGTTTAATCACCGTATGAGGATTATCTTGTTCTACTATTGCTTTTAATACCTGGATTTCATGACTGGGTAGCTTTTTGAGAAAATTATTCCATTCTTCAGGTAAAGTTTCAAATGAAGCTAACGGTTCAATTAAGTCTGATAAAGTAAACAATTCATTTTTTTCTTGTTCAGTATTTTCAGGCAAAAAATCTTGATTGAGTGTTTCTGTTTGTTGGAGTAATTCCCAAACTTGACTTTGCAATAAATCACGTTCTTCTTGTAACAATGAGACTTCGCTTTTTAATTGCTGTAGCTCAGTTTGTTCTTCTCCTATTTGCTTTTGTAACAAATTAAGACTAGCTGCTATATTGTCTTTTTCTGTGGCTGTATCTACAAGTAATTTACTTTGCTGATTAACTTCGGTTTCTAGTTCTTGAAGTGTAATTCTTAATTCGTAAAGTTTTTCTTCTAATTGTGGTTTTAATCTACCTAATAAAGTTAAATTACTCTCTATTTCTTGCTTTTCTTTTTGGAGTTCGCAAATTTGATTTTGTGTCTGACTAATTTCAGAACGATATGCATTACAGTGCAATTCTAGACGGCGTTTTTCTGCTGTAAGACTGGTAAAGGAATGATTCAGTTCTACTTTATTCTTTTCAAGGATGTGAAGTTCAGTTTTTAAACTGCTAGATTCGTCTTCTAATTGCTTTTTCTGCCCAGCAAAATTGCCTAACTCCCTATGCAGGCTATCTCTTTGGTTGCGGCATTCTAATATTTGATTTTGAATCTGTTGTGACTCTTTATACAATAAATTTCGATGCGTTTCTATTTGGTTGATTTCTCTAACAATCCGAGACTTCAATCCCTCCATGTCTTTAATTCGCCTATGGAGCGAACCTAAAACTAACATTTCATGATTTTTATGTCGCTGATCCACAAATAAGGCTGCTGTGTAAGTAGCAAGCACAGTGATTATACCTGTGATCAAGGATTGATTAAAATTCCAGTTAGGGACGAGACTCAAACCAAAACTCACACTAAAGGCAATTATGCCTAAGATCAATCGATTACTTACCATTAATGATTGCATATTGCTGGGTTTTAGCGTAGTTAAGTTGTTAGAAGTAGTAGTTCTTAAGGACATTACCCCTCACATTGTGGTGCGGGTATCTCCAGTTGTAAGTGTTTGTGTATAACATTGTTCTAGAAGTAATAAAAAAGTGCAATCAATAGCAAATTAATTTGAAAATTACGTAGCAGATGTATTTTTATTTTTAGCAAAAAATGCTAATTCGGCTTTTAAAAAATCGATAAATTGACGTGCTGTGCGTCCAGAACGTCCGTTGTGGCGGGTTGCCCACTGTAATGCTTGATATTCTAAATCTTCTTGGCTAAGATTAATTCCGGTTTGGGCGGCTAGATGCCTAACTATTTGTAAATAGGTTTTTTGATCTGCGGCCTCAAAGGTTAAGGTTAACCCAAAGCGATCGCTAAATGAAAGTTTCTCCTGCATCGTATCCCAAGCGTGGATTTCTGTATTATCTTTGGGTGTGGGTCTGTCTGCAAAAAACTCCCGAATCAAGTGGCGACGGTTAGAAGTAGCATAAACTACTACATTTTGTGGCCGTGCAGTTAAATTGCCTTCTAAAACTACTTTGAGCGCTTTAAAAGCATCATCATCTTCCTCAAAAGACAAATCATCAACAAAGATAATAAATTTTTGGGGTACACCACGCAAATGTTCCACAATTTTTGGTAAATCTTGCAAGTCCGATTTGGCTACTTCTAGCAAACGAAGATTGCAGTTGTCATACTCATTCAATAAGGCTTTTACTAAAGAAGATTTTCCTGACCCCCGACTGCCGTAAAGTAATACATGTAATGCTGCCTCTCCTGATAAGAGAAATTCTGTATTTTTTAACAAAGCATCTCGCTGGGACTCATAACCCACAAGTGCATTCAGCTTGACTGGGTCAGGATAGCGAATCCCAATAAACTGACCTGCTTGCCAGCGTAAGGCGCGATATTCGGCAAACAAACCCGTACCAAATTGCCGATAATAAACCGCTAATTCCTCTACAGCGTCAGCCCAATTTTCTGAATGTTGCCAAGACGCAATATTAGTCATCTCTGGATGCTGCTTCATCAATCCCGTCCCTATTCCCGTTCCGCCTTGCTCCTGGTACCACACAACAGGAGAAACAGGTAAATGGGCTACAGTTTGTACCCACTCGCTCAAAACAGCGCTACTACATTCGTAAAGACTCTGCAACACCTGTAAATCATGTTGAACTGCTGCTATTAAAGCCCTTGGCAAATCCTCAAATTCTCGTTGTTGAGCAAGCCTACTAAAAGGATTTTCAGAAATCAGAATTTGAGTAATTAAGTAGTCCTCCCAATTTTGATTTTTAGCAGCCAACGCATGGAAGTAATTGCCGTAGGCTTGGAGGCAGCCCTTAGCGTCGGCATCAGTATAACGTATCGCTTGCAACAGGTCAATAAATGCGATCCCCACTTCGCTCTGGAGGACAGATTGGTACAGTAAAAGTGATGCTGCTTGGCGCTGGAGGAATTGAACTTGAGCATAGTATGAAGTACTTGCTGTTGGCATTGTTTGATTATCCATCAATCAACAAAGGTGATGTAGCTAAACAGCTATGGTAAATTGTCTGCTGACCCTGGCAGCAAAATCAAAATCTACATAGGTTGTAACAATGAATTCAAGTATAATTGCTGCTCTAGCCTACGGCATCTTAGCGATTATTGGTGGCGTTATTGGTTACAGGCAAGCTAATAGTCAAGTTTCACTAATCAGTGGTAGCATTAGCGGTTTATTACTAATTGTTGCTGCCTACTTTCAATTTCAGGGACAAACCTGGGCTTCAATTCTAGCCGTTGGCGTTACTGCTGTTTTAGTAGCTTTTTTTGCTTTTAGGTTGGCTAAGACCCGTAAGTTTATGCCTGCGGGATTAATGATTCTTTTAGGAACACTGGCGCTAGCTGTGATGGTAAATCAATTTGTTAGCTTTCGCTAAAAATTACCCTCCTGCTGTTTTTGTATAGATGACTCCCCCTGTATTCAGGTCATTTTATATAGTACATATATATTACCGGATAGTGAATCGGGTGAATAAATAAGCAGGGGAGCATAAACAAACAAACCTGCCTTCCCCTTATTATCAATGCCCTTCTGCGCCCTGCACTCTGCCCCAATTCCTCTTCTTTTTGCTCCATGCATCATATAGATTATTAATATTTGGTCAAAAATAAATTAACTATTGCCTCTCTAAAATCTCCGGTTTTTTTCAGTTTGTGATGATAAATAAAAATAATGACATAAATTAGGGGTTGCTGAAAAAGTCCTTTAGTGTGGGTAGGGAACAGGGAACAGGGAACAGTTTCACCCTTATTGTTTCCAGTTTTTTGAAGTCCAAAAAATTGTCAATGCAAGGTTTTTAAAGCTTCTACCTGTATTCTTTTGCACTTTTTTCTCCAAAAATAGCCTGGAAAGCTTACAACATAAGAGTTTTAAAGCTATTCAGCAGACCCTAAATTATGTTGATTCTGTATTTGATGACATCATCTCAAAATCAGCAAAAATTCTCATTAAGTGATGAATACTTAGAGTCTCCAAGCATCTATCCACAGATAGTATTTGGAAGTTGGTAGTTCATTTGACTAAACCTAGATTTTTAGTCTAAAAATGGTCAATAACTATAGTTAAATTATTCAAAATTAACTAATTAGATATTTTTAAAGATTTGATAGATTTAACAGCATAATTTAAAGCAAAAATAAAGGTAATATTGCCATTTTGGCAGGTTCTGATAAGAGATATGAGATATTAATAGATTGGAGAAATTATAAATGATAGTCGCGCATCTGTTGCCATTCTACCGAAACTGCTAAAGCCAAATCAATTCCGACATTAGGTGATTTTTCAGCAATTTTCCGAAGTAGGACATAATACATGTTATTACCAATGTCTTCTCAAAACGTCATCCAGTATCTGCAAGAAGCAGGTCTGTGTAGCTCAGAAAATACCACACTAGATCAAACTGAGTTGCCAGAAAGGAACAAGAAAAATTACAATTTACTGGTGACTCTAGCAGATAATCGTAAACTGCTGATTAAACAAGAATGCAGCCTTGAAAATCATGAAACTTCTCATGAGTTGTTTAATGAGTGGCTGTTTCACCAATTGCTTCAACAGTTTCCAGTTATCGGCAATATTTCGGCGATCGCACCATTAGTGCTACATTTTGATGAGGAAAATTCCATCCTCGTCCGTAACTACTTCAGTGAATATTTAGAACTAGAGGGATTTTACCGTCACAACGATATCTTCCCCACAGAGATTGCCACTGTAATTGGCACTACCTTAGCAGAACTACATCGTGCTACCTTCCAACGCCGAGAATATCGTGATTTTATGGCAACTGCTCCCGAAGGACAGTTTCGCTATCACTTTTACAATCCAGCGCAAGGTATAGATTCAATTAGCCCAGAGATTTTTGGTACAGTTCCTACTGAGGCACTGAAATTCTATGCTCTCTATCAACGTTATGAAAGTTTAGAATCTGCGATCGCAGACTTGGCTTATGAATGGAATCCTTGTTGCTTGACTCACAACGATCTGAAGTTAGACAATATATTAATTCATTCTCGCTGGAATCAACTAGACAATTGCCTAGTACGACTGATCGACTGGAAAGCTTGTGCTTGGGGAGATCCAGCTTTTGATTTGGGAACTCTACTAGCAAGCTATTTAAGAATTTGGCTTTCCAGTTTAGTAGTAGATCCTACTATTGAATTAGAAGAATCTCTACATCTGGCAATGACACCACTAGAAGTTATTCAACCTTCATTGCTAGCTCTCATTCGAGCTTACCTGGATGCTTTTTCGATGATTTTAGAGGAGCGTCAAGACTTTATAGTGCGAATTATCCAGTTTGCTGGATTAGCACTAATTCATCAAATTCAAGAAACAATTAAGTATCAAAAATACTTTGATAATTCTAACCTTTGTATGCTCCAGATCGCTAAAAATCTTCTCACTATACCTGAGCAATCTGTAATGAATATTTTTGGTGTCTGTGAGTCAGAAATTATTAGCCCTTTGGCGAAACTTCATAAACTTACTCAGCCTGAAAAAGAGCAACAATTAATACGTCTTTATTACGAAAAAACTCGCCTCCGCGGTTGTTAATAATAATCTGAAAAATTCAAAAAGCAAAATTATCTATAGTATTTTGAATTTTGAATTTGTCATCATCTTATTTACCCATACTTAATTTTCGCTTAACTGAAATAGAATATTTATCACTTAGTGGTTGTCTGGCTTTTTATTCCAAATTTTGAGTTTTGAATTGAGTAATGCTAAATTCTTCTACTAATACCCTTTTAACTTCTCTGTTTGACATTGCTGCTAATATCCAAATCGAGCCAAATTTCTGTATTCACCACCCCAATTATCAGCCTTTTGCTTTACCAACTAAAGTAGCAGATAGGTTTCAGCAAAATTCTACTGCTTTACAACATAAATATCTCACCCTATTACTGCGAAATTTCCTCTACGGTATTTATTACAACGGTTCGCTGCAAAGTGTTTTGGCAGTTAATACCGATACTACTAATTGCTTACCACATCACAATTTAGAAAATAATTCTGTTTTAGATATTGATTGGAAATTTTATGAACAACTGCACACTAGCAATCACGGTAGAGGTTATTTTGACCCTAGTTGGCAGGTGTTGCGCCAGGAACCTGATGGTAGTATGGCGGTAACTAAAGATGGTTTGACACTATATATTGAGCCAGATTGCCACCTCAAGCCTAGCTCAAAATCGGCTAAGGCTGGTGAATCAGTTGCTATCTGGATGCCCAAAAATCGGCTACAAAATGGCTGTTACCTAGCAGTGAGCAATGTCGGACAGGAAAGACAGTGTGGCCCAGATGCTGATTTAGGCACAGGACGAATCTATTTTAATTTCACTGCATCCGGTGCGATCGCACTAATGGATAGCTTAACGCAACAGTTAAATGCAGATACAATTCCTTTTACTTTTCAAGTTCTCTACAATCCCTCTGCATACGGACGTTATGACTCAGGGTTACTCTACTTTAAACGCCACAACTACCCAGCAATTCGCAAAATTCTTCAGGCTGTTTACACACAGCATCAAGCTCATTTTCAGTCCGAAATACCCTTGTTTACCAAGTTTTTAGCACCAGGGTTAGGCTTAGCCGAGGAACCAACCAAAAAATTTGCAGCCCAGGAAACTTTTGGCATGAACCGTTGCCAAATTGTAGCTAATGCTTTATTAGAAGCTTGGCAAAAAGGTAAAAATGCGATTGAGGAAAAAATGAAGGTGATTGATCAACATTTTACGCGCCATTTAATTGATTTGCAGCGCCCTTACCTCAATCCCACTTCCGAGGATATATATCACCCTTTAAAATAATTATTATTGTCGTTACTGTAAAATAATGTTGTAGAGCAGGCTTGGAGCTTGCTTTTTTAATTCTTATTTTTTAAAGATGCCTTTTACTTATAATCGCACCATTCGTTTTCATGATACTGATGCCGCGGGGGTAGTTTATTTTGCTAATGTTTTAAGTATCTGTCATGAAGCTTACGAAGAATCTTTAGCAGCATCAGGTATTAATCTCAAAGGTTTTTTCACTAATGCGTCTGTGGGTTTTCCTATTGTTCATGCTAATGCGGATTTTTTACGTCCAATGTATTGTGGTGAAAATTTAACAATTAGCTTAATTCCTCAAAAACTCAGTGTTGATAAGTTTGAAATTAATTACGAAGTTACTAATACTGATGTGTTAGTTGCTAAGGCAATTACTAGACACGTTTGTATTGATGTGAGTAGTAGAAGTAAGCAAGAATTACCTGATGAAATGATCGAATGGTTGGAACTTAACCGCAGAGACGCTGAGGGCGCGGAGAGAAGAAAGTCAAGAGAGGTTATGTAGGAATTTTTTGGCTATTTGCTGTAGCTGTTGACGATTGATTTTACCTTGGGAGTTACGAGGTAAGTTTTGCTGAGGAATCCAGTATTTAGGTATTTTAAATTTGCTGAGTTTGTTTTTGAGTAGGGTTTGAATTTCTAAATTAGATGTGTTGGAATTTTGGGGAATGTAAAGGGCTGTTAATACTTGTCCCCAGTGTTGATCTGGTACACCAATTACACAAACATCAGCAACCATTTGAGTTGATCTGATAGCTGATTCAATTTCTATAGGGTAAATGTTTTCTCCACCTGTGATGATTTTGTCGCTGTTACGCCCGATTATATTTAAGTAACCTTGGTCGTCTAAAAAACCCAAATCATCTACGGAGAAATAATCTTGATTTTCCTCGATTTGAGGATAATAACCAAGGGCTAAAGATTTAGCCTTAATTATGATGTTGCCGATTTGATGGGAACTTAAAATTTTGCCTTGTTGATTGCGGATTGTTACTTGGGCGTGAGGCAGAATTTGACCACTGCCAATTTTACCATTGAGAAAATCATCAGGTTTGAGGGTAGCAATTTGAGAGGCAGTTTCTGTCATGCCATAAGTAGGCGCTAATCGAATTTGATGAAATTTTGCTTTTTCTAATAGTTCTGACCAAGCTGGTGCGCCTCCTAAAAGTACAGTTTGAAATTGGGCTAACCATTCTGTTAATTGTGGATTTTGTAAGCAACGTTGTAATTGTGTTGGTACTAAAGATATGAAAAAATCTGAAGGATTTATTTGGTATTTTTGACCAGATTCTATGGTTTTAAATGAGGTAATAGCTAGTTTTCCTTCAGTAGTGAAGGAGCGCATAAATTGCATCAATCCGCTGACGTGATATAACGGCAGTACACAAAAAGAATTGACTTGCTTTAGCTCAAAATATTCGGTAAATCCTTGTACAGATGCCATTAAAGTTTCCCAAGTGTGGATGGCAAATTTAATTTGTCCTGATGAACCGCCTGTGGGAATCATGATGTGATTGGGCATAGGGCATTGATTGTTATTCTCATGCCCCCTTCGGGTTCGCAGTCGCCTGCGGAGGGAAACCCTCCCCGAAGTTGCCACAACGCGGGGAACCCGCGCAAGGCACTTCTCTTTGCAGCGCTGTCTCACCATGTCCCATGCCCTATGCCCCATGCCCCAAATAATATCAGGCTGGACTAAATTAAATACTTGTTGCCATTCTTGCTTTCCCCAATCAGGGTTACAAAGAAATACTGGACAACCAGCAGCACAAGCAGCGATGAAACTTGCTAAAAATCTCACTGGTTCACGTTCAGCTAAGATGATTTTTGGTGGTGTTTTATTGGCTAATAACGGGGTTAATTCTAAATATAATTGTGCGGTTAGTTCCTGAAATTGACGGCTATTGTAACCAATCAGCCAATCATATTCAGTATAGTTATTGAGATATGCTAAAGGTCTTTGCATAGATTTTGCAGCCAGGTTTCTTCTTTTGCAAAAAAGTGGTTAATACCAAAACCAACAGCCCTATTTTGTCGAGATAATGCTGCTGCTAGTTGGAGGGCGGCTTGTCTACCGATCGCAGTTTCAAAGACTGATGAAAATACAGCATCAATTTCATGTTCTTGGCAAAACTTACACAGGCGGGAGGGTGAACCTACTATCCCCGGTTTAATCACAAAAATTTCTCGCCAGCCTTTTGCATAACAGTTGGTGAGTTGCTTAAGTGTGGCGACAGATTCATCTAAGGCGATCGCAGTCGCATAAAATACACTCAATTCCAACATTTTGTGAAATTGCTCAACAGGTAAAGGCTGTTCAATAAATTCAATATTTGCCTGGAGGCGATCGCAAGTCCCTAGCCATAAATTCGCTTCCTCATAGCTAAGTCCACCATTGGCATCTAATCGCAGTTTGGCAGAACTTGGTAATCTGTGGACAAGTAATTTCAAAATTTCCAATTCTTGAGCGATCGCATCCACGCCAATTTTCCATTTAAACGTGCGATATCCTTGCTGCCACAACGTTTCCCATTGTTCTAACGCCGCTTCCCCAGCTGGTAACAAGGCGCTGTAAGTTAAATATGTCTCCCCCTGCTCCCTGCTCCCTGCTCCCTGCTCCCCTACTTCCCCCATCGCTGACTCAAACCCAAATTGACAAGCAGGTAACTCGTCTGAGATAGAAAAAATCATTTCATCTGTAATTTCTGTTGGTAATTGATGACAAAAATTCAAGGCTTGCTCTAAGGTTTCGGAACCAAACCAACTAATGGGGGCAATTTCTCCCCAACCGACTTTACCTGTTTCATCGGTAAGACGAAGGATAATCCCTTCACGAATATCCCAATTACCATGACTGGTAGTAAGCGATCGCACGAATTTTCGTTGATAAGAACGAAATTTAAATTTATAATCCGCCACACAAAAATCAAGCTAAATCATTAAGTCTACTGACCACTGACCACTGACAACTAACAACTGACCACTGACAACTGACTAAACCATAAATCCCAAGCCAAACAATAAGCAGCTCCAAAAATGCATTTTGACGGCGATGAACTTACAGTTACTAACTTTTTCTGGTAGGTGATGATTTTGCTGGACATGGCGGCATAACTTAACGGCATAAGGCAAACTCAGCCAACTCAACAATGTCCATTTTGGGAAAATGCCGAATAACACAAACAGCAAGGTGAAGGGATAAATACTGCCAGTGAACCAATATAAAAGTTGAGCAGCTTTTGCTGTACCTAACCGAACAACAGGCGATCGCTTACCTGCGGCTATGTCATCCTTAACTTGATGAAAGTGAGAGCAAAATAAAATTAAAGTTGTGGGAATGCCTACAATTACCGAAGCTGCTAAACTCGTCATTGACCAAGCTTGGGTTTGGCTGTAATATGCTGCCGTTACTGCTAAAGGCCCAAAAGCAAAAAAGCAAATAATCTCCCCTAAACCCTGGTATCCTAAGCGAAAGGGCGGCCCTTGATAAATGTAGCCTAAACCACAACACAGTAGAATTATCCCGATGACAGTGGGGTCTTTTTGCCAAGTAGCGATCGCTATTATTCCCAATAAACCAGAAACTAAACTTAAATTTCCTAACCAGAATATTAATCGCTTATTGCCAGTTAAATTCACCAAAGAATGGTGTTTATTTTGATCGATTCCTGTTTCAGAATCGAAAACATCATTACTGATGTTTTCCCACGCAAGTATTAAAATTGCCGCAGCTACAAAACTAGAAAATACTACTAAATTAAAAACTCTGGTTTCTGCAAAAGCAACCGCTGTTCCTACCCAAATGGGCATAATCGCAACGCTGTACATTGGCGGTTTAATTGCCGCCATCCATAACTTAGTTTTAGGATGTGAAACCTGCTTTGTAGTCATCAGTCGTGATTAATTAATTACCAGCAATTTACTTAATATGTGAAATTTTACAATTTTCAGAGACACTAGATGTTGTTTAGGTACAAAATCTTATAGTTTTTGCTGTGACTGGTTAAACTTCCTTTGATAACATGCAACCCAAAATTGGGCTTGGCTTGGCAGCGTCTGAGAACACCACAAACAAGGCAAACCATACTCTGGTGAAATGGCAACTTAATATGTTACCTGTAGAAATACGACCACGTTTAATTACACTTTAGGAAGATAACTTAAAAAAAGTTTACTATTGCTAGATCCATGACAGTTTCACCATGTCGCAACAACTTCTTTGCCAAACACAAAGATTTATATCAATTTCTGTTATCCGTTCAGAAAAATTGTCTCAACAGTGATTGCAAGCAAATTGTCAGTATTTCGTTGAATATTGACTGGGTAGCTCCTTTAGTTGTATTAGATCAACTTACGCAAGCAAATGAAATAAATTTTTACTTTGAGAATAAAGGCAAAGAAGAAGCGATCGCGGCCATTGATGCAGTAGCAAAATTGCAAGTTGATGGACAAGAACGTTTTATTCAAGCTGAAGATTTTATCAAATCTTGTCTAAAAAATATAATTAATTTTGGTAATACTAATCAACCCTTTGCTGGTTCTCACTTTTTTTGTTATTTTAGTTTTTTTGATCAAAACTCCCAAGTAAATTATCCATTTCCATCGGCTACTATTTTTTTGCCCCGTTGGCAAATAGCTGTCAAGAATCAGCACTGTGTATTAGTAAATAATATAATTGTCAATGCTAGAGTAGATGTGCAAAAAATCATTCAAAATTTGCAGAACAAACTCAAATTTTTAGATTCTTTAGAATATTATTCGCCAAAGCTTGATTATTTTCCAACAAAATTTCGTAAAAAACCTGTCACTAATTCTGCTCAATTTAAACGCTCTGTTATATCTGCTCTAGAAAAAATTAAGTCTAGTCATTTAAGTAAGATTGTGCTGGCTGATGCATTAGATGTCAAATCAAATAATCATTTTAACTTATTTAAATCTTTAAATAATCTCCGGCAAATACATCCTAACTGTTATGTTTTTTCTACCAGCAACGGTAAGGGACAAAACTTTATTGGAGCTAGTCCAGAAAGATTAATTAGTATTCATAGCCAACAGTTAATTACTGATGCTTTGGCGGGTTCTGCACCCAGAGGTAAAACTCCGGCCGAAGATGCCGCTAATGCTAATCGTCTACTTAATAGTGAAAAAGAAAGACATGAACATTTGCTGGTGATTGATTTTATTACGCAACGCTTATCACAGTTAGGCTTGTTACCTCAATTACTAGCACCACGCCTGCGACAATTATCTAATATTCAACATTTATGGACACCAATTAGCGCCATAGTGCCTGCTAACGTACATCCATTAAAAATTGTCTCCCAACTGCATCCTACACCAGCCGTTGCCGGTGCGGCTAGAGATGTAGCCTGTGCGGAAATTCGTCGTTACGAAAGCTTTGAGAGGGGTTTATATGCTGCACCTTTGGGTTGGATAGATTCTGAAGGGAATTGTGAATTTATAGTTGGTATTCGTTCAGCATTGATAGATGGCGATCGCGCTAGATTGTATGCTGGTGCTGGGATAGTTGCTGGCTCCGATCCTGAAAAAGAGTTTGCAGAGGTACAACTTAAGCTTCAGGCGTTACTCAAAGCGTTAGTATGAAGCTGTCAATTAAGTTTAGGTAGTAGAAAGTAATCTCATAGATTTCTCACTTATGGCAGTTGTTATTTATTGCTGCTAATGCCAAAGTTAGGTGTTAGCACAATAAAAAATAAATTTTATATATTATGTTTTCACCTTGGCAACTTCCAGTCCCATTGGGAGAACATACAACAATTCGTGTCACAGTCTACTTTTTTTGGGATAGCCAGTGGGTTCCAATAAAGTTTTGTACCTTAGATAAAGCAGTTCAACTTTCCTATAAAGCATTATCTTTAGGTAAGGAAATTTTTTTATTTCCTGTTGACTTAGATCCCAACGATTTCTATAGCAGTCGTGAGGTAGCTTAGTAACCGGTGAGGAATCAGGAGTTTTCTAAACTCCTGGTTTCTAATTTTTTCAGTTAAAAATTTGAGATTTTTTATACAAAATCCTGATGAGTAAATGCCTTCGCATTAGCTCCAGCATAAGTTGCCACAATATGACCATCACCTGTCATTTGATACTTGTATGTCACCAATCCTTCTAAACCGACGGGCCCACGAGGAGGCATTTGTTGGGTACTAATCCCTACTTCTGCACCAAAACCGTAGCGGAAACCATCAGCGAAGCGAGTAGAACAGTTGTGGAAAACATTGGCTGAATTGACAGTCCCAAAGAAAGTTTCTACAGCCGCAGTATCTTCTGTGACGATCGCATCGGTATGACGAGAACCATAATCATTGATATGAGCGATCGCATCTTCTATAGAATCTACGATTTTAATCGACAAAATATAATCGCTGTATTCTGTCTCCCAGTCTATTGCTGTAGCAGCCACAATATTAGGCAAAATCGCCAAGGTGCGGGTATCACCTCTTAATTCTACATGGCATTCTTGCAAAGCCTGGGCTACTTTTGGTAAAAATTCGGCAGCAATCGACTCATGAACTAGCAAAGTTTCAATCGCATTACAAACAGCAGGATATTGTGCTTTAGCATCTACTGTAATTTTTACAGCTTTCGTCATATCAGCTGTTTTATCTATATAAAGATGACAAATTCCATCGGCATGACCGAGTACTGGAATCCGAGTATTTTCTTGGACAAATCTGACAAAAGAGTTAGAACCTCTAGGAATAATTAAGTCTACATATTTATCTAAATTTAAAAGTTCTCTAGTTTCTTCTCTAGTTGTTAGTAACTGTACGGCATCAGGGTTAACAGTAGTTTGAGATAGTCCTTGTTTTATTGCTTTGACTATTGCTTCACAAGAACGAACAGCTTCTTTTCCGCATTTAAGAATTACCCCATTACCCGACTTAATCGCTAAAGAAACAATTTGAATTGCTGCTTCTGGACGTGCTTCAAAAATAATCCCTAAAACACCCAAAGGACAAGTAATCCGCTTCAATATTAAGCCTGTATCAAGTTCGCGGTGAATCTGAACTTTACCTACAGGATCAGCTAATTTGCCTACATCGCGCACCCCTGCGATCGCATCTCTTAATTTATGTTCATCCAATTGCAAACGTTTATAAAGTGGCTTCGGAATTACTTCCGCAGCAGCTTGACAATCGGCAATGTTTGCTGTTAATATTTCATTTTTTGCCAATTCTAAAGCTTGAGCGATCGCTTCAATAGCTTGATTTTTAGCATCAGTAGAGGAAATTGCCAGCTTACTTGCAGCTTGGCGGGTTTTTTGGGCGATCGCAATTAAAGGAGAAGCAACTTGAAAAGTAGTCATGTTACAAAACAATTTTTAAGGATGGCAAAATATTTACCTTTTTTTCATCCTATCAACCTTAGTTAATCATTGAGCATTAAGGAGCTAGCTTAGTTGTGGCACATTAGAATGTGCCACATAAAGCGAGGATATCTCTGGAATTTTGTGGCTAGAATATGTATATATCATTACTACTATAAAAGCCTGTTAGAAGCCTAATATGAAATATTGTCGCCCCCGACTTAATTTTCGAGGTGGTTGGCTATTAGCTGTACTGGCCATTATAACTACTACACCTGTAGTAGCAGAAACACCAAACTTTAGTACTTTTAGTCTTGCACCAGACTTTGAGCAAACCAAGGGAAAAGTTACAGGTTACACAGGCGGTTCTTTTTCATTGTCTGCCTTAAGTAACCGCGATCGCAATCAGAAAGCCTGTATTGGCTTTGCCGATCCCAAACCGGATCACATTATGATTTTAGAAAAGGACTTTTCTCATCTAAAAATCTTAGTCAATAGTCGCGGCTCCGATACCACTTTACTCATTAAAGGGCCAGACAATAGCATAATTCGCTGTGGTGATGACACTGGTAAGAGTAAAGATGCCAGCATTGATGACCTCGACTGGAAAAAAGGAACCTATCGGATTTGGGTTGGTACATTTCATGCTGATGTCAAGCGTAACTATACTATAACCGTCAAGCAGTAAGCAGGGGAGCAGAGGAAAGATCGTTAAGCAGATTTAATAGTTTCAAACTCCCCCTTTCACCCTGCACCCTGCCCCTCTGCCTCTTCTTCCCTATGCCCTATGCTCGATTTCCCAATGCCTATTTTTATAGATCACACCTGGGACGATAATATGGGAGAGTAAGCTTGTTTTGCTTTCCGAGGGTACTATCTCGTGCTATCTACACTAAGTGCTGACTTTCGTATCATATTTGAGCGTGACCCAGCTGCCCGTAACTGGTTGGAGGTCTTGTTTTGTTACCCCGGTTTGCAAGCCCTGCTATTTCATCGGCTGGCTCACTGGCTGCATCATATTGGTATTCCTTTTATTCCCCGCCTGATTTCTCACATCGCTCGGTTTTTGACCGGAATTGAAGTCCACCCAGGTGCAACAATTGGACAAGGTGTGTTTATCGACCACGGCATGGGTGTGGTTATTGGTGAAACTGCGATCGTGGGCGACTATACTTTAATTTATCAAGGTGTCACCCTGGGGGGAACGGGCAAACAATGCGGTAAACGCCATCCTACTGTGGGTGAAAATGTTGTAGTCGGAGCTGGAGCGAAAGTACTAGGCAATATCCAAATTGGCAATAATGTCCGCATTGGCGCTGGGTCAGTCGTTCTGAGGGACGTACCTTCTGACTGTACTGTAGTCGGTGTACCCGGTCGTATTGTCTATCGCTCTGGTGTGCGGATTGCTCCTCTAGAACACAGCAACTTACCAGATTCAGAAGCTGAAGTCATTCGCGCGTTGGTTGACCGCATTGAGTCGCTAGAACAACAAATCCAAAATCTTCAAGGACTTCATTCTCCTGCAAAAACTCCTGTATTGTCAGGTAATTTAGCTGCTCAAAAGGATCAATTAGTACAAGAGTCTCCTGTGTGTAATCTCAGAGATAAGGCAATTCAACAGTTTCTAGATGGTGCAGGTATTTAGTGGTTTATGTCATCTATCTGATTTTATTTGAACTAGTAATTATTGCGTTCATCAGTCATGAGCGCAATAATGCCCGAAACCCAGCTTGAACAAAATGAATATCAGCAGTAACTGCATCTGTCAAACCTTGTTCCCACATCACGACAAAAGAAATACAGTCTGTTAAACCCCAAGTTTTATCAGGACGCTCGTTATAAAGCTGTAACGCACGGATAAGCAATGGTGTATCCACAGTTTACAACCTGTAAATTAGCGGTGTCATAACACTGCTGGATAAATTGTACTCCCCCTGGACGATTGACAGCACCCAAAGCATTACCAACTTCTACCAATATCGCTTCTGTTACCCAAACAGCCATTGCCGTTCGTACTCTTGGCAGAAATGCTTTAGCCTGATGATGATACTGGTCGCGTTTATTCAACAAAGCCTGGATAAATACTGTATCCAGAAATAAGCACTCATTACTCATGGATTGTTTAAATTGTCCTTAGGAGTACCGTACAAATAATGATCGTGTTCGCTAGACCAGTCCTCTGGGGCTTCAACAGTTCCTACCATTGCCTCTAGCACATCCCAAGCATCCCCGGATGGTGATGGGGATTTAAATTCTTGAATTGTAATTACATAACGTGTGTTCGGTGTCAAATCCAAGGGCGCATCTGGGCGCAAAACATTTCCATCAAATACAACCGTTACCATCTTGTCCATAAAAACCTCTGAAACATTCCTTACGGTTGATGTTGAAATATTTTCTATATTCAAGAGTGCTGACTGCAAATTTTTCCTCTGAATCAATCTCTTCCTTCCCAGTTTACGGGCATCGCTTTGAACAATTCTAAAGCAGCTTGTACCCAAACTTCCTTTGGCACCATAGTACTATATCGGCGTTTGCCTTTTTTAAGCAGTTCTTTCTACTAATCAAGAGTTAATAGTTAAAAAGTTTATTTTTGACTAAATTAAGGATTAATTTCTTGACTAGACCATTCTTGGTTTTGATCACAAGAATAAACTCGGCGGTTTTGAGGTTCACCACGTAACTCTAAATGATCTACCTGCACAGGATCGAGTAGTAGTAGACAAAAAGTTGGCAGTGGTTGGTTAGGATCTGGTGGTGGTGGCTCAAAGGCTGCTGATTCATCAACTCTCGCTTGCCCAGGATGGGGCCAAGCAAACTGTAAACGACCTGCATCACTCAGTTCTCGCCAACTATGGATCATAGCTTGCTGTAGGGTAGGGTCAGAGCTATCACTTTTTACTAAAGTTAAGCAACCAGTGATGCGGAACTGCTCTCGTGTATTGGGAAAATACCAGCAAATCTCTGCCCAAGGTTGTTGCTTTATCTGGTCAGCTTTTTCACTACGGGTATCAGTAACAAATTTTAGCTGATTCGTATTTTCCAGAAAGCCACGAAAGACTACAGTCCGATTAGCAGGGCGACCATTGGCCCGTACCGTTGCCAGTTGCAAGTAACGAGCATAAACCAGACTACGGTTGTGATGGAGGGCACGGGCGATCGCGCTTCGCCAAGGGGCAAGAGGCATGGTCAAATTCTACAGCCGTAGATGAGATTTTTCCTACTGTTTTAGCTTATCAGTCTTTTCATAAACTACCAAGAAACCTCCGATACTCATCTAGCCGTCTTTGGAGTTGATTCAGCATTTTGCCAAAATCAGTATTATTGTTGTTTTGATTATCCTGATTGTTGTCTTCACTTATACTATTGTTAATGCTTAGATTGCTATCGTAATATCGAAATTGCGAGTGAATTTCTGCATTAACCGATGCATCCTTGTTTTCTGGGGTAGAGATAGGATTAAATTTAGAACTTTCAGTACTGCGATCGCTCAGAGAACTGGTATTAAAACTAAAAGTGCTAGTTGATGAATTATTGCCTGCCATCTCTGCGATCGCCTGATTAACCAGAGAACTGGCGTTAAAGCTAGAGGTCGCCGCCTGTGTACTATTTCCTGCTGTGTCTGTGATGATCTGACGCACTTGGGCATCAGTTAGACTGCGGTTAGCACTCAGCATCAAGGCAACTACACCAGCAACATGGGGAGTTGCCATAGATGTACCGCTATACGCACCATATTGATTACCTGGTAATGAAGAATAAACCTTAACGCCTGGAGCTGTAACATAGGCGAGTTGATTATTGCCAGCGCGGTTAGAGAAATCAGCAATTTTATTATTTTTATCTACTGCACCAACAGCAATTCCTGACTGGTTGGCATACCTAGCAGGGTAGTCTGGTGATGAGTCAGCGTCATTGCCTGCTGCCATTACAACAGTTACTCCTTTGCTGCTAGCATATTCGACCGCTGACTTGAGGGTACGGCTGGAATAACTGCCACCTAGACTCAGGTTAATTACATTAGCGCCATTGTCTACAGCATAATAAATGCCATTAGCGATCGCACTATAAGAACCTGAACCAGATTCATTTAAAGCTTTAATCGGCATAATTTTGGAATTATAAGCAATACCAGTTACACCGTAGCCATTATTTTCCCCAGCGATCGTACCAGAAACATGAGTGCCATGACCGTTGTCATCTATAGTGTTGTTGCTGTTGTTGTCAAAATTCCAACCGTAAACATCATCAACATAGCCATTACCATCATCATCGATACCGTTGCCAGCAATTTCTTTAGTATTAGTCCAGATATTATTTTTTAAATCTTCGTGGTTGTAGTCAACCCCAGTATCTATAACCGCAACAACAACGCCTTCACCTGTATATCCATTTGCCCAAGCTTCTGGGGCATTCACTAAGTCTGCTCCCCAATTATTATCACCCAGGTTAGGAACATCGGCAAAAGTATTCTGACCAGCAGATTTAGCCACCGCCGCCCCTGCATTGATCAAACCATAGCCTGTGGTGGAGTTATAGTTTCCAGTGCTTGTAGCAGTAGCAGTAACATCATTCTGGGAGTAAAAGCTACTGCGAGCATTGAGGCTCAAGCTATGGTCATCCTGGATACGAAAAGTATCTACCAAGGAAGTAGAAATAAAATTTAGCCCGTTATGAGCAAGTAATTTGCTACTAGTATCATTAATGGGCATAGGTCTTTTATCCTCAAAAATATTAATTATTTTTTGGCAGTATTAACTGTTAAAACCTTTTTGTATAGGTTCTAAAGGGTGAATTGCTCCCATTGACAATAATTACTATGAAATCGAATAGTAAAATGCTACTTTTTTTACAAAAACTATAAGTAAAATTATGATTGTTATCAAATAAATATTTTTACTTTTTTATTAAAATTGCTTTTTTATATATATAAATCTAAGCACTAATACCAATTTAATGTGAAGCTGCACTAAATGAGTAACTCTCTATTCTTGGCGCTCTTGGCGTACTTGGCGGTTCGTTTAAGATTCTATGCATCTTCATAGAGAATTGGTATAATACACTAATACACAACAAGAAAAGCAGTCAAATATTATATTTTAATATTTGACTGCTAAATTGCCTAACAAAACATTCTTTAAGCTATTTCTCCCCCTAGATTACGCAACCAATCATGATAATCTTCAAGTAATTGTTTGTGTTTCTTAGCTTGCGGTTTAACTTTAATATCATCTGCATCAATAGCAAGATTGTTTGGACTGCTATCTGTACTTTGATAGGATTTCACGAATTGCCGCCAGAAAAATGTATCTACGAATTTGTCATGGTTTCTAGAAATTGTGATCTCGTTTTGCTGATTAGAACTTGAACTCAAATTAGGAATCGCAACTTTGCTCTCAGTTGAATTATTAGAAATTAAGCTAGATAGTATGGGATTTCTCGCATTTGTAGAACTGACACTCAAGCTTGATGTTGCTATCTTGCTACTACTGGTTGAACTAGCACTCAAACTAGAAGTGGAACTGGATGGTTTCACACCATTTCCTGATGTTGCCATGATAATCTGACGCACTTTGGCAGGCGTTAGGCCTTTCTTAGCACTAAGTATCAGTGCAACTACACCAGCAACATGAGGAGCTGCCATAGAAGTGCCTGGCATATATTCATAGTTATTACTAGGATATGTCGAGTAGATATCGTCTCCTGGAGCTGTGATGTATGTCAGTGGAGTTGTTCCAGCACGGTTGGAGAAGTCGGTTAATACTTTATTGTAAGAAATTGCTCCTACTGCAAGTCCCCACTGGTTAGCATAGCGAGCTGGATAGCGTGGTGCTAACTCACCCTCATTGCTTGCTGCGGAGACGGTAATCACTCCTTTGCTGGCAGCATACTGAATGGCTGACTTTAGTTCACTATAACTTTCAGAACTACTTAGGCTGAGATTAATTACATCAGCTCCATTGTCTACCGCATAACGAATGCCATTAGGTATGGCATTATTAATGGTCTTACCATCATCATCAAAAACTTTCACTGGCATAATTTTGGCATTATGAGCAATACCAGTGACACCAAAGCTATTTTTCACTCCTGCGATCGTTCCAGCAACGTGAGTACCATGACCATTGACTAAATCCAGGGTATTGTTGTTTTTGTTGACGAAGTTCCAACCATAGACATCATCAATGTATCCGTTGCCATCATCATCTTTGCCGTTGCTAGCAATTTCTTTACTGTTCTTCCAAATATTAGCTTTCAAGTCTGGATGGTTGCGATCAACACCGCTATCCACCACAGCAACCACAATACCTTGACCTGTATACCCCTTGGCCCATACTTCTGGTGCTTTAATCAAATCGGCTCCCCAATTTTCACCACCCAAGTTAAGAACATCAGCAAAGGTAGACTTACCAATAGCTTTAGCCACCGCTGCTGCGGCATTAATTAAGCCATAACCTGTGGTTGAGTTAAACCCGCCACCATTAATAGGAGTGAGAGTAATCGATTCTGTTATATAAACTGAGTTGTTAGTTTCATTGCCTTCGGTAACATCTCCATAAGCATCAGCTTTCAGCAACAGATAGTACTTACCTGAAGCAATTGTCTTGTCAATAGTCCAAGTTGTAGACTGTGAAATTACAGCAGAGGCTGCAACTGCAACGCTATTTTCAGAGTCATAACCTATTGAAATATCATCATTACCGAAGGTTTGATCACGAGAAAGATAAAAATATGTGTCGCTAGCACCAGCATTCGCATTGCCTTGGTTTTTAAGCTGATAGCTAATTTTAATTGTGGTACCAATAGCAGCCTTAGTGGGAGCAGAAGCATCTGGTATTACTAAGTCTGGTGCTGTAATCGTAATTGCTTTGGCAAGGATGTTGTTATTTTCATTGCTTTCGCTCACCAAATTAGAACCATCGGCTTTATACAGCAGATAGTAACTACCCCCGGCAATTTTACTGTAAAAGTAAAAGGATGTAGATTCTGAACTTACACCGGAGACTGCAAGGCTACTAACGTAGTCAGAACCTAAGTAGACATCATCATTACTAACGTTTTTATCTTTGGAAATATAAAAATATGTAGAACTATAATCCGCATTGCTATTACCTTGGTTTTTGACCTGATAGCTAAGTTGGATTGTAGTACCGATGCCTACCTTTGTGGGAGCAGAAGCATTTTGTATAACTAAGTCTGGTTTACCAGTTGCTGTAATAGTAATAGCTCTGGCAATAACGTTATTGCCTTCACTGCTTTCAGCTACATCCTTATAGCCATCAGCTTGGTACAGCAGGTAATAGCTGCCTGCGGCAATACTACTGCCAATGTTGAGTGAGGCTGTCTCTGCACGAGAAACACCCGCAGCAATACTATTGATATAGTCAGAGCCTAAGTATATATCAGTGCTGCTGAGAACATTATCCTTTGACAAATAGAAATATGTAGAGCTAGAACCAGCACTGCCACTGCCTTGGTTTTTGATCTGATAGCTCAGTTGGATAGTACTACCCACAGATGCCGAACTTGGAGCCACAGCATTTTGTACTATCAAATCTGCTTTTTTAATAGTGATGGCTCTGGCAACAACGTTATTGCCTTCACTACTTTCAGCTACGTTGTTATAGCCATCAGCTTGGTACAGCAGGTAATAGCTGCCTGCGGCAATGCTACTGCCAATGTTGAGTGAGGCTGTCTCTGCGCGAGAAACACCCGCAGCAATACCATTGATATAGTCAGAGCCTACGTACACATCATTGCTGCTGAGGGTTTTATCCTTTGACAGATAAAAATATGTTGAGCTAGAACCAGCACTGCCAGCACCTTGATTTTTGATCTGATAGCTTAGTTGGATAGTACTACCTACGGATGCCGAAGTAGGAGCCACAGCATTTTGTACTATCAAGTCTGGTTTAGTAATCTTAATAGTTCCAGCAACAGCGTTGTTGTTTTCATTGCTTTCGGCAACATAGCTATAGCCATCGGTTTGATATACCAGATAATAAGTACCTGTGGCGATGCTACTGCTGATGGTGAGTGTGATTGACTCCGGGCTGTAGTAACCTGATGGAATGCTACCGACGTAATCAGAGCCTAATAAGGGATCGTCGCTTCCTAGAGTAAGATCCTTAGATAAATAAAATTTAGTGAAGCTATAACCAGCATTGCCATAGCCTTGGTTCTCAATCTCATAGCTGACTTGAATCGTACCTCCAGCAACCCCAGAACTGGGGTTTGAGGTATTGCGTACTATCAAATCTGGTTGGAGTGCTTGAGTCGTAATATTGTTGCTTAAATTACTTTGGGAAATAGATTTACTTGTATCCGTATTTTCTGTTTTCGCATATATTTTTTCAAGATTAGAACTACTACGATTGATTGATGTGGATGTATTACCGCTACTCAGACTCAAGCTAGAGTCATTTTCGTAATCAATAACAAGTCCAGAATTTTTACTTAGATTTAAAGTAATATTTTTTTCATCTATTTTAGAAGCAATGTTTCGATTATTGGAATAAAGCATGGGTATTTCCTACTTTATATATTCAAGTAAATTCACATGCAAATAAATACTAAAACCTTCATTTTTAAAGGTTTTAATTTGAAAATTTTATAGTCGGCAAGATCGGTTTTATTAGTCGATTGCTCTATAAGATCATGTAAATTGGTAGTAATATTACCATGTCAAACAAAGTATGAAATATACTTTTTTAAATTTTAATTATTTAGATACAAATTTGTGGAATTTGACTATCTTATTATCAGGATCACAAATTTATATTGATAGTACCCTTGGGGGTACTATCGACCTACTGCATGGAAACTGGCTTTTTATCGAAAGTCTTGAAAATCTTCTCCAGTACAAGTCTGATACCAATTCGTAATTAAATAGTATTTTCTTAAATCATGTATGAAATTGAAATTAACTACGATGAAGCGTGATTTTGCCAGTGAGAATTTGAATTGTTTTGAGATCTAATCGGTGAAGTCGTTTATGTTTAAACTGCTGAGATGCTCAGTATATACGTACTCTGTCAAGTTTTAACCCCTTTTTTGTAATTATTTGTTAAAAACCTAGGCTAAAGCTAAGTTAGCGATCGCTCTTTGACAAAACTTTGTGGTTTAATGAATTTCTCGTACTTCTAGATCACCATCATTTGATTACCACTGTTTAGAAGCTTGTCTAATTATCTCTAAAAATCCTTGCACCGTTGCAGATTTTTCGTTACTACGCCAAATCATCGCCAGTGGAACTTTTGGGCTGGCTTGTTGGATATTTTTATAAACTACGCCAATTCTTTGCATGTTTTGTAAAGATGTCGGTATGATCGCAACACCCATCTCAGCAGCCACTAGGCTAATAATTGTTTGCATCTGGATGGCTTCTTGAGTTACAGTAGGATTAAAGCCTGCTTGTTGGCAGAGGCTAATGATTAAGTCGTAAAGCCCAGGTGCTAATATTCTGGGAAACAAAATGAAGGGTTCCTTAATAAGCTGTTGCAAACAAATATCAGATTGATTCGCTAGCAAATGTCCTTCAGGTAGGGCTACCATTAACGACTCTTGAAAAATGGTTTCCCAGCTAAATGTATTTTCTTCCACAGGTAAACGCAGAAATCCGACATCTATGCGACCTGTCCGTAACCACTCTAATTGTTGATCTGTAGTCAGTTCATGCAACTCTAGCCTTACACTGGGGACGCAAGTCCGAAAGGTTCGCAAAACTATTGGCAAAATATTATACGCCGCAGAACTCACAAAGCCGACCACTAACTGTCCGAGTTCACCGCGGCTAGTTTGTTGCCCAACTTGGATTGCTTGCTGTAACTGCTTGAGAATTTGCTGCACTTCGCCTAGAAAAACTAGCCCTGCTTCTGTTAATTGCACACTACGTTTTGTGCGGTGAAACAGTTCAAAGCCTAACTCTGCCTCTAATTGGCGGATTTGTTGACTTAGCGGAGGTTGAGCAATATGCAATCGTTCCGCCGCCCGTCCAAAGTGCAATTCTTCTGCCAAGGTGACAAAGTAACGCAAGTGTCGTAGTTCCATCTATTTTTTAACTCATATCTTTTAAAGATTAATCAAGGTGGAAATATATATTGGACATAACTAAAAATATTTTTTATTGTAATTACTAAGTGGTCATCATCTAACAAACCTATACCTAAATTTTTTAATTACGAATTACGTTAGCGCAGCGTTAGCGACGCAGGAGCGTCATTACGAATTACAAATTGGTATTAGTTGAAGACTAGCAAACCAATACTTTGTACTTTCACAACTTATGAATAATCTTTCATTACTCCCAAATAATTGGGATACAGATCTTTATGAGAATAAACACGCTTTTGTTTGGGAATATGGCCAAGATTTACTAAAATTACTCGACCCCAAACCTGGAGAAACCATTTTGGATCTCGGCTGTGGAACTGGACAACTGACAGCAAAAATTGCCCAGGTAGGATCTGAGGTTACGGGAATTGATCATGCGCCCTCAATGATCGAAAAGGCAAGACAAAACTATCCCCATCTATCTTTTGATATTGGTGATGCGAGTAATTTTAGAATAAATCAGCCAGTGGATGCTGTATTTTCTAATGCTGTCCTGCATTGGATTAAAGAAGCAGACGAGGCGATCGCCTCTATCTATCAGGCGTTAAAACCTGGAGGGCGTTTTGTTGCCGAATTTGGTGGTAAAGGAAATATTCAGGCGATCGCTCAAGCTTTGGACAGTGCTTTAGAGGCGAAAAATATTTCTGCACAAGCATTGAATCCTTGGTATTTTCCTAGTATTGGTGAGTATGCCACTTTACTAGAGCAGCAAGGTTTTGATGTTACTTATGCTGCCTTGTATGATCGTCCCACTCTTTTATCAGAGGGAGAAGCAGGTATGACGAATTGGATTAAAATGTTTGCCGATGCTTTCTTTATAGCGCTGTCTACTGACCAACAAATACAAATAATTCGTACTGTAGAGGAGCATCTTAAGCCAATACTTTATCAACAAGGTAATTGGACAGCAGACTATCGAAGAATTTGTATTGTTGCGATCAAACTTTAGCTAAAACAACAAAATTCCCACGTACCACCCCATAGTGAAGGCGTGGGATAAATTTTCAAATGTTTCTATCTTGCCATTGTTTTGGGTCACGTTTAACGTGAAAGCAGGCGATGATACTAATTACATCTTCTTCTAAAAGATACATCACTCCATAAGGAAACCGACGTATCAAAACTCGTCGTACTTGTCGATATACTACAGGATAAGCTAAGGGGTTACGTCCGATTAATGCCAAACTGTTATCGACAGCGCGTACAAATTCCGAACCTAATCCAGAACTACGTTGCTCGTACCATTCAAAACCATTTTGGATATCAAGCTCTGCTTCTGGGCTAATAATTAACTGATAAATCATTCAGAAAAACCCAGTCTCTGCTTAACCTCTTCCCAAGTTGAACCCTGTTTTGGGTTTTGACGATGTGTTTCTAAACGTCTATCCAGTTCTTGTTTTTGCTCCTCGCTCAGAGTCACTGCATTAGTATCAGTTAGAATGCTATCCCATAAATCTTCTGCAAGTTGTATTCGCTCGGCTACACTTAATTCTGAAATATCAACCTTTAATATGGGATGCATAGTTATTCATCTGCTATTATTCACCATCGTTTATATTTTAACGAAGGCGAAGGGAGCATTACTCCATTCGCCAAAAAGTGTCCTTAAGCTTGTCTGCAAGTATTTAACAACTAAATATTTGCTTGTTGCCGTTGATATAGTGACCAGTACAAACCCTTTTGTTGTAACAACTGTGAGTGAGTACCACGTTCGGCGATGATACCTTGCTCTAAAACTAAAATCAAATCAGCACGTTTAAGGGGTGCAAAGCGGTGAGCAATCAGAAAGACAGTACGTCCAGCGGAAATTTTTTGCAGGTTTTGTAGTACCTGCTGCTCAGTTTCACTATCTAAAGCACTGGTAGCTTCATCCAAAACTAAAATTGGCGCTTGGGAAAGAAATAACCGTGCTAAAGCAATGCGTTGTCTTTGTCCGCCAGATAAAGCTGTTCCCCGTTCACCAACGTTACTTTCATAACCGTAAGGTAATTGACTGATGAAGTCATGGGCTACAGCTAGCCTAGCAGCTTCTACTACTTGCTCTGCACTAATGTCAGGATTACCAAGAGTGATATTTTCTAAGATGGAACCGTTGAATAAAAAGTCTTCTTGGAGAACTACACTAGTTTGTTGTCGCAGTGAAGCTAAATCGGCACTTTTAATATCAAACCCATCAATGAGGATACGTCCTGATTCAATTTGATAGAGACGTTGCAGGAGTTTAGAAAGGGTACTTTTACCAGAACCACTACGTCCGACAATGCCCACAAACTGCCCTGGTTCTACATTGAATGAGATCCCTTTCAAGACAGGTTCAACATTTGGTTGATAGCGAAAAAAGACTTGCTCAAAGGTGACTTGACCTTTGAGAGGAGGTAAAACTAGACCAGTTCCGGGTTCAGCTTCGGGAGCAACGTTAAGAATGTCTCCAATCCGGTCTACAGAAAGCAGGACTTGTTGGAGATTTTGCCACAACTGTACTAAACGCAAAAGAGGCCCTGTAACTCTTCCAGACAACATTTGAAAAGCTACCAACTGACCGATAGTCAGCTTTTGTTCAATTACCAACTTGGCACCAAACCACAGAATCAGCAAAGAAGAAAAATTGGTGAGAAAGTCACCAATGTTACTGCTAATGTTAGAAGTGGTTGAGGCTTTGAAACCAGTACGGATGAAACGAGCAAATAAACCTTCCCAGCGATCGCGTGCTACTGGTTCTGCTGCATGAGCTTTAACTGAGTGGATTCCTGTGACTGTCTCTACGAGAAACGATTGACTATCAGCACTACGGTTAAAAGTTTCGTTGAGCCAGTTACGCAAAATGGGTGTAGCAACTATCGTCAAAGCGGCAAATAAGGGCAACACTGCCAAAGCCACAAATGTTAGCTGTATATTATAGTAAAACATCAATGCTAAGTACACCACAGCAAAGATGCTATCTAAAATTACAGTTAATGCAGTACCTGTGAGAAACTGGCGAATTTGTTCTAGTTCTTGAACTCTAGCTACTGTGTCACCAACACGCCGCGACTCAAAATAAGCCAAAGGCAGGCGCATTAGATGACGAAATAGTTGTGCCGATAAGCTCAAATCTAAGCGACGCGCTGTATGGGTGAAAATAAATAGTCGTAGAATGCCGAGTATAGACTCAAATAAGGCTACCAATAATAAAGCGATCGCCATGACATCGAGAGTTGGTAAACTCTCCTGCACCATCACTTTGTCAATGACGACTTGCGTAATTAGTGGTGTAGTTAACCCCAAAAGCTGCAAGGTAAAAGATGCTAGCAATACTTCACTTAGCAATCCCCGGAACTTCCAAACTGCTGGGGTAAACCAACTGAGGTTAAACTTTTCTTGCTGAGATATCAGTTCTACTTGCCAAAGTTGCCCATCCCAGGAACTTTCAACTACCGATTGTGGCAGGCTTTCACAAATATGATCAGGATTGAGAGGATTAGCAATAATTAAATTAGCGCCTTGAACTCCATAGGCTACTACCCAAGAAGGAGTAGAGAGGGAGTCTGATTTCCACTGTAGTAAGGCTGGAAATGATAACTGCCGCAAATCACTCCAACTCACTTGTAACCGCTGTAATACCAATCCTAGTTTTTCAGCTGCTTCTACAAGATTTTTAGGGCGTTGTCCCTTGAGTTGACGTTGCACCCATTCGAGTTTCACAGCATTATCGAGCTGTTGCGCCACCATTGTTAAACAAGCAGCACCTGTATTCCAGCCAGATACAAAAGGATAACGTGATGTTACAGGAGAAGGGGCAACAGCAAGAGGGGGGGACGGAGGAAAAATTTCTTTCTTTGTCTCCTTGTTCTCCTCTTCCTTTGTCCTCTTACCTTCTCCTAACCCTAGCCAGAACTCTTCAATTTGTGGTGTGGAAAATTCTGCCCATAGTGCTGTATCCCAACACACTACTACTACTTCTTTACTGGCAGCTACAGCTTTGTATTCTACAGCAAGCTTTTGTAACTCACCAAACCAATCTCCCGCCTGTAAAGCTGCTAAAGGTTTACCAACATCTTGTTCTTCAAATTTTTGAACTTCTCTCCGCAAGCGGACTTTCCCAGTCACAATGAAAAATTGGCAACCACCTGCTGCGGTTGACCAAATTTTTTCACCAAGTCGATACTGACGGGTTTGAAACTGAGTTTGTAATCGAGTTTGTTGGGCAGGAGTCAGCCAACATAAAGGTGGTTGGTTCCAAGGTATAGAAGCTAGCACATTTACTTGTAGAGATTC
The DNA here is from genome assembly GCF_016056295.1 of Atlanticothrix silvestris CENA357. Lineage (GTDB taxonomy): Bacteria > Cyanobacteriota > Cyanobacteriia > Cyanobacteriales > Nostocaceae > Atlanticothrix > Atlanticothrix silvestris. The sequence goes on from NZ_JAECZB010000005.1 coordinate 72,895, forward strand.
ATTATCCAGAGGTTTTAGCTCACTTGTAGTTTGACCGTCAATTTTTGGATTTTCTCTGCTAGCCATTTTTCAAATAATTCATTTTGTAATGCTTGCTTGAGTTGAGTATCTTCTAAAGATGCTGGCAGAAATTGTTCTACTCGAAACAAACCATAACTTCCTTCAAGTTCAATTGGCCCTACCAATTGCCCTGGATTTGCTATATCAACAGCAGCTCTCAATTTATCGGGCATTGTTCCCCGGCTGATTGGCCCCATCATGCCGTTCACCATCCGGTCATCCGATAGCGAATACTCTTTGGCTAGTTGTTCAAAGCTACCTCCTTCTTCGATTTGAGTTTGTAGTTCTTCACTGAGTTCTCGATTGTTAACAACAATTCGAGAGAGTATTACCCGATCTAGAAAAATCTTACGTTCAATGAAATATTCGGGGAGTTTTGTTTCTGTTACCAAATTTTTGAGTTTTTCTAATTTAAAACCAAAAGTAACTGATGAGTGAAAAGTTGCGTAATCTGTACCATTATTCTTTAACCATTCTTGAAAAATTTGGGGGTCTGTCAGTTGATTTTTGAGGCGGAAATCAATAATTGTTTGTTCTGTTAAAGCGGGACTGATTTCAATATCGTCTCGTATTTGGATTTCTTGCTCAATAACGTGCTGGCGGAGAATGTCACCAATGAATTGAGCTAACTTTCCAGAAGCTTGCAGATATTTTACTGCTTTGTCAATAGAAAGTGGTTGGTCGTCAACGGTCAAAAATGATAAAGATTCCATGAATTAAGCCAATAAAAACAGCTAAAATTTTATAAACTGTAAAATACACTCGTTCAACTTTCAGTTACGAAGAATTGTTAACATAAAATAATTTAGTATTGGCATTGACATTTTTAGGTAAGGATCAATCGCTAAGTTTATCTCTTACATAGCAGCATGGCAACTATAGGAATCCGATTTGATTACTGAACCACTCGTGGAGATAGGGAACAGGGAACAGGGAAGAGAGAACAAGAAATAAAATTTTACTGAGTTTTTTCATGCAATCAAATACTAGTTCTATACACCAGAAATCTGGTGGAATAGAAGTACTTTGAAATTAACAGAGCAATCAAGAGAATAATTAAGCAAAAGTACTTGTCCATATCCAAGCAAGTAGCATAGCTGCGATCGCCCCAATTAATGTATTCAAAATATTTACAACTTCATTGGTCAGCCAAGCATATTTAGACTGCAATGTTGCCCCAATTACGCTTTCTAAATTGGTAGCAATAAACGCTGCTAATACACACCAGCCTATTCCCAATAAGTTAATCAAACCAACACCCCAACCAACTAAAGCGATCGCAATTGAGGCTACCACACCCGCTAAAGTTCCTTCTAAGCTAACCGCCCCTTCTGTACCACGAGGTACTGGTTGTAATGTGGTAATCAAAAAGGTACTTTTACCGTAGGCTTTACCCACTTCGCTGGCACAAGTATCAGAAAGTTTGGTACTAAAACTTGCTACATAGCCCAGCAATAGCAGTAATTGGAGACTAGAGACTAGGGATTGGGGACTAGAAGCCAGAAATCCAAAATTGATCATCCCTATTCCTAAAGCACACAGCGCCCCAGTCAAAGCCGAACCCCAGACATTTTCTGGGCCTCTTGCTCCAGAACGCTTTTCAGCTATTCCTTCTGCTTCCTTTTGTGCCATACCAATGCGTGTCACCCCAGAACCAACCAGAAAATAGAACACAACTACTAAATATCCCTGCCAACCCAAAGTTGCCCAAATTAATACGCCCAGTAACCAGGCGTGGAATAATCCTGCTGGGGTCAGCAGTTTTTTAGGAGCAATCCAAACTAAACCCAATAAAATTGCGTTTAATCCTGCTCCGACTAACCAAGGATTCGCAGAGTCAATTAAAGATAACATCAGCAATGAATCACGAGTAGTTTTGCCAGAATATCAACAGAATAACCAATTTTGGAAATCGGGCATAGGGCATGGGGGAGGCAGTGCAGCCTTGGGTCTCACGCTAGTCGTCTCAAGTCGGGGAACCCGCCCACGGCGCTGGTTCCCCAAGTGGAGCGACTGCCGTCATGGGGCATTGGTTATTATTCTCTTCTCCTAGCCTCCAAATTCGATGCAAACATCGTCACCAGAATATAAGCTGAGATTATATAAAACTGTGTTCAAGTTGACCACAATCGGAGTTTAAAGAATAAATTGTATATATAGCAAAGAGCATATATGTTGCGACATTTTGAGAGCGTGAACATCAGGAACAGTAATGTTTTTACCTCTTGCCTTCTGCTATAGCATCAACTACACATTTCTTATACATTAGCTATGAGCCAAGTTTTATTTCATCTGGCTTTTCCCGTTACTGATATAGCTCAGACGAAAGCATATTATGTTGATGGATTGGGCTGTGTTCCTGGTCGTGAAAATCCCCAAGCTTTAATTCTCAACCTCTACGGTCATCAATTGGTAGCTCACATCACCAGAGAAACCTTAATACCCCAACGCACTATTTATCCCAGACACTTTGGACTAATTTTTACCCAAGAACGTGACTGGGAAGATTTACTAAACAAAGCGCAACAAAAACAATTACTTTTTCGTGAAGAGCCTAAAAATCGCTTTGTTGGCTCTCCCCTAGAGCATCGCACTTTCTTTTTAGAAGATCCTTTTTATAACTTGATAGAACTTAAATATTACCGCCACCCAGAGTCGATTTTTGGTAGTTATGAATATACCCAAATTGGGGATAGGGCTTAATCGGCTTTGCCAAGGCAGCTACTACTGCTGCCAAGCATCTAGAGTCTGACAGCATCCAGGAGTGCAGAGCCACTGGTAAAATTACTTCTTCTCCTATGGGCAATTGTGAACTATTTGTAGGAACAATCATCAAATCATAAGGTGTCCAAATAGATGTAAAGCTCAAAGAGCTTAACATCACAACATCAGAATTTAAATCCTTCATAAAAGCACTGTTAGGGCGCATTTGCAAGCAACCGAGGCGTTGAGAAGCATAGGCAACTACAGTGCCATGATGAGGTGAAGAGATAGTAATAAACCGCTGCACACGGTTAATTCCCCCCAGCCGCTGAACATAGTAACGGCTGACGATTCCTCCCATGCTAAAGCCTATCAAATCGAGGGGTTGTTCTGGAGTAAAAGTAGTGGCAATATAATCTGCTACTTGCTTTGCCAACACATCAAGACCTGCATCCCCATTTTTGGGCATTAGATCTAGAGTGTACACAGACCACCCCAATTGTCTCAAATACCCCGCCATTTTATCGAAAACTGCTCCTGTATCGTCAATGCCATGTACTAATAAAACAGGGTTATGTTGCTGATTTTCAGTGTTCATCTCCTAAATTTGCCTGCATTAAGTCTGTAGAAAATTTAGCTGAGTACCATAACCATCTGTCTATAGGCTGTGACACTCCTCTTACTGGTTAAAAATGAGGAAGAGAGCAGGACAGCAACAAGAGGGAAAAAGGTGAGCCAGCGCGGTCTTGGGGGTTTCCCCCATGAGCGACTGGCGAATCCCGAAGGGGTTAAAGGATAAAGAAATAAACCCTTTCCCCCTTACCCATTCCCCTTTGCCCTTCTTACCCATGTCCTATGCCCATTCTCCACTACCCCAAACAGTTGAGTACAAGATAGATATGTATCTAATAAGTAATGTTAAATTTTATTAAGCATACTTTCAGAATCTTGCCCTTAGTTACAGTAAAATTTCATAATTAATTTTCAGTGTCTACAGTTGCAAATGCTTATAAAGTTGATAACATTTGCCCTGTAGTATTACTACAATGTTGATTAAGTACAAATCTATAAAGCTGGCCACCAAAATAGCGTGGTGTAAAAAAATGTAACATTCTGCTGTAGTTTTTAACATTACGGCCAAATTTACAGAATATTAAGAGACAGGAGCAATTCTAATGTTCGGTTCTATCAAAAAGTTAATCACCAATTTAATCTCCGGGATTTTGAGTTTCGTGACAGGGCTGTTACCTGGAAAGAAAAAAGGCAAAAGTAACGGTTACTATCTGGAATTAGATGAAGCCAAAGAAGTTGCTAAAGATGCTGCTAAAGAGGTTGCATCAAACGCACAAAAAGTTGCAGATACAGTTACAGCGAATGCAAAAAAAGCAGCAGAGACAGTTACATCTACTGCAAAAAAAGCAACTGAAACAGTTACATCAAATGCACCAGAATCATCTGCGCCAGCGTCATTAAACGGAACAAAAACTGCCGCAACTAAAGCTAAGCCCAAGGCAAAAACAGCTCAAAAGGCCAAGCCAGCTGATGTTGAAATGGTTCAGACTGCTGAGGGTCTTAGGGTTGAACCCGGCAAAAATGCCAAAGCCGCAGCAGCTAAAGCAGTAAAAGAGCAGCCAAAAGAAACAACTTTTGCGCCTAAATATCTTGCTCCTTCGGCTACTAGTTCTAATGGTCGTCGTCGTCCAGGGGCAAATATGAGTGCTTATTTAGATATGGCACGTCAGGTTAAAACACCAGGTTAATATCAAGCTTGGGTGTATGAAGGTAATTAATCGCGTTTGTAACAGTGGTTAATTAAATTTACCAGAAGGGTGAGCATTGCTGACCCTTCTTTTTAATAGATTTATGAGGCTAAGACTGAAACTGAGTTGCAAATCGTAATGGGTGACTAATTGATATATAGCAGTTTGATTATAAATTAAATACACACTCTAGCTAGGCTGTTGACCAGTTTTAATTAAAAATTAAAGATTAAAAATTGAAAGAAATAATAATTTTTAATTAATTAATTTTGGGTACAAGCCCCCACTAAATCAAAGATAACCCCAAGCTTTACTTCTATAAGAAAATGGTTAGGGAGGATAGGAATACATGAACTTTTACACTCCAAAAAAGGCACAAAGTCAACAGCCTAGACTAATGCCCAGGATAAAAATATGAGGCTGGTAGATGACAAGTTGCTCAGAATCTGACATTGGGTCATCTTACCGTATTCCCTGTGCCATCTCCCCCGAAAAAAATCGCTCTCCTCAAAGTATGCTGCTTATTTTTTATAAAATACGGTTTTTCTAACGATTTTTAGTAGTATTATCTAAGACGAGCTTTTTGTAACACTATAAAAATAATAATTAGGAGCCAAGTATGAAGAGGCGTAAAACTTTACGCGCCTTACTATTTGCTGCGGGATTTTTTATCCCGGCTTGTACTCAAACTGAAAATTCACCTCAAAACCAAGCATCAAAAAATCAAGGTCAAGTGAGCGCAGCCCAAAAATCAAGCTCAGTTGAACTGACTTTGGTTTCTTACGGAGTAGCTAGAACACTTTTCTCAAAAATGATTCCTGCATTTCAGGCAGAATGGAAGGCTAAAACTGGACAGGATGTTACGTTCAAAGAATCTTACGGCCCATCAGGGGCGCAAACTAGAGCAATTCTTGGGGGTTTACAAGCGGATATTGCAGCACAGAATGTCCAAACCAATATAGATGCTTTGGTGGAAAAAAGTTTTGTTAGTCCAGATTGGAGGCAAAGATTACCTAATGAGGCTTCCCCTGCGAATACAGTGATGGTTTTAATTACCAGACCGAACAATCCTAAAAATATTCAAACATGGAATGATTTAACTAACAATAATGTAGCGATTGTTGGGATCAACCCTCAAACAGGAGGAAATGCTCGATGGGGAATTCTAGCTGGGTATGGTTCTGTTCTGAAATCACAAGGAGAAGAAGCGGCAGCCAACTATCTCAATAGCTTTGTGAAAAACACTAAAACCCTAGTCAGTAGTGGGCGAGAGGCATCTGATGCGTTCATCAAAAACAAGATTGGTGATGTATTACTGACATTTGAAAATGAGATTATTTTTACTAACAATGCCATCGCAGAGGATTTTCCTTACGTCGTACCACCAATTAATATTCAGGTTGATTTTCCCGTCACTGTGGTTGACAAAATAGTAGACAGCAAAGGAACACGTGAAGTGGCCGAAGCATTTACTAAGTTCTTGTTTTCACCCAAAGGACAGGAGATTTATGCAGAGCAAGGATATCGCCCAATAGATCAAAATGTATACCAAAAATACGCCAGTCAACATAAACTAGTCTCCAAGCTCTATAAAATCGCTGACTTTGGTGATTGGAAAGCAGTAGACCAGAAACTTTTTGCCGATGGAGCATTATTCGACTCTGCCCAAGCAGCTAGAACTAAGTAATTGTAATGTCAGCTATATCTATTACAGTTTCCCACCAACGCTTTCACCGTTCGCTTTTACAGGGTTTAGCCTTAACTTACATCAGTTTTATCGTACTGTTACCTTTAGGGGTGATTTTTCTAGAAGCTTCCAAATGTTCCTGGCAAGAATTGTGGCAAGTCATCACTGCTCCTCCTGCTATAGCAGCATATAAACTTAGTTTCTATGCGGCTGTGTTAGCTGCTTTGATTAACAGTATCTTTGGGGTAATCTTGGCTTGGATATTAGTTCGCTATGAATTTCCTGGCAAGAGGTTAGCAGATGGATTAGTAGACTTGCCTTTTGCTATGCCTGCGGTAGTCGCGGGGATCGCTTTATTATCTGTTTATGGTTCTGGTGGAGTCATTGGACAGTATTTAGATCCTGGCACATTCATAGGAGACAGTTTAAAAGTTTTAGGGATTAAGCAGGTAAATTTAACCTCATCTGTTGTTGGGGTAGTATTCGCTAAAGTGTTTGTAACACTGCCTTTCGTAGTTCGGACTGTGCAGCCTGTATTGATGGAAATAGAACCAGAAATTGAAGAAGCAGCACACATTCTTGGGGCAAGTGCTAGGCAGACATTTTGGCTAGTAATTTTTCCTCAAATACTACCTGCAATCTTTACAGGATTTACCTTGGCTTTTGCGCGTGCTATCGGTGAATACGGGGTTGTGATGATTATTTCTGGAAATATTCCTTATGAAACGATGATTACTTCCGTTTATATATATCGGCGATTGGAGCAGTACGATTATAGTGGAGCAACAGCTGTAGCGATTGTGTTGTTAGTAATTTCTTTAGTGATTCTCATCTGTACCAATTTATTACAGTTGTGGAGTCGCAGATATGAGAGTTAAGTTACAAGCAATACCTTGGGAACGTTATTTGTTGATTATCTTAGGGTTATCCTTTTTGGGGATTACCGTTCTGTTTCCTCTACTAAACATCTTTTGTCAAGCTTTTGCTGGTGGAATTAAAGCTTATTTGATAAGCGTTACCATGCCTGAAGCCCGTCATGCGATACTTTTAACCGTATTAATTACATTAATATCCGTGCCAATTAATACAGTTTTTGGCATTTTAGCAGCTTGGGTATTAGTAAGATATTCATTTCCAGGTAAAGTAGTGCTGCTTCTAATTCTAGACTTGCCATTAGCAATTTCACCTACTATTGTCGGTTTGATGTTTATCTTGCTTTATAGTCATACTGTGGGTTTATTTGGCTCATGGTTGCAAGCAGCCAATATCAAGATAATTTTTGCTTTACCAGGAATGATTTTCACTACCTTATTTGTAACTCTTCCGTTTGTAGTGCGTGAAGTTTTACCTGTGCTGCAAAGTATGGGGTTAGAAGAGGAAGAAGCGGCACAAACATTAGGAGCAAGTTCTTGGCAGACTTTTTGGCGTGTTACGTTCCCGACAATTCGCCCTGCATTGCTTTATGGTGTAATTCTTTGTACTTCTAGGGCTATTGGAGAGTTTGGCGCAGTTTCTGTCGTTTCAGGGAAATTGATTAATCAAACCAATACTCTGACTTTACATATTGAACAGGTCTATGCGGAGTATCAGACAATCTCTGCTTTTGCTTGTGCTTCTTTGTTGAGTGTTCTGGCTTTGTTGACTTTGATTGGACAAGAACTGTTGCAAGGTATGGATCGTACTGCTTCACGTAAAGCAACGAAAACAAAGCTGCATCCTGAGGTGGTTCTTCCCTTTATAGCGAATGCCTCCCAAAAGAAGAATTGAAAACTTTCCACCTGTGTGCATTTAAATTAAGATTGAGCAAAAATTTGTGTCAGAAGAAATAACGAATTTATTGGAAGAATATACACATCCCCAAGGATATTTAGAATATATCAGCACCTTACCTTTTCTCGGTCGTCTACACTGTGTTACTCAACAAGTTGAGGCTGGTAGCTGGCAAGAAATTCTACTTGATTATGAGGTTGGTGCTTCTGGCATTGCTGATGGTGCTTGGTTTAAAATCACGTTCAAATTCTACTCGGATTGGGCGTTGTTTCAAACGGAAGACCCAACAGCAGCTAATTATGTTTCCGCAGAATACCAAGCTCGTCCGCCACTTCCTGGCGAAAGTCAGTCAACTGTGCAGTCACTGAAGGTACGATTTGATCAGAAAGGTCATGAACGTCCTTATCAAAAGGCAATTATTATCGATATTATCGATGGCTACCTTAAACCAGGCGATCGCATCTTAATTAGATTGGGCGATCGCCGTGCTGGCGGGCCAGGTACAAGAGTACAAACTTTTGTTGAGCAAAGTTTTCGGTTTCGAGCTTATTTAGACCCCGTAGGTACTTCTCGTTTTGCGGAAGTTCCTGGTGATATAGTAATTAATGTTATGCCAGCACCACCAGCTAAAGTAATAATTGTCACTCCACGACTTGTCAAAACTGGCGTTTCTTTTCCTACACGGTTACGAGTAGAAGATGTTTGGGGAAATACCTGTTGGGGTTTGGGTGGTCAGTTGCAATTAAACAGAGATGGTTTACACGAGCAGTTACTTGATTTACCAACGCAAGGATGGGCCGTAATCAAAACTAACTTGACTTTGGATCAAAATCAGGAAATATTATTGCAAGCTACTCTGTTGGGAACTGAGTTACAAAGTCAACTAACTTCAGTTACAGCAGAGAGTAATCTGACTTATCCTCGCGCTTTTTTTGCTGACCTTCATGTACATTCTAATAATACGGTAGGAACCAACAGCACAGAGTATAATTTTGCCTATGGACGGGATGTGGCAGGTCTAGATGTTTTAGGATATACAGCCAATGATTTCAATATTACTGAAGAACGCTGGCAGCATGATGTTAAGCTGTGTCGGGAAGTAACACAAGAAGGTGAATTTATTTGCTATCCTGGCACAGAGTGGTGCGGTAATTCTGCCGTTGGTGGCGATCGCAATGTCATCTTTTTGGGCGATGAAGTGTTATTTCCCTACGATCTCCAGGGAAAACAAGTACGCTCTTTTGAGTGGAATGAAGATATGAAAGGCAAGCAATTGTTACCTGGAGCTTGGCCTGTAGATCGGCTTTACGCTGCTTATATTCATAATCCAGAACAACATTTATTAATTCCTCATGTCGGCGGACGACGTGCAATTTTTGACTGGCATCACCCCAAATTAGAACGTCTAGTGGAAGTTGGATCGGCTTGGGGGCACTTTCCCTGGTTTTACCAAGATGCAATTAGTAGAGGATATAAAGTCGGTGTATCAGCCAATGGTGACGAACATCGTGGACGCTGTGGTGGTGGCGTTCCAGGGACAGCGGTATTTGGGGTAAACGGTGGCGTTACAGGAATTATTGCTCCAGCTTTGACAAAGTTGGACATCAATCATGCTCTACGTTCTCGTCATACCTGGGCGACAACAGGCGAGCGCATAGTTGCTCTGTTGTGGTCTGGTTCACACATTCAAGGAGATGAATTCACGGCTAGTGATGCCGTCACTATTAATTACCGATTGCTGGGTACGAGTGGTTGGGATGAGATTACTGCTTACACTAATCATGGTTTACTGTGGCATCGTAATCTGCAATTAGAAGCAAATTACGCTCCTAACAAAATTCGTCTACGTTGGGGTGGCTCACGAATTAAAGACCGTTACCGTTGGGCTGAATGGCGCGGAACTTTGGAATATTCTAATACTATAGTTCAAAGCTATAAAGTTTATGGTCTAGAACATCCAGAAGAATATGTCAGGCGAGCCGGAGCATTGAAATTAGAGTTTCGGTCAGATACTTATGGAGATTCTGATGCAATTGAGTTAGATTTATCAGACTTACTCCACGCACAATTTCGCTTACACGTTCAAATTGATAGTTATACCAAAGTTGGAAGTTCGCTACAGCGTAATCCTTATATCCATTGTCCAGAATTTAGTTGGCAATTTAGTGGCAAGGAGATTCTCAACCAAGGAATATTAAGGCAAGAACTGGGGGGCGCAGAACTTTTTTTGGGTGTAGAACGTTTAAGTGCAACACCTATGTCTAGAGATGTTAGCGGTAGTTTTCTTCTAGAACCTGAATTTAGCCCTCACGGTTTTGTAGCAGTTTATATTTCAGGTCGTCAGATTGATGATTCTAAGGTTTGGACAAGCCCTTTATTTGTTAGTCCTGATTTTTAAGCTCAATGGCACATTTGTCAAGCACACAGCCAAGTCAGGCAATAAAAATCTCTGCTACTGACGCTAGTGGGTATAGTGCAATAGCAGTATTTTGACTCAGATTTGCCGATATTTCTTACTGTTGAACGAAGACTTATTCACATCACGTAAGCAAACTGATGTAGTAAGCGCAAGTATAGAATGACGCGTCGCCTAGAAACCCAATTAAAACAATTAGGACTTAATTCTCAAACTCTGCAATATTTTCGCGTTCTAATTTGCGGCGAGCGTTCACATCTACGACTTCCTCAAAAATTGGTAACAGCCCTACCACTCGCGCTGTGACTTCTGACCATTCAAAGGTGAGGGAACCAAGTTGATTTGCTTCATTGCGACAAACAACAGTAACTTTAAGGTCAGATTCTGAAAAATATTGAACTTGAAAAACTTGAATTTGCTGAATAGCAGTTATTGTTGTCCAGAAGCAAGGAATTTCAGCTTTTTGTAGCTGCGTACCATAAAATTTTAGTTCTCCTACTTGTCCAGTGCGGTATAGTCTCCAGCCACGACTTGGTAATAGTAACCTAGCCGTATAAGGGTCTAATTGCATAATCTGGGCAAATTTTGGTGTTGCTATAGTTTTGAGTCCGCTACTAAGAGGTTCTAAAACTAGTAGACCAAATTCGGTGTTGCTAGGTTCAGCTGTAGCTTTAGCTATGGCTCTTTGTCTTTCTTCTTGCTCAACTTCTTGCAGCCGTTGCAAGCCTTGACGGGCTTGGGTGACTATCTTGACATTAGTCGTACTCCGCAGTAATTGTCGATAAATTTGTTCAGCATCTTGACGCTTTTGGGAAACTTCATGCAGCCTTCCCAAATAAAATTGCACCCAAGGATTTTCTGGTGATTCTTTTAGCAGCTGTTTGAGTAAATTAGCAGCTGTGTAATAGTCTTTACGCTCAAAGGCGGTGGTAACTTGCTCAATCATCGCTTACCTTCAACGCACAGTGGTTAGGTATACATCATTTATACTTCACTAGCTGCGGAAATTAAGGTTAATGCCACGACTGGCGCTGTGACTGCTCGCAGGATACGACGACCAAGGGAAACAGGTTTAAACCCCGCTGCGATCGCACTCTCAATTTCTCTTGCTGTCCATCCCCCCTCTGGGCCAGTAGCAATGATAATTTCGCTAGTGTCAGATTTAAGCACGTTATTTAAATGGGGATAATCACCACGCGCCTCACAGATATAATTATGAGTTGCCCCATTATTGGTCAAAGCAGAGACAAAAGTAACAGGTTCTAAAATTGTTGGTACGAAAGCGCGTTCTGATTGTTCTGCGGCTTCTGCTGCGATGCGCCGCCACCGTTCAAGTTTTTGGGGGCTGGGATGAAGTAAAGTGCGATCACTTAATACAGGTGCAATACAAGCTACTCCTAATTCTGTACAACACCGCACCACTTCATCAAATCCATTACCTTTGGGTAACGCCACCATGAGGGTAATCGATACAGGTAATTCTGTTTCTACCAAAAGTGGTTCTAAAACCTTTGCTTGCTCGTTTTCTAGCTGTGCCAACCACCATTTACCCTTGCCATCCATAGCAATAAAGCGATCGCCTACACGCAAGCGCAAAACGCGTAGCAAGTAATGTTGTTGCTCGTTGGTGAGTACAATTTTTCCTTGTTGGAGTTGAGAAGGTGCGATCGCAATTCGTTGTAGTTGCGCCATGCTAATTTAAATACCTGGAACCAGGGCTATAAATTCCTGAATAGAAATTACCCGCACATTTAAAGTTAGCGGTTTTTTAAGCTTTGCTGTACAAAATCTCGCACTGTTTTGATTTGGTTTTACGAAATTGAACCGATGGCAGCCGCTACCTCTAAATCAATGCTCAGGTTATATATCTTCATAAAAACATTTATATTAAATGTAATTACTTAAGTATTTTCTAGTAAACATGCTAGCCAAAAACTTTTAGTTATAAATCGTACTAGTAATTAAGCGTAGGGACTGATTTTGGATGAGCAACGATAGCCTGATGAGAATTTTGTTTTTAACAGCTGAGCCTACTGATACTGCGAGGCTGCGTTTACAACAGGAGTTGCGAGATATCCAAGAACAGATCCAAAGAGTGAGGTTAAGAGATAAGTTTGTCTTTAAACAGCAATTTTCTGCTCGCCCTGGAGATATCAGTCAAGCAATATTAGATTTTGAACCGCATATTGTTCACTTTTCAGGGCATGGAGCCAGTACTGGCGAGCTATGCTTTGAAAATGATTTAGGTCAAGCACAGCCAGTCAAGCCAGAAGCTTTAGCTGCACTGTTTAAATTAGGTGCAGCCCATATTAATTGTGTAGTCCTGAATGCTTGTTATTCAGACCTCCAGGCACAAGCTATTGTTCAGCATATATCTTTTGTTATTGGTATGAACAAAGCAATTGGAGATCGAGCTGCGATCTCTTTTGCTGTAGGTTTTTATAAGGCACTAGGGGCAAATCGCTCACCAGAGGAAGCTTATGAGTTTGGTTGTGTAGAAATTCAACTACAAGGCATCCCTGAAGAATCTACTCCAGTACTGCGAAAAAAAGTAGATCAATCGCCTGCGGTATTTCATTTAGAACGTCCGGCCATTGAAAGGTGTTGTTATGAAGATATTCAGCTACCTGGTTCTCTGATCCGCATCAAAGCTTCTATGGGTATGGGAAAAACGTGGCTAATGAATCGAATAGTAGCTTATGCCAGAGGGCATGGTTATAAAACAGTGACTCTCAGCTTTAAAGGGTTAATAGATGAGACAGTTTCCCAAGATGTTGAGAAATTTTTGCGCGCTTTTTGTGTTGCTGTCGGTAATGAGCTAGATATGCCCAATAAATTAAGTGATTATTGGGATAATCAACTAACTCACATTTTTAACACCACAATTTATTTTCAAAGATACTTATTAGCAAATCTTACTACTCCCTTGGTATTAGCATTAAATGATGTAGATCTAGTTTTTGAAGAGCCTGTAATTGCCAATGATTTTTGTAAAATGCTCAGAAACTGGCATGATCGGGCGAAGCGAGACGATAAAAATAATAATATTTGGCAAGATTTGCGCTTAATAGCTGTTCATTCTACAGAATTTTATGCTTCTCTCGATATTAATAGCTCACCTCTAGCGAATGTAGGTTTAGTAATTGAATTACCAGAATTTAGTCCTGATCAAGTGCAACACTTAGTCAAGTTGCGAGGACTCAATTTAACAGCAAGTCAAATCAAACAACTAATTAATTTATTAGGAGGGCATCCTTTATTAATACGAAAAATTTGTGATTACCTGAGACTTTATGAAATTAGCTTTAAAAAGCTATTAGAAATTGCTCCTACCTTAGAAGGGCCGTTTAGGAACCATTTAATCGAACATTTAGAAAATCTTGATAAGAATCCCCAGCTAAAAACATCATTTTTGCAAATTCTTAAAAAAGAAGAAGCAGTGCAATTACCTCCCAATATTGCTAGAACATTAAAACAGTTAGGACTGGTAAAATTAGAAGGAAATTTTGCTAAAGTACGCTGTAACTTATATTATCTGTTTTTCAAATCTATCTTTAATCTTCAAAAATAATCATCATGAATAGACAAGATAAGTATTATCATGTGGGAGGTACGTTAACAGCAGATGACCCCAGTTATGTAGAGAGAAGTGCTGACAAAAATCTTTATGAAGAACTTAAAAAAGGCAAATTTTGTTATGTATTTAATTCCCGACAAATGGGAAAATCTAGTTTACATATAAGAGTAAGTAAAAAATTAGAAAGTGAAGATTTTAGGTGTATTTTAATCAGCTTAGAAGGTTTTGGTACTAAACAAGTTACCCAAGAACAGTGGTATTATACCTTGATCCAAAATTTAGCGGATCAATTTGACGAATTATATGAGTTTATTACACAACAATTCTCAAGCTGGTGGCAAGATTACAAATCTCTAGCACCTTTAGAGCGTTTAAATAGATTTTTTGGGGAAATATTACTCATAAAAGTTACTCAAAATATTGTAATTTTTATCGACGAAATTGATACAGTTCTGAGTTTAGATTTTCCTACCGATGATTTTTTTGCTTTTATTCGCTATTGCTATAATCAACGTGCTAGTAACTCCAAATATGAACAAATCACCTTTGTTTTGTTAGGAGTAGCGACACCTTCTCAATTAATTCAAGATACACAACGTACACCTTTTAATATTGGCGAAGCAATTCAATTAAATGGGTTTTCATTTTTAGAGGCTCAACCTCTGGCTAAAGGATTAGAGACTAAAGCAGGTGATGCCAAAATTGCTGAAAATATTTTGCGAGAATTGTTGAAATGGACTGGAGGTCAACCTTTTCTCACTCAAAAAATATGCAATCTTATAGCTAACTATGAATATATTATCCCTGATGATAAAAAAGTAATCAGTCAGTGGGTAGAGGATTTTATCAAATCTCGTATCATCGATAATTGGGAAGAGCAAGATAATCCACAACATTTAAAGACAATTCATGACAGAATTATCAACAGTAAAGAACCTACTTTTAAAGTCTTGCAACTTTATTTAGAAGTTTTACAAAAAAAACTTTTAACTGCAACTAGCACACCAGAGGAAACTGAATTAATTTTATCAGGCTTGGTCGTCGAAAATCAACATGAATTAAGAGTATATAACCGCATCTATGAAGCAGTTTTTGACTCTAGCTGGGTTGCAGAAATATTAGCAGATAGACGACCTTATGCAGAAGAGTTAATAGCATGGCTTGCTTCTGAACGTAAGGATAAATCAAAGTTGTTGCAGGGTCAAAAACTACGCAAAGCGTCGGCTTGGTCTGTCGGTAAAATATTGACAACTGAAGACTATCAATTTCTTAATGAAAGCCAAAAACTGGAAATACGAAATTCTTTGATTTATCGACGAGTTCTTAGTATGTCTAGCGTATTTTTAATGATTATAGTTTTAATCTTGGGATGGCAATTACCAGAAAAGATTAAATCATTCTTTTTTCCTTACGTATCTGAACCAGAATTATTTAGTCAAGGAGAAAAAACTTTCTTTTTAGGTAATGGTAATATCTATCAAGAACTTGGTATTAAGGCTTTTAAAAAAAGGGCTTATCAAGAAGCAGAAATACATTTTAAAAAAGCTAGAGAAGTTGATAACAACGATCCCGAATTTTTGATTTACTATAACAACGCTTTAGCACTTAAACAAGATAATTATTTAACTTTGGCAGTTGCTATACCTAGTAATGCTAGGAGAGAAATGGCTAGAGAGATATTGAGAGGAGTAGCACAAGCACAAGATGAATTTAACAATAATGGCAAGGGTGGATTCAAAGGTCGGTTACTGAATATTATGATTGCTAATGATAATAATGATCCGAGTCAAGGTCAAAGAGTTGCCTACGAATTAACTAGAGATACCAGAATTTTAGGAGTAATTGGACATAATGGTAGCTCAGTTAGTCAGGCTGCACTTGTTAAATATCAAAGTGCTGGTTTAGCAATGATATCTCCGACTAGTACCAGTACAAACTTAAGTATGGATAAATTTAAAGTTTTTTTTAGAACCATTCCTTCTGATGCAGAAAATGGTGAAAGATTAGCCGACTATGCCATCACAAAGGGCATGGATAAAGTTGTTGTTTTTTATAAAAAACAAGATATATATAGTGAAAGCTTAAAACAAGCGTTTAAAAAAGTATTTGAAGATAAAGGCGGCCAAGTTGTCGATACTATAAATTTGGCAGATTCAAATCTGGATGCATCTTATCAAGTTTATCTTGCTGTAGTAAAGGAAGCTGATGCGGTTGTCTTTTTTCCTGATATAGAGCTAATCTCTACTGTAATTAATATGGGGCGCGCTCGTGAACAACAAAAAATTCCAAAATATTTGGGGATAAATCTCCAGTTACTGGGAGGAGATTCTTTATATGGTGCAGATACTTTAAAACAAGGTAGTAGAGCTTTTGAAGGCTTAGTTCTGGCGATTCCTTGGTTTGCTGAGGAATCCAACTCACAAGAATTTGCGAAACGAGCTTGTAGCACATGGGGAGGAGGTGTTAGCTGGCGTACTGCTGCTAGCTATGATGCCACTCAGGCTTTTATTAAAGCTATTTCAGAGTCTGATCAGCCTTCTCGCAAAAGTGTATTAGAAAAGCTCAAGTCAATCAAGCTACCGCCTGAAAAAACTTCAGGAGATGCACTTGCTTTTGTAGATGGTGAGCGAAATCAAAAACCAGTTCTAGTAGAAGTAGTTTCTGGTAGCGGTGATGATTGTGGTGGTATTGAAGGAGGTGGATTTCATTTTCAAAAAGTCAATTAACCCTAATAACATCCAGTTAAGCCAAAAAGCCTTATGTAAAGACGCGATTTATAGCGTCTGATAAGACAAATTATCTACACAAACAACCCTTAAACCCCTCACAGCCAGTGGTGAAGGGTTGGACAATGAAGGTCTTACGAAAGCTTCTGCAAATAATCCTTCAGCGCTTCATTAACTAGATTGGTCATAGGTAGCCTTTGGCTGGCGGCGGCTACCTTCAATTTTTCGTAAATCTCATCGTTAAGACTAATGCGATGCCGAGATCTACTAGGAGATTGGCTAGTCTTGGCTATAGGTTGAATTTCTACTGTTTCAGGCTCATACTTAGTAGTAAATTCACGAATAGCATCAAAACCAACGCGATCGCAAAAATCACCGAAAGTTTCTCCAGATTGGCGTAACTTCTTAAAATAAACAAAAATCGGCTCTAGAAAGCTTTCTAAATCGTTATGGTGCAGCTTTTCTATGTAAGGTTGCGCCAACCGCGTTTGATCTGGTGAACCCCCCAGCCAAACTTGATAAGATTCGGGAGCGCTACCCACAAAACCCAATTCTGCCATGTAAGGACGGGCACAGCCATTAGGGCAGCCTGTCATTCTTACCACAAAATGCTCGTCTTGTAAACCAATTTTGTTCAATAAACCGCGAATTTGCTCTAGAATCCCTGGTATTGCCCGTTCTGATTCGGTGATTGCCAAGCCGCAGGTGGGCAAAGCAGGACAAGCCATCGCATATCTGACTAAAGGCTCGATTTGATTGGGGTCAGAAATAATGCCGCAACGGTCGAGAATCTCTTGAATAACTTGTTTTTTATCTGGTTCGATGTCGTAAAAAATGACGTTATGGTGAGGTGTCAACCGGATGGGCAAGTTAAATTTTTCGACAATTTCCCGCAAGGCGGTTTTTAATTGAAACGAACCTTCATCCTTAACTCGACCATTATCAACTGAAATGCCCAAAAACAGCTTGCCATCGCCTTGTTCTTGCCAACCAAGGAAGTCTTGATATTTAAACTCTGGCAGAGGCTTGAAGGGTGCAACTGATTTGCCAAAATATTCTTCAACCTTGGCGCGGAACTTATCTACACCCCAATCGTTGATTAAATATTTTAATCTGGCGTGACGGCGGTCGGTGCGATCGCCATAATCTCTTTGGGTAGCAACAATCGCTTTGACTAAATCGTACACATCATCTTTCGCCACATAACAAATCTCATCTGCTAATCTGGCAAAGGTTTCTTCTTTATTGTGTGTCCGACCTAAGCCACCACCTGCAAAGACATTAAAACCTTCAAGTTCCCCTTGCTGATTGGTCATTACAACCAAAGTTAAATCTTGGGAATACAAATCAACCGAATTATCCCCTGGTACGGTCACGCAAACTTTGAACTTGCGGGGCATATAGTGAGTGCCATAAATCGGCTCCTCACTGTCATGAATAATTGTGCCAGTACCATTACGCTGTCGGGCTGCTTTAACTTCTGGACTTTCTTGGGCGCTAATCGCCTTTTCGCCATCGAGCCAAATTTCGTAATAAGCCCCTGTTTGCGGTGACAGCAAGTCGGCAATATTTTGAGCATATTCCCAAGCATACTGGTACTCTAGGCGATTTTTAAAAGGGGCTGGTGGTGCCATCACATTACGATTCAAGTCGCCGCAAGCACCCAAAGTAGAACCTAAATTATTAACAATGGTAGCAATTGCTGATTTGAGATTTTTCTTTAAAATCCCGTGCATCTGAAAACCCTGGCGGGTGGTTACTCGTAATGTGTGATTACCATATTCATCGGCCAGCTTATCTAAAGCCAAGTACAACTGCGGCGGTACAAACCCAGCCGGATTTTTTGTCCGCAGCATGAATTGATAATCTTTCTCCTGTCCCTTCACGCGATTGTCACGGTTATCCTGCTGGTAGGAACCATGAAACTTGAGAAGTTGTATTGCATCTTCACTAAAGTGAGTAGTATCCTCAAGAATTTGTGTTGCTACAGGTTCACGTAAAAAGTTACTTTTTTCCTTAATGCCTTCTACTTTAGAAGGTTTACGGCTGGCGATTGGGGAAGGAGCAGATTTAACCATTAGAGTTGTATAGTATTCTCAATAAGGCATCGGTAAACGCCGAGGCACGTTTTCGGCTAGGTTATTCCCGGTAATACGGTCGGAAATATGGGGAATAATAATTTCATACTAACATGGCAAAAGCCGGCTTTGTCAGTGATGTAACACTTAACAAAACCAGCTTTTTGTAGTTCTGAGTGCTTAAGTACAAGTATAAAGCGACTGAGGAATGAGTAATCTATCTGAAGCGATAGCCTATACCACCATTAATGCTGACAGCAGAAGCAGGACTATTTTGGTAAGCACTAATTCCTAATTTGGCATTAGTGTAGACGAGGAAATTCTTGGCAACTTCCGATTCCACACCAGCACCCACAACTACAGCATCTCTGTTGCCAATGGGGCTTGGTGAACCATCTTTATCAAGAAAAGAATAGCCACCAGTGATAAAAGCGTTAGTGCGATTAGCAATGGGTACATCTAAGGAAACTTCTGGGATGATCACACTGGTATTATCATTCCAAAGAACGTTACCGCGTGCTGAAAACGGTGTGTTTCCTAATTTGACGCGGCCTGTGAGATTTCCCCCAAAGTTAGCAGCATCGTTATTGGCTCCGCCATTGGTAACACCAGCTGCTACACCAGCACCAATATAACTTGCATCAGTACCTTTTTGTGTTTGAGCAGCAGCTTGTCCTGCACTCAAAATAAAAGGAGCAAACACAAAGGAAGACAATGCAGAAATTGTCAGCAAAGACTTGACTATTAGTTTCATAATCTAGAAGCTTGTTGTAGGTTTTGCCTTATATATTTAAAGTCGTAAACCATACACAAAGGTTCCAGATAATTTCCATAATTCACGCCTATGTCTAATGCCAAAAATTGAGCGCAGGTATAATAGCAGAGATAGCTAGAAGCCAGATTTAAAGTTATGCGATTGCCGATTCCCATTTTCTCGGTTGCCGAATATTTAGCAGCAGAAGTTATTGCAACTGATAGATCGCGCCGTGGCTGAGGGTTGGCAAGAGTTAGACTTGTCGGGAAAGGAGTTGACTGAGTTACCTGGGGAAATTGGTAAGTTGCAGCAGCTTGAGTCTTTGATTTTGGGAAAGAAGGTTGGAGGTTATGAATACAGAGGAGGCCGCTTTCTCGAAAAGGTTTCAGGCAACAATTTAAAAATGCTTCCACTGGAACTATTGGGCTTGCCTAATTTGCGTAAGTTAGATATTAGTGGCAATCCTTTAGAGAGCATTCCCGATGTGGTAACGCAAATACTACATTTAGAGGAACTGATCTTAATTCGAGTAGAGCTAACTGAAATACCAGAGGCGATCGCGCAATTAATATAAGTCGGTGGGAAAAAACACAATTATCTTAAGAAATGATAAACAAGGCTACAATCCTTTTCCCTCCTGCCTTCCTTGATAAATCTCTGGAAAGTGTATGCTTCAAATTTCGATTGTTATTCCTACTTTTAATGAAGCAGCTAGTTTAGAACGCACCCTGCGCCAACTAACTTTATTGAACCCA
The DNA here is from genome assembly GCF_016056295.1 of Atlanticothrix silvestris CENA357. Lineage (GTDB taxonomy): Bacteria > Cyanobacteriota > Cyanobacteriia > Cyanobacteriales > Nostocaceae > Atlanticothrix > Atlanticothrix silvestris. The sequence continues at coordinate 93,181 of NZ_JAECZB010000005.1, forward strand.
CCTGTAAAAGAAGTAATAATAATAGATGGTGGTAGCGAAGATGAGACAGTAGCGATCGCTAAGCGAGTTTTGGAATCATTGAATCAAGAATTAAATGTGCAAATTCTATTTTGCGATCGGCGTGGACGTTCCATTCAGATGAATTATGGAGCTTCAGCCGCAACCGGAGATATACTTTGTTTTCTTCATGCAGACACTTGGATTCCTGATGATGCTGCTGCTGTGATCCAAAACACCTTAGCAGAGCCTACTGTTGCTTGTGGGGGATTTACTTGTTTAATGACAGGCGCTCAAACTACGCGTTGGGGTATATCCTTGCATAACTACCTGAAAACTTACTATGCCCCGCTAGTATTTAAACCTTACTTATTTTTTAAAGGATTGCGTCGCGTCTGTTGTTTGGCGACCAAGTTATGTTCTGTCGTCGGCATGACTTTTGGGATTGCGGCGGATTTGATGAGGCATTACCAATTATGGAAGATGGAGATTTATGCCTCAGATTGGTGCAAAAAGGATGAATTGCTTTGGTTAACCGCATCGTTCAAAGTTCCGATCGCCGAGTGGCACGCTGGGGTAGTTGGAAAGCTACAGCAATTTACATTTACATCGGAATTTTATGGGGAATTGGCGTTGATGCCAACTATCTTAAACAGTTTTATCAGGATATTCGTTGATTTAAGCTCCAGTCGTAGTCAAGATAAGATATTGGTGTTGCCGCAGTGAATGGCATGTCTGTTTTCAAATAGGATTGCTATATTCAGGAATGGAAGGTGCAACTTTTAAAAAATCTTGCCGATACCACTGGAAAATTTTATTGCAGTAAAGAGTTTGACTATGAGAGTCATAACGAACTTTTTGGGGATTGTTAATAAAGCGATGAGCATCTTCATCTAACTGCTGAATAACTTGCTCAGGAAAGTAAGCTCCCGAACGAAGTAAAGGACAACCGACTGATACCAATTCACAAAAATCTTGATACATATAGATTTCTCGTAGGGGCACGGCAATGCCGTGCCCCTACCAACGTATTTGTATAACTTTTAAAGTTAAATGGTATGAAGCACAAACAATTGCAAAATGTATTCGTGGCTTTTGTAACTCGTTTCTGAGAATTTGGTTCTCGATTTGAGCTAGACTGTAACGTTGACCAAAAATGTAATAAATTCGACGCTGGAAGAACCATAAAAAACCGAGCCAGTTAGGAACCCCGAAAATTTTTGGCAGAATTGATTCCAGTGGGTATAGTTTTAAAATACTGGAAATAGTAAACGCATTGTAGAGGTTAATCCACAATGCTAATTGCTCTACAGCGTTGATATTAGATTGGAGAGGCAAATTTTTTTGGTTGTCCAACCAATCATCAAGTACTTGGGGTTGCTCTGTTTTCCACGCGAGATAGTTTACACGTCCCTGTTGATCAACATATTGACGAAGTAGTGTATCCCAAGGTTCAAAATCAATCATAAAAGATAGTCTTTAAATTCCTACTCAAAAACATATTTTTGCGCCACCTTCCAATAGCGTGAGAAACGTTTAAGATCAATATAGCCATCGTAATCAAAAAATAATTCCACATCTAATACTTCCACTTTTAAAGCAGCCTCAATGCCATTACAGATATCACTAAACCGGGGGCTGGGGCTATTTGCTGTCGCTATTAAATCGGCGTGATTTTCTTGGGCAAAAACTAAAAGTTCTTGTGCCACGTTGCCACGACGAATTATAACTGGTAACTCTAGTAAGCATTCATAGATAAACGTGATGCGTTTAAGGCTCAGTTGCCATTCCTCTATTAAAGCTTCATCCCACACCCAGATTGCTGGGGCATTGGGGTATTTTTGTAATGCAGGGTTGTAAGGACTAAGGCAGTCTCCGTGTACCCAAACTATTGGTTGACTCATCTTTTACCTTTTTTGCCGCGTTGCCAACTTTGGCTGTTGGCTTGTTTAGTAAACTCACCTTGGGGAAAAAGCCGATGCTCTAATTCTTCATAACTACCTTCAAAGTCACAATGACCATAAAGGGGGCATTTTTGGCAATAAACACTTTTGGTATAGCGTTCTAAGTTCTCGCGGTTAAAAAAATACGGTTTATGACTAAAGGTGCTGGCAATCCACTGCCATGACATATTATTACTGGCTGGATCGCCATCTAAAAGATGTTCCAAAAACCACTTGGCTCCTGTTTGCCAGCGAATACGTCGCCAATGGACAATATAAGCCGCTAGCCACATGCGGATATGATTATGCAAGTAACCCGTTGCGCGCAAGTCATGGCTGAAGTTGTCGATGCACACTCGCCCTGTAATGCCCTCTTTAATGTCTGTGGGTAAATCTAGTGTGTAATCTTTGGAGGTGTAGCCAGTTTTGTATTCTTCTTGATCTTGCCAGATACCCTTGCCTAGCTTGACATATAAGCGCTGCCAATAGTCACGCCAAGCCAATTCGTTAATTAATTTAGTGCCATCTTCAGGATTGTCTACATGTTCCAGCACGTAATCTCGAATTTCTCGCAAGTTCACAACACCATAACGAAGGTAAGGCGACAGTCTAGTGACCGCACCGGTTAAAAAATTGCGAGTTTTACCATATTCTGCTACATTCACTTTTTGCAGTGCTTGTTCAGCGGCTTTACGCCCACCGACAATTTCGCTGATGTGATCATCACGTTCTGCGACTGTGGGAAATTGTTCACGGAGATAATCTAGCAATTGCTCACGACTAGTAAATTCACGTAGCATTTTTTTTAAAGTGTAAATTTGTTACTAACAAAAACATGAGACAGTAGTAGTTAGATGCGATCGCCTAAGCATAAGTAAAATTTTAAATATCAAATTCTTATTATGAGTAATATTCCTCAAGCTGGACAACCAGCGCCTGATTTCTCTATTCCTGACCAAAATGGTAATTCAGTCACTCTCGGCGATTTCAGCAGTAAATGGGTCGTCCTATATTTTTACCCCAAAGACGACACCCCTGGCTGTACCACTGAAGCAAAAGATTTCACTGCATTGTATCAAGACTTCAACACTCTAGAGGCAATAATCCTAGGAGTGAGTCCAGATTCGGAGAAATCACATTGCAAATTTATTGACAAACATAACTTGTCAATCACCCTTTTGAGTGATCCAGAACATCATCTAATAGAAACTTATGGTGCTTGGCGCTTAAAGAAGTTTATGGGAAAAGAATATATGGGTGTAGTGCGCTCAACTTTTCTCATTTCACCTGAGAAAGTTATTGCTTATGCTTGGCCAAATGTAAAAACTAAAGGACATGCCCAACAAGTTTTAACTAAATTGCGAGAATTACAGTAGTTTTCATTGGTTTAGATCCCCTTCTTTGCGCCTATACTGTGGGTTCCGCTTTTGCGGTATGCGTGAGACAACAAAAGATATATTTAATTAACTTGAGCAACAGATATTTTCTTAGTCAGAAGAATACCCACAATAGCTATTACAAAAGTAAACTCAGCTAATAAAAATGCACCTATTGATGTTATTCCTACTTGTTTCATCAGTAGAGATACGATCGCAGTTCCTCCAGCAGTGCCACCAAAATATAATCCAGTCCCTAAGCCTGCCTGAATATAAGGAATTTTACTTAATACCAAAGAAATCATACTAATAAAAAGTAAGCTAAAACTAACACCAAAACCAAGTATTAATCCTATTGCTATAATGTTGTTTTCATTTAATATTGTTAACCCCATCAAACCTGTCATTGTTCCTAAGCCAATTAACATAGATTTATCAGCACCTAATTCTGCTGTCCATTCTCCCAAAGTAACTGAAGCGATCGCTGATACTAAAAGTATTTCGGAAACAATAAATTCTACTTGGAGTCCAGGTAGTTGAGTTTGCAATTCTTGAGGAAATACTGATAGTAATAAATTAACTTCAATTCCTGCGGCTAAACTAATCACGAAAATTAAAATTAACAGTAAGTTAGGGGCATCCGCAGATATATCTTGATTTAGAGTAGAGGGATCAAAAAAATGTCTAGGAGTAAATAAACGCAAAATGTATGCTCCCAAAACTAAAGCGATCGCTCCTAAAAGAAAAGTAATCGACGCACCCATACTGTAGAGTAAGGTATTTCCCATTGAGCCAATTGCTGCTACTAATCCAAATACAAACATCAGAATGGCATTAGCTTGAGGTAACTCAGTGATGGGTGCAAATTGTATTAAAAGTGCGATCGCCGGGCCACGAAAGCTGATCATTGCTATCACCCAAGCATTCATTAACACTGGTACTATCCAACGTGTGCCTACCGGAAAATTCTGTTTTGCTAACAGCGAAACAGTGACGAAAATTAAACCTGCCAACACTACCCCAACACTAATCATCGGCAAACGGCTACCTATACGCTGCTGGATGCGATCGGAAATTCCGCCAATCAAAGGTTCTATAAATGCTGCGAGTAAACCTTGTACTATTCCCAGCCAGCTTGCCAGTTCAACAAATTCGAGTTGTTGTAAAATTTTGGGCTGATAAAATCCATACACCATCCAACTGAAGATAATCGCTGCTAGTAAAGCGGCTAATCCCCAAACTTGTCGCCATAAAATTTCAGGGCGGGTATTGAAAGAGTTAACCATGATTCTGCCTTACTTTCCTTAATAGGTGATGCGATTGTATGACAAATTGTATTAGCAAAAGCGCATTAAAAACTGCATAATTTTGAACTTTAGACAAAAATACTTTGTACAAAGTAAAACTATATTGATAGCGTTAATGTCAGTAAGTACTAGTGAAAAACTATGAACACTGTTGTAAAATTTGTATTGTTACAAACTACAGTGAATATTTCCCTTAATTTAACAATTATGCATACTTTTTATACCAATGTAGCGTGGTAAACATAAGTTGTTTTTAACAAAAATAAAGACTATTACAGACTTAGCGTCCAAAATATCTGTATTTTAAAGTTTTTATCCCATTCGTAGAAAACTGACGCTACAGTTAAATTAATATTATGAGTTAGGTATTAACTTTACGATTTTGAATGGTTAAGTACATAAAATTTTCAAAAGAGGTATTTAGTATAATCAATGTCAAATTCTAATGTTAGTAAGCTTTTTGGCAGAATTGGTATAAATAACATAATTATTTCTTATTAGTAGTTTATAGATAGCAATTTGAGCTATTCCAGCCAGCAGCCCCACACCGTCCCGAAGTTATTTAGATATTGCTAGGTGTTACACTTGATACCCTTGGTCAGTAATTAACATTACAGCCTCAAAAAATTGAATATTTCAGTATACAAGCTGAAATATTATTTGGTAGCGATCGCCTGAATATACAGCGTTTTTCGGTTGAGTGTAGTACATCTATTAAGAAGAAAGGGGCTAGAGACTAGGGACTAGAGGCGAGAGTAATGTACCTCATCCAAATAAAATTTGCTGTAAATGCATGATTAGGAAAATTTTTCAACTCCTGCCAAGAGTATATTTGAGTTCTTTTCAAGAATTATCAAAAAAAACTACAACTTACATAATTTATATCCAATTAATTATCCACGTTAACAATTATTGTCCTAATTATTCCTTTTGCGACATTAAATCACTAATTTTATGAATTATCCTCTACTTTTAGTTTTAGTTTTTCTGAATATATTGTCAGATTTTTTTGTGTTTATCAGGTACATTTACTCCAGTTTAGGGTACAATAATCATTACTCAAATTCTGATGAGTTATAAACATAACCAAAGCATAAATAAGCCATAACTATATTAGTTTGTCCTTATCAAATATTTTTGTGTTGTTTATGCAGTAATATTACGGCTAGTTATGTAACATATATGATCTTCTAATCTATTGAAATAGATTTTCTTGATCTGGCTGATTTCATCGGAATGTAGCTGGTATAAGGATAAGCCTGTATTTTTGCGCCCAAATGTAAATTGAAGATACTGCTTATTTCTAATACCAAAAATTAGCCTGTGATATAGGGGATCGCTATTTTTCATATTAGTAATCAATAAGTTAAAGAAATACCACTTTTATAATTTCTTTGTTATTTTGTATTTAACGGGACAGTTATTCAGCATTTGCTAAGTTTAAATAACAATTAGTTCAACTATATTACGCGCAAATCTTATGCCAATTACTAACTTCGTGCTTGCCCTAATTCCGTTCATAGCAAGCATACAAATAATTGGGATAGATTGCATGGGAATCATTAGAATTCACAACAAGTAGTTTATTAACAAGGGAAACCTTGCTTACAACCATGCTCAAAACAAAACGTCAACATATTTTTATTCCTGCTTTTATTAAGCCATTAGGCGTAAAACATGAAGCAGGTAGCCAAAACCAATTTGCTCAGCCTCAATCTGATATATTGCAACCATTGCGTAATTGGCTAGACAAGCTAGAAGTGCAAAATCGTAAATTCGCTCACTTTATTGCTAAATTAATTCCTGCTCAATGTCCCTTTGAGCGCGATCTTATGTTGTTTGGTCGCAAAATAGCTCATATTCCACCAATGTGTAAGCTCAATCCATTTTATGAGCAGTTTGTAGGCTTGCGTTTTCGCGCGTTGTGTTATTTAGTAGATCAGTGTGGAGAAGATATCCAATCTTACTGCTGAACGTCAACCAAAAAAACACGGCATGGAAATTCAAATTTAGCATCAACCCAGTCAAGAACGTCTCAACCAGTTGGGTGTGTTCAAATGGGCAATTTGGCAAAAGGAAGTATCCAAATTTCCCTGGACTTATGATACTCAAGAAATTTGTTATTTTTTGGCAGGTGATGTAGTCGTTAGCCTAACGGTGGGCAACCAGTGCAAATGGGTAAAGGAGATTTAGTTACTTTTCCCGCTGGAATGTCCTGTATATGGGAAGTGAGAAGTGATGTAAAAAAGCATTACCGCTTCGATTAGTCAAGAATCAAGAGTTATTTCTCTCGCCTTTCGTCTCCAGAACGCAAGCATCTCAAAACTTAATTTACATCTCGATTGTAGGGGGGGTTCGCAACGAGTGTTATACACTAAAGTCGCAGTGTAGGTATATTGTTTATATGCGTATCTGTCAAAACTTGTTGCGACTCCATCCCCAAGACAATATTCATAGGAATAGACAGTCTCATTTCCTCCAAATTTGGCAGAAAGTTCTTGCCAAATAGGCGCTTGGTAGCCAAAAACATAGTTGTAGAATTTTTTGGACTCTGCTTGATCGTAGTTGTAACTTCTTGGATATTGGGCAAAATCTGCGTTGAAATTTAAGCTGATATCCTTCGTCTGATTGTTGACAAAGGTAATAGAGAAATTACTTTTAGGGAATTGCGGAAATAGCCGCCGGAAGCTTTTGGGAGCATAAGTATAAGTTAGGCGATCGCCATTGGTGCGTTTAGTAAGGTAAAGTCCTTACCTCCACTCACGAGCAAGGGAGTTCATAATCGTGTTAGTGGGTAGTTAGAAACAGCAGATGCTTTCTAGCAGACAAATGTTTTTACTCACTGCCATTATGATGAGGACGCTGATTAAAAATGTTACTACATTTGAGTACTTGGCAGGAAGTCGAAGCTTATCTAAAGCAGTCGCAGGGAATTATTCTCCCTATTGGTTCCACAGAACAACATGGGCCAACAGGCTTGATTGGCACTGATGCCATTTGTGCAGAAGCGATCGCATCTGGTGTAGGAGATGCAACTCAAGCGATCATTGGCCCTACAATCAATGTGGGCATGGCACTGCATCATACTGCCTTTCCTGGCTCAATCAGTCTGCGTCCCAGCACTTTAATTCTAGTAGTGCGAGATTATGTAACTTGTTTAGCCAAAGCTGGTTTTAGCAAGTTCTACTTTATTAACGGACACGGCGGTAATATCGCTACTCTCAAAGCAGCTTTTTCAGAAACTTACGCGCATTTAGAAGATTTGCAGATTCCCAATGCTCAACAGGTGCAATGCCAAGTGGCAAACTGGTTTATGTGCAGTTCTGTATATAAGCTAGCTAAAGAATTATATGGAGATCAAGAAGGTTCTCATGCAACGCCAAGCGAAGTAGCTGTTACCCAATACGTTTATCCAGAGGCGATTAAGCAAGCGCCCCTTTCACCAGAAGTTGCAAGCGGACATCGGATTTATAGCGCTGCTGACTTTCGCCAACATTATCCAGATGGACGTATGGGATCAAATCCGGCTTTAGCAACGCCTGAACATGGTAAGCAGTTTTATGAGTTAGCAGTAAAAGAACTCAGCAATGGCTATTTAGAGTTTTTGAACGCAGAATAATTCTTGTACATACAGAGACGCAGTTTTCTCGCGTCTCTATACAAAATTGTTTAAGAAAAAGCTGAGTACTTTGTAAAAAGCTGTATATCATAACTTCATTAAACAAAATGGGAAAACTTAGTGAAGAAAATAAGACAGAATAATAAAGAATGTCTTGCAACTACCTTGGTCACATTATGTTCGCCTTCTTTCAGTTAAGAATTTAAAAGCTATAAAATTTTATGAAACTGAAGCTGTTGCCCACTATGCATTAGACAACTTACCCAATATTCTAGCCGCAGAATATCAACTCAAATTACCTGACGAACAAAAGCTTGCAGTAAAGATAGAAGAAGCCAGAAAATCAATAGAAGAAGAAATGTTACCTTCCCAAGAAGGCAATTAATTTTTTGAGATGTATTTGCTCTAAGAGAATAAAGCTTGTAATTATATAAATATGGGCAAGTATTTTAGTAAATAAACTGATTATAAAACTCTAACACCAAAAGACTTTCAAGCCTACCTGCTCCCTGCTACATATATGGTTATCCAAAGCGAAGAATTAGTTAAATTACCACCTTTAGAAAATGGCGATCGCTTAACCCGTGATGAATTCGAGCGACGTTATCATGCTATGTCTAATATCAAAAAAGCTGAATTGATTGAGGGAAAAGTTTACATGCCATCACCAGTGCGTGCAGCCAATCATGGTAGACCCCACGCTCAAATTATTACTTGGTTGGGTGTCTATTGTGTAGCAACACCTGGTACCGATTTAATCGATAATGGCACTACTCGCATAGATTTGGATAATGAGCCACAGCCAGATGCCCTAATACGCATCGATAATGCAGGTCAATCTTACATTAGTGATGATGATTATGTAGAAGGGGCACCAGAATTGATTGTGGAAATTGCGGCTAGCAGTGCTTCATACGATTTGTATGAAAAGCTAAATGTCTATCGCCGTAATGGAGTACAAGAGTATATTGTCTGGCAGACTTACGACAAAAAGCTTAATTGGTTTTATTTAAGGGGACAAGAATATATCACTCTAGAACCAGATGCCGATGGTGTGATCAAAAGTGAAGTTTTTCCCGGTTTATGGTTAGTAGTAAGTGCCTTAATAGAAGGTAACTTAGTAAAAGTTCTGGCTGTATTACAGGAAGGATTAAACACACAAGAACATACTAATTTTATTCATCAATTATCCCTGTGAAGATAATTGAGACGGGCAAGATTGCCCATCCCATAACTTAATTAACTCCGAGCAATACCTTCGTGACGCGCTGCTTGTTGGACAGCCGCAGCAACAGCGGTGACGACACGCTCATCAAAGACCGAAGGTATGATGTGTTCTCGATTTAAATCTGAAGGTTTCACTAAAGATGCGATCGCATTTGCAGCTTCTAAATACATGGTGGTGGTAATTGTTTGCGCCCGACAATCTAAAGCACCACGGAATACCCCAGGAAAAGCGAGGACGTTATTAATTTGATTTGGGTAATCACTGCGACCAGTGGCGATGACAGCAACATTTTTACTGATTAATTCTGGCTGAATTTCAGGAATCGGATTAGCCATAGCAAAAACAATTGGATCTTTGGCCATTGATTGCACCATTTCTGGTGTCAAGACTCCTGGTGCGCTCACACCGATAAAGACATCTGCTCCTTGCATTGCTCCTCCCAGAGTACCTTGAGCTTTCACGGCAAATTCTTGCTTCTCTTCTGTGAGGTCGGTGCGACTTGTAGAGATAATGCCTTTTGAGTCACACATCCAAATTTTTTCTGCTCCCGCTTTGCGAAGTAACCGAGCGATCGCCACTCCAGCAGCTCCAGCACCGTTAATCACGATGCGTATTTCTGCCATTGACTTATGTACCAGTTTCAAGGCGTTAAACAAGGCTGCTAAAGTCACGATGGCTGTACCGTGTTGGTCATCATGAAAAACAGGGATATCTAATTCTTGGCGCAATCTTTGTTCAATCTCAAAGCAGCGAGGTGCAGCAATATCTTCTAGGTTCACACCCCCAAATACTGGCGCGAGATTCTTCACTGTCCGCACAATCTCATCTGTATCTTGGGTAGCAAGACAGATGGGAAAAGCATCAAGCCCGGCAAATTCTTTAAACAGCATTGCTTTACCTTCCATCACAGGTAGAGCAGCAGCTGGGCCAAGATTACCCAATCCTAAGACAGCACTGCCGTCAGTAACAATGGCAACGGTGTTTTGTTTGATGGTTAAGTTGTAAACTTCCTCTGGATCTTGAGCGATCGCAGTACAAATCCGACCAACTCCTGGGGTGTACGCCATTGCTAGATCGGAAACACTTTTGAGGGGGATTCTACTCGCAATGCTAATTTTGCCACCACGATGCAAATTAAAGGTGCGATCGTAGACACTCAGCAGCTTAATGTCTGGCAATGCTTTCACTGCTTGCACAATGGTTTCAGCGTGTTCAGTGCTAGCAGCATCAACCGTCAGATCGCGGATGGATTCTTTACGGGTTTGTTCAATTAAATCAATTTGACCAAGATTACCACCAGTGGCAGCGATCGCCTGGGTCACTGATGCCAACATCCCCACACGGTTAGGAATCTGCAAGCGCAACGTCAAACTAAAACTAGAATTAGGAGTTAGATCTGCCATGTTGATTTAGGATTTTAAGTTTTAGATTTTATATTGAATTGATTGGTAAAAATCTAGACAAAGACTTAAATCTGGGTATTTGCAGACATTAGAAACAAATATTAATGTAAACTCACACAAAGATTATAGCGGTGAATCGCCTCCGCCAAACTTTAGGGTAATGCCCACCCTATTTTGCTGGAGTTTAAATGTAGCGATCGCGCCTACTTATTTAGCACAATTATCTGTGCATAATATCTAACTCTAAAAGGCATCAATACTTACAATAATTGCCTAAATTCTTCACGAGTTATTTGGCAATCGCGTAGTATTTGGGCTAATAAACCACGACCAATTGTTTCACCTGAATGTACAGGAACTACTGTCCTACGTCCATCGCTATGTATCATAATATGATGACTGCCGCGTACCCTAGCAACTTCAAAACCGATTTTGTTAAGGGCTGTAATCACTTCGCGTCCTGTAACACTAGGGAATTGACTCATATCTCAACTGCGACTCGTTGAATACCAACAAAGTCTAGTGAATCCTGCTGTTCTTCCTCAAATTCTAAACAAAGTTCAATCGCTTCTCTAATGCGTTCCATCAAATCATCTAAAGTTTTGGCTTGGGTATGGCATCCAGGAAGATTTGGGACGGAAGCAACAAAGTAGCCATCTGCATCTCGTTCGATAATTACATTAAATTCTCGCTTCATGATGAGCTTTCCTGAACTTTTACTTATATTCTCTCATTATTGAAAGAGCGATCGCTCCTGCTCACAGAATCCAGAGTCATTGTGATTTTCACATCAAAGGCGATCAAAGACGATTAAAATAAATACGCAACTCGCGCTTCCATAGGAGTATCCAGCAGTGCAGCCGGATTTAATAGGTTTGGAAATTAGCAAGGGGGAATTAAGACGTTTGACTGGGTTTGATCCAGATGACGTTTTTCGGCCTTCTATTATGGGAAACCGCGAGAAGCGATTAGGGTTTTTGATTAATGAAATGTTGGTGGCTTTAGCGCTAACTCCCATTATTGTTGGCTTCATTTACGCCTTTATGATTCTGCCGATCATTGGCTCTTCAATTAAACTCGGAATAATTTTATTAATTTTAGCCCCTATCGCTGTGGTAATTGGGCGATCGCTATGGCGGCGTTTCACTTGTCCTAAAGCATTAACAATACTTTTAGATGAAGTCGATAAATATCATGATGTTGTCCAAGCGATAGATATTAATGACCAATTAGCCACCTCTGGCCACTCTCAAAGCAGCATAAGCGATCGCGAGCAAGTTATTGCTGCCTTACAACTTATTAGAGAAGATTTAGTCCTAGCTTTGAAAAGTGAACGAATTTTGCGAGATAATAAAAAGCTAATTGCTAATAACCAAGAGTTATTCGTCAATAATTTAGCCAATTTACAAACTTTACAAGTTAGTAATCAGGCCAGCGAATATGCTCAACTTCTCAATCAATCGCTGCAAATTGCCCTTGATGTGCAAGCAGAAATCAGAAAATTGCAGAAAGACTAAATTGAAAATACTTCAAATCAAATTTTCTTTGAAAACAGTCGCCCCGTTACTTTAAATGAGTAAAAAACCAAAAATAATTGTCCTGGATGATGACCCTACAGGTTCTCAAACAGTCCACAGCTGCTTACTGCTCATGCACTGGGATGTAGACACTTTACGCACTGGGTTACGGGATGACTCACCGATTTTCTTTGTGCTGACTAATACTAGAGCCATGCCTCCAGATTCCGCAGCTTCTGTAACTAAAGAAGTTTGTCAGAACCTTAAATTGGCATTAGCTGCTGAAGAAATCAGCGATTTTCTCATTGTCAGTCGTTCTGATTCTACTTTACGGGGGCATTATCCCATTGAAACCGATGCGATCGCTCAAGAACTAGGCTCATTTGACGCTCATTTTCTCGTGCCAGCATTTTTTGAGGGTGGACGCATTACCCGTGACAGCGTACATTATTTGATCATTAATAATGTACCTACTCCAGTTCATGAAACTGAGTTTGCCCAAGATTCAGTCTTCGGCTACCATCACAGCTATTTACCCAAGTATGTAGAAGAAAAAACTCAAGGGCAAATTAAAGCTGAATCGGTCGAAAGATTTTTACTTGCTGATATTCGTTCTGGTAGTCTAGAACGTTTACTGCAACTGACTAATAATCAATGCGCTGTTGTAGATGGTGAAACTCAAGCGGATCTAAATTCTTTTGCAGTAGACGTGCTAGCAGCAGCGAGTCAAGGGAAACGCTTTTTGTTTCGCAGTGCTGCGAGTATCTTAACGGCATTGGCAAATTTACCTCCCCAACCAATTGCCGCAGAAGATATGGCAACTTATGTGCGACAAGGTAAACCCGGTGCAGTGATTGTTGGCTCTCATGTGAAAAAGACAACTCAACAGTTAGAGGCGCTGTTACAAGCAGAAGGAATTGTAGGAATTGAAGTTAATGTGGCTGAATTACTTGATGAGACAAATCAATCTGCAACGCTACTAAGCGATATATTAGAAAGTACCAAGGCAATACACAACGCTGGCAAAACACCAGTGATTTATACCAGTCGTCAGGAACTGACTTTTAAGGACATCAAGACCAGATTGGATTTTGGGGTTAAGGTTTCAAGTTTATTAATGGATATTGTGCAAGGTTTACCATCTGATATTGGATTTCTTATCAGTAAAGGTGGTATTACTTCCAACGATGTTTTAAGTACTGGTCTTTCCCTAACATCAGCTCGGCTACTTGGCCAAATTTTACCTGGTTGTTCAATGGTAATTACCAACTCAGACCACCCCCAATTTCCCAAGTTGCCAGTAGTGCTATTTCCTGGTAATGTTGGCGATGCTGATGCCTTAGGGACAGTTTACAAAAGATTAACTAAATATACTAAGTGAGGTTGTTGTTTAATGATGCAACTAATCTAATATTAATAATTACTCGGTGTATCCCTCGTCTTTTGGTTGGTGCTGCATGACTTCTGATTCTGCTATCCCCTATCTCAAGTCAAATTCTGCACTTCCTGATGCAGAGTCAATCTCTCATCTTTCGGATGTGGAGGTCAATTCTACCGACTCTGATGTAGATTCTATTATCCCGGATGCAGAGCTAAAGTCTGTTATCCGTTATTTAAAGGCAAATTCTCCATCTGACGATGCAGAATCCCACTCTGCAACCCCAGATATAGATTCGATTTCTGCTAATACAGAGCCAAATCCTGGAATTTGGGATTTTAATTCCGCAACCTCAGTCATTATTGAGAATAAGGGAAAAAATCATATCCAAGTCCAGTTTAAAACTGAAGAGGGGCGACTATTAGTAATTTTGCCAACAGAACTTCAAGTCCCGGCTTCAGAAGTTACTTGGTCTGATATTTGGCAACAATTAAAGTTGCGCTTAAAAGCAGGCGATCGCCTCCGCACACCCAATACAACAGTGCATTTAATCGCCCAAGACCGCTTGTTAGATAGCAGACAGTTGCAAGAACTCGCTGAAGCCTTCAGTGAAGTTAAACTCCAACTCAAATGTGTCGCCACTAGTCGCCGTCAAACTGCGATCGCGGCTGTGACATCGGGCTATTCTGTAGAACAACTACAGCCTGAAACATCCCTGAGTTCTCAGTTACAAGCAGTTCCTCAACCCCAAGCCGACACCCTCTATCTAGAAACTACAGTCAGATCTGGAACAGAAATTCGTCATGCCGGTACGGTAATTCTCTTGGGAGATTTAAATCCAGGTGGTATCGTAGTCGCAGAAGGAGATATTCTAGTATGGGGGCGTTTACGTGGAATTGCTCATGCCGGTGCTGGAGGTAATAGTGAGTGTCTGATTATGGCTCTACAAATGGAACCTACTCAATTGCGGATCGCAGATGCTGTAGCTAGGGCACCAGAAAAATCACCGTCACAGCTTTATCCTGAAGTGGCACATATAACACCGCAAGGAATTCGTATCGCTAGAGCTACTGATTTTTCCAGGAATCAATTAACCAGGATAAATCAAGTTCTATGAGTGTTACTGAGAAGATGAAAGACGAAGTATGAAATAAAAAAAATATTCATGCCTTTTTGTCCTCATAAAGTTCAGATATTTCTTTATATTTGATACGATACTTCATACTTTATACTTCAATTTACAGACTTCAATTTACTGTTCTATATTTCCTGAACCTAATCGAGCGCATCTATAATTATGACTCGCATTATTGTGATTACCTCCGGCAAAGGAGGGGTGGGTAAAACCACAGTTTCAGCCAATCTGGGCATGGCTTTAGCCAAAATTGGGCGACAAATTGCCTTGGTTGATGCGGATTTTGGGCTGAGAAATTTGGATTTGCTGCTAGGACTAGAAAACCGTATTGTTTATACTGCCGTAGAAGTCCTATCTAGAGAGTGCCGCTTAGAACAAGCTTTAGTGAAAGATAAACGGCAACCTAACCTCGTACTCTTACCAGCAGCCCAAAATCGCTCTAAAGATGCAGTCACACCCGAACAAATGAAATTATTGGTGAATGCGCTGGCTCAAAAATATCAGTATGTAATAGTAGATAGCCCTGCTGGTATTGAAAACGGTTTTAAAAATGCCACCGCCCCAGCCAAAGAAGCCTTAATTGTTACCACCCCTGAAATTTCCGCAGTTCGTGACGCTGACCGGGTAGTTGGTTTACTAGAAGCCCAAGGAATCAAACGTGTTCATTTAATAATTAATCGTATCAGACCCGCAATGGTGCGAGCAAATGATATGATGTCTGTGCAAGATGTTCAAGAACTTCTCGCAATCCCCTTAATTGGGGTAATCCCTGACGATGAGCGTGTTATTGTCTCTACTAATCGCGGTGAACCCTTGGTATTAGGAGAAACTCCCTCTTTGGCCGCTTTAGCCTTTGATAACATTGCTCGCAGATTGGAAGGAGAAACGGTTGACTTTTTGGATTTTGACTCATCCCCAGAAAACATCTTCGCGCGTCTGCGAAAGTTGTTATGGACAAAGATTGTTTAACTTATTTTCCAGTCTCCGCCCCAGCCCTAATTGCTAATGATTGAACTTCTAGAACGGCTTTTTTCTCGCAGTCCTGATGACAGTCGCACTCAAGTTAAACGTCGCCTGCAATTGGTGATTGCCCACGATCGCGCTGCCTTAGAACCTCAAACCTTAGAAAAAATGCGGCAAGAGATTCTAGAAATAGTCTGTCGCTATGTAGAAATTGAGACGACTGGCTTAGAATTTTCTTTAGAAAGCAATCAACGAACGACTGCTTTGATTGCTAATTTGCCCATCCGTCGAGTTAAAGATAATACACCTGATATACCTGAATTAGAAAGGGAAAGTATTGACTAATCTCAACAGCATGTCTTAGTAATTAAAAAATCTCGAATTCTAAGATTAGAGCGATCGCGTATCCCACATATCAATACCGCCAATACACGCTGATCAACACGAATAATTTAGAAAAATTATCGGCGTACATCGGCGTACATCGGCAGTTCAAAATCCCCAATGAAATTAATTTGTAGTAGACTTCGCAATTACCCCCAGTTGTAACCCTGGTGGGTAGCTACCTTCTTCTTTGATGCGCTTAATTTCTTCATCACTGATTCGTAAATTGAGCTTTTGTGCTAAACCTCGCACAATATCGCCACGATCAATAACACCAGCAACAGCACCAGCAGGTGAAAGCACAGTGATGCGGGGTAACTGCTCATTTTCTAATTGATTGATCACCTCAGCTAAAGAAGTTGATTCAATAACAGTTGGTATTTCTGTTAAAGGATGCACAATACTTTGCAGAGTTCGAGTTTCCCACTCACTTCTCTCTACTAAACGCAAATCGTCAATGGCAACCATACCGCGATAACGCCCATCAGAAGCGGCAAAATAAACTCCAGGGGCGGTAGTATCTAATAAATAAGAGTCGGCAAAAGAACGCAAAGTTTGATCAGCATCGACTACACGAAACTCACGAGTCATCGCATCTGCGGCTACTACTTTTATTAAGGTTTCTTGTAATGTAGTTACGCGGTCATAGCTGCTAGCATTACGAACGCCAAACCAACCTAACAACGCAATCCACAACCCCAGGACTAATTCCCTAGTTAAAAAATCTACAGCAAATCCTAAGGCGATCGCACTGTAACCCAAAATTTGCCCTGCCCTTGCTGCCCAGTGTACCGCTTGAAAACGGTTGCCTGTGACTTGCCATAGTGCTGCTTTTAGTACTTGTCCCCCATCAAGAGGTAAGCCAGGAATTAAATTAAATAACGCTAAAATCAAGTTGATTCTGGCTAAATCTCCAACCATCACACTGATGGGATTAATATCAGGGATGATAATAGCTGTTAGGCTTAGTAAAAAAAACAAACCAATACTTACTAAAGGCCCAGCGATCGCTACTTGAAATGCTTTGCCTGGAGTTTTAGATTCTTCTTCTATAGCAGCAATGCCACCAAACAAAAACAGGGTAATTGAATTAACTTTAATGCCCTGCGATCGCGCTGCCAAACTATGACCCAACTCGTGTAATAATACTGAACCAAATAATAGCAGTGCCATTACTATCCCAGCACTCCAAGCTGTAATAGTCCCCCATTCTTGATAAGCTACACCAAAATTAAGAGTAGCCAATCCTAAAATTACAAACCACAGAGGATCTAAAAACAGTGGAATTCCAAATAAAGATCCGATTCGCCAATTTGTTTGCATTATTTATATTGTCCTAAAACTAGTTATGTCTTTAAGTTCAATATTTTCATCAGTTCCTATTAAAATTGTAAGTGTTAATCAATATAAATTATTTTTGGCATACACTATTATTATGCATACACGCACTAGCGCTTACCCAAACAGATTTACCAGCAAACATCGTAAAATTAGCTTAATTACGAATTACGAATACTGTTCCATCCATTCAATACACTTATGCATCTGCTGACGCACAACATCAGCACTAGCGTGAAACCTCCGTCCATGACCTGGTAACACCCACTCAAACGAATAATCAGCCAATTGACGCATTGATTTAATCTGTTCCGTCCAGGAATACCAGCAAAAATCGGGGAATGCAGCCAGCTGTTGCAAGCTTTCTGACCAAGCGAGATGATCGCCAGTAAACAGAAACTTGTTTTTATAAAGTAAAACCGTGTGTCCTTTGCTGTGACCAGGAACTGGAATAATTAACAAATCTGGACTCAGGGCAAATGATTCCACATTAGTCAGTTGTATTTCCACCTGATGAGTACTTGTTGAAATATCATCAGCATGAAGAATGCGTTGACAGTGGAAATGTTCGGCAAACTTTTGATGATCTGCCACGTCATCCCTGTGAGTTAAATACATATAACGAATCCCACCCATCTCTTCAAGACGCTTAACTAAAGGTGGCGTAAATCTGGGGGAATCAACTAAAACGTTCCCTTCGGGAATTTGAATTACATAGTTAGTAGCGCCGTAGGATTTTTCAGAATGATAGCCACAGTGGTAAACATTTTCATCTATTAAAATTGGGAAACTTTGTTGAGCAACTTTGATATCTTGTGGCTTCTCAACTGTACCAATAGAACTAGTAGGGCAAGCTAAAAGAGCTTGGAGTGCTGCTAATCTTGTCGTCTTGTCTGTTGGTTGGTGATGTACTGCTGATTGTTCATTAGCACGAGAAAACACTTCAGGAGTCATCCAGCGACAGGTATCACAATCAATACAAGTAGTATCTACATAAAAATCGCCTTCGACATTTTCGGGGCGACGAAGATTTAAATGAGCCATGTTAAACCTCTCTTTGCCTAGCTTATTGCTGGGCAGGTTACAAATTCTCATATCACCACGCTAGCAAAAGCAACTGCCGACTATAGACAGTCTGTAGACATAAAAACGTCAAAATTCCATCTATTTAAATCACAATCTTTGGTGAAGGTACACAGATGTACGCCCCTGGGACATAGTTTAATGAAATGAAAATGGCTGTAAAAATAAAAAATTGCCAAAAACCTGATAGATATTCTCTATTAGCCTAAATTTCCCCTAATAATATGAAACGCCGAGAGGTTTTCCATACTGCTGCGATCGCCACGGCAACTGCTGCTACCCTAGCTTCATGTACCCAAACTGTTAAATCTCCTAATGTACAAGCGGGACTACCAAATATTCGCTGGCGAATGGCAACTAGCTGGCCCAAGTCTTTAGGCACTTTTAGTGGTGCAGAAACAGTCGCCAAGCGGGTTGCAGAAATGACCAACGGACGTTTTCAGATTACACCGTTTGCAGCTGGAGAGTTAGTACCAGGACTGCAAGTTTTAGATGCCGTGCAAGCCGGAACTGTTGAATGTGGTCATACATCCAGTTATTATTACATCGGTAAAAGCCCGGCTTTAGCTTTTGCCACCGCTGTACCCTTTGGTTTAAACGCCCAACAACAAAACGCTTGGCTGCATGACGGGGGTGGGCTAGAAGCCATACACAAAATTTATACCAACTTCAACGTGATTAATTTTCCGGCTGGTAGTACCGGGGCGCAGATGGGGGGATGGTTCAAACAAGAAATTAAATCTCTTGCTGACCTTAAAGGTTTGAAAATGCGGATTCCCGGATTGGGCGGAGAAGTTATGTCCCGTTTAGGGGTGAATGTACAAGTATTGCCTGGAGGCGAAGTTTATTTAGCACTGGATAGAGGAGCAATTGATGCTGCCGAGTGGGTAGGCCCTTATGATGACGAAAAACTCGGTTTAAACAAAGCTGCACAATTTTACTATTATCCTGGTTGGTGGGAACCAGGGCCAACCTTAGATGTATTAATTAATCTGACTGCCTGGAAACGTTTGCCCAAAGAATACCAGGAAGTCTTAAAGACGGCGACTTTTGAAGCCAATTTGAATATGCTTAGTCAGTACGATTCTTTAAATGGGCAAGCACTGACGCGGTTGTTGGCTGGTGGGACAAAGCTAGTTCCTTATAGTCCCGAAATTCTGCAAGCAGCCCAGAAAATATCGTTTGATTTGTTTGAAGAAAATGCCAGCAAAGACGGAACTTTTAAACAAGTCTACGAACAGTGGAAAGGCTTTCGGCAGCAGATTTTTACTTGGAATCGCATCAATGAATTAAGCTATGCCAATTTCGTCACATCAAATAACAGTTGATTAAAAGGAATTGGGATAAGCGATTAGGGTGAGTAGACTAATGCTTGATCTGATGATCGGATAACAGTTTGTTGGGTGCATCCCAGTTTTTAAAATGCCCACAGGCTATAAGCCTGGGGCTACAAATACTCTTCAAGGGTATTTATTGAAAAAGTAGGATGTTCCCCAGTTTGTTTGCATTGGTTTCACTCTACTTTAATTACAGCGTTTTTCGGTTGGGTGTAGTACACCTATTAAGAAGAAAGGGGCTAGAGACTAGGGAATAGAGGCGACAGTAATGTACCTCATGCAAATGGAATTTGCTGTATGTGAAAATTAAATAATACTTTGGGAAATAGTCTGCTATTTAATTACTTTTAATCTCCAGATAATTTTTACTTAAACAAGTAAATAAAAAAGCATAATTAAAGGTTTTTGACATTAAATTGGTATATTAAAACATGGAATTTAATTGCATAATAAATTTGTATGCGCTTACCTATCATTATTAGTGCGGCATTGTTGCTATCTGTCGGCTTGAATGTACCAGTAATGTCTCAAACTTCAATGGAGATGTTGCAATCGCCAACGAATAATAACTTGAATTTCAGGCGATTAAAATTTAATCGTCATTTGTGGAATCAGCAAAATATTTCTAACTATCGCTATACGTTTAGCAATGGTTGCTTTTGTATTCCAGATGCTAGAGGGCCAGTAATCATTGAAGTACGTAATGGTCAAACAACTTCCATCACTTCCGTAGCTACTGGACTACCAGTTGATGGGCAGTTTTTCCAACAGTACAATACGATTCCCAAGCTTTTTAATGTGATTCAGGATGCAATTAATCGTAGAGCGTATAGCCTGAATGTGCAGTATGATGCCAGACTCGGTTATCCAACGCAAATTGATATTGATTATAACGCTCAGATAGCTGATGAAGAACTATATCTCACAATTGAAAATTTTGAGGAGATTAAATAATATTCAATACCAGATTGCTCTGCGCTAAGGCACACACTATGCGAACAGTCTTATCAGACGCAATAAATTGCGTCTCTACATGAGGCTTTTTGGCTTACTCATTGTTGGTATTGTCAGTTTCCTAAAGAAGGTAAAAAACTGACAATACCAGGAAAAGCAATAATTAACACTAGAACTAATAGTTGCAACAAAATAAATGGTATTGCACCGCGATAAATATCTGTTGTGGTGACTTCTAGTGGTGCGACACCACGCAGATAAAACAGGGCAAAACCAAAGGGTGGTGTGAGAAAAGAAGTTTGCAAATTAGCTCCCAAAATCACACCGTACCAAACTAAGTCAATATTTAACTGCTGGGCAATTGGCACAAACAATGGCACGACGATAAAAGCAATTTCAAAAAAGTCGATGAAAAAGCCGAGGATGAATATCGCGGTCATGCTGATAACTAAAAAGCCGATTTTACCGCCGGGAAGATTGGCGAGAACATCGAACATGAAGCGATCGCCATTCAATCCCCGAAAGACTAAACTAAAAGCTGTAGAACCAAATAAAATAAAAACCACCATGCTGGTGATTCGCAAAGTGGCATCGCAAACTTGACGCAGAGATTCTAAGGTAAGTTTACGGTTAGCAGCAGCAAGAGCGATCGCACCAGCACAACCTACTGCACCTGCTTCTGTTGGGGTGGCAATGCCAAAAAAAATACTACCTAGTACTAATAAAATCAGTAACAAAGGTGGTAACATCACCATAATTACCCGCTTTCCTAAAACTTTACCGCCAATTTCTCGGACTTCGGGGGGTAAAGCTGGCGCTAAATCTGGTTTTAAAAATGCCACAATTAGCACATGTACAGCAAAAGCACCTGCCATCATCAAACCGGGAATCACTGAACCGATGAACAAATCCCCCACCGACACACCCAACTGATCACCCAGTACCACCAACACCACACTTGGTGGGATAATTTGCCCTAGGGTTCCCGATGCAGCAATCACACCCGTAGCTAATTCTTTGTTGTAACCATAGCGCAGCATAATCGGCAGAGAAATCAAACCCATCGCTACAACTGTCGCTGCTACTACACCGGTAGTTGCTGCAAGCATTGCACCCACTAAAATCACAGCTAAAGCTAGTCCACCACGCAAGCGTCCTAACAAAATCCCCATCGTTTCTAACAGCCTCTCAGCTATCCCAGATTTCTCCAGCATTGCTCCCATAAAAATGAAGTAAGGGATAGCTAATAAAGTGTAGTTTGCCATGATGCCAAAAATTCGCTGTGGCATAGCAGTCAAAAATACTGGGTCAAATACACCTAAACTAATTCCCAATATTCCAAATAAAATAGCTACGCCACCCAGCGAAAAAGCCACCGGATATCCTAGCGATAGCAACACTAAAGCACCAGCAAACATCACTGGCCCCAGCCACTCATAAGCTAGTGTCATGGTTGTCCTCCTGGGATTCTAGTTTGCTTTCCCTACGAGACGTTACGCCAAAAAGAATAGCCAAGTTTTTAATCGCCTGTGAAACTCCCTGGAAAATTAATAAGACAAAAGCAACAATAATCATGGCTTTAATCGGGTAACGAGGCAATCCACCAGGATCGGATGATGCTTCTTGAATTTGCCATGAAGCCACAACAGCATCCCAAGAAAAAATAATTACCAAAATGCAAAATGGAATCAAGAAAAATACTGTTCCTAACAAGTCTGCAAGTGCTTTGCGCCGAGGCGACCAATTACTATAAAAAATATCAACGCGGACATGTTCATTATGCTGGAGAGTATAAGCTGCTCCCAAGAAGAAAACTAAATCAAAAATATACCATTGAGCTTCTATGTAAGCGTTGGAAGTAAGGTTGTTACCACTAAAGCGTCCTAGATATCGCCCCACCACATTCCACACGCCCAGGATTACCATTACTAGCACCAACCAACTAGTCAATCGACCAATCCGTTCGGTGCAGGTATCAATAATTCTGGATACTTGTAATAATTTTTCCAATGGTTATTTTACCTCTTCAACTGCCGTAAATGTAGTTTACAGTTTGATAGTGAGGATAAATACAGCAGAATTTAGGAGTCAGAGGCAAAACAGGCTTTATATTTAGCTGACAGAAGTAGCGAAAAACGCGATGTTAGTAACAAAAATCACGACGTTAGTAATGAAAATCACGATTTTAGTAATGAAAAGCGCGACGTTAGTAATGAAAATCACAATTTTAGTAATGAAAAGCGTGACGTTAGTGGCAAAAAGGACAATGTTAGCAACTATGTATTACACCGCGATAAGTATGAAATTAAACAAGAGTTAGGACAAGGACGCTTTGCTATTACTTATCTTACTGAGGATTGGAATGGCAAAAATGTAGTACTTAAAACACTGAATCCCGGTTTGATGAACCAAATTAAGTCACGAAGAACGCGATCGCTTAAAATCAGGTTTTGCAGATAAAAAAAACTAGCTTATGCAAGACGTTAGACAAGAAATAAATGCCAGAGCTTCTATGGATTTGGAACAGCGAAGGACTTGGTATTCTCCTGTTGCTGATATTTATTACAATGCAAGACCGCACTATCCAAAGGAACTAATTGATAGATCTGTGGCTTTAGCCCAACTTGACTCAGATGCATCGATTCTTGAGGTTGGTTGTGGCCCAGGAAATGCAACGGTGGCTTTTGCTCAATTTGGTTTTTCAATGACGTGTATTGAGCCAAACCAGGATTTTTGTCATTTGGCGCAACATAACTGTGATCGATATCCAAAAGTTACAATTTGCAATACTTCATTTGAGGAGTGGGAACTAGAAGCAAAACAGTTTAATGCCGTTCTATCTGCCAATGCCTTTCACTGGATACCGCCAGAGATTAAATATACCAAGGCAGCAGCAGCAATGTGCGATGATGGTTCTCTTATCTTGTTATGGAATCTGACCCCAGAACCGAAATACGAAGTTTATCAAGTTCTAGAGGAAGTGTATCAAGCTTATGCGCCCTCATTTGCTCTATATGAAGGTGCCCAGATTCAAGCGGAGATTTTAAGAGGGTTTGGACAAGAGATTTTAGACTCCAATTGTTTTAAAGAGTTGGTTGTCGAGCAAACTGCGTGTGAAGTCACCTATAGCATTGATGACTACCTCAAGCTTTTAAGTACCCATCGGGGACTAGAGCCACAAGCAGAAGAGTTACTATTTGCAGGATTGCGGGAGAAGCTAGAAAAATTTGGAGATAGCGTACAACTCTCGTTTCTTTCTGCTGTTCATGTTGCCCGCAAAGGCAGCTAAACTGTTGAGTTCGGATAATTATAGAAACCTCGGTCGAGTAAAACCAAAGTTTTAGCAGTTAATAAATTGAGTAATGGGGCTTCAAAATTAGTCTCAGATACGGCAGGGTTAGTGTAGAACTAAACTTCAACGAGTAAATGAGTTACCCACTCAAATAAAAAATTTATCCACGCATCTGACAAATATTTCCACACCCATTGCTAAGGCGGTTTCATCAAAATCAAATCGCGGATGATGATGGGGATAAGCCAAATCTTTCTCAGGGTTAGCAGAACCTAAAAAGAAATAGCAACCGGGAACCTCTTCTAAGAAGAATGACATATCTTCACCGCCCATAGTTTGGCACTCTGGGACAATGCCTACAGGGGTTTCTATAACTTGTTCGGCTTGCGATCGCACCAACTCTGCTACATTAGCATCATTAATTACAGGCGGATAAAGTTCCTGGTATTTAAAGTCATAATTAGCACCGTGACTCTGACAAATCCCTGCAATTACTTGCTCAATGCGCTGTTTAAAAAAGCCTTTGTAAGCAGGGTTAAAATACCGGATAGTGCCTTTCATCTCGGCTGTATCAGCAATTACATTGTGGGCTGTACCTGCATGAAGTGCGCCTACAGTCACCACAGCTGAATCAATGGGGTTAATATTACGCGCCACAATCGTTTGTAAAGCATTAACTATTTGTGCTGCAACCACAACAGAATCTACAGTTTGATGGGGTATTGCGCCATGTCCACCTTTGCCCAAAATTTTGCAGTCAAATAACTCTACAGCTGCCATCAACGCTCCACTACGAACACCTACTGTTCCCAAAGGCAAATTATTCCATAAGTGCAAACCAATAATCGCATCTACATCAGGGTTGTTTAGTACCCCGGCTGCAATCATCGGTTTTGCGCCTCCGGGCCCTTCCTCCGCAGGCTGAAAGATAATTTTGATAGTGCCAGCAAAATTTTCACGATGCTGTTGTAAATAGTAAGCTGTACCTAAAGCGATCGCTGTATGTCCATCATGTCCACAAGCGTGCATCACACCATCATGTTGTGAACAATAGGGTACTTCGTTGAGTTCTTGAATTGGCAAAGCATCCATATCTGCCCGAATTGCCAAGACTTTTTCACTGTTTCCTTTATCACCTTTGATATTAGCAATAATACCAGTTTGGGCAATGCCAGTTTGATGCTCAATTCCCCATTCTTGTAACTTTTGGGAGATAAATTCAGCGGTGAGTTTTTCTTTAAAACCCAACTCTGGTCTTTGATGCAGTCGTCGCCGCCATTCTACCAGCTGCGGTTGCAATGAACGAATTGCCAGCCGAACACGAGATAAATCTACAGCAGAGGGGTTGGGAAAGGTAGAAACCATTGTGAAGACGAGCTAACTTTGGTTATTTTCCCAGTTTAATCGTTATTAATCAAATAGACCTGTCCGAAATATAAATGCGAGCATAAATACATCATCAGGAATGGTAGATCAAACTTTCATTGATCAATTTGCGATCGCAAGAAAACTTCCCAATATTTAAGCCACCATACCTATATGGGCAGCGACGATATGCCAAGTTCCGCTAGGAGAGATAGCCCAAACGCGCGTATAACGAAAGTCACCATTTGCAGGGCTACCATTATAGCTACCAGACAACTGCATTCTGACTGAAACGATCGCCACTTCTCCATGAAGCTGAATATGCTGCTGTGAAGGATTCAACTCATGTATTTTAATCACACCAGATTCATGGGCGGCTAGATCATCTTGTTTTCCTACTAATTCTCCCAGATGACTTGTGATGATACTTTCGGGGGCTATTAGTTCATTCAAAACGCTGACATCAGAAGCAAGCATTGCCTGCCTAAGCCGTTCTTCGACGTTGATAATCTGAGTTTCAACTGTTTTATTCATAGTATTTATTTCCTGAATACCAACTCCACAAAGTACTATGTCGGCGATGCGATCGCACTGGAGGTTGGAGCATTCAAATAATTATGCGACTAATTGGTCGCATGTCAAGCAATTAGTAAAGATGTTGCAATGTTTACCTTTGATTAAATTCTGCTTAAACTTTGGATTTTAAATTTAGCTGGCTGCAAGTATTGAGGAAACTTAACTTTGCAGCTAAGAGCAATGGGCCATGCCCCACAAGAAGCGATCGCAGAAATTTATCTTGAGGAAAATTCACATGAAACTAGTTCAAAAATTAACACTAGTTATTACTAGTTTGTCTTTGAGTTTTACTGTTGTTAGTCAACAAGCAGCTGATGCTGCAATTATTAATTATGGTTTCACTGTCAATAGTTCTTTGCTGAGTGGTAGCGGTTCTTTTAGCTTTGATGATTTAACTTTTAATAATGAAGCTATTCCCACAGCACCAGTTCAGTTACTAAATTTTGCATTCAACAATGAACCTCAAACTGTTTATACAGAAACAGATGATATTGACTATCCAATTTCACTAGGGCCTGTTGTATTTCCAAATGTAGTAGGTAATTCATCCATTGGATTATCGTATTTATTTAACAACAAATCTGATTCTTCAATAAGTTACGAAATTGCCGGGTATGATTTTATTGCTGATGATCAAGTCTTCAGTGGTGTAGTTTCTTATACTTCTGTCCCTGAACCTGCAACCTTAATTGGTACTTTCAGTGTTTGTAGTATTGCCTGGCTAATGTCAAAAAAAGTTAAATCAGCAAAAAATAATCAAGCTTAACCTTTACCAAGAAACGCACAAAATTTTTACTAGATCCCATTAATCAGGATCTTTTTTTTAAACTATTCTCATGCAGTCGCAAACGAGGCTGCAATATCCTAAATAGATCGGTATCTTAGAGAAACGGCAGCTTGTTCAGTTATCGTGAAGCTATTTTTAAGAGTTAGCGATCGCTCTTAGCACTCATATTTATCAGTGCTAGCATAGGCGCATATACCGAAATATTTATATCGAACCTCAATTATCGGATTCTACGCCTTAACCCATTAACGATTTGCTTACCCCCATCTTTTTGTTGGGGGTATTTTTATTACGGCTCAATGTAGCCAATTATTGACATTGCTTCCTGCTCAAAAACTAATGTGTGGGATGCTTACGAGGAGCTATTCTAAGACTACAGGAAAACCCACTCTATTCTTAAAAAGCTCAAAGGTATTTTTGCTATCAAGCGATCGCCTACGTAATTACATCTCCAGTCACCCAGACAATCCGATACAATCATCTGCTATATTCAAATCGCAAATTTAACTAGTCATCACTTAACTTAGGCAAAGTTCTTGTGGTGAACTACTTGTGTGACAAAAATTTCCTGTTACCCTATAACCTCACAGCTACATGAGTTCACAATCTCCTCGCTCTGACAAAATTCTGGTTGTCGATGACTCTCCTGATAATGTGTTTTTAATCAAAACTATTTTGGAGGAAGAAGGCTACACAATTAGCACGGCAGAAAATGGCATTTCAGCATTGGCACAACTTCAAACCTCGCCTTGCGATTTAGTATTGCTGGATCTAATGATGCCGGGAATGGATGGGTACGAAGTTACCAAGCGTATTCGCGGTGATATGAATATGCAGCAGTATATCCCAATACTACTAATTACTGCCCATGATGCTCCTAATGTGGCACATGGATTAGACTTAGGTGCTGATGATTTTATTCGCAAACCTGTGACAGTAGACGAATTGCTAGCACGGGTGCGATCGCTCTTGCGGTTGAAACATAGTATTGATGAACGTGATGAAATTACCCGTCAGCGAGAAGATTTTGTCTCCCGTCTTACCCACGATTTACGCACTCCCCTAGTAGCAGCCGATCGCATGTTGATGCTGCTCCAGCAAGGTGCTTTGGGTAATTTATCACCGCAAATGCAAGAGGTGATTACCATTATGGCTCGCAGCAATATTAACCTGCTGAGTATGGTCAATACCTTATTGGAAGTTTATCGCTTTGAAGCAGGTCGCAAAACGTTGGCTTTTCAAGCGGTGGATCTGAGTAAATTGTTAGAAGAGATAGTTGGAGAACTAACACCTTTAGCCCAAGATAAAACCCTGGCCATCAATCTGGATTTTGCTGAAGCTGTAAATGCAAATACAGTCATGGGCGATCGCTTAGAATTGCATCGTCTGTTCACTAACCTAATAGGAAATGCGATTAAATTTACTGAATCCGGCTCAATAACTATCGGCCTTACTCCTGTAATTTTGAGTAGTAAAATTAACAAGACGTTTTCTTTGCCTTCTACAATTAGTGACTACATTACTATTGAAGTAGCAGATACAGGCCCTGGTATTCCTCCTGAAGAACAAGCCATTTTATTTGAGAGATTTCGTCAAGGAAGTCACAAGAGTTCTGGTAGTGGCTTAGGGTTGTACCTTTCTCGGCGAATTGTCGAAGCGCATCAAGGAACTATTCTAATCAATTCTAAATTAGGTGAAGGTAGTACATTTATTGTTAGTTTGCCGATGAAACAATCCATGAAAGAGAACAGGGAAAACTAGGTGTCTCGTAAGCAACTAGCTGCCGTGGGGATCTCCACAAGACAGTGGCTCTGCTTGAGAAAACTGGCATTAGGGTTTGCAATAAAATTATCAACAGGATAAAAATGATTAATACCGACTTACAAAATGTTGCAGAAATTATTCATAAGCAGCGAGTCTTTTTTCAAACAGATCAAACTAAAGATATTGCTTTTCGTATTGAAAGACTAAAAACTCTCAAGCAATTAATAGTCGAGAATAAACAAGCAATAATTCAAGCATTGCAAGCTGATTTACATAAACCTGAATTTGAAGCCTATGCTACGGAAATCAGTATCGTTCAAGAAATTGATTACGCTATCAAACATATCAAAACTTGGACTAAACCTAAAAAAGCAGCAGTTCCTAGGGAATTTTTCTCATACTCAGCCCGAATTTATCCAGAACCGCTGGGTGTTGTATTAATTATTGGCGCTTGGAATTATCCCTTTAATTTAGTTATCTCTCCGTTAGTAGGTGCGATCGCAGCTGGAAATTGTGCAATTCTTAAACCTTCAGAACTTGCCCCTCACACTTCTAATTTATTAGCTAAAATTATCGGCAAATATTTTGAACCAGAGTATATTGCAGTTTTAGAAGGAGGTGTAGAAACAAGTCAAAAAATACTAGCAGAGAAATTTGATCATATCTTCTTTACTGGTAGTACAGCCGTGGGCAAAATTATCATGGCAGCGGCAGCAGAACATCTCACACCAGTTACTTTAGAACTGGGTGGTAAAAGTCCTTGTATTGTAGATACTGATATTAATCTTGAACATACTGTCAGACGCATTACTTGGGGCAAATTTATTAATGCCGGACAAACTTGTATTGCGCCTGACTATATATTAGTTGATCAAAAAATTAAACAAAATTTGGTAGATGGGTTGAAGAAATGCCTCAAAGAATTTTACGGAGATCATCCCGAAAAAAATCCTGATTACGCCAGAATTGTGAGCCAAAAACATTTTGAAAGGTTGGCTAACTTGCTCAAAAGTGGTGAAATTATTATTGGTGGAGAAACTGACCCATCAGAACGTTATATCGCCCCTACATTGCTTGATAACGTTTCTTTGGTAGATCCTGTGATGCAAGAGGAAATTTTTGGCCCGATTCTGCCTGTAATTGAATATGCCGATATTACAGAAGCGATCGCCTTGATTAACTCTAAACCAAAACCTTTAGCTTTATATTTATTTTCACAAAGTAAACAACTGCAAAAGCGAGTTTTACAAGAAACTTCATCTGGTGGAGTTTGTTTAAACGACACAATTATGCAGTTTGGTGTTTCATCTTTACCATTTGGCGGCGTTGGTGATAGCGGTATTGGTACTTATCACGGTAAAGCTAGTTTTGACACCTTTTCACACTACAAAAGTGTATTACGAAACTCATTCTGGCTAGATTTAAATTGGCGATACGCTCCTTACAAAGGCAAGTTATCTATATTAAAGCGACTTATTGGGTGAACTAACTAACCAATAGCACTGCTGTAACGCTCCTCCGCCCAAGGTTCACCACGGCGGTGGTAGCCATTACGTTCCCAAAAACCAAGTTCCTCTTGATTGAGAAACTCCAAACCATTAATCCATTTAGCACTTTTCCAGGCGTAGAGGTGGGGTACAACTAGCCGCATTGGGCCGCCGTGTTCAGCTGGTAATGGTTCATTAAATAATTCAAAAGCAAAGAAATTTTCTTCTCGTACAAAGTCTTCCATTGAGATATTAGTAGTGTAGCCACCGTAGCAGTGTTCCATAACATGAACTGCTTGGGGTTCTACCTCAATCAGACTCATAAAGTCCGTTACTTTAATACCAGTCCACTTGACATCTAGTTTTGACCAACGTGTAACGCAATGAAAGTCATCTGTAAATTCATGGCGAGGCATTTCCATAAAATCTGACCAATTTAGCACGACAGATTTTGCTGAACCCCAAACCCGAAATTCCCATTCTTCTATTTTGACTTGGGGTGTTGCACCGTAGGTTAATACGGGGAATCCTTTAGCTAGATGTTGTCCAGGGGGGACACGTTCGCTTTCTTGTTGATTTGGTTTTTGAAAAAATTTACCTAGCATATTTTCACAAAAATCAGTCTTATCAAGCTACTTAAGTAAATAGAATTATTGACGGTGCGTTAGCCTTCGGCATAACACACCCTACGAAACATTTATTCTTCTTCTTCTTCCTCAGCAGTTGGATAAACAAATTTAGAACGTCCAGTCAAAATCGATTTGCCTAGGGATAGAGCTTTTTCAGCTTCCACAACAGCTTTGTGTCTCCAGGTAGCTCGACGTTTATCTCGTTTGGATTTAGATGTTTTCTTCTTAGGAACAGCCATACTAGCGGATATCGCAATTCTTGACAACCTTTCCATTCTAAGCGATCAAATCGATCAACCCAAAATTAAATGGGGCATTGGGCATGGGTAAGAAGGGCAAAGGGGAATGGGTAAAGGGGAAAGGGTTTATTTCTTCATCCTTTAACCTTTTCCCCTGCCCCCTGCCCCTACTACCTCTTACTTCTGTGGCTCCTTGGCAGGCTGTTCTGGTGCTTTTGCATCGGGTGTTGCGGTTGGTGGGGGAGCAGTGGGAATAGTCAGAGCTGCTTGACCTGGGCTGGAAGTTTGCTGATTTGTGTCAAAAAACAATAGCGATCGCGCCGTTTTGAAGTAAGTCGCCCAACGTTGAGCATCTGGACGTGTACGCCATTGCTGGCGACTGACATCTAACACCAAAATTGGTGCGATCGCTCCATAACTTTGTACGGATACAATGATTGAAGCATCTGTAGCTAAAATATCTTGGTCAAAACTACGTTGAGCAGCAGCCCTAGCAGTTGTTTCTGCTCTTCGTAGTATGGTTTCGTAGTTTTCATCTGGTAAGCGGTCGATAATCAAATCAACTCTAGCAGTATAAGCTCGCACCACCTGGGGTGCGAGTATTTCTGACACAACCCATACTGGGACTGTAGAAAAAAGCAAAACTATTAATGGAAGTATCCGGATCTTCTTGGCAATTTGGCTAATAACTGGAAAGGGGATGAACGATGATAGTTGGTGAACAACTTTTTTGCTCATGACTTCATAACTCCTAGATGATGACCTGTATTTTGAATGTGGTACAAGTATTTTTCGGTAATTAAGATGTAATTTAAAATACTTAAAATCTAAAAGCTCGATGAGAAACTCCTAGACTATAAGACATAGGTTAGCTTTGTTTTTTCAGCAAAGCCAACCGCAATTTTAGGCAAACAAACAACAATTTACCAAGAGCGGGATGGCAAATTACTGGGCGATCGCTATTGGCATCAATCAATATCAGTTATTTCAACCTTTACGTTGTGCCCAAGCAGATGCCGAGGCGCTAAATAACTTTTTAATTCAAGAAGCAGGTTTTGCACCCCAACGCTGCCTGTTAATGACAGATACTTCACCGCCGATTGGAGATAGATCCACTTATCCCACCAAAGAAAATATTCTTTTATTGCTTGAGGATTTGAACGCGGCGTGTTGGCAACCACAAGACCATCTGTGGTTATTTTTCAGCGGTTATGGGGTGAACTACGACGGCAAAGATTATTTAATGCCAGTCCAAGGAGATCCCGAATTTGTGCAGGATACTGGCATAGAAGTGCGATCGCTAATGCAAAGTCTGCAACTAGCTGACTTAAATGTAGTGTTAGTGCTTGATATAAATCGTGCTTTTGGTACTCAAGCAGATGCTGCTGTTGGGCAAGAAACACAAGAACTAGCCCAGGAACTCCAACTTGCCACGATTCTTTCTTGCCAGCCAGACCAGTTTTCCCATGAAAGTAGCGAACTAGGTCACGGATTTTTTACAGCAGCGTTGTTAGAAGCTTTGCGTTCTGGTAATGGTAGTAGCTTAACGGATCTAGAAAGCTACCTCAGCATTCTCACCCCAGAATTATGTCAAAATTACTGGCGGCCTACACAAGACCCTTTAATAGTCATTCCATCTAAGCAGCAAGCCATCTTGCCACCATTGGAGATCCAAAATAATAGTCAAGTAGTCGCTAGCACATTAGAACCCAATGAAGTAGAACCAATTATTTTTCCAGAAGAATCTTTTGCTGTTGCACTTGCAGCTCCCTCCCTCGAAGAAAAATCCCCAAAAATTTTAACTAAAGTACAAAAATCAAGTACTTGGGAAGAAGTCCAAAGGGGAGAAACTAGTCTTAGTGCTAGCTCACAGCAAATGCAGTTGCCAAACTTCACATCAGGGGTCAAAAGATTTGAAGAACAAAAATTCCCCAATTCAGCTAATAACGTAGTTACTAAAGAGCAGTATTTTAACCAGCCTTCTTTAGCAGTTGCAACATCAAAAGAAGCAGGTGGAGGCAGGTTCATCCCTAATGTTCCCCAGCCTTACGTATCCCGCTTACCTCAACATAAAACCTACACTCCTTTATGGAAACAGTTTGTATTGTGGGGTGGAGGCACTATGGTCGTAGTGGCTTTAATTGCAGTAGTGATTCTTCGCAATCAAGCAAGATTTTTAAGAGAAAAACAGATATCACCAGCATTACCCAATACTACTGCTAGGGATTCCCAAATTCCTCAGACACCTCCAATAACTCCACCGAAAAACCAATCAAACGCCCAAATAACTTCTAATTCTGAGTCAAAAAAGCGGAATCAGGCGGTTTTAGACTTGGCGAAAATGTCTCTTAGACAAACTCAAGCTAGTGATCTTCGTTTAGCGATTGTTACTGCTCGGAAAATTAAACCTGGTGAACCACTTTATGAACAGGCTCAGGAGAATATTAAGATTTGGAGCCGCATGATTTTAGATTTGGCAGAAGGACGTGCCAAACAAAGACAATACGCAACTGCCATTGCCGCAGCGCAATTAATCACTAACAATGAAGCTCTTTATCCCAAAGCCCAAGCAGCAATTAACCAGTGGCGCTTAGAAGCTAAACAGTATCTGGGCAACAAAACTGTTTTAGATGCAGCTAATGCCTTAATTGAGCCAGGACAGGCATCTACCTATAATCGTGCCATTGAAGTTGCTAAAAGAGTCCCACCTAACCAGCCAGGCTTCGATATGGCACAGAAATCGATTAATAAATGGAGTCAAAAAATTCTGGATCTAGCCAAGAGCCGTGCTGATCAAGGAAATTTCACAGCAGCTATTGAAACCGCTACTTTAGTGCCAGAGTTGACAGTTGTTTATGAAGATGCTCAAGAAGCGATCCAAAAATGGCAGGCAAGGAAGGGAAAAGGGGCTAGGAA
The DNA here is from genome assembly GCF_016056295.1 of Atlanticothrix silvestris CENA357. Taxonomy (GTDB): domain Bacteria; phylum Cyanobacteriota; class Cyanobacteriia; order Cyanobacteriales; family Nostocaceae; genus Atlanticothrix; species Atlanticothrix silvestris. Next base: position 127,198 of record NZ_JAECZB010000005.1, read on the forward strand.
CTAGGGGCTAGAGTAGTGTATTCCTGCCTCCTGCCATACTCCAAAAACAAGAGTCCAGAGTCAAAAGAAACTGTATTGACCCTGGACTATTTTGACTATTGACTTTGTTTTAACAGTACTGTGATACATCCTCGCCGCATTCATCGGCTAGATAGCACAGCGCTCGAAAACGTAAACCAACCACTTCTTCATATAAGGGATTGAGTTTGCACATGGGTGGAATGTGAAACAGGGTTTTCCCAAACAATTTGATATCGCGTTCAAAGGGACATTGAGCAGGAATCAGCTTGCACAAGCGATGGGCAAGTTGGCGATCGCCAATTTTAATGCTGTCTAAACGCCGCCGCACGGGTCGGAGAATATCATAGTAAGTCTGAGAAACTGAACTTTGCCGCTGGGTTACATGACTATTGCTAGCTTCGGCTGGATTTATGGAGACCCAACTGGCAAGAAAAATCTTTTTTGTGGTATTATCGAATACCTTCATGGTTAATCCTCTGTGTTATTGAGGGGTATTCACCTTTTTGATGAATATATACAACGTGGCAACTACCTTTACCGGAAAAATATTGTCCTGACTGAGATACAATCTAAATGTTTGAGCAGCCACTTAAGTCAGAACCTATTTATTACTACGTCAAGTTAATCGCAATTTCCTCGGAATCGGTAGTGTAAAAATCCGATCTTGTTCATAACTTGATGTAGTTTAAATTTTAATAAAGAAATCTACCTTGGGTTAGATTTTGGTGTAATGTTCACAAACCTTAATATAACAGATTTTCCGAATAATTTTAGTAAGTATAAATACCAAAACATCAGTAGTTTTGCTGAAAAATAACTGAAACGCTAGTAATTCACCGCAATCATGAATAATCGAATGAGACTTTCAGCCAAAGTGCCAACAAATGCGAATTTTTTCCCTATTTCACTAATCTTTTAAACACCTTGTGACTTTTTTGCCGATTCTCAATTTATATCGTAGCGTAGCCACAAAGCGGTGAAGCAGCGCGGTCTTGGGGGTTTCCCCCATGAGCGACTGCTGAACCCAGAGGGCTTGTCGTAGACATCACTTGGAATTGCCCAATTGAGCAAATTCATATCTAGCAAGCTTTTTGCCTTTTTTTTAACCAAAAGTATTTATACCAATATGAAAAAAGAATGCGACAGATTGTAGGGGCAAGGCATTGCCTTGCCCTCTAGAATATATTGATCTGTCGCAAACATTATTTAATTTGGTATTAGCTATGAAAACTACAAAAAATATTAGCCCGAAATAACTTCCGGGCTGTTTTGGCGGTAGATGCAATACTTATTTGAATTCACAAAACATTGTTAGGGCGCAAGACTTAATTTTGAGAGGGAGGAGCATTAAAGGCTTCCCAAGCAGCTTTCGCAGCCTTTTGCAAGCGATCGCTAAAATCTGCAACTTCTTTCATTAGCAGATGCCAATTTCTCTCGGCTTCATCTTGCATGACAGCCCAAGAATGTTCTATGCGATCGCGCTCAATGAGTTTTTCTCTTTCAATTGCTTCTCTAGCTTGGCGCACAGCATTTAAATAGGTTTCACGAGTTAGAGTACCAGCTGACTCCGCCTCAGCTTGGGCGCGTCTTTTTAGCGCTTCAATTAGCGCTTTGGTTTCGCGCTTGACTTCATCGGTTTCGCCAGCCATTTCGGTTTCTACCATTTCATGGGTTTGAGAACTAATTTCTACTACTACTGTGGATTCAATGTTGTTAGCACTCATAATTGAGACATCCTTAAATTACAAGACTTTTTACTGGATCTGCACCTCATGATTAAGTAGCCTTAATAGGCTATTGTCGGCAATTGTTGCTCTAGCTTTAGTAATTCTTCAATTCTGACTTCGGTAGGAGGGTGACTAGAGAACAAGTTACCCATAAATTGCCCAGAGATGGGATGGATAATTAATAATGGCTCAAAAGCTGGATTAGCATTTAAAGGCATTTGTCGCGCTGTAGCTTCTAATCTTTGCAAAGCCCTAGCTAAAGCGCGAGGATTACCAGTTAATTTAGCAGCGCCAGCATCAGCAGAAAATTCTCGTGTGCGCGAAATTGCTAACTGAATAATTGTGGCAGCTATCGGTGCAAGAATTACTGTCACCAAAACACCTAAAGGATTTCCACCTCTATTGTTATCTCGCGATCCTGCACCACCAAACCAAAGGCTGTAACTAAGCATTTGTGCCAGAAATGAAACAGCACCAGCAACTGTGGCAGCAACGGCTTGTGTTAAGGTGTCACGATTAATAATGTGGGTCAGTTCATGAGCAATAACACCTTCTAGTTCATCCTCTGGCAAGATATTTAAAATGCCTTCGGTGACAGCTACAGCCGCATGTTCTGGATCGCGTCCTGTCGCAAAAGCGTTAGCATTTTGGCTGGGAACGATGTAAATTTTCGGCATCGGAATCTTAGCGCGATCGCTTAACCTCTGCACCATACGATAAAGTCCCGGCGCTTCTGCTTGACTTAAAGGTTGAGCGCGGTAAACTCCAAGGGCAATCTTATCTGATTGATACCAAGAAAATAGATTGGTTACTGCTGCTAAACCTATTCCTATAACTAAGCCACCAGTACCGCCTATTACCCAGTAACTAATGGCAATTAAAAGACCACTCAGCGCAGCTAACAAAGCAGCTGTTTTCAATTGATTTGTCATGTTTTTGCTCTCCTGCTAATGCTGTTTCTATTTTTTAAATAACAGCATCACTTAAGCCGCACTTCAATTGTATCTAGCTCAACTAAGACGCATGGTGCAGAAAACATGTAATCCAAGTACGGTTTTCCCACTCATCTGTAAAAATACAATTGGTTTTAGTTTTAGGATACTTTTGAGGTTTAAGGGTTTTTTATCCAAAAAAAACTCCCTCAGCGATTCTGAAGGAGATTGAAAAAGGAATTTTTTTGAATTCAGATAAATTATGCAGGGTTAGGTTGATATCTGTTTTGCAGTAGTTGGATCACCGCAGCTTTTTCTAAAATTCCAACTAGAACACCATTGTCACGAATTACAGGTAAGGCAGATAACTTTTGTTGTTCGAGTAGTTGCACTACTTCCAACAAGGGTTGATCTGATTTGACTGTAGTAGATTGGGCAATCGGTCGCATGACTTGTCTGACTGGAGTTTCTGACCACATTGTTGTCGAAACACTCCGCAAGTCATCAATGGCGATCGCACCTACTAATTGCCCATCATTATCTGTGACTAAGAATTGCCGCCAGTCTTGTCCACTCATAATTCGCCCATCAGCAAATTCTCTCAGGCTAAGATCCGCAGATACAATTGGACTGTTTAGTGTTACTGCATCTGCTGCTGTCAAACCTGTGAGTTGTTCTTGTACTCTGGCATATTGAGCTGCATTCCCAGCATTTTGCAACAGAAAGAAACCAATTAACAAGTTCCAAAAATTAGCGAAGCTGCCAAAGAATAGTAGCGGTAGTAAACCAGAAGCGATCGCTACCCAACCAAATACTTGTCCAACTCGACTAGCAAAAGTCACACCTTTATAAGGATTGCCTGTAATTTTCCAAACGATCGCTTTTAAGATATTACCGCCGTCTAAAGGCAAGCCAGGAATCAAATTAAATAGTGCTAACACCAAGTTAACAGTAGCTAGAACCCCAAGGATTGCAGCTAAGGGGCCTGATGCGGCACTAGCAACAGCAATTCCTGTAATTATTCCACTGAGTAACAAACTAACTAAAGGCCCGGCGATCGCTACCCAAAAAGCTTCTGCTGGGGTTTTCGATTCTTTTTCTAAGCTTGCTAAACCGCCAAATATGAATAATGTGATCGATTTCACATCGATTCCTTGGCGAATCGCTACGAAGCTATGTCCTAATTCATGGGCGACGACAGAGGCAAACAATAACAACGCTGTCATCAATCCCAGTAGCAAGGCTATTCCCCCAGTTAATTGAGGAAATTGCGCCGCCAGTCCACTGCTATAACTCCAAGCTACTAAGCCCAGAACTAAAAACCACGACGGATGGATATAGAAGGGAATCCCGAAGAGATTACCAACGCGAATTGTGCCATTCATGTCGTACACCTTTGATTTCATTTGCGAGAGTTTTGCGTTTACCTCTCTTATGTCCTAATTGTAACGGAGTGTTAAGGAATTTTAATCTTGCTAATGGTCGTAGTCTCCGTCCGTTAAGGTGCGGTTATTAGGAATACAAGGTCTAGCTTTTAACAAATGTCCATTCCAGCACCTTGATGGGGGCTTGTTGCAGTGCTTGAATCAGTTCGGCGTTACTGTCAAACTTGAGTTGTTCTAGGTTACAGGCTTCGACGTTAACGGTAAACTGATGATCTTGAAAAGGCCAGGGTTGGACAGTAACTAAGCGATCGCTACGTTGCATAATTTCATAGCGTTGCTTGTCAGGGCCAATACTAATTTCTAGAAATCGTTCATCAGCAGGTAGTTCATGTTGACAAAGGATCAAAGAAAGGCGATCGCACCATTGCATAAATGCATAAGCTGTATCTACTTCTTCCTTTTCAATACCTAGTTCTTTACGCAAATGTTGCTGATTTTGGAGTTGTTCATCAAGAAATTTATCCATTTCTGAAGATTTACCCCGTTTTGACTCATTCAAACGGCTAATATGCATAGAAGTTAATAAAGTAACCCACCGTCCTCGGTAGCGGGAACTATTTACCATATCTGCTAATTGCTTAACAGAGGTTTTTTGGTTCAGGGTGAAATCCATTGGCGCACCCCCTTCGGTTAGATTGTCTTCCTCCCATTCTTTTTCTAGGTCATCGTGATGGGAAATTGCAGCCAGCGTCTCATATAATCGTGCTGGAGCATTTTGGCGTTTCCACTGTCCTGCTAATTGAGCTGCGAGTAAAGCATGGGCACGGTGATAAATGATTTCCCAACCTTTTTGCGTAGCCTTGACAATCACAAATTAATCTCCTGACTTGAAGTGGTGATTATTAATTTCATTTATGGATAAGGAAGGTACAGGTGTACGGACTTTTTTAAAAAATCAAATAAAAGTCATGTACAAAAAATTTAGACATGGATAAAACAATCAAATTCTTGAACATAAAATATAAGATTGTTCTGAATATTTTGATAAAAATATCCTAAAAAGAATAAACGTTTTTATCCTCTTTCTAAGGTCTTGTTAATTTAATTTTCAGCCTATCAAAAGACTGACCTTCATGAAACAAGAAGACTTGGGTAAAATTTACTTGACCCACAACCAAATCAATCCGCAGGATTGACAGGGCAAGGGGGTCGATGATAGCGGAGCGTTAGCGAGTCATCGAGCGTCGGAATCACCATTTTCTTTGCTTGGTAGTCGGTCAATCCAATCTTCTATTACTTGGGTTACAGTCTTATCTTTGCTTGTTGCGTACAGCCTAAGCTTGTTCAATCTGCGTGTTGACATTCTGACGCTTAATCTAGAATCTTTCATAAAGGATAAACATTGTGTACCCATTTATGATAAAATATATCTGGTGTCGAAAATTAAGAAATGAGGATTGCATACCAGTACAAACTACAAGCCAAGGTTTAAATCTAGAAGTAGATATAAAACCTTCACTTATCCTCAGATGAAAGAAGAATGTTTGCAGCGAAAAGTTTGTGGAGAAGGTTTTATATCACAAAACTTTTCAAGACAAGGTGACTTGATTAATTTCCCCAAATTGGGATTAATAAAAGTTATTTTGCATCGTCAACTCCCTACTGGTTTCAAAATTAAAACTGCTTCTGTCACCAAAAAAGCAGATGGATACTACATCACTTTAAACCTAGAAGACCCTACAGTTCCTAATGTTAAGCCTGATATCAACCCCGAATCAATTACGGGCATGACTTGGGATTGAAGGAGTTTTTAACAACCTCTGAAGGTGATGTTGTGGCTATTCCAAAACATTACAGGAAAGCACAAAAACGCCTAAGAGTTATTCAGAAACGAGTATCTAGGCGTACAAAAGGTAGTAAAGGAAGACAAAAAGCAGTTAAGCAGCTAGGTAAGCAACATAAAAAAGTTGCTGATAAGCGTCGTGATTTTCACTTCAAGACTGCTAATTATCTACTCAAAAAGTATGATGTCGTAGTCCATGAAGATTTAAATATCAAAGGACTATCAAAATCCAGACTAGCAAAGTCAGTTCATGATGCTGGGTGGTCAAGCTTCTTATCAATTCTTGCAAATAAAGCCGAAAATGCTGGTTTGCTTGTGATAGCTGTTAACCCAAAAACACATCACAAGATTGTTCTATTTGTGGTGCTAAAGTCCCTAAAAAGTTGCATGAACGCTGGCATAATTGCCCTCATTGTTCATGTAACTTGGATAGGGATCATAACGCTGCAATCAATATAAAAAATAGGGCGGATGGGCATACCGTTCTTAAAGCCAAGAGCCTCCTAAGCAATAGCCGGATTGTCTTGGAGGCCTACACTTACTGCGAAGCAGAAGTGTAGGAGGTGTCACGATTCCTCATCATATTCATCTGTAGTATCTTCAGCCGCTGCTAGAGTTTCTGGCGATCGCTGATACTGGAGTTGGTTTAAAAGCGATAATACCTTAGTGCCCCGTTCTATGGAAGGGTCTTCGATAAAAATTACTTCTGGCGTGCGACGTAATCGTACCCGCGCGCCAAGTTCGCTGCGAACGAAACCTGTGGCCGATTTCAAGCCTGCCATTGTTTCTGCCTTGGCTTCATCTGTACCATAGATACTGACGTAGATTTTAGCGTGTTGTAGATCGCCAGAAACATCTACATCGGTAACACTAACCATACCCGTACCCACCCGATCATCTTTAATACCATTGAGTAGCATTTGGCTAACTTCCCGTTTTATCAGTTCTGCAACGCGGGAAATGCGGCGATTTGTAGCCATAAAATTTACGCCTCCTTACAGAGGTTGTACAACATAATTGTAAAAGCAATTTAGAAAGGACAGTCTTTAACACTGGCAATGCCACCAATAACAACTGTCTGTGGGGAAAATCCCTAGATAACCCCAGCCTAGATGGTAGTCAAGCCCAGCATTGCACGTAGGGTGAGAGAAACAAAGACCAAGCTACCCACAAACAAACCCAAAAGGGCAATTAAGGTAACTGGACGTTTCAAAAGTGGCATTAATGGCTCAAACGTGTTCAGAAACACGCCTAAGAGAACAGTAACGAAATAACGGGGGTAGCGAGAAATGTTATCCCAAAATCCATCAAACATCTGAATATAAACTACCTTGCTATAGACTTACGTTTGTTTTGATGTGCTTTATCCCTACTAATTGTAATCTATACAGGTGAAAAATTTCCCACTTAATATAAAATATGGTTCTTCAGTTAATTTTTGTTATATTTATTAGCCTAGTTTTAGTTAAATTTTGACGAAATGGTAACTCAAATCCCTAAAGAAGCTTGCCCGCGTCCATTTTTAAAGTGGGCAGGCGGTAAAAGTAGGTTAATTCAACAATATATTCCCTATTTTCCAAAACATTATAAAACTTACTACGAGCCATTTTTAGGTGGTGGTGCTGTTTTTTTCTATCTCCAACCTCCAAAAGCAGTTTTGACTGATATTAATGCTGAATTAATTACTACTTATCGTTGTGTTAGGGATAATGTAGAGGAATTAATTTATTTATTGAAAGAACATAAATATAAACATACAAAAGACTATTACTATAATGTCAGAGCAAATGATGAAGGCACTACTTTAGAAAAAGCTGCCCGTCTAATTTATCTGAATAAAACTTGTTTTAATGGTCTATACCGAGTCAATTCTCAAGGACAATTTAACGTACCGTTAGGCAGGTACGAAAATCCTAATATTTGTCCTGAAGATTTACTCAGACTAGCTTCCAAAACACTTTCGACATCTGGGCTTCAACAAGCAGATTTTATAGATGTGCTGAATCAAGCAAATAGCAGTGATGATTTTGTATATTTTGATCCGCCATATTATCCAGTGAGTCAAACCAGCAACTTTACGGCTTATAGTAGCTATTGTTTTGCTGAGGAGCAACAAATTAAACTTAAGGACGTATTTGTAAAACTAGCTGACCGGGGAGTAAAAATTATGTTGTCTAATTCAGATTGTGATTTTATTCGTAATTTATATAGTTGTTTTAATATATATACTATATCAGCAACTAGATCAATTAATTCTAATAGCAAAAAGCGGGGAAATATTACTGAAGTATTAGTTACTTCTTATTAAAGATGATTATTAGACCATACAAGAAATGAACTTAAGTTATAAACTGCTAACAAATTTTGATTTTCAGCAACTTGTGCAGATAACCATGATATGGCTTTTGCTTTCATTCCTCCACCGTCAATTAATACGAGCGCTTGTGTAGGATAGCATTTTTGAATATTCAAGTTAAGGTAAGGTAGTTTTTCATCAACTGAACCACTAGTCTGCTGCCATTTACACTCAATAATCAACCCAGAGGATATAGATGCAGAACCAATAATATAAAAATCTACATATATATCACTACCATAAATTCCTTCTCCAATATAAACCTGCTTTGCATATCGTTTTGGTATGCTTTTAGAGTTTATAAGCCATTCAAATCTTTGTTTTTTTGGTAAATCAAACCCGACTTCAACATATTGATGTCCCAGCAAAGCGCCTTCTACGGTTCTTTCTAAGACATTGCCAGAGATAACTGCTCTTGCGCCTTGAGTCATATTTATCCTGATTATTTTCACAAGGTTTCCTAATTTTAGGATTCCTTGAAAGCAGGACAAGTGGTCAATTACTTAATATGAATTTTCATTTTGGATATGTGAGGCTGTATTAATAAGTAACAGAAAAACAAGTTGGTACTGGTGTACTAAAAAGATACAAATGTATTAATAATCTAGATATGGCTCTGAGACAAATTCAATAAACATCTTGTATAAATACTTTGGTATTGCTGCAAATATCTTTAAAAGCTCGCGCAAAGACGCAAAGGAGAACGCTAAATCAAGTTCTACATTTCAGTGTTTAAATATTCGTGCAAGAGGTCTAATAATCATACCTTGAGCAGCTAATTATAAAGATACAAGTCTAATTCATTCAAGCCCTCGGATTTATTTGTAGGATTCTTAATTTTTAATTCCTCTACGGGGGTTGATTTTAGCCTGCTTGAGCTTCATTATTACCGTTACGAATATCCCAGGCTAATTCTAATAACTGAGTCCAGCGCTTTTGTAGTTGTTTAGGAGTGCATTTAATTATTTTAGCGATCGCCTGATCACTTTGCTGGGCAATTTTTAACTGTAAGATTTGCTGTTGCTGTGGAGATAACGTACCCAAAAAGGTTTCCCATTGTTGAGCAGACAATCCCAACTTATGTTCTAACCCTGCACCTAACCATTGATGTACTAACTGCCATTGATGTTGCTTAGCAAACTTTTCCGCATGGTATTTAAAACGTTGTTGCAGATAGTCGCGTTGACGGCTAGTTAAACCCAAAATTTCGTCGATTTCTGGTGCTGAGAGGTCTTGGAGTTTGAGAGTTAAGTAATCTACGCAGTCCGATTGACCTTGAGATTCCAAGTATTTTACCAATTCTGAGATGACGCGATCGCGCTCTGATGCTTCAGATGGGTCGAAGCTAGCTTGAGCAATCATTTTCGACCGAATTTGTTGCGCTGCGGAGCTACGCTGGTAAGATTCTGCTTCTTCGCTTTTAGCAGATTCTACTGCCATTTCGATATCTACAGTGGTTTCTTGGGGTTGACGACGAGCAAAACCTTGGGCACGTAAAATGATTAATTGCTGATTATTTCCACCGGGTAAATTGATGCGGCGCTTGGCATACTGCTCTGTAAAAGCGATGTATTCTGCTAATTGCAGCTGAGTTCGTGGGGTGTAATCTTCTGGTAATTCGTTTTCTCGGCGGAAAGCTTTAACAGCTTCAATATAAAAGGCTTGTAAAAAATCTTCAATCAGACTGTAGCGAGCATCAAACCCTAATTCTGAGCCGGAAACTGTCACATGACGGTAAACCATAGCACCCAAAGTACTATGTAATTCCACACGTCCTTTTCTGGAACCAAGGCGATAGTAATGCAGGCACTTTTGCAAACGATGTCTAGACAAAGTAAGCTGCCAAGATTGGATTTCTCCCGATGTTTGAATGCGGTAGCTCTTGTCGCAAATTCGTTTGACTTCTTTAGCTATACGTTGGGCTAAAGCTTGTATACACTCAGGCGCTGCTTTGACTTGAGGTTGCATTTCTTGATATAGCAGTTGCATTAAAGTATTGGTAACTGGTACTTCTTCAATGGCAACGCAGGACTCAAAAGTGGATGTAGAGGTTGGTAGATTGGCAAGGTTAGCTTTCATGACTTTTCCTGAGTGTGGTATCGCACCTTAACTACAACGCAGAGACAGTATCTGAGGCATCTTGGTTGAATTATCATTTGGTATTCATCCATCAAGATTTTCTGCAAGCACTGCTCATATATAAGACTGTAGGAAATCTCAAAAAGTTACAGTGATAGTAGTGTGTCGCTTTTTTCACAAGCAACTAAATTGAGGGTGACACAAGTATATTTATCAGACATTAAAAGTAGCCAAAACGCTTGCTATGTCGAACCTTTCCTTCATCCAGTTCTCTCAGTTTCCAATTTGTGTAAGTATGACAATCCCGAAACTGGAGTATTTTTAATACATTATTCCGAAATCGGCGAAGCAGCTCGTGAAGTGTAATTTTTATACCCACGCTGTCACTGCTTCCCAACCTAAGCCCCGTCTTGTAATCATTGGTTCGTCTCCCGTCAAGTCCAAAATTGTAGACACTTGGTATGTTGGTTCCTCACCAGTGTCTACAATGACATCCACTAAGTTATCCAAGCGGTCAAATAGCTCTACACGTGACATTCTCAGTTCTGAATTTAGCCCCACTGTGCCATCATCTGCCTCGTCTGGCGGTAAATGTGCCGAAGTCGAAATAATCGGATTTCCTAACGCTGCTAGTAATGCTAAACATGCGGTATGATTTGGTACGCGAATGCCAGTAGTTTTTCGCTTGGGGCTTTGCACCAGCCGTGGTACTAACTTAGTGGCGGGTAACAAAAAGGTGTAAGGGCCTGGTATCAGGTGTTTCATAATCCGATAAGCTGTATCACTGACAAAAGCATAAGTTGCCACATTCGATAGTGAAGGACATAAAAATGTCAGTGGTTTATCGTTTGCTAGCTGCTTAATTTGCCGCACTCGTTCCACCGCTGACTTGGCATTTAAATCACAACCAATGGCATAGACTGTATCAGTAGGGTAAAGCATAACTGCGCCACTAGAGAGCGCTGATTTTATTTCCTCTATTCGGCGGATTTGAGGATTATCAGGATGGACTGCAAAAATTTTTGCCATAAAGAGTTGGAATGAGAGATTTGGGGTTGTATATGAAAAGGAAAATTATAGAATTAAGCGTTGCAGATGTATTTAGAGGCAGAAGATCGCCTCCTCAAAAGACGCAAAGTTTTACATCACAATACTAAAATTCAGCTAACTAATTTATCTATATGATTAAACTTGCTTATCTTCAATGTCCGACGGGGATTTCCGGTGATATGTGCCTAGGAGCCTTAGTTAGTCTGGGTGTCCCCGTGGAGTATTTAGTAGAAAAACTCAATGGTTTGGGAATTGCCCAGGAGTACCAATTAAGGGCAGAACTTGTTCAGCGCAATGGTCAGCAGGCGACAAAAGTTCATGTAGATTTAGTAGACCATGATCACCAGCACGACCACAAGCACAGTCACCGTCACGGACGGCACTTGCCAGAAATAGAGCTGATGATTAGCAAAGCGGGGTTGCCATCACGGGCAGAAGCTTGGAGTTTAGCAGTATTTCGGCAGTTAGCAGTAGCAGAAGGGGCAGTACATGGCATTGCGCCAGAGAAAGTACATTTCCATGAGGTGGGTGCCGTAGATGCGATCGTGGATATCGTTGGCACTTGTTTGGGGTTGGATTGGTTGGGGATTGAAAGTAATCATGAAGGATTGCCCCTACTATATTGTTCAGCGTTCCCGACGGGAGGGGGAACAGTGCGGGCGGCACATGGTCAAATGGCAGTACCAGTCCCAGCCGTATTAAAGCTATGGGAAATGCGGGGTTGTCCAGTTTATAGCAATGGTATTGATCGGGAACTAGTGACACCTACAGGAGCTGCGATCGCCACTACTCTCGTTAAAGATTTTGGTGCGCCACCACCAATGACCATCAAGCAAGTAGGACTGGGAGCAGGTTCCATAGGTTTACCCATTCCCAATATATTACGTCTGTGGTTGGGCGAAAGTACTAATTTACAGGCAAATTTTACCAATTCTAACGATATTAGTTCTACCCTGGAGACAATATCAGTATTGGAAACCCAAATTGATGATTTAAATCCGCAGGCGATCGGCTATGTATTTGAGGCTTTGTTTGCCGTGGGTGCGGTGGATGTCTTTACTCAATCCATAGGAATGAAAAAGTCACGTCCGGGAATTTTACTAACTGTGATCTGCCATCCGGAAAATTTACTGAATTGTGAAGCAGTTTTATTCCGCGAAACAACTACTTTAGGAATTCGCCGGACTACCCAACAACGCACCATCCTTCAAAGAGAAATTCAACCAGTGGCAACTGAATACGGACAAGTACGCGTTAAGGTAGCATGGCAGGGAAAATTACCAGAGAAACTCATAGCTAACGTGCAGCCGGAATACGAAGATTGTGCAGAATTAGCTCGAAAACACAATATTCCCTGGCGTGAAATTCAGCGATTGGCACTACAAAGTTGGTATTTGGCACACAAAAACTAGAACATTAATTTAGTAATTTTCTGTTTTTCTCTGTCTAGAGTGATCAAATAAAAAAGGCGTTGCATAATTGCGGGATGATTTATCTCACGCAGAGGCAAGGCAGCGCGTTGGTGAGGCAGTCCGGTCTTGGGGGTTTCCCCCATGAGGAACTGCCGAAAGGGTTCCCCGACTTGTAGCGACTGCCGCGCAGAGGCGCAGAGAGAATAAGGAGTTAAAAAGTTCAATACATCAAAATTCATCCCTTGATTCAGCAATGCCAGAAAAAATGCAAAACTCTGCTCTATAGCTTCAATTCAGCTGTTGGGATATCATCGAGTTAACTACATATTCAGGAAACTGCCGCTTTAATGCCCCAAATACAGGACAAGGTGCTTGCTCTTGTAAATTTTCCGGTTTACTCCAGGTAAAAGGTGCTTTCTGCGCCGCAGACATCCACAATAATTGTTTCGCCCTTGTCATAGCAACATAGAGTAAACGATATTCCTCAGCAGTTTTCAAATGTTTTGATTGTTCCCAAGCTTGGCTAACATCTGGTATTTCTGATTCTCCGTGGAGAGCAGCCCGAATTTGAGCGCGAGCCACTTCTGATAAAGTAAAGTCGCCTAAAAACTGACTTTGGGGAGGAACCCAAAACCGACCAGGAATCAAGTTTTCATGCAGAAAGGGAATGAAAACATAGTCCCAATCTAGCCCTTTGGCTTTGTGCATGGTAATAATGGTCAGTTGACCAGTACGGGTATAACGCGCTTCTGAGTCTGCTGTTTCCACGGGTTCAAATCGCTCAGAACTAACAATTTCACTTAAAACCGACAATATCGCCCCCATCGAACTGTTACCAGCTATTTGTTGATTGACTCGTTCTGCCAGTTTGTCAGCGGTTGCGAGTTCTGCTTGGTCGTAATTTAACACCAAAGCTAGAAAGGAAATTAGTTGATAAAGAGGTAATTCTAACCGAGCGCGCAGTAAACTCCGACACAAGTGAGAGGCTTTTTGTACTGCTTCTGACTGGGGCGGAGCCAAAGGGCCAGGATACAAAAAATCTTCTGGGAGACTAGCCAAGGCGTTGAGGTCTTGGGTAGGAATCAATTGACGCTGTACCAACGCTTCTAAAGCAGCTTTGAGGTAATCAGGAGAATGGGGGCGATCGCAAAATTGCAGTAATGCCAAAATTTCTTGGGGAACATGGGAACGGCGATCGCGTTCTCCGACATCGTAAAGTGTAATATTATGCTCTTTACATATAGGAGTCAAAGCCTCTGCTAACCAACGACCTTGACGATTTTCTCTAACTAAAATCGCTCCACTAATTTTTGCTGGGTCTTCGGCAAATAACTCAATCACCCTTTGAGAAATCAATTCAACTGTGTGATGAATATCACGAGGGTTATAAATTTCTAATCCCCTTCCTACAGGCGCGGGGTTAGCATTGGGTTGAGGATCACCTGTACCAACAGGATGGATTGTCTGAGGACGAAAGGGAAGAGGAGAAATTTTTACTTTTCCTTGACTTCCATAAAAACTATTTACCCATTGCAGAGCAAAGTTAGCAGCTTCGAGAATAATTCTAGTACTACGACCAGCTTGATCCATTGTTGCTAATTTTTCTAGGCGATCGCACTCTTCACAAAATTGCCGAAAATAAATCGGATCAGCTGGGGTAAAAGTTGAGTTAATTGCTTGGTTGGGGTCGCCCACTCGTACTAAATTGAGTGCTGAATTAAGAGGAGAATTTTTTTGATTTTCCCCTGTTAAGTCACTCGCCAAAATCTCTAACAGTTGCGTCTGTAGGGGACTAGAATCTTGGGCTTCATCTTCAAAGACAGCGAAAACTTGGTTTTGCTCGATGTGTCTAGCACTGTCGTTTTCGAGAACGCGCAGCGCTGCTAAAATCATATCGTCGTAGTCGATAAAATCACGCGATCGCATGAGATTTTGATATTGCTCATACAACCCCGCCGCTACTTTCAAAATTGCATATTCTTCTGTAGTTTGTTGACTCCATTCCCGTAGCTTTTCTGGCAGGATACCAGAACTTTTAGCTTCATGAATGACTGTGGTAGCTAAATCTGGTAAAACTTCTGTTCGCAATACCGACTGACGGCGTAATCTTTCTGTTTCTTCCCCATCAAATTGATGACCTTCTAACAAGCGTAAATAATGCCTTGGATTGTTATTAATCCATTGTTCTACAGCTGTGCGAATGAAGCGATGGCTCTGGCTGGGTGTGATTAATGTGACATTTTCTAACTGTAAACCCGATAAATCAGGGTGGCGACTAGCAATATTTAATGCCAGACCATGCAAAGTATAGACAGCAAAGCCAGTCTGGGGTAATGCTAAATCATCTTTTAAATATTTGCGGATTTTTGCTTTAATATTGGCAGCAGCAGAGCGAGTAAAAGTCACAACTACAATTTGACGGCGAGAAGAAGAACGTGATGTAGCGGAATTTTCATATTGACGAGCGATCGCGATCGCCGCCGCCGCCGCCATTCCCGTAGATTTACCAGCCCCAGGAACCGCAGAAACAGCCAGTGGCCCAGATTGCCAGTCAGCCATTTGCTGTTGTCCTTGACGTAGACTATTGCGAATTCTTAAACTCTTCTCTCGCAGAGAATTGGCAAGCGATGATGAGTCAAGAGATTCTTGAGCCACAGTAGCGATAAAATTATCATCTGACATATAAAATTTGAGGTTTTAAATGTAATCACCAAACAGCAAATATAGCAATCCTAAATCATTCATAAAAATCTTTCTTGATTTCCTCTGAGTTCTCTGTGCCTCTGCGGTTGGTTAAAAATATTTAATTACAAATAACTGGCAGTTAGACTCCCAGAGCATATAAACTACGTTCCTCACAGAATGCGCTAACTTCATCACAAAATTGATTTATTAGACATCTCCAAAATAGTATATTTTGTGATAAAAAATATCAAAATAAGTTTTTTTTACACAAAAATATGAGTGAGATACTGAAATACATTGAAGAAATCGACTCTCTATTATGTGCAAGCTCAACGTTAATTGATATTAGGACGAGAAAACTTAGAAGCTGGTTTGAAGTTTTCTACTGGTACATCTTCAAGCGCCTTCTCCATAAAATCACGCCAGATAGGAGCAACCATACCTCCACCTGTTGCACGGTAAGCTAATTGTTTGTTGTCATCTCTTCCTACCCAAATGGCAGTTGTCATCTGGGGTACTGTACCAATAAACCAAATATCATTTTCTGAAGAAGTTGTACCAGTTTTTCCAGCGACTGGGCGTTTCATCGCAGCAGCTCTACCGGTTCCTTCTTTAACTGCCGATTGCATCACGTCTATAATGCTGGCTGATGCCCAAGGATTAAGAACTAGCTGAGGCTTTGGAGTATTGTCTAGTAACACATCGCCACTACTATTAGTCACACGAGCAATAAGTGTTGGAGGCGATCGCCAGCCATAATTAGCAAAAGTTGCATAAGCACTAGCCATTTCTAGTGGTGTCACACCTATTGCACCTAATGGCAAAGAAGTTACAGGTTCCATCGGACTCATGATTCCTAAAATACGGCAAATTTCTATAACTTTATTAATTCCTACCGCTTTGCCAATCTTCACCGCAGGTACATTACGAGACTGTGCCAAAGCAGTACGAATTGGCATTGCACCCTTAAAGCTATTATCGTAGTTGCGTGGAGAGTATGAGCCATCCATAACATCAGGATAGCTGACTGGAGAATCAAGCACCGTTGTACTTGGTGTAAACTTACCACTAGCAAAGGCAGTATAGTAAACAAACGGCTTAAAAGCAGAGCCAGGCTGACGCAGAGCTTGAGTTGCACGGTTAAATTCACTGACTTTTGAATCTACACCACCCACCAGTGCTTTGACAAATTGGGTACGTGGGTCAATTGCTACTAAAGCCATTTGATTCTTTTTTAACCCTTGACCTTCAAGAGTTTTATGCCATTTTTTGATAGTTTCTTCTGCCGTCATTTGCAAGTCGCTGTCTATTGTGGTTTGCACTCGCATTCCACCTTTAAGCATTGCATCATGGCCAAACTTTTTAATTAGTTCCTGTGCCACAGCATTAGTGACATAAGGAAAGATACTAGCTTCAAATGACTTAATTTTACCAAGTTTAATTTCTTGCTGGAGGGCATTATTATATTCTTGCTTGGTAATCCATTTCAATTTCAGCATTTGTCCTAGCACTTGCCTTTGTTTTTGTATAGCCAAATTCTTGTTTACAAAAGGGCTAAATTCTTCTGGAGCCTGAATTAAACCCGCCATCATTGCTGATTCGCCCAAAGTCAAATTCTTTGCCGATTTATTAAAGTAAGTCTGTGCTGCTGTTTCCACACCATAGTTATTATGACCCCAATAAACTTGATTGAGGTACATTTCTAAAATCCGGTCTTTACTAAGAATTTGCTCTAAACGAATTGCTAATACAGCTTCTGCTACTTTGCGGCTAAAAGCACGTTTGCGAGATAAAAAGAGATTTTTCGCCAACTGCATGGTGATAGTAGAACCACCCTCTTGCACAGAACCTGCTGACCAGTTAACTAACGCAGCACGTCCAATACTTCCTGGATCAATACCGCGGTGGTTGTAGAAATAATTATCTTCACTCGCTAAGATTGCCCGTTTTAAATTTGGGGAAATTTTATTTAGGGATACATTTATTCTGTTGGCTTCTCCATGCAGACCTACTAAAAGCTTGCCTTTGATGTCATATATATAAGTTGTTTCTGCCGGTGAGAAGTTCTGTATTTGTCTAATCTGTGGCAAATTATGGAAACTAATGGCTAAACCAACCAATCCTCCGGCAACAACAGAAGTTGCCAACATATTGATTGATAACAGAGTACCACCAGTGACGAGACCTACTTGTCTCCAAAATTCGAAACTAGGTGAAGTCTGAATTTCTGCTTGTTGCTGTTCAAAAGTTTCTGACGATGACACGGCAATTTTATTTCCTTAGTTGTAAATACAATGACAATTTATTTAACTAAATGCGTCAAGCAATTGTTTTGTAAAGATAATAATTGATGATTACAAGAGTGAACAAATTGCAACCAATACTACATATTTAATTTTAATTAGAGCTTAGGAGATTTCTAAATCAGAAATAGTATTGATATTACCTACACACCTTTATCAAAATCTCAATAAAAAAAGAAAAGCTCACGAAATAATAGACAAGGCCTTGTTCGTAAAGTATTGAATCAACAATCCTTTTAAGTACGACTTGGCGTGTATCCTCACCAATTAACGTTTATATTATAATTTTTAGCTAATAAGATGCTTAAAATGCTTTTTTGCAATAATTTTTATTTTATAGATGCAGCTTGAGATTTTTTGATAACTCTGCAACACAAGTGTTTCCAAGAATTAGTTCGAGTGTAATAAATACTAAATTAGTATATTATCTCCTCATAATAAAATATAACTACTTATTATAATTGCTCTTAAAACATAACCCTCTAACAAAAGTTATAAAAGATCAAGTCAAAAGTTAGGGATTATGCAAAACATGAGTAGATAAGTCTTTTAGATCAAGCAATATTAATTTGTTAACCTAGCTTAATTAGAGTTAATTGCCTCATTTGGACAAAAATTAGTATTTATTGACGAAGATTTATATCCTGGGCTTAGTGAAAAGCTTTCAACCAACTTCTATCTAAAGATAGTAATAAAAACTAGAAAAATAATGCAACATTAAAACCTAATTTTGAAATCAAAATAATAGCTAAACCATGAAAAATCAAGCTTAAAAAATAAAAACAACAAATGAGTTGGACAAATCATCAAATACAGTGGAAATTTGCTGTCAGTGCAAATGATGAGTTCAATAAAACTTTACAGAGTACTACCGCCAAGAATTTACATAGTCAGACTGTAACAGGTGAAAACTTGGCTCAGTGATGGTTTTCGCCTTCGTGCGCTAGTTATGGTTACAATAGGCGATTTGGCGATCGCTTTGCCTAAGTTGCTGCTACTCTAAAGGCACATCATCCTACTATTTCACAGGTGCTAATCCAAAGCAGCCTGTTTGTTTACTATGCAGCAACTAAGCAAAAAACTACAGATGTTTTTAAGAAATGATTAACAGATGGTGCGTTACAAGTTTTTTTGGTGTAGGGTAGCCCTGATGTTTGGCAACACTTTATACCATTGCTTTCAACAAAAATCCCCGTGTTGTTCAACGATGCATAAATACCAACGTCTGTAGGTTTGGCTCTACAGTGATTATTCAGCACATTAACAATCCACCTTGCAAAATATTTTCACCTACCCAATCATGCTTGAAAGTAGTAGCAGCAAAACTTTGAGACTTTTTAAATCCAAGCTGAGCAACTTTTTTTGCGGGTTAAGTTAACTACCGTCATAGGACAAGATGAAACACATTTAGGCTGTATGTCAGGAAACGTTGACTTTTGTAATATTTCTTAGGATAATTTTAGGATGTGTAGCGTCAAAATGGAAATAGTTCCGTATAGCAAACTACAAAACCCTAGCCACAAGTCTCATCCTTGTCATGTTTGTTCCCAGTAATTCTTGGGAACACTATCTACGTGTAAATTTGTGAGTAAAAACCATGAGTGTGAATACGGTGCCTTCTATCAACTACTATTCTCTGGACATCATCCAAGACGAAGCTCGTCGACTGGTGCAGAAGGGAATGGTCAGCAGACAACAGCCAATATATACGCTCTGCCAATACATCCCAGCGAGAGAGTGGGTTTGCGTTGAATGTGAGTTAGAGAAATGCGACTTCTTGCTACGCGATCGCATCGGTGATTTAATTGGTCGTGAACAATGGGACAATGACTAATTCACTGGATGATTTTGGATTGGGAGTTTCTTTTAGAAATTTAGATTTGACAAGAAATCCAGTCAAGACCTAGTTTGAGGTGAAATCTCTAGTTGTGATCAATATCCCCCCATCCAGAATCTTCTATTTTCTATATAATGCCAAAGCATTAGAATAGGATTGATGCAACTTTTCAAGCTAGCCTGAACATTGAAAAAGTTTGTTGTGTAGATCTAATGTTATTAGTTGAATATCCTATGTAGATTTACTGGCCAGAGCAGCTCTTTATATTGAACTGCTCCGGTAATTTTTCAGAAACTATTTTTTAGCCCTATTTTATACGTAAAGAGTACTTGTTCGCATCCCAATAATATTCGGTTAAGCGTTTTTAGCATTGCATAAACGCGGGATGAATTATTGAATTACAGATATTTATTTATACTTTGAATAACGAATTAACAACCAAATTTAATGCTTAAGCATATCTACTTATCTGGATTGGGTATAGTTGTGCTAGGTAATGACGTAAACGCATTAATGACCACAATTTAAACAAATGTGATCAGCGCTTACCATTTTTCTGTCACAACTACGGACAATGCACGATAGAAGATCTCAATTCATCTCTGTATTACCCAACACCCAGATAAATTATAGATAAATGTGTACTGCAAGCAACCGAAAACGGTTATGTTTGCCCATCTTCATACCTCAGTACGACTTAGCTTTTGATATAACTTTTTTACGCTCATTTGGTTAGTTTCTAACTTTATTCTCGTTTTACAAATAAATTAAAGCTGGAACCATGCCGTCAAAGCCACCGCTAAAGCATCAGCAGCATCATCTGGCTTAGGAATTTCTTCTAAATTTAACTCTCGTGCGACTGCATCTTGAACTTCTGATTTATCTGCATTGCCGTAGCCTGTTAAAGCTTGTTTGATTTGGGCAGGAGTAAATTCTATGTATGGTAAATTATGTTGCGCTAAAGCCAACATAACTACACCTCGTGCTTGTGCCACAAGGATTGTACTTGACATACGATAGAAGAACAATTTCTCGATTGCAACCAAATCTGGTTGTAGTTCTTGAATCAGGGTGTGCAAATCTTCAAACACAGTACATAGGCGCTGTCCCATTTCTACATCTGCCGACGTTCGTATTACCCCAAAATCCAGCATATTTACTGCTGTGTCTCGTCCTTGAGTAGGAATTTGTGTGCAGGTAATTGCCCCAAATCCTAAAATTGCTAGTCCCGGATCTAATCCTAAAATTCGTTTTTCCATTAAATGCACTTTTATCAAGCCAGATTACTGTTTTATGGAGAACACTGGCAACTTTAACCCTGTTCTGTCACTCTCGGAAAACAATAATCGAAGCAATATCCTGAAACTTTGATTGAGCCAAGCTTTGAGGCTTTATTTTCTAACAGTAACTAAAATTTATAGCCAAAACTTAGAAATTAAAGCCTCGAAAGGCTTTCAGCGATTGGGTTCTCCCAAAGTGATAAAAGAGGGTTAACGACTTACTCTTAATTTAGTGGCATTGAAAAATTTAATAATGCCCCGCTTGGTGTTAAAACCAGGTAGTGTACATTTTCTGTTAATTATTAGTTTGTCCCATTGCTCCCAATTAGGTATGTCAATCGGTTTTCTCAGACAAGCCCTCAACACTCTGCAAAAACAGTCGCGCAGTCGAACTTCCCATCGGGTCAACCAGTGGTTCAAGTGGTTATCCCCTGGACTATCTGTCAAACGTTGGTTGTTAATCAGTGTTGGAGGCGTACTGCTGGCTAGTTTGGGGTTAGCTATTTGGATTAAGCTAACCCCAATTTTTTGGATGATTGAGTTGGTTAGGGGTTTTCTAGGAGTTATCGCCAATCTTTTACCCAACTATATTAGTGGGCCTTTAGTGTTGCTTGGCGGCTTACTGTTGCTGCTTTGGGGGCAAACTCGCACTGTCAGCTCAATTACTAAGGTGTTAAGACCGGAAGGTGAAGAAGAACTTATAGATGTTCTGCTAGCCTATCGGCGATTATACCGAGGCCCGAAAATTGTAGTCATTGGTGGTGGTACTGGGCTTTCTACCTTGTTAAGGGGACTCAAAACTTACAGTGCTAATATTACTGCTATTGTCACTGTAGCTGATGATGGTGGGTCTTCTGGACGCTTGCGCCAAGAATTCGGAGTCTTACCACCAGGGGATATTCGTAATTGTTTGGCAGCCCTAGCAGATGAAGAAAAGTTATTAACAGAATTATTTCAATATCGCTTTCGGGCTGGGGATGGGTTAACAGGACACAGTTTTGGTAATTTGTTTTTAACGGCGATGAGCGATATTACTGGCGATTTAGAACGAGCTGTTGCAGCCAGTTCTAAAGTGCTGGCCGTACGAGGACAAGTTTTGCCAGCAACTCTTAGTGATGTTCGCCTTTGGGCAGAATTAGCCGATGGTCGTCGGATTGAGGGCGAGTCCAGTATTCCTAAAGCTGGGGGAAAAGTTGTAAAAATCGGCTGCATTCCTGCTAATCCCCCAGCAGTACCAGCAGCTATTAAGGCAATTAAAGAAGCTGATTACATTATTATTGGCCCAGGTAGTCTCTATACAAGCTTAATTCCTAATTTACTTGTACCAGAAATTGCCGATGCGATCGCTGCAACACAAGCCCCACGTATCTATGTCTGCAATATCATGACCCAACCGGGAGAAACTCAGGGATACACAGTTGCTGATCACATTAGAGCAATTGATACTGCTTGCGACCATAGACAGCTTTTTGATGCTGTCTTAGTACATAAAAAATCTCCCTCTGAACAATCACTTATCCGCTACGCCCAACAAAATTCTCATCCTGTCTTCTTAGATAGAGAAGCTGTATACCAACTAGGGCGACGGATTGTCCCAGCGAATATTTTGTATGAAGATGAAACAGGTTGTGTGCGTCACAATCCCCAAAAATTAGCACGAGTTTTGTTACGTTGGTACAGTGGGACTCATCATGTGAAATGAGGAAGCAAGGGGACAAGAACAAAACTATTGACCACTGACTCTTGACTATGAAAATATTTCTTGCAGATGCAGAGGCGACACTACGTTTGGGTATTACTCTTGGTCAGACTCTTAGTGCCGGCAGTGTCATCTTACTAGAGGGGGATTTAGGTGCTGGCAAAACTACGCTAGTACAAGGGATTGGACAGGGTTTAGGCATTACTGAACCAATTGTTAGCCCTACTTTTACTCTCATTAATGAATATACGGAAGGACGCTTACCGCTTTACCATTTAGATTTATATCGCTTAGAACCACAAGAGGTTTTAGCCTTGAACCTAGAAACTTACTGGGAAGGTTTTGAGGTAATACCAGGTATTGTAGCGATTGAGTGGGCTGAACGAATGCCCTACAAGCCTTATGTTTATCTCAAGGTACATTTGACTTATAGAAATGAGGGCGATCGTCAAGCCGAAATTATACCTTTCAATTGTGCCATCAGCGAATTTATTGCTACCATCTAAGTATTTTTTCCCAACCTCAGAAAAATACTGTCTGATATTTAAACTAGCAGCTGATGATTATGAATGCCTGAATTTGGATGCAATGGGTTATTGAATTTATGAGGGTGAATAGACAAATTTCTCCACACCGCATCATTATTTACACTAACTGACTAATGCTATCAGTGTCATACCCAAGGATCATAACTTGATTACAGCACTCTAAAATTTCCACTGATAGTCGAGGGAGAATTTCACACTCGTCCTATCTGCCGCTACCACGCTCATCCAAAAAATTCACTAACATTGTTGTCCTCATTATTCAAAAGTCAATGAAATACGGTTTAATTGAAGATTAGGTCACGATTGGCATCTACTAGCTTTCTGGTTGAGGTTGGCTATGATGGGTGAAGACTTGGCTCAAAGCGTCTCAACAGAACAATGCTTTTGCAGGTTATATCTCTTATCTAGCAAACCGCCAAATTCTTGTAAAACCTACGTTCAGGGAAAATCAAATTTACATGAGAATTGACATAAACTTGTCCTCTAGTGGGTCATCTTGACTGTTAAAGCTCATAGATGAATTTCAGTTACCTAGCAAGTACTGGTAATTTTTTTTCGTCTACTTGCACTATGGTTGTGCCTATTAACTCCTTGTTTTGATCTCTCGGTAAATCCGTTCTCGATTCTATTTGAGCAGATGCTTATTTATAGATTTTTGATCCGTTTTACCCAGTAAACATAAGCTCTCTAGCAACATCACTTCCAGTCACATAAAGTAATCGGAAGTTTAAAAAAACTGTTTTAAGAGCCTAATAATTAAGTGCATATAACATTTTTATATGTATAAAACAGAGTTTTCATAGAAAGTCGCCCGTTTACTTAACCCTACTAATTCTCTACAGTTTTTAGAGGAAAAATCCGGATAGTTAAGCACCAAAAGCTAACCAAAAAAAGTTAAACAGTTACCTATTTTCGTATTTGTCGTTTAACTTCTGGTCATGTTTAGTATTCCCATATCAGCTTGCGGATACACACACAAATGCATGAATCGCAAATTCATGAGATAAATTAATTTATTCTTTTTTAATTAAAAGATATTCTTATATTTATTGATGGAGCTATTAAAGAAGTAAAATATCGGATTTCTAAAATGAAAGTTGCGTTGAAAATATGTCGCTATTTATACTTACAATTAATAATATGCTACCCAGAAATCAAAAGTTTTAAATAAAATAGCAGTCCCACCTACAGTATGAAAAACTGATGATGGGACTGCTATTTTCGGCGTTGGATAATTGCGGGATGATTTACCTCGCGCAGAGGCGCTAAGACGCAGAGAGAATAAGGAGTTTGAGATTCTAATCAATCTAATTTCATTCCGTGATTCAGCAACGCCCTATTTTCAAATCTCAAATTTCTGCTTCTGCGAGACTGAATTTCTACCCAAAATAGATGATATTATCTCCCGCTAGGGATAAAGCGGCGACCTATCAATTTCTCCAACCTGACCGAGAGGCCAGAAACGCAATACAGCGCGACCTATAATATTTTGGCGAGGGACAACACCCCAGCAGCGGCTATCGTAGCTACTATTACGGTTATCACCTAGCACTAAGTATGAATTAGGGGGTATAGTCTCAGTTTTTGCTAAATAAGGCGGCTGCTGTCCTGACGTACAAACATCGATTACTGTGCGTTGCTGCGAACTCAAGTACTTGTCTTCTTCAAGGGGTTTTTTATTAATATATACTTTGCCATTCCTGAGTTCTACTGTTTCTCCAGGCAAGGCAATTATGCGCTTAATAAAAGCATCTTGGTATTGCTCTTTTTGTAGCTCTTCTGTAGGCGAAAAAACTACAATGTCTCCCCTTTGCGGTTCTGAAAACTTATACTTCAACTTATCAACAATAATTTTGTCTGCTTCCCACTGATTTGGGGTTCCGTGCAATGTTGGTTCCATAGAACCAGAAGGAATCCAGCGAGCTTCAGCAACAAAAGTACGAATGCCTAAGGCTAGAACGATACTTAATACAACTGTTCTACCTAGCTCTGCGATCCAGGAATTATCGGGTTGTTGACTAGAATTTTTATCAGACACTTGGTTTTGCATTAAATTACTGAAGTAAGGGAAAGTGTGGGTAATTCACTCACCTAAAGAGACTTTATATGTTGATCTTAGCGGTAGATATGGCGGCTTTTTGGTAGCCTGACTCATAAGTTAAAAGTAAATTTTTTTTACCATTATGCAAAAAGTTGTTACCAAGAGTGAAATTAAGTTTAACTTAAAAGCATAGTTTTCTGTAACACAGAGCCTCTTGTCGGAACATTGTTAACTCCATGCCATCTCCAGAAAGTTTACTGATTCGCCACGCTCACATTATTCTACCTAATGGAGAATTGATGTTAGGAGATGTGCTGACGCGCGATCGCCGTATCGTTGAAGTTGCACCAGAAATTTCCACTACAACACCAACCACAGCAATTGACGCAACAGGGTTAACTTTGTTGCCAGGAGTCATTGATCCGCAGGTGCATTTCCGAGAACCAGGGCTAGAACACAAAGAAGACTTATTTACAGCCAGTTGTGCCTGTGCCAAAGGTGGAGTTACCTCCTTTTTGGAAATGCCCAACACTCGTCCTTTGACAACTACCCAGGAAGCTTTAGACGACAAGCTCCAACGTGCCTCTTCTAAGTGTTTGGTTAATTATGGGTTTTTTATTGGAGCAACCACAGAGAATCTACCAGATTTGCTTTTAGCAAAACCGACACCAGGAATCAAGATTTTTATGGGGTCGATGCATGGTCAGTTATTAGTTGATCAAGATGCGGCCTTAGAGGCGATTTTTGCTCAAGGTAATCGTTTAATTGCTGTTCATGCCGAAGATCAGGCCAGAATAAACCAACGTCGCCAAGAATTTGCTGGTATTCACGATCCCGCAGTTCACTCCCAGATTCAAGATAATCAAGCGGCGCTTTTAGCAACAAAACTGGCATTAAAACTTTCTCAAAAATATCAGCGTCGTCTGCACATCCTGCACATGTCAACAGCCGAAGAAGCAGAGCTGCTGCGTCAGGAAAAACCGAGTTGGGTAACAGCAGAAGTAACACCACAGCATTTGTTGTTAAATACCAGTGCTTATGAAAAAATTGGTACATTGGCACAAATGAATCCACCCTTGCGATCGCCCCACGATAATGAAGTTCTCTGGCAAGCTTTGCAAGATGGCGTAATTGATTTCATCGCTACAGATCATGCGCCTCACACTTTGGTAGAAAAAGCTCAAGAATATCCCAACAGTCCATCTGGGATGCCTGGGGTAGAAACTTCTTTAGCTTTAATGTTAACTGCTGCTACGCAGGGGCGATGTACAGTTGCCCAAGTTGCTAATTGGATGTCAACATCTGTAGCTAAAGCATACAAGATTCCCAATAAAGGAGCGATCGCTCCTGGTTACGATGCTGATTTAGTACTTGTAGATTTGAACACATTCCACCCAGTCCGGCGTGAAGAACTATTAACCAAATGTCGCTGGAGTCCTTTTGAAGGCTGGAACCTCACAGGATGGGCTGTAACAACCATTGTTGGTGGTCAGATTGTTTATGACAAAGGTCAATTAAATACAAAAGTACGAGGTCAAGCACTAACCTTTTTGTAGTAAAAGTGATGATTTTAGATTTACACAATATAAAAGTGTGAACCATTATTCCTGAAAGGCTCACACAGTAAATTTGACTAGAAATTTGAGTCAATATCTCAGTGTAAAATATATCAGCTAAGTATAAACTTCACGCCAGAAATATAGATATTACCTAGTGAAGCTAAGATTTTGTGACATTTGTCACCGATGTCTTTCTTCTGATTGGGCAATGTACTTATCAGCAGTAAGTTGTAGCAAAAAAGTTACTTCAGCATCTTCTGCCAGATAAGGAGCAAATTTTCTGATTTTTCAGAGATTTAGCGAACAACTCTCGGCTTAAAAAAATCATGGAATTGACTAGAACAAACGCAGAATGAGTTACCAGCGGTTAGACCCTGATAAAAAAGATATTTTAATCATTGATGATATGGCAGACAACCTGCGAGTGTTGTCTTCGCTACTTACCAAGTCAGGATATAACGTTCGTAAAGCTTTGAACTGGCAAATGGCCTTGACTGCTTGTCAAACAGTATTACCGGATCTAATTTTACTTGACATTATGATGCCGGAAGTGGACGGTTATGAGGTTTGTCAGCGTTTAAAAGCCTGGGATTTGACTGCGGATATTCCGGTGATTTTTATTAGTGCTTTAGATGATGTTTTTGACAAGGTAAAAGCTTTTAGAATAGGAGGCGTAGATTATATTACCAAACCTTTTGAGTTTGAAGAAGTTCTAGTGCGTGTGCAAAACCAGATGGCATTGAGGGCAGCGCAATTAGAAGTATTAAGTCTCAATTTTGAATTAGAACAAAGGGTAAAAAAGCGTACATGGGAGTTAGAAAAAGCTCTACAAAAACTCCAAGCAGAAATTACTTCCCGCCAACAATTACAAAGTAAATTGCTAAATATAGCGCTGCATGATTCTCTAACTGGTTTACCAAACCGAGTTTTGTTTATGAAGCGGCTAGAAAAAGCTCTAAATTTTGCTAAACAAGAACCCAGTTATCAGTTTGCTGTATTATTTTTAGACTGCGATCGCTTTAAAGTTATTAATGATTCTCTGGGACATTTAGTGGGAGACGAATTACTCATATCCATCGCCCAACGCCTGCAAACGTGTCTATCACCATTTGACACTTTAGCAAGATTAGGTGGCGATGAATTTGGCTTTATCCTAGAGAATCTCGCAGATATAAATTCAGCAATTCAAGTTGCTAAAAAAATTTTGCAACAACTATTGCTTAATTTTAAATTGTCCAGATATGAAGTATTTATGAGTGCCAGTATTGGCATTAATTGGGGTAACAAAAGTTACGAACAACCAGAGTGTTTACTGCGTGATGCTGACACAGCAATGTATCGTGCTAAAGCTTTAGGAAGAGCTAGATATCATATTTTTGACCCAGCCATGTATCAGGAAGCAATCCAACTTCTAGAGATAGAAAATGACCTGCGTAGAGCTATCGAACGTCAAGAATTCCTCATTTACTATCAGCCGATTATTTCTCTGACTACAGGTATGATTGCAGGATTTGAAGCACTTGTACGCTGGCAACATCCAATTCGGGGTCTAATTTATCCTGTAGAATTTATTCCTGCGGCAGAAGAAACAGGTTTAATTAATGCTATTAACATTTGGGTATTACAGTCAGCTTGCCAACAACTATATATATGGCAAAATCATCTAGTCACACCAAAAAATCTCACAATTAGCGTTAACTTCAGTGCGCGACTGTTCTCACAGCCTAATTTAATAGCACAGATTGATCAAATTATTTATGAAACTAAAATAAATTTTGCTAATTTACAACTAGAAATTACAGAAAGTGTAATTATGGAAAATACCAAGACAATAAAAGTAATCCTAAAACAAATGAGAGAGCGAAAAATTAAGTTAATTATGGATGATTTTGGTACAGGATACTCATCTTTGAGCTATCTGCATAATCTTCCTTTAAATGCACTCAAAATTGATAAATCATTCGTCAAACGTATGCAAGATAATCAAGAAAATATGGGGTTAGTACCAGCAATGATTGGTATTGCTAAATCAATGGGTATGGCTGCGATCGCAGAAGGAGTTGAAAGCAAAGAACAATTAGATAAATTGAAAAATCTAAATTGTGATTTTGTTCAAGGTTATCTATTTTCTAAACCTATACAACAACAATTAATCCTTGACCTGCTTACCGCAAAACCTCATTGGTAAGTATAAGTATCCATAAGTGGTAAAATAGATTGATCAACGCCCGGCTTTAATTAAGACAATATAATAATTGTGTGGAATCAATATATAAAAAATACGATTTGATTTCTGAATTATTTGCTTAGGTAGTGGAAAGAGAACCAAGAATAAGAGAGATAAAATCTCCTGACTTTTTTTAAAATTAAATACTAGTTCTATAT
>NZ_JAECZB010000050.1 GCF_016056295.1 Atlanticothrix silvestris CENA357
TTCCGTGATTGCAAGACTGGTGGCTATAATCTTGAATCTACTTCTGCTGATGGTCAACGATTGATGGCACTGATTTTATTAATTGCTATCGCCTATACTTGTGCTGTTTTAGCAGGTCGTAACTCTCGTCAAATGGGATTACAAAAATATATTGGTCGTCTGAAGGAATTAAACCGACTACATCGCCGACATAGCGCATTTTGGGTTGGTTTGTATGGCCAATTATGGGTGGGTGCAATGGAGTTTTGGGCTGATTTAGCTCATGATTTAATGCGTTTAAAGCCCAGTAAACTACCCTATTTTCGCAAGGGTCTACGTGCTATGTCTCTTATCCAGTCTGCTTTGTAGCTTCTTTGTCACCCCTTCCGCTGATTTTGTTGAATGGCTAGAGGTGCAATCAGGCGATCGCTGGTTAGCATTCGATCCCGTTGACCGTACTTTTAAAGAGCAAGACCGCTATTTAACTTGGTGGTACGGTTCAGATCGGGTTCTACAAGCCCAAGGAGCCAGCAACGTCGATTTAGAAGTCGTCGTTCAGCCTAATACCGACAATGGACTAACACGAGCCGTTTGGCGCGGTAGAAGAGTCACCAATCCCTTTATCGAATATTCTTTTCTTAGCCTGCCCCTAGCATCTCAGCGAGTCTTTCAGGTACTTGTCCTCATCCCTATAGGTGCGTTAATTATCTCTATTTTGCACCAGATGATCGGGTTAAAAACCTTCGGTACGTTTACGCCAATCCTAATTTCTCTTGCTTTTCGGCAGACTGGATTATTTACTGGCATCCCGCTATTCGTGCTAGTAGTGATTATCGGGCTGCTGTTTCGTGGCTACTTAAATAAATTACAGCTTTTAATTGTGCCTCGACTCGCCGCAATTTTAACTGCAACTGTCTTGGTAGTAGGTTTGTTAGCAGTTGTGATGGAAAGTCTCGATATTAGTCTGGGTTTATCGGTGTCTTTATTCCCGATTGTGATCCTTGCAATGACTATTGAAAGAGCATCAATGATGTGGGAAGAAAATGGTGCAAGAGAAACTATAATTGCTGGACTTAGCACGGTTTTAGCCGCAGTCATTGGGTATTTTTGCATGATTAACGACTATGTAGAACATTGGGTATTTGTCTTCCCGGAACTGTTGTTAGTGGTTTTAGGAATCAATATCTTGGTAGGACGCTACAACGGCTACAAGCTCATTGAGTATTTCCGCTTTATATCGCTCCAGAAACAATTGAATCAAACAAAGGGGTAAGCTGGTATGTTTCCATTTTCACTTGGGCGTTACGGCATTTTAGGAATTAACGCTCGTAACTTGGACTATATTTTCCCCACTAATCCCCGTCGGATTTATCGTCTTGCCGACTCTAAACTAGAAAGCAAAAAAATAGCTCAAAGTATTGGCGTACAGGTTCCAGAAACCTATGGTGTCATTACTTTTCAAAATGAAGTAAAGACATTATCAAAGCTTGTTAGTGGACGCAAAGCTTTTGTGGTCAAACCAGCGAGGGGGAGTGGTGGGGATGGCATCGTAGTGATTAAAGATGTGACAAATGAAGGCTATCGTAAAACAAATGATTTTATTCTCACAACGGAAGACTTACAGTATCACATTTACAACATTCTCAGTGGGATGTTTTCACTAGGAGGCAACAGCGATGTCGCCATCATTGAATACGCCGTACAGTTCGATCCGATCTTTGATCAAATTGCTTATCAAGGTGTCCCCGATATTCGGGTAATTGTTTATCGAGGGGTTCCGGCAATGGCAATGTTGCGCCTGCCAACACGAGCTTCCGACGGTAAGGCAAATTTACACAGAGGTGGCGTTGGCGTTGGCATCGATCTATCTACTGGCAAGACGTTGGCTGGGATTCAAAACAACCGCTACATTGACAATCATCCTGAAACGGGACATTCGTTATGCGATCGCCATATCCCTCATTGGCAAACTATTTTAGAAATGGCTGCCAAGTTAGGCGATAAAACCGAGTTTGGCTATCTTGGGGTTGATATTGTTATTGATCGCGAAAAAGGGCCACTTTTATTAGAAATCAATGCGCGTCCTGGACTTTCGATTCAAATTGCCAATCGAGAGGGTTTAATACCACGATTAGAAGCGATCAATAGTACTTTGCCAAAACTTTCGGGACTTCAAGAAAAAATAGCTTTTGCTCAAGAAAAATTTGCTGTGTTTTCTGGTCACTTACTCTCACTCTAATCTTAGATAAAAACCTTGATCTTTAAAAGTTAGTAATTTAAATTTTTACAACATGCAACATACCAAAATTAGTTATTTAAGCAGAATATTCTTCCTGATCTTAAATTTATAAAATTGTGTCGTTGATGATACAGCAAATAAAAATTTAAAAGGAGAACCTAACTTAATAATTCTAAAATATTTTGTTTTGAGTGTGAAAAATTAACTTCCAGAGATTATGTGATTTTAATCCAAACGCACTCAAGAGATGTTTTAGAGCTAAATAACTTGTCATAGCTGTGTTGTTGAAGTTATTCAATATTCATAAAATTTGTATTAAGTCAATATTGACTGCATAACTACTGTAGATAGGTTAATAGTCATATTGATAACTATGCTTACTAAATGAATTAACTATCTATAGGAGTAGAGTATATATCATTGACCTTTGGGTAGATTATGCAAACTCTCTAAGGCTGTATATTTGAGATAATATATCATACAACTCATCATAATACCTCATCCTAAATCAGTACTTTTATCCCACTTCCACAGCCCAAATCCTGATGCAGTTATATTTAATTTGTTAATTTGTTTTTAGGTTCTCTTTAAGCCATGACATCCCCTGAGCCTCAAACTGATTTTGGAGAAAATGTTCCACAAACTTCTTATGAGCCACCTCCCAAACAACGGCGGTGGCTTCGGTTATTTTTAGCTTTAATACTACTGATAGGGGGTGGAACAGCTATAGTTTGGCGTTTACTCACTCCCACCAATAAAGAACCTTTAACTACTAATGCTCAAACTCCAGGGGTACGAGTCAAGATAACACCAGTGCAAATTGGTACAATAGAAGATAGCACAGATTTTATTGCCAGCCTTGAGTCCCGACGTTCGGTAAAGCTCCAGCCGAAAATTCAAGGTCAAGTCACCCAAATATTTGTCAGATCAGGAGATCCAATTGCAGCAGGAGCAGCAGTTATCCAAATAGATCCTAGGCAACAAAAAACAGCAGTCAGTAGTATCGATGCTGCGGTTCAAGCGGCTAGGACACAGCTGGAAAATGCCCGTGCTACTCTTAAATCCCTGGAAGCAGAACGATTATCCAACATTGCTGATTTGCAATTAAATCAGCAAGACTACGAAAGGTATGAAAATTTGGCAGATGAGGGAGCCGTATCTCAACAGACTAAAGATCAATATGCCAATCGGCTGGCTACGGCTAAGGCTAATCTTGATGCCATTAATTCTAAGATTCAAGCACAACAGGCTACTATCTTGCAGGCGCAAAGAGACTTGCAGCAAGCTCAAGCAAACACTGAAGGTCAAGAAGTCAAACTTCAGTACTACAGAATTACAGCTCCCTTTGGGGGCACAGTTGGTGACATCCTAGTGAAAATAGGTGATTTTGTTAATAGTTCCACCGAACTAGTTACCATTACTCAGAATCGACCTTTAGAAGTCAAAATATTTGTACCACTGGAGCGAGGGGCACAATTACGTAAAGGAATGCCTGTGGAGATTATGAATACACAAGGTAAAACCATAGGCACTAGTAGAGTATTTTTAATTTCACCAAGTGCTAGCAATAATACTCAATCGATATTAATCAAAGCACTGTTTAACAATTCACAAGGTCAGTTACGGGCAGATCAATTAGTGCGGGCTAGAGTGGTTTGGAATCAACGTTCTGGAGTCTTAATCCCAACTACAGCAATCTCTCGTGTCGCTGGGGAAGCTTTTGTCTATGTAGCGCAAACACAAACATCACCCAAAGGAGTTTCTCAATTAGTAGCTAGACGAAAATCAGTGAAGTTAGGTGATATCAGAAACAATAATTACCAAGTTCTTGAAGGATTAAAACCAGAAGACAAAATTGTCATTTCAGGACTTCTGAATCTGAAGGATGGCGTTCCGATTGTTCCTGAATCTTAGTTGCAGAGATGCGATAAATGGCCGTCTCTACAGCAAATGTATTCTTCAATCATTTTTTGAAACATTACTAAGGTAATAAATATCTTTAACACAAGTGAAATAAATCTAAGGCAGGTTTAGTAGGAAAAGTTGCAATTTTTACTGGTGCATCACGGGGAATCGGCCGAGCGATCGCCATGATTGAATCACCGCAAATACTCTAAATAACACAACTACAATCTTTTGATGTTTTGATCGATGCTATACGTAGGCGATCGCTATTAGTAAGTCTGCGTCAATCACTTACGGGTATCTTCGAGCAAGATTGGCAACCCCCATCATTCTCAAGGTGGCTTTTTGTAATTGAGTCAAGCCTATAACTCTTTACAAATGGCGAACATTCCCAATAGCCAAACTATTAAGATTTTGCAAATGTCATAGTTATTTTGGCTGGCTCTCCACTCCCTTCAACAGAGGGACGGTAGAATAGACCTTATTTTCGTAGCTACAAAAAACGAAACCATGACAATGCATTCTACTCTCCAACAAGCATTTACCAACCACCGCGTCCTGAAAGTAATTAGCGGTTTGAATAACTTTGATAGCGATCGCGTCGCTGTTATTATTAAAGCTGCTGAACTTGGCGGTGCTACTTTTGTTGATATTGCCGCCGATCCTGCTTTAGTTCAACTAGCTAAAAACTTGATTAATTTACCAGTCTGTGTATCAGCAGTAGAACCAGAAAAATTTGTTCAAGCTGTAGCAGCTGGTGCAGATTTGATTGAAATCGGCAATTTTGACTCGTTTTATGCCCAAGGACGGCGTTTTGAGGCTGAAGAAGTTTTGGCACTAACTCACCAAACTCGCGCCTTACTCCCAGAAATTACCTTATCTGTTACCGTTCCTCACATTCTGACCCTAGATCAACAGGTGCAATTAGCAGAGGAACTAGTCAAAGCTGGAGCCGATATTATTCAAACCGAAGGTGGTACTAGCAGCAACCCATCTCACCCTGGAACTTTGGGATTAATTGAAAAAGCTGCTCCCACCTTGGCAGCAGCTTATGAAATTTCCCGCACAGTATCAGTACCTGTATTGTGTGCTTCAGGTATTTCTAACGTCACAGCACCATTAGCTTTAGCCTCTGGTGCAGCTGGTGTTGGTGTTGGTTCTGCTATTAACCAACTCAATAGCGAAGTAGCCATGATTGCTGCTGTGCGTGGCTTAGTAGAAGCTTTAGCAGCAACACGAGCGTTGAAAGCTGGGTAACATAAACTGCCTGGAACTTCAGTTCCAGGCTATTAACAAGAATAGTATGCAAATATTTGGAATTTTTACTGGGTTATTAGAACGCTTATTCAGCTAAGTTAAGAAAAGCAAGTAAGAGACGGCTCCTTTGCAAAGGCTATCAATCACTGTTGGCAAAAGTTTCAGGTAGCCAGTACTGCAAAACTTCCTTGCGAAGCAAAGGCTATAGGCTACGCTCCACTATAAGTGATCGCTTGTAAGAAGAAATAAAGGGAAAAAACCGACTCCTGAAAATTCAGAAGTCGGTCAAAGAAAAGTTAGTTCTTATTTAAGGCAATAAGAGTGAAGGGCTTAACTACATAGCCTTAAATTTCTGTTGATAGTTGTAGTCCGTAAGCTACCCAACCGACTATCTCGGAGGTATGATTGCCATCACTTCGATTGCCAATACCAACAACTTCGTCAATACTGATCTCAAAACCTGAAGAAGTTACATTTTTGATTCTTAAACTGGGTGTGTCAGTCCCATTAGAGGTTTGGGTCATTGGTATAACTACTACTTTCTAAACATCTCAAAAATTGGTTTACGAATTGCTGCTACTGTACCTCATAAGCTCCGAATAT
Source organism: Atlanticothrix silvestris CENA357 (assembly GCF_016056295.1). Lineage (GTDB taxonomy): Bacteria > Cyanobacteriota > Cyanobacteriia > Cyanobacteriales > Nostocaceae > Atlanticothrix > Atlanticothrix silvestris. The sequence continues at coordinate 5,984 of NZ_JAECZB010000050.1, forward strand.
GCTGTAAATAACCCCCGCCTTCATATTTAAGGCTGGGGTAAAGAATAGTTGTTTAGTTATCTCGAAAAATGTAAATTCATACTCCGATTTAGGAACGCCGAAAATCGATGGTTTTGAAGATTTTGAGCTTCTGGCTAAAATCGTTGGCTAAAACGCAGTCGCAGCATCGATTCCATCGGCAAAGGCATCTAGTCCAGTCCAATTGCCTTTAATCGGTTTTGGATAACCCTCATCGGCTTTGTCGGCAGCAATATCGTAGCGAATAAACTCAGATCCGCTGAATAAATAAACTTTACCATTACCTAGATTCAGGGCGGCATCGATATTTAAAAAATGAACTCCAGGCCAATAAGATGCAATGTGAAAACTATCACCTGTGGCTCGCTCGGCAGCAATCTCATAGCGAGCATAATTACTACCTTTGAAGAAATAAACTTTGCCCTTGTCTAGATTGACGGCAGCATCAATATCTTGATCGAAGCCATCCATTCCAGCCCAATTGTCTTTAATCGGTTTTGGATAACCACTATCAATTTGAGCAGTAGGCGCATCGTAGCGAATATACTCAGAGCCTTTGAACACATAAATCTTCTCATTGTCCCAATGTAGAGCAGCATCGAACTCGTCAGCGAAGGCATGTAATCCAGGCCAATTGTCTTTAATCGGTTTTGGATAACCCTCATCGGCTCGATCAGCAGCAATATCAAACTGGATATACTGGCCTCCTTTGAAAAAATAGGCTTTTTTCAAAGGATTTGAGATGGGGCGATCGCGGGGGTCGAGGAGACTAGAAGAAATGTCTGTGAGATTAAAAGTGAGTGCATCACTCTCATTAGTCGTTGTCACGATATAGAAAAAATTGTCGCAAGCATCATTTTTGTACTTGTTCCCTTTTTTGAACCAATGTTTAGTTCCATTCCTAATAGTAAATAATTTCACGGTAGATCCGTTATCACTAAAATCACCAGCTAAATAACTGTAGTCGGATTGAACGTAGAGATAGCCACCGTTGTAGGTTAGCCATTTGTCTTTATAGGGACCATCATAAAACTTGAAGGAACATCGATCAGTATCAAAAATCTCCATCGTAAAATAGGCAACATAGGCATCATCAGTAGATAAGCACAGATACTTACTGTACGATTCTGTACAGGTCGATGTTAAAAAGTGTTTGTATTCGTATTTAACTCCTACAAGCTCGTGTCCCACAGATAACTTGACATATCTTTTTTGATTTTCCATTTTAATTCTCCATTGAAGTTGAATGCAATTGGGTAGCCACCGAGATAACTGCAAAATGGGACACGTTGTAAAGTTTTATAAAGCTAATTGTCAAAAACCTTGATTTACCGTTGTTTCAGCCTCAACCTAAACTTAACTATTCAAATGAAGAAATTCCCGAAAAGGGTCATTTATGGGCAAGTGTAAAGGACGGAAAGGCGTAAAAGCTTGGTTTTACCGTGCAAAAATTTGATTCGCCCTACATAATTTTTGGGCAAGTTAGTAAATAAGCAAGGAGATGTTTGCAATATTTATTTACAACGTGTCTCTTTTTACAGGTATCTCGGCGGCTACCCAATTTATAAAACGATTAAAAATATATTCACTCTTCAAAGCACAAAAGACAAGGACAGATAAGACAGTTAAGACAGTTAAGTAAACGTTTAAATAAACTTAAAATAACAGCTTAATTGCTTTTTAATAACTTCATAAAAGCCTACTAATGTGCGACCGTGCAATAGAGATGCTCGGCATTGGCTAAATATTTTTCCCATCTACTAGCCCCGACCGACCAAGAACAGTTAACAGCATTGGCTACCAAAAGCTTTGATTAATAAGGCTTAGGAGTAAGATAAGAAAATTTCGTTGCTTAATTTTTGCTTACTTGTGCCAAGACCCATAAGTAAAGCCTTGATAATTAGAGACAGGCATTGATTGAAATCTATGTTATGCGATCGCATACAGCACTGCACTCGGCACAATCGCCAACAAGTTAATAAAAAATAATAGCCCCTGCGGCGGACAGGTTGCCAAAATAGTTATTTGGGAGCCACTGTAGTAGTGTGGCTCCTCAGCACTCTATTAAACCAAACAATCTTTCAGTGCATAAATCACTTGGTCTTGCTGTTCATGGGTTAATTCTGGGAACATGGGCAAAGATAAAACCTCATGACAAGCTAACTCTGCTACTGGCAATTGTTTTGGCTGATAACCTAGATGTTGATAAACTGGCTGTAAATGTAAAGGATGGGGATAGTAAACCATTGAACTTACTCCCCGTTCTTGCAATTGACTACGTACTGAATCTCGATATGTCGTGCTAGAACCATTTCGCCCTTCGCTGGAGATGCGAATGGTGTATTGATTCCACACGCTAAGTCCTCCAGCTAATTCCTGGGGTGCAATGATACCGGGAACTTGAGTTAGAAACTGCTGGTAATAAGCGGCGATCGCCCGCCGTTGATTATTCCATTGATCGAGATAACGCAGCTTAATTTGCAGAATAGCCGCTTGCATAGTATCCAAGCGGCTATTTACACCAATTTCTTCGTAGTAGTAGCGATTTTTCTGTCCATGCTCTTTGAGTACTCTTAACTTAGCAGCAAGTTCAGGATCATTAGTCGTAATCGCTCCACCATCGCCACAACCACCTAAATTTTTAGTAGGGTAAAAACTAAAACAACCTACATGGCCAATGCTGCCAACCTTTTGACCATCCCAACTTGCACCTGTAGATTGAGCGCAATCTTCAACTACAGCTAAATTATGAGACGAAGCGATCGCCATCAGTGCTGTCATATCCACAGGTTGTCCAAATAAATGCACTGGGATAATGGCTTTGGTTTTGGGTGTAATCGCCGCAGCTACTTGCTGCAAATCTAAATTAAATGTAGTAGTGTCTATATCAACAAAAATCGGCTTTGCACCTACAGCACTGATCACCTCAGCCGTGGCGACAAAGGTAAAGGGTGTGGTGATTACTTCATCGCCTATACCAATTTCTAAAGCTCGCAATGCTAAGAAAAGCGCATCAGTGCCAGAGTTACAAGCTATACAATTAGTAACACCATGATAGGCTGCAAACTGTTGTTCAAAAGCTTCTACTAAAGGGCCGCCAATATAACGGCCAGACGACAAAACTTCTAAAACGGCTGCACTTACTTCTGCTTCGATAGTGACGTATTGTTGCTTGATATCAAAGGCAGGAATAGAATTTATGCTTTGGATCATGAGTTTAATTTTATCTGAAGATACAAAGGATGCTCTTCGACAATCGATTTTTGCTGATTGAAGTGTTCAAAAAGCCTGCAAAAGACTGTCGCCCCTGATACGCATCAAAGAAGGGTTTTTACTGAAATTATTTTATGGTTAAGGATACCATTGCTTGGTAGAAAAGATGATACATATCAACCAAGATCCGACACTTGGAATTAAAGTTCCAGGTGTGTATGTTGTTCTGATCACAAAATCCCAGGAGGTAAAGAACTCATGCCAGATTTAATCAAGTTAGACTTAGTTGATTTGGCTGTTGCTGTAGGACTAATGGCGATCGCTATTGGTTTATCTGCTTGGGAAAAATTGGGACTAGAGTTAAGCTTAGCGATCGCTACGGGCAGAACCATCCTACAACTACTCGTACTGGGATACGTTTTAGACTTCATCTTTGCTTTGGATAATCCTTGGGCGGTTTTGGCGATATTAGCAATAATGCTGACAATAACGGCGATTGTCGCACGAAATCGCATCAGCCAAAAAATTCCATATCTCTTGGCTTTAGTATGGGGTGCAATTTTAGTTAGTACTGCTTTAACATTGCTTTACACCAATATGTTGATTATTCAACCGAATCGATGGTATGAACCACGATATGTAATTCCCTTGGCGGGAATGATTATTGGTAATAGCATGAATGCAGCAGCGATCGCTGGTGAACGTCTTGTTAGCACCATTAATACCCTTTCTTTAGAAATAGAAACTCACTTAAGTTTAGGCGCAACTCCTGGGCAAGCAGTTAGCCAGTACCGCAAAGAAGCTATTAGAGCTGCATTCCTCCCTACACTCAATCAAATGATGTTAATCGGTATGGTAGCACTACCAGGAATCACCAGCGGACAATTACTGGCGGGAGTGACACCCCTTGATGCGATCTCCTACGAAATTTTAATTATTTTTATGGTTGCTGTTAGCAACTTGTTAACAGCGATTTTAGTTACTAAAGGTTTGTGCCGCCAGTTTTTCAATTCCGCCGCGCAGCTGATCAGATGATAAGTATCCAGATTTCACTACCCGCTGATGTAGAAGCTAATGAAAGTAAGCGTTATAGAGAGGCAACAAAGTGCAAATCACCAAACGCAATATCGAGTTGAAAGTCAATGACAGTTTGATGCGCGTTTATGTAGCATCTCCTAAACCACCAAGTATTTACCCAGGTATTTTGTTCTATAGCGATATTTACCAGCTAGGTGGGGCGATGATTCGTCTAGCTAATTACCTAGCTGGATATGGTTATGTCGTAGCAGCTCCAGAAATTTTTCATCGCCTGGAGCCAATTGGTTTGGTTATTGAGCCAGATGATCTTGGTCGAATGCGGGGTAATGATGATGCTCGTCGGACTGCGATCGCAGATTATGATGCTGATTGTCGTGCTGTGATTGATTTTTTGAAAGCAGATAGTTCGGTTGCTCCTAGTCAAATAGGCACACTAGGTTTTTGTATTGGTGGACACTTAGCTTTTCGAGCAGCCTTTCAAAGTGAAATTAGAGCTTCTGTCTGCTGTTACCCGACTGGCATTCCCAGTGGCAAACTGGGTCAGGGGATAGCCGATACAATCCACCGTGTAAGTGAAGTTAATGGTGAGATGCTCATTGTACTAGGAACTCTTGATCCTCACGTACCGGAAAATGACCGTCAAATTTTAATCAAAGCTCTAGAAAATGCCAACGTAACTTACAAAGTAGTTTTATATGAAGCAGAACATACCTTCATGCGTGACGACGGTTATCGTTACGATTCAGCTGCCACGACCTCTGCTTGGTCTGAAATAGTAACTTTCTTTGCAGGTATATTTGCAGATAATTCTTAATTCGTAAGGGACTTCCAAGAAAAAAAATATTCCATTGACAGTCAACAGTCAACAACTTAAAGCGGAATAATTTATTTTTTGGAGTTCCCTAATTCAAACAAAGCTAAGTATGGCCTAGCCTATATTTACATGACTTAAAGTAATGTTCTCTCCTTAGTGTCGGAACTAGAATTAGAATTAATGTGATGTTCTCCAGCAGCTAAAGTGACAGAATCTCTGCCATTGCGCGATCGCTATCTCGCTTTAATCGACGAAATCGTCCAACTCACCCTCCAGGGCAAAATTAGCTCTGTAGAGATGGTGTACCAAATGTTGCAAAAAAGCATAACCTCCGGCACGGGGGAAATATTTGAACTAGTTTTAAGCGATCGCTTCAGTGCTATCCAAAGTCAAGTAGATAATGAAACAGATGAACTCAAGAAAGCCAAGGCTAGCCGGAGTTTGAGGGCAATCAAAACCATTCAAAGTCAATGGCAACGCTACTCAGAACAAAACAAAGCTACAGAAGCAATCGCCTCAGCAGCCAGAGAAATCACTACAGCTTCTGTTGATGAACGTCTAGCTACATTTTTACGTTTTACTGACCCCAATCAAAAGCAACCGCTGAATGTCCAACAACTACAGCAGTTATCTAAAGCTTTACAACAATTTGCCCAGGCTGATGCTGATTTACAGCAAATATCACAAGGCATTACCCGTGGCTTAACAGCTTGGCAGCGACTCCAAGACCACTTAGTAAGTTGGATGTATGAACAAAACCGAGAATTGGGATTTGGCGGTGTACCTGGAGAAAATGGCCCGTGGGCAACTTGGGCAAAGCAAGTTAATAGTGAGTTACCCAAAACACTGTTTCGTACTCTAGCGATGGAGCAATCTGCAATTGAATTTGCCGAAAGACAACGCGGTGTTACCCTCAGTGATTGGGTAGAGATAGCATTGATTTTACAATATGTGCAACGGGGTTTAGTTAACTGGTTTGATCAACAAGCTTACAATGTGCAAGCAGGGTCGAAATTGTCAATTTCTACTTTCTTGACATTTGCAGTGATTTGGAGTCAATTAGCAAACGGTTTTCGTAGTACGGCTATTTATAGCAATGCAGCTTCTCAAATCATGCTCCAGATTTTGCGAACCTTTGCCCTACGCCCATATTTTCCCCTTTATGGCGGGATTTTTGCCTCTTTCGCTGGTAACTCTTTGCGGGATGCCTTAGATTATCTCGATGAACCACTACGCCGAGTTGACGGAACCCAGGAAAAAGCGCGAATATTAACACTTTTAGGTTATTCACAACGAGCATTAGGGCAATATCGGCGTTCTATCACCTTTCATCAACAAGCATTAGAGATAGCCAGAAATGCAGGCGATCGCCCCTGCGAAATTGCCAATTTCAATCACCTCAGCCGTACTTATGTCCAAGAACAAAACTATGCTGAAGCAATTAACCATAGTCAGCGAGCATTAATTTTGAGTCGGCAAGCAGGCGATCGCACAGGAGAAGCTAATGCACTGGTCAATTTAGGTTACAGCGAAGTCATGCAGGCGCAAAAGCTGGAACAAATAGAACCAGAAAATTATGAAATGCCAATTAGTTATTTAAAACAAGGTTTAAAATTATCAGAACAATTAGGCGATATTCAAAGTAAAGCCTTATGTTTTAGCAGCTTAGGTGTTGCCTATCTTGTTATAGGACAGCCGCAAGATGCAATTCAATATCTAGAAAATGGCTTTAAAACAGCCCAAATTTCTGGTGATTTGTATCTCCAAGGGCGGAATTTAGCTTATTTAGCTGAAGCTTATTATCATCTGCAAAATTCTGAAAAAGCTGTTTATACTGGCAGCTTAGGAATGTATCTTTTAGAGCAAATTTCTTCTAATGAATGGCGACAACCAGCGGGTTTATTAACAATAATCCAAGGGCAAGTAGGAACAGAAGCTTTCCAAAATTTATTACAGCAACATCGACCTAAAATTATGGCAATTATTGGTGTAGATGGATATGATTATATTCCGCAGTTGTTAGTAATCTACAAACAAGATATGTAGAAAAGGAAACGAGGCATAAACAATCTTGAGAAAAAGGGAAAGGATGAAGAAACAAACCCTTTAGTCCTTATCCATTCTCTCCTTGTAACTTCTTCACAATGCCAATGCCCTGTACCAAATTTGAATTTATGTTAACTCACCGCATCTTTCATTTTGCGTTTTTTCAAAAAGTTAGACATGAATAACCGTTCAAAGAAGAGCTACAGCATATTTCATTTGGATGAGGTACATTACTTTCGCCTCTAGTCCCTAGCCTCTAGCCCCTTTTTTCGTAAAAGGTGTACTATACCCAACCAAGAAACGCTGTATGTAGTAAAGCGGTAAAATTCGTCGCGATCGCCTTTTAATATAATTAATAAAACTTCCTGATAGCCGACCATTTTCAGAACCTGCTACTGGCAACATCAAAACATAGCCAGAAAGAACAATGAAACTGATAACGCTAAATGCACCATATTTCATCGCTCTAAAAAACAATATCCATAATAAAAGATAACTACTATCTTTACGAAAAAAATACAGCTATAAAAAAGTAACCATTATTCGATTGTTAGTGCTTTATTAAACTTAAGAATTTATGCATAATTATAGCAATAGCTTGCAAAAAAATTCTAGTAAATAAAGTAATTAAATAGCAATCATTCCAGGGTTACATAAAAATATTTATACTTGTGATAGAAAGCAAAGGATACAATCCATCATCCTTTGAATATCGCTCATTTGTTCACAAGCGATCGCACATTTCAGCACAAAGCATGGCAAGTACGGTCTATAAGCTCAAAATCTGTCTTTACCGACTACTTTTTGAACTTATAGACAAAATTATTGATACATTATTGAGAATGACTATTAATACAGCACTATTATGAAATCTCTACACCGTTCTGACTTATATGGCTGGTCTATTTTCAATCCTGCGAGAAATATAGATTTCAATGGAATTGCCTGGATTCGTCCCGGTGGTAACATCTTGATTGACCCAGTAGCTCTATCTAACCATGATTGGAATCATTTGCAATCTCTGGGTGGTGTGCTTTGGATTGTACTGACAAACTCTGAACATATTAGGGCGGCTAAAGAAATTGCTGATCAAACCTATGCAAAAATAGCCGGCCCTGCGGGAGAAAAAGACTCTTTCCCATTACTTTGCGATCGCTGGCTCTCTGATGGTGATGAGTTAGTACCAGGACTTAAGACTATTGAACTCCAAGGCTCTAAAACCCCAGGTGAACTAGCTCTGTTACTAGAAGAAACAACCTTGATTACAGGAGATTTAGTGCGGGCACGTAAAGCAGGTAGCTTGACCATTTTGCCCGATGAAAAGTTGCTGAATCGAGAGCAAGCAATTGCTTCTGTTCGTCGGCTGGCAGATCTGAGTCAGGTAGAAGCGGTATTAGTGGGAGATGGTTGGCCTATCTTCCGCGACGGACGCGATCGCCTCAAGGAACTTGTAGCAACCTTATAGTTGTAGAAGCCAACAAATAGTACATTTTAACTATCAGGATCGAAGATTAAATAACCCTCTTTTATCACTTTGGGAGAACCCAATCGCTGAAAGCCTTTCGAGGCTTTAATTTCTAAGTTTTGGCTATAAATTTTAGTTACTGTTAGAAAATAAAGCCTCAAAGCTTGGCTCAATCAAAGTTTCAGAATATTGCTTCGATTATTGTTTTCCGAGAGTGACAGAACAGGGATAAAATTTAAAATTTGTAGGTTGGGTGGAGCGATAGCGGTACCAACAAGCAGACAAAACCTCTTGCAAAAGTCTTTATTTTCGCACTCTTCTTTGCGCCTTTGTGCGGCAGCCGCTACAACGGAGGGAACCCTTTCGGCAGTCGCTCATGGGGAGCCACTGCGGTGGACGGGTTCCCCGGCATAAAGCAAGTGGCGTGGAAACCCCCATCGCGCAGCGTCTCCCCTTGGGAGAAGACCGCGCTACCTTGTATTTGCGTGAGCTTTTCACACTAATATTCAACAACTCCAAAATATTTATGCAACAAGTCTACAATAATTGCCAATCCAAAATCTAAAATCCAAAATTGTATATCTAGCTTTAGTTATTAATTTCTATGAGTCAGATTTATCAGTATCACTCGGTAAGACTTGAGGCTTTTCCAGTGGTGTTAGCTGTTCTTGGATCTGTTGCTGTTCAGGACTAATTTTTAGCGGTGTATCTGGAGAAGAATGTCTTTTATTGAGTAAAAGTTGAATTTCTTTCTCAAACTGCTCTCTTCCCCGTGTGAAAAAGTTTGGCTCTCTGGGGTAAATTGAGTTAAGTGAATCGTTTAGCGCTGGCGGATTTTCGATAGCACTAATTGGTGCTGTTACTGATAAAATTGTCATAACCAGCGCTGTAACCGCAGTCACGCCAGAAAATGTACCATACAAAAACTTTTTCATGTTAGCCCTCCTCTGAACAAGGCAAACACTTGGTATAAATCCACAGCAATTTCTGATCAAAAAGCTATATCCATTCACCTTATGATATGAATTTTTTGGAGTATTGCTTTTCTTTTTTTAAGCCTAGATTGCAGGTGTTTCCCTGGCAGTATATATTGCCTTTCTATTATTTAGAATAGCTAATACAACAAAAGTCGTTATTAAAATACTCTTGACATAAATCAACTTTTCTGCAATTTCTCCAGCACTTTTGCCAAATACTCATACTGCGATCGCGTATTGTAAATCTGTGCAGAAATTCGCACTAACAACCGAGGTCATTCCTCCCACGGAACTATCTGTACTTGAATACCAAGTTTATCAAACAACTCATTGTGCTACAGCTATAAAATCACGATGTTCTAGCTTTGCAGGCATTGGCACTACTGCCATTGAACCTATCATATCTTCTGGACAAGGTGGTTGCACTTCTAAGGTTTCACAAATGATCTTTCTACCCTCTAACCCTCTACCACTAGCTGATGGTTGCGCTGCATTAATTCCACCCATCCACCAGGTAACAACTAACCCATAAAAATGTAGACGCAGACGTTGTTGAACTTCTAGTATTGCCTTAGGACAAGCACGAAACGACCTATGATTAAGAAACGTCACATATCGGTCAATAAACCATAGTTTCTGAAGTTCAGAAGGATAAAGTTTGAAATTCAATCTTTCATGACTTCATCTTTGGCTCTTCACACTTTTTTAACTCCCCAGACTGGATTCGAACCAGTGACCAATCGATTAACAGTCGATCGCTCTACCGCTGAGCTACTGAGGAACGCTCACGATTTATAATCTTAAACCCAATAGAACGATATGGCAAGTACTTTGGCCAAAATATTTTTTTTTAAAATGCTTAATTATAATTGTATTATCGCTATAACCTTTACTGGTAGACGATTACAGGCTTTCACTCGCATCTACTGTAATCCCATTCGCAATTCAGCTAGACGCTGCCGCGCCTTGGCATCTATAGTGCTAGCTAAAAATCTACTTTTAGATTGTTTGCGTGATTGATACTTATGCCGCATCCGACAAACCGTGGTTTCTACTTCGCCACAGAGTTGTTGTGCCGACAACCATTCAGCTCCATACCCCTGTACCATTAATTGTTGCGCCCGATCTGATGTAGCGACAATTACGCGAGAAACCCGCGATTGGGTGATATGAGGACGCAACGATGCACAAGCTTTTTCGATGTATGTGTCTGCTGTTTGCCCGAAATCAGTAAAATGAACTGATAAAAGCTCGGTAATAATTTGTTTATTACTAGCAGCATTTTGGTATTGAGCATCAAAAACTATTTGAGTTTCATAACCTTGAAATGCACTGTAATTTGTCATTGCTTCAACCAGTTCCCCACGCGCCGCTTCTAACCCAGAATGATCACGGGTTTTTTTCAGGCAAGGCCAAGCACCAATTATGTTGTAGCCGTCCACTAATAAAACGGCTTGGAGTATGGAACGGGGCATGGTTTTTAATCACAATTTTCTAGAGTTAACAAGATCCATTCATAAGATTTATAGTAATTGAAGCATTGCTTGTAACACTATGTTACAGAAGACCAAAAAATGTGATGTTATTCTAAAATTCACCTTGAAAATACTGCATCAACTGCAAACGCGCCCTTGAGAAGCGCGCCGCAGTTGTTAATAATTACTGATTAATTAGCTGGAAAAAGGGCTGAAGGCTGAGTTATTTGTCAGTTGTTAGTTGTCGTTGTCAGTTGCGAGAAGACGAAAGCAACAGGCAACACATAGTTTCCTCATCTTTCCCCGCGTCCCTGCGTCTTCCTCATACCCCCTGCCCTCCTTCTCTTGACAACTTTGGGTTGCCAGATTCCTAGGAGGCTTGGTTATGTCCCTGCATTAGAAGTTCTTTGAGGCGCTGGGGTTCACCCTGATCTATCAAAGAACCATTTTCTAGTAAGAAAGCGCCATCACAGTAATTCAACTCATCTAGGCGATGTGTTACCCATAGGGCTGTAATACCGCGACTTTTGACTAGGCGGCGGACACTAGCCACTAAGTCCAATTGGCTGTCTGGATCGAGTAAAGCTGTGGGTTCATCTAATAATAAGACTTCGCAACGACGGGCGATCGCACCAGCGATCGCTACTCGCTGTTTTTGTCCACCACTCAGGGCATAAATAGGACGTAGTTGTAAGGCACTCAAATTTACTGCCCCCAGCGCCTCATTAACTCTTGCTCTCACAGCAGCAGGTGGCAATTTTTCCTCCACCAATCCAAAAGCCACATCAGCACCAACAGTTGGCATTACTAATTGATGATCAGGATTTTGGAAGACAAAGCCAACAGGATGTAAAACCCAAATTTCACCAGACTTGGGAGCTAATAGCCCCGCCAGTAGCCGGAGTAACGTTGATTTGCCACTGCCATTTGTACCTAAAAGCATCCAAAATTCCCCTCTTGGTACTTCTAGAGAGCAAGATTGGATCGCCTTCTCGCCATTAGGCCAACTGAAATGTAAATCCTTGACCTCAATGCCTACTTCCGCCATTTGTCAACCTTGGTTACTCAGCAGCTACAGCAAAAAAGCCTGGAGGTCTTCCACCACCAGGAGTTGTACCATCTTTCTGAACAATTTGTACTCCAGAAATTTCACTAGCACGCACAGCAATTTTTTTCTCTGTCTTGCCCTCGCATTTAAGTTCCACAAGGTCAGGATTGCCAGAGCGCATTGCTGCCAAAATTAGCTGATAGACGGCCTCAGCATCCTCAGCTGACTTACGTTGTACTGATACAGGAAAAGCAGTGTTTCTGATGCTCAAGTCAATGGTAAACATTTAGCATTAATCAAATCTAACTGTAGGACTCATTTTAGCGTCAGCTGACTGATTTCTGGGGAGTAGGAGTTGATTATTGGATAGAGTTAAAAATTTTTTCTAAGACCCGGTAGCCAGTACCCAAAACCTTTTTCTGTATTTAAATATTAAATTCAACTAAGAATCTACTGGAAAAATTAGCGATTTACACCTAAAATTATTAGAGTCGGTAAAAAATTGTAAACTAGATTGACAACCTAGTTAATTTTCTGCCTATGGATAGCTATAAAATGCAAATCTATAGGTAAACCTGTACTTATAAACATTTGGAGATTTGTTGTAATGACCATCGCAGTAGGACGCGCCCCCAGTAGTAGAGGGTGGTTTGACGTACTAGACGACTGGTTAAAGCGCGATCGCTTCGTATTCGTAGGTTGGTCAGGGATATTATTATTCCCTTGCGCCTTCCTGGCACTAGGCGGTTGGCTAACCGGTACAACCTTCGTCACCTCTTGGTATACCCACGGGTTAGCGTCATCATACTTAGAAGGCTGTAACTTTTTAACAGTAGCAGTATCATCACCAGCAGACAGCATGGGACACTCCCTGTTGTTGCTGTGGGGGCCAGAAGCACAAGGCGACCTCACCCGTTGGTTCCAACTGGGTGGCTTGTGGCCATTCGTGGCGCTACACGGAGCCTTTGCT
>NZ_JAECZB010000051.1 GCF_016056295.1 Atlanticothrix silvestris CENA357
ATTTAATACCATTTAACTTTAAAAGTTATACAAATACGTTGGTAGGGGCACGGCATTGCCGTGCCCCTACGAGAAATCTATATGTATCAAGATTTTTGTGAATTGGTATAACTTGTAGCGTACAATTTTGTGTACAGTTTTGTATGCAGCCACAATCTCGCACTCCTGCGTCAGCCACTCCTGGATTTGACTATAACTTTTGAATCCTTCAGGTTGGCTCAGACGTTCTGTAAGTTGGTTCATCACCGTTTCTGAAATTAAGGCAGGCTTCCCTGGGGGTGTTTTGACTTCGAGCAATGCATTCATCCCGCTTTGTTTATACCGTTGCAGCCAACGATACACTGTTGATTCATCTCTTCCCAAGCGTTGTGAAAGTTCCTGTCTGGTTGCGATCGCGCCTACCTTAATCCAGTAGAGCATCTGTAGCCTTTCTTTGGTTGTTGCTGTTACTGCATGGCGCAATCGATGTTGTAGTTCTTCTTGACTTTCAGATATTTCTACTTGGAAGCTATTGCCCATACCCTTACACCCTATTTCTGCTTCTACTAATTTAGTGCATCTTCATGGAGAACTGGTATCACTAGAGTAGTCCATAGGACATGCCTGCCCTGGAGAACAACTTCAAATGTTATCTTCCCTCAACTTTCAGTGCTCCCAAATCAAAGATATGTCCGGTTCTTGTGACCCTTACTCATGAGCAGTCGTGGGCAGAGGGCAGGAACCATTCCTCCTGCCTCCTGCCTCCTGCCCTCTGCCTTTTTGGTCAGCACTTGCTGTTCGCACAGCTACTTAACTCCGATGATTTAACAGAACCTTGAAAATAAAATACGAGGTGTAATTGGAACCAACACCAGAGCAGTTAAAAGCACTTTACCAAAGGTGTGTAAGAGCAAGTAATTTGCTTCAACCAATCAACTTGGTAAGACTTGATAGTCGCACCAACCGAATAGTTATGTTGGTTGGAGAGACAATACAGATAGAAATTCTTCCAAACGGGGAGGTATTAATCGAGTGACTAAGCCAAATTATGAATTGATGACAGAACTAGAATTGCGTGACTATGTTAGACGCAATCCTCAAGACGAAGATGCTTTTCAGCACTACTTAAGCATTATTCGCTCTCGCCCTGGCGTACTTTGCACCACAGACGAAGAAGCAGATGCAGAAATGGAAAGGAGGATCAATCAAGGTCAGAGATAGGAGAACCACATTCCAATATCTAGTAAACAACTCGCCGCTAACCTTACGGTGTAGCGGCGAGTTGTTTACGACAAATCATCAACCATTAACTTGATTAATCTTTTGAACTGTTTTTTGTCGAGATGTCTAGCTACTTGCAGCACATCTTCAGCCACCTTGGGGGCATACGTTGCTGCTTCTTCTCCCTGTACATAGATGATTAATTCCTCTGTAGTCATTCCGGCAGATGTAGCAATTTTTTCGAGATTATGCAACGAGGGAATCGCCTGCCCTTTAAGCCACTTCTGAACATTGGAGGACTCTACAAACAAAGTCTAAAAGCCCTGCAAAAAGGTGAGTTGGAAAAAGCTTTATGTTTGCAATTTAAAGCTTTTAATCAGCATGAGAAAATCATTTTAGAGTGGCTGCGAATGCAAGAAATTATCCGCTGGTTGGAATTAGATTCCGAACTAAGAAGCGTAGGTAGTAATTATCCAGATAGTGTGGAGGGCGAATAATGTTTGAAAATGTGGGAGCCACAATCATGACTATCATTGCACCCAACCTTGGTAAATTATTTGCCGGACTAACCAAGCGCCCAGCCACTCCAGAAGCTTACGGGGGGACAAAATACCCTCAAGCTCCAGAAGATATCGCCTTACTCGCCCTTGGTGATTGGATTAGTGAGAAAGAATGTCCCTGGTCTTGGCAATTTAAGCGCTCTTGCCAAGATATGGCAGTGGGCGCGTGGGAAGGCAAAGAATTTTTCATCCCGCATCATTTGCTGATGGTTTGTGAAGTCATAGAGGGGCAAGTTGTTGAAAAATTTTTCAGAAGGGAGTCAAATTCAAAACTGACTAGGAACAATGCAAAACCAGGAACCTACATTGTTGATCGGTTAGAGTCATTAGGAGTTATTAAAGACGACTTGGGATTTGGCTTTGTAGTCGATTGGCTGAGTTTTGGCAAAGTTCCCAATCCTCCATCTGGCAAAAAATTAACTTACAACTGGCAGCGAGATAGCGACCGCATTGCCAAGTTTGCGATCGCCTCAAGCGAATTAGTAACCGAATTTTTAACTCAAAACGAATGTACGCAGCAATTTAAGGTAAGCGAGCCTTGGGATTCACCTCAAGAATGGTTGAGCGTTGGGGTGCAATGCTCTTATGAAGACGATCTAATCACCTGGGGCAAAAGGTGCTTTAAAATTCAACCCAAAGTCAAGGAGAAGTACCTTAATCCTCGTGTGTTAGTGGATTTTTTGAGGGATAGCTGGAATGACTTGCAGTGTTTCGTGAAACACCTCAGCAAGCAGCCTGCCGCAGAAAAAGAAATAATTACTCATTTTGGATGCAAGAAATCTCTGGCACAGCAAGCAATTAAGCTGGGCTTGAATCTAGGGATTTTGACAAAACTTAAGGGTGGAAAATACGAGATATCCTCCGAACCATATTTAGAGGAAGTTAGGGGCGATCGCAATACCGTTCGGTTAAGCATTTTTAACTTGAAATTGGGTTTTGGGAAAAGGTTAAAGGGTAAGGGTTAAAGGCTTTTCTTTTCCCTTTTACCCTTCCCCCTTAACCGAAAGGTATTGGAACCACCACGACATCGAAGTGAATGCAGCAAATTAGCTGCTGCGAATTCAGAGCAGTTTTGTTTTTTAGGCATTGTTGAAAGTTCCTGTATTTGTTACTAATTTTTGTCAGCGATCGCTGCAATAAAGTAAGCGCTCTGTTATTAAAAATTAGTCAACCACTGATGATACAATTCCTGCATGTTTGACAATATATGCAAGTTCATCGCTGAATCATTCTCAACGGATTTTGCTATTTGGTTACTGGGAGAACCTATCTCCCTAACCGAGCTAAGCCCAAAAGAATTGTCATTAGAACCCATTCGTGCTGATGCTTTAATACTGCTGCAATCAGATGAAGTTGTTTTGCATTTGGAGTTCCAGACTAAGCCTGATCCAAATATGCCCTTCCGTATGGCTGATTATCGCTTGCGGGTATACCGACGTTTTCCTGAAAAACGAATGCGTCAGGTAGTAGTTTATTTAGCCCAAACTGAATCAGAAATTGAATCAAGAGGTAATTCAACGTTTGTTGCGGAGAGATATCATGCAAGAGTCAGTCATCTATCAGTCAATTAAGACAGAAGGTAGTGATGAAAAAGCTCGTCAAATTGCCCTCAACTTACTAGCAGAAGGCATGAGTGTTGACGCGATCGCACGGATAACCGGATTATCAGTAGAAATGGTGCAACAGTTGCAACAGCAAGAACCCGACAATCAAGATTAAGCCGCTTCCAGTTCCACAGCTTTTTGTCTTGGCTTATCCGCAAACTTAACAAAACTCTCCAGCCCCGCTACCGCATCAAGAGCCTTGGCGTACCGAATTTCGTCCACCCCATTCGCCCAATGGGTAACGTGCTGAAACACCAGACCCACCATTGAATCATCCCTGTACACGCGGTAAACTTTCGGACAAGCTCCCTTCACATACACCAGTTTATAACCGGATACATCTAACACCTCTGCATGAGGATCGGTTGGAGGCAGTAGGATCTTGTCCTGGGATTCTTCCAATTGCTCTACTGGAAGGGAGAGGGTAGACATTATTACTTGTGACACGATTAAAGCTCTACTACAAATTTGATGGCGAGCGCGCTTACAGCTATGCACTCGCCTTTTTCTGTATAAAACTATGCCGCTACTGCCACCCTTGCTCCTAACGAAGCGATCGCAGTTGACGCACTATCAGAAATCCGATTTCGACCATATTGTCTAGGGCGGGAATACCAACCTTCGTCGTTACACCCAACGAAGCCGACCAAATCTTTGCCCCGAAAGACTTTCGTGCTGAACGACACCCAATCAATCTCACCGTGCCATAGACCAAACTTGGTGCAAGCTGTTTCCAGTTCTGCGCTCAATCGTTCGTTGCGTTCTCGTGGTGTTTCCGGTAGTGTTGCTTTGACCTCTGCGACTGCTGCCTTAAACGGTTCTTTGTGGAAACGAGCGAAACCGTGGGACATCTTCACCCACACGATACCGTCAGAGTTGATCCAGATGGTGACTACATCCTGCGGCTGGCAATCGTGGGGATAGTCGGACTGGCTGACGACGGTTGCAATGATGGTGCGATCGCGGTCGGTCAATGGGTCTTTCGATGGGGCAGCTAGGGCTACAGTTTGCGCCTGGGCTTCAAGAAGACCGTCGAGTTCCTGTTGGGCAATCGCTTGTTGATCTAATGCTTGCTGTGTAAGCGTTGGATAAGTCATAATAAAAACTCCATTGATTTGGATAAAAGGCGATCGCTAACTTTCCTAGGGTTGGGCGATCGCCTTTGTTATGTGTGCAAGCAACGTTGTGGTTTAGCACAACGCACTCAAAAAGTTTAAGCGCAGCTTCTCTTTACTACTCCCAGCCAGTGACCAGGAGCATTACCAAACAGGAGAGCAATAATCTCAGGCGACGTATACAGCTTCAAACGCTTCAGAAGTCAGTCGTCCTGCTAGTAATTTGTTATTAACCGAATCCGTTTTCCCGATGTGTACCTCTCCCCTTCTCTGGTTGTGCCAGTGCCTCGGCTACCCCTCCATCGGTACTTCCAGTTCTCTTGTCAAGGTTCGGTGGGCTTTGAAATTGCTTTATTTGCCCTATATATAAATGTACACTTTGTTATCCCATTTCTTAACATATTGGGATAACAAAATTAAATTATTTGGGAGTACACTTGTTAATACAAGGCTTTCGCTGATAGCGTTGATCAATCAATGAGGAAGACACCATGAGTGAAACAAGACTAAACATCAGGATCTCGCCAGATAAGAAGGACGCTTTTTATCAAAAGGTCAAGCAAGAAGGAAAAAACGCTACTGATGTCCTAATCGATTTAATTGACCAATATCTTGGCAATAAGGTTGAGTCAGGCGATATTTTAGAATTAAGACAAAGAGTTGCAAAATTGGAAGAGGTGGTGCTGGGGGAAACCGCCGCCTGAGAGAAGAGAATGATTCTCTCAGGCAGTTATTAGAAAATTTGAAACAAATGCTCAAGGAAAAACCCGCCGACCATTAGGCGGGTTTCCTACTTTTTATGTATTGGATCTATTGTGATAATAATGTGTTACTATTTGGGATAACAAACAATCTTTATAAAAGTAACCGTTTATCACTTGGGAGCAATTGATATGTACCAGGGATGACAGCAGTTGGATTTAGGCATATTGAGGGTCACTCAAATGATCTTTCTGTCACCCACAATATGCCTTGTACCTTTTGAACTTTATCTAGAAAAAACTAAAACCCAAAAGCGCCTGCCTCGAAAACATCGCTCTTGGGTAAATTTCACAAACTACAAAGTTTATGATCAACCAAACATTAGCAGATTTTCTTGCATTATGCATAGGAGTTAATTTTAATCACTGCATACATCTGCGGTGTAGTGATAGCCAGCTTATTATTTGTCTTGCTGAAGTAAAGCCAAGAAGAGAAAAAATCTTTTCTCAGGTGAGGGTAATTTTCAACACATCTCCTATCTACAACAGGAGAGAAACATGCTGACACTAGAGCCAGAAATAACTTCAACCCTTGACTACAGCAATCTCAACATCAGCATCCAAGAAACCTTCGCTGCCATAGATCGGTTCGAGTGGCAGGCATCCGATGAACTGCGACTGATGCGAGATAACGGCTATTACCAAGATGGCGCATACACTAGCTTTGAGGATTACTGCGAAAGCGAGTTGACCAAACATGGAGGATATCGCAGGGTCAAGGATTTATTTGCAGCAAAGCGAGTAGTTGATATTCTACCCGACGAGCTGAAAGACAAGATCACCAAACCTTCCCAAACTCGCCCCTTACTCCGACTGGTCAAAACACCCGACAAGCTTCAACAAGCTGTTGCGATCGCGTCTCAAGAAAAACCCTTTCCTACAGCTGCGGACTTTGCCAAAGCAGTACAACAGGTTGCACCACGAAAAACCAAAAAATCAAAAACGCAATTGTGTAATTCGGTCACGGTTTCATCACAATCGCATCCTCGTTTTGGGGAATTGGGAGTTATTGAGGCAGATGCACCAAACGTTTGGCAGCAGATTGTTACATTTGCTGATGGCGAAAAGCTACTGATCAACAATGAGGAGCTAGATGCCCCCAGTGTCCCATTTCCCAGAGAACGCACTTACCCCACAGAATATTCAGAAGCGATCGCAGCACTTAAAGAGCAACACCAGCAGGAGTTAGAGCGACTGGAGCAGGAATTGAGAATTGGGCTACAGTCAGAAGCGACTGCCAAAGCTGAGGAACAAGTACAAGAGCAATTAACCGCTTTACAACACCTGTTTCAACAGCAGAAGGAAGAAAACATTCAATTGCAGCAACGGCTTTTCGAGTTAGAAGGATTGAGGCAATTGGAACTTGAGAACCAGCGATTGCAACGGCGTATTCAGGACTTGGAACACGCTGTACAAGAACACCCTGGTCAGCAGTGGGAAAATACTCTCACTCAGCAAGCTACCAAAGCGTTAAACAAAGAAGTTAAGCGATCGCTGGAGAACACTATTGATCTGCGATCGCTTGCCACTGAACCCCAAAAAAAAAATGCCACCGAATGTTTACGCTTGATGGGCATGGCTTTGGGGAATCTTGCCAGTGTGATGAACAATACCAAAGCTTTGGAAGCTGCGGCGATAATTCTGGGCAGTGAACCAACACCGCAGGCGATCGCAAAAAGGGCAGAGCAATTGCAACTTCTGCCCCAAGCAGTGAGCGATATTCGGGCGGTGTTATCCAAGCCTGAACGTAGCTGGTGGGACTACTTAGAAGTCGCCCAAGAGTACGAGGTTATCAAAGCCGACTATTGGGCGGAGTTAACCACGCAAGAGGCAGAATTAATCACTGCTTTGGAGAAAGCTGAATCCTCCAAGATTACGGAACAGACGGTTTCTCATAATTGCGAATTGCGAACTGCGTTAGCGTCAGCGTTAGCGACGAAGGAGCGTCATTGCGAATTGATTAACGTTGGTTCTATCGTCTCTCATGCTGACATTTATCGCACTTTGTATGTGGAACGGGGCGAAGTCGTGGAGGACTTGGGCGAAGAGTTGGTAGTGGCGTGGGATTGCTGGAAAGAACGCTCAAAGAAGACTGACAGGTATTCCAGAGAGGAATTGCGGTTTTGGGAAGGATAACTGACTTGTTGCCCATACCAGTAATTTTTTAGACACGAATTTATAAATACACAGATAATGCCAAGCCCTGCGATCGCGCTAGGGGGAATTTCCGTGCGTCAACATAAACAAGAGTAAGTATAATGACTGCAACTATCGCTCGTGGATGCTGTACAAGATCAATCTGCTTTGTTGCTGGGAGAAAAGCAGGATTTGGGTGTTGAGCCGAAAGATTGTCTTGAAGGCACTTATTCCGCCGCGCCCGTTGCCCCCGATTTTGAAGAACCAGCCTCACGCCGTCTTTTCGCTGCGCTGACAGATGAAAACCTGATTTCGGGCAATGAGGACAAGAATCATCATGTTGACCACAGTTCCGCCACACCTGCTCCCAGTGATGAAAAATGGTCACACGAAGCGATCGCAACACGGTCTAAGGCGCGACCAAAACGAATGCAAAAACTTAAGCTGACGGAAGTGTTGAAGGAGAATCCGGGATTTGAGTTTCTTGCAGAGTACTGGAATGATGACCCCGCTTTGCAGATTGTGATCAAGAAATTGCTGGCGAAGTTTCCGCAGTGGGGGATTGCGTGTGTGGATGGGGTGCTGGTGGATTGGGAGGAGTGAGTAGTGATTGCGCTTGGTAGGATATTCAGCATTTTACTAAAGTTTATGCTCGTAAATTAGGTGTTAACCTAACCTGCTGAGTACGCTTAACCGTAATTTTTATTCATGTCAAGTACTTGCAAAAAATATTTACATAATGTTATATTTGGTTACATAAGCAAGCAAAGGAAAAAAGACATGACAAGCAAAGGCTTTACCATGAACGAACTCGGTCAACTCAACAACTTTGCAATTGAACCAAAGGTTTATGTAGATCAAACCCCAAGAGCAGGTTTTACCGAGTACGCCGAGAAATTCAATGGGCGTTTGGCGATGATTGGTTTTGTCTCACTCATAGCTGTAGAAGTTGTAACAGGACATGGCTTGATTGGATGGCTGACAAACCTATAACTAAATCTGACTATTTAAGAATTTCACTCAATTAACCGATAGAAAATTACCAAAAAATAGCTATGAAAACTGATTTTGATTTCCCTAAAAAAGATTTAATTGGCTCCGTTGTTTTTCGCCCCGATTTCAACAACTTTGAAACAATTAACGTTAACCAAGCCTGGTCATTATTTTTCAGTGCAGGTCAAGATGATAAAGTGCTGGGAGAATCAACTGAATTAGGCAAGTTTTTCACTAACCTTTTAATTGCTGTGGGAGTAACGGGAATCCTTTGGGGGACTTTTTTCAGTAATTTGGGATAAACAATTGGGTAAGCGTGTTCAATTGAATAAATTCACTCTTCAGTCTTGGTATGAAAACCAAGACTTCTTTTTATTCAAATTCGCTCTCAAATATTAGCATTAGAATTTCATCGGGGTCGCTCAGTTTCACCATCCTCTACCCCTATAACAAGAGTATAATAATCGGATGGCTGATACTAAGTTGCGTTCAGAAATAGTATTCCTACTCCCTACTCCCAGCCCAAGTTACTATCTTTGATTGCAACTCGGTATGAGGCGATTGTTGGCGGTATTCTTCAGTATTTACGGCAAATGTAAGTAATTTCTTGTGAAATCAGGGTTTTATACTAATCAAAAAATAAGTGATTGATTTTTGCATTAGCTAGTAAACAATGATATATTTTAAATTTATAAGTCGGTTCTAGTGGGACTCAGCCACTAGAGGTAACGGGGAAAGTCCGGTGTGAATCCGGCGCTGTCCCGCAGCTGTAATCAAGGTTTGCCTTGTGAGTCAGAATGCCCGCCGAAATTGACCCTTCTCCTACGGAGACGCTAACGCGAACGGCTGCGCTCAGGGTCAACTTGTAAATTTTGTACATCTGCGAGGTACGGATGGTTTATTACATGGTGATCGCTAGGTCTGATATTTTGAAAGCACCGCACATAAAAACGCTACAAATGGCGGCTTTCCACGAAATAAGTAATTAACGTCTCGACTCCGCTCGACGTTAAAGCTGAGCGAAGCCGAAGCTTTAATATTAAATTCCGATTAGTAATTATTTGAACTTAGAAATCTCAGCAATTTCCGACAAAATATTGCACTAACTTGAGAGTGCTATATCTGGCGTGCATATACTTCTGTGTATTTTCATGAAATTCCGACTCGGTTAATCATCATGCCGAAATTTTATCTTCACCGGACTGGGAAGATTCCTACTGCTGTTCATCCTTTTGTCAAACAAACGGGTTTTAGAGAAGATAAGCAGCAACCCTTTCTAAATCTCAGGAAAATGATTCAAGGTTGGCAAAATATTGCAAGTTCAACCTATAGGAAGATTGCCATTGTCATCACTCGTCTAATTCGGGATAAACGATAAACACACCAACATCTATACAACTATTAGCTACAGAAAAATCTTTCAAAACAATGTCAAATTTATTAGTTTATTTTGTAATTGCTTCTGTTCTAGTTTTACTAATTGGAATTGCGGCTTATTTCCTATCTGCCCGCAAGTATCAATCCTCAGCCACAGTCGCCAATTCCTACGACCAATGGACGCTTGATGGCATCCTAGAGTTTTACTGGGGAGAACACATTCACCTCGGTCACTACGGTTCGCCGCCACGACGCAAGGATTTTTTGGTTGCTAAATCTGATTTTGTCCATGAAATGGTTAAATGGGGTGGTTTAGATAAACTGCCACCTGGTACTACCGTCTTAGATGTTGGTTGTGGGATTGGGGGCAGCAGCCGGATTTTAGCGCGAGATTATGGGTTTGCTGTCACAGGGATTACCATTAGCCCACAGCAAGTAAAACGCGCCCAGGAGTTAACACCCCAAGAACTAAACGCCCAGTTTGCAGTCGATGATGCAATGGCATTGTCGTTTCCAGATGCCAGTTTTGATGTGGTTTGGTCAATCGAAGCCGGCCCCCACATGCCGGATAAAGCCGTTTTTGCAACAGAATTAATGCGGGTGCTAAAGCCTGGTGGAATTTTGGTTGTCGCTGACTGGAATCAAAGGGACGATCGCCAAAAGCCGCTAAATTTCTGGGAGAAACCAGTAATGCGACAATTGTTAGATCAGTGGTCTCATCCAGCTTTTTCTAGCATTGAAGGATTCTCCGAACTGTTGGCAGCGACAGGATTAGTAGAAGGAGAGGTAATTACGGCTGATTGGACGCAAGAAACTCTTCCTTCTTGGTTAGATTCGATTTGGCAAGGGGTGGTTCGCCCAAGCGGATTTCTGCGTTTTGGACTGTCTGGTTTCATCAAATCTGTGCGCGAATTGCCGACGTTTTTATTGATGCGTTTGGCGTTTGGTGCAGGGTTGTGTCGATTTGGAATGTTCCGCGCTGTACGGGCAAACTCATCTACAGAATTGATGGATAGAAACTTTGCTCAGGAAAATCCCTCCAGCTTGGTTAGGTAGCGATACTTGCGGCGGGCTGCGTCTACGCATGATGACTAATGCGTGAGTTCTCAGCAATCACCCCATCACAAAATCTATCTAATACATGATATCTGCGTAAAACTTCTTTCTTAGAATCGCTCCATTATGCAACGCCCAACATATTTATATGCACAAAATTCCCGTCACAGTCATTACAGGATTTCTCGGCGCAGGCAAAACAACGTTAATTCGTCACTTACTGCAAAATAATGAAGGACGACGCATTGCTGCTGAAGGGGTGACAAAGAGGCTGAAGCTCAGGAAATACAAGAGTGTGACTGTTTTGGGGTAAAAAAAGATAGGTCAGGTATTCTCAACAAGACCTATCAAATGATAATGTTACCTAAATTCTACCAAAACTGCTTTCAAAATGTACTGACACCCGCACAGTACAAGATGTTGGAAATCTTGATTATGCTGTTGCAATTTCATAAAACTGTGACAATTGAGAAGCTGGCGACAGTATTTCCCCAACCGATAAAATTTGAGAGTCGGCGACTAAGCATCCAAAGATTTTTATTACTGCCAGAGTTATCAATTCAATACATCTGGTTTCCATTACTCAAAAGATGGGTTAAAAACAGCAGACAATCTCAGGAGAAACAATTGATATTTGCGATTGATAGAACACAGTGGCGTGGTGAAAATGTGTTCGTCATTAGTTTAATAGAACAAAAAAGAGCTATTCCAGTTTATTGGCTATTGTTAACAAAAAGAGGATGTAGCAATCTAGGCGAGCAGAAAAAG
>NZ_JAECZB010000052.1 GCF_016056295.1 Atlanticothrix silvestris CENA357
CCCCTTTCCCCCTTACCCCTTCTTCCCAATGCCCCATGCCCCATGCCCTTATGGGCGTATTTTTTTATGATGAAAAACTAAAAACAATGGATAAAACTGTCATGATAATTGGTTATGGCAATGATTTGCGTAGTGATGATGGTGTTGGACAACGCATAGCTAACGAAATCGCTGCTTGGGGTTTATCGACAGTAAAATCTCTTGCAGTTCACCAACTTACCCCCGATTTAGCTGCAACTTTGGCAAGTTTTGAATTAGCCATTTTTGTTGATGCTTGTTTCCCTTGCGAGGGCTTTGATGTGCAAGTGCGATCGCTATTACCTACATCTTCCTGTACCCTTGTAGGACATACAGGCGACCCGCGATCGCTTTTAGCTCTGACTCAAGCCATCTATGGTTATTGTCCCCAAGCTTGGTGGGTAACGGTGCCAGGAATTAATTTTGAAGTAGGCGATCGCATCTCACAAATTGCCGACAATGGCAAGGCGATCGCTTTAGTAAAAATTAGCCACATTCTTGACAAAGTTAAAAATCTCTGTGCCAATCTGGAGGATTGATGTCAAAACCGATGAAATCAACCAGCGATCGCGCCTATGATATTTGACAGGCGCAGATGCAACGAGTTTATGAAAAACTAGGTTTTAATATTAAACGTACAATTGACTCTACTGTGGTAAAAGCAGAAATTGCTATGAAATCGTGATGGTAGAAATGTCTACAACAGCAAAGACTCAAAGAATACAGATAAATTTGGATTTGTCGCTCGAATTGTATGAGACATTAAATAATCTGGCGCAAAAGATTAATGGAGACAATGCTGAGGTGTTGTTAAAGGCGATCGCACTCATGGAAATAGCAGTAGAAGCTAAGTACCAAGGCAAACATCTTTGGATTGCCGACGATCAGCAAAATCTTGAAACGGAAGTTGTTGGCATCTAAAAATATGTCAAATGTAATAGATTTATCAAAAATAATTGCTAGCAAAGGTGATAAGCCAATCGTTATATCGACGGTAAACTTACAGTTACAAGCAGATGCAGAACTTGAACACAAGTTGCGAGAACTCAAGTTTAAACAAGAATTAAGAAAAGATTGGATTTTATTTCTTGTCAGAGACGTAGTAATTTTTTCTGCTGCGATTCTTTTTATTTTTGGTATTAGCGGTTATTCTTTATTTACCCAAATTAGGGCTTATTTGCAAATTGGTTGAACCTATCTTGTTATAATTATTTTTAACAAAACAATCTTAATTTTTTAACGGTAAATAATAGTTTGTTAATCAACGTTATTTTTAATACCTTTTCATAAATAAACCTTAGTTATTCCTTAACACAAATAACTTAAACATTCTCCATAATAGCTATCAAATAATTGGCTGTTGTAGCCTTTATTCCAAATCAAGGAGAATGTAGTGACCTTATCAAGGCGTGGATTTTTTACACTAGCAGGTACGGGAACTGCTGGTGCTTTACTCTTATCTCCATTGCAGGCTTTTTATGCTAAACGAACTTTAGCAGCAGGCCCTTACGGTGCGCTTCAATCTGACCCCCTCGGTGTGCTAGATTTACCTGCTGGATTCTCTTATGTGAGGTTGTCTGAGACAGGACAAACCATGAGCGATGGCTACAAAGTTCCAGGTGGACACGATGGTATGGGGGCATTTGCAGGAGCGAATGGCTCTACAATTCTCATCCGTAACCACGAACTCAACCCAGCATCAAGTACAAGCATTGGCGCACCTAGCTCTAAAAAATATGATACTCAAGGTAAAGGTGGCACAACAACTTTGGTAGTTAGTTCCACTCGTACTTTAATCAGTCACTACGGTTCTTTGGCAGGTACTTACCGTAACTGCGCCGGCGGACGAACTCCTTGGGGATCTTGGCTCAGTTGTGAAGAGAGTTTTGAAACGGGTAACAAGAAGCATGGCTACGTATTTGAGGTTCCTAGTAGTGCAACTGGGTTCGTAACGCCTGTAGCCCTTGTGGCGATGGGTCGATTTAATCACGAAGCAGCAGCAGTAGATCCCAATACAGGTTATGTTTATATGACCGAAGACCGGAGTGATGGCTTGTTATATCGCTTCATACCTAACACACAAAATAACTTGAGTGCAGGAGGTACACTGTCTGCTTTGAGGATCATCTCAAAACCCAAAGCAAATACCACAACAGGGTTTACAGTGGGTCAAGCCTACGCAGTAGATTGGGTTCCAATTACTAACCCCAATCCTTCTAGTGATACAGTACGGGTTGCAGGCTTTAATTTAGGAGCTGCTAAATTTGCTCGTGGTGAAGGCATCTTCTATGGCAATGGAGACATTTATTTTTGTTGTACTAATGGCGGTAGTGCCGGAGTGGGTCAAGTTTGGCGTTATACCCCTGCTACCCAAACACTCCAGCTGTACATCCAACCTAACAATGCCAGTATTCTAGATTTTCCAGATAATATTGTCGTTGCGCCTAACGGTGATTTATTCATCACAGAGGACGGCGGTGGTACTGACTTTGTTGTGGGTATCACGCCAAGTGGCTCACTCTATAAATTTGCCCGCAATGCGTTGAACTCAAATGAGTTAACTGGGGTTTGTTTCTCACCCAATGGACAAACCATGTTTGTAAATATGCAATCACCGGGAATTACCTTTGCTATATCGGGCCCTTGGTAAGGGACTAGGTGTTAGTAGTGTATCAAGAAATAATGGACGAATAAATTTGCTGTAGAGACGGCGATTTATCGCGTCTCTCTCCAACCATCAATTTAAAATTGCCAGAGTGGGAGTGTGGGCATACAATCAATTGTCAGCCCTTAATTGCAATCCATTGTGTTACAGGTGCCATTGCCCGCCAACCCAAAAATTTGCCAATAGGTTCCGCCCTTTGGATAGCAATACGAGTTAAGTTACCACCAACTTGTTGATGCCACTGAAATAAAGTTTGTTCACCCTCCACTGTGACGACATTTGCCACTAAACGTCCACCGGGCCGCAGTGCTTCCCAGCAGATATCGAAAAGTCCCTCTGCTGTTACTCCACCACCAATAAAAATAGCATCTGGTGTAGGCAAATCTTTGAGGGCATGGGGTGCTTTATCTGCAATGATTTGTAAGTTGGGAGTACCGAGGGTAGTGGCATTTTCAGCAATATAGTGCAGTCTAGAAGAATTTTGTTCGATCGCGATCGCCCCACATCTAGGATGAGTCCGCATCCATTCAATCGAAATTGAGCCGCAACCTGCGCCGACATCCCACAGCAGTTGTCCTGGGATAGGCGCTAAAGCTGCTAAGGTAATTGCCCTAACTTCGCGCTTGGTGAGCTGTCCATCATGGTGATAAGCGTCATCTGGAAGTCCTGGTAATCTTGGCAAAGGCACAACTCCAGCATCAGCAATACAATTAACTGCGATCGCATTGAGATCGGCAAGTTCTGTTGCATTCCAAGATGTAGCCGTACCAGCTACAATCCTTTCTTGAGTACCGCCCATGCGTTCTAATACTGCAATCTCGCTGTCACCATAGCCACGCTTGGTCAAAATTTCAGCCACAATCGCGGGTGTATTTTTTCCCTCGCTCAAAATCAACAGTTTAGCTTTGGGGTAAATGTAAGACTGAAGCACCGAAGGTGGACGACCGCACAAACTCAAGGTTTCTACTTCAGTTAAAGACCATCCTAATCTGGCACAGGCAAGACTGAAAGCTGAAGGCGCAGGGATAATCGTAATTTCTGATATGGGAATTTGCCGCGTTAAGGTAACACCAATACCGAAACACATGGGATCACCACTCGCCAGTACACAAATTGGCTGATTTCGACGACGGATAATTTCTTCTACTGAGGCACTAATGGGAGATACCCAAGTTAGTTTCTCACGTTGATCATTTGTATGCAACATTGCAAGATGGCGATCGCCTCCCACAATTACTTCAGCTTGATCTATTAAAGAACGAGCGATCGCACTTAATCCCTGTAACCCATCTTCACCAATGCCGACAATAGAAAGCCATTTTTTCATTATTATTTTTAATTCTCCTGCAAACTCTAAATGGACAAGCGATCGCTAAGATGAGTGTCTCCAGCTTTTACAATCTGTTAATTGTCTGGGTGTGTTGAGGAATAAAAATGCGACGTGACACCATCTTCTATAAATTATTTAAGCAATTTCCTCTTTTGCTGTTTGAATTAGTAGATGAACCACCCGCAGAAGCACAGAATTATCAGTTTGAATCGGTTGAAGTCAAAGAAACGGCGTTTCGGATTGATGGAGTATTTTTACCCCCCACTAATGCAGTTTCCAAAACCGTCTTTTTTGCAGAAGTTCAGTTTCAAAGAGACGAAGACTTGTATCACCGCTTTTTTAGCGAACTGTTTTTGTTTCTCTATCGCCACTCTATTCGTTACAATAACTGGTCTGGGGTAATAATTTTTCCTTCTCACAGTCTGGAACCCTCAAATCCCACAATTCACCGTGTTTTGCTAGAGAGTAATGCAAGTGCGGCGGGTTTATTTAGATGAGTTGGGGGATTTAAGACAACAACCTTTGGGGCTAGGGTTGATGTTATTGACGAATATTACCTCTGCTCTGAAACAGAAGCAGTAGAATCGGCACGGTTTTTGTTGGAACAAGCACAGCAACAATCTCAACAAGCAATAATAGATTTAGTGAGACAGCGCGGTCTTGGGGGTTTTCCCCATGAGCGACTGCCGAACCCGAAGGGTGACGACGATTATAGTCTACAAGTTTTCTACCTTAAGTCGAGAGGAGATTGAAGCGATGTTGGGACTAAATTTAGAAGAACCACGGGCTTTTCGAGACGTGAAGGAGGAACAAACGCGATCGCTCGTCCTCCGACAATTAAAACGGCTATTGGGTGAGCTTCCCGATGCGCTGTTGTCTCAGATTCAAGGATTGTCGCTAGAACAGTTGGAAGCTTTAGGTGAGGCGTTGTTAGATTTTTCCTCTATGGCTGATTTGGAAGGATGGTTACAAGGTCAATCAAAAGAGTAAATCTCACGCAAAGGTGCAAAGAAGAAAGGCGATCGCTCCTCCTCCGACTGTTAAAACGACTATTTGGTGAAATTCCTGAGGAAGTTGGAAGAGTTGGCTTTAGCGTTTTTTATAGAATTATGTGTTTTATACTTAAAAGATTGTATCGATTATGGCAATGGAGATTGTAATTTGATTTCATTCAGTAGCTACAAAGGAACTGCATCTAAGTGGATTACCATATTTGACTCACCATTCTACCCTGATTCTTTAGATGAAGCTAAAATGCTCTACGAAAAAGTTTTGGAGCGTTTCATAGAATTGGTAGACGAAGCAACAAACGCTGCAAATTTACTCGAAATTATTACAAAAGAGCCTGATCCTTTACGTATTCAACTTCTTAGAGTATTTCGGAGGTATATATCACCAGATACGACAGTAGAAATGACCAAGAAAAAACGTGATATTCCCAATATAATTAACGACTTTGGTGATAGATTTCGTAGCTTAGAAGAGGTTAGAAGAAACTTGCAAAGTCGTCCTGTACCCGATGAAACTCTGATGGCTCTTCTTTTAGAACAGAGTAAACGGGGGCAAAAAGGCTATGACTTGACAGAAGCGTTTTTCTTATGGTTTGACCGAGTATTTGGTAAAAACTATATAATTCGGGGGCCAGTTCGTGCTGGAAAAGATGTAATGCTTGATAAGGTTTTGGATAATTGGGAAGCTCAAACTCCAGCAGATATTTTTATATCTCGATTAGATGGAACCCCCTTAGTAGTTGGATTTGCTCGTTATGACTCTGATAGAGGAGGTTCTCAAGAAGATGATCGAACTGGTGGAAATAGAGATAAAGCAACTGATATTCTCAGATATGCTGATACATATAAAGTGGCTTTAAAAGTATTTTTTTTGAACGATGGGCCAGGATTACTACTAGGATCTATGTGGAATGATTATGCTCGTCTAGAAAGTTATGGTGGTGGCAAAATAATGGTATGCACTCTGAAAATGCTTGATGAGAGATTTACACAAGATTGGCTTGAAAGTTGAGTTTGCTATTCCACTCATGGATTACAGTATCAGAGATAAACTCTAATTCTGGTGTTTCTTCAATATATAAATCTAGACCACTTCGTAAAATTCTATTTATACCTATTAAGTATTTTTGTTCATGTTTAGTGGAACTGTTTTCGTTAATGAAGTCACCCATTACTTCTGTTCCTTTAACTAAACGCTGAACTATTGTAGCTATAGCAAGTTGTGAATTATCAATAGCTATCCATTTTCTACCTAACTCTTCAGCTATAGCAGCAGTAGTACCACTTCCAGCGAATGCATCTAACACAATATCTCCCTCATTAGATGAGGCTAGAATTATTCGTTTTATCATATCTGGATTTTTTTCTGTTGGATAGCCAGTAATTTTTATATTTTGATTGTGGGCATCCTTGAAATCAAGCCAAATATCTTGGACTGAAATACCTTGACTATTATCTAAATAAACTTTTCTTCTTGGGTTTCCTGTTGGTGACCAGTAAATTTCTCCACGTGCATCCATTTCGTCTAAAGTTTCTGGAGTATATTGCCAATGTTTACCTGGAGGAGGTAGCATTCCTCTCCAGGGTTGACCTGTTGCACCTTTTCTTACACCTGGTGCATGAACAGGGACTTTCTTATAAACTCTTCCAGTCTCCTTTTCAAGATATTGATACTCTTTCTTTGCAGTAGTTTCAGTCCAAGGGTTAAAAGGCTGATTCCATATATAATTATCCGTTTTTGTGTAAAATAGAATGTAGTCAGCGGTGTTTCCATACTGCTTACGAGTATAGTTTTTGGGGTTACATTTTTTCCTGGTAATCCAATTGCGAAAGTTTTTAGAACCAAAAATTTCATCCATTATAATTTTGACAGCACAAGCCATCTTGTCATCTAAATGTATATAAATAGAACCTTCTTCTGATAAAAGTTCTCTTAGTAAAACCAGTCGTTGACGTAAAAACTCTAAATATTCTGCACCTTCCATTAGGTCGTGATAAGCATGGTCTCTTTGACGAGACTCAAAACTACTCCCTGTTGCATAAGGGGGGTCAATATAAATTAAACTAACTTTACCCGCGATAGTATCATCGTTCAAGAATGAACTAAGAACTCTTAAATTCTCTCCATAGATGAGTCTATTTCTTGGATGTCCATCTATACTGATTATGCGATGTAACTTGGCTACAGGAATTTTTAATATATCTTCTATAGGAATTTTCCCTTCATATTCCAGACGAAAAGGCATTATATTTTGTTTTTTACTTTTACGACTATCTCTACTAGGTATTCCTGTTGCCATTTGAGTTAATATTTTCTTCTGCTTGTTGTCTACTGTTATTTATTTGTAAAAACTCATCTAAGTCTTTTTGTTTGATACGCCAAATTCTTGGCCCCACTTTTGTAGCTTTAAGATTATTTGATGATATCCATCTTTGTACAGTTCTTTGGTGAACACGAAGAAGTTCAGCTACTTCAATAGTTGTTAAAAACGAAATATCTTCTTCACTTTCATTATTGTTATGTTCTACATCTTGTCGCATGTGTCGCTAAATTCGCTAGAGTCGTAATTGTACTACTAATTATAATAGTTTGCAAGTTTCAGCAGCACCAACAGTACTTGAAACGCTTATATCAATCACTTTTAATTTTGACACCATAAACATTTCGCAAAATTAATACCTTGCATCTCTCTATTTAGTAATATCTAAGGGCAGAATTAAATTGCAATATCTACCGCAAAATTACGTAAATTATCTTGTCGCCACTTCGCATCTGCTTTGCGATTTGTCCGCAACTCTAAAACTCGAATACCTGTAGTTGGAAGCGGGTTTAATCTTTGCTGCAACTGCTGCCAAGAAGTAATCAATTCATGCTGCACATTATAAGTAGCGCACAACTGAGCAAAATCAATATCTTGGGGAGTGCTAAAAAACTCTTCAAAGGGTGGGTCAAATTTGGCAATGGGTAACATATCAAAAATGCCACCGCCGTTGTTGTTGATTAATACAATTGTGAGATGTCCGATAAATTTATTACGGATTAAGAAACCATTAGTGTCATGCAACAGCGCTAAATCTCCTGTTAACATCACACTACTTTGCTGACGGTGGGCAATTCCTAAAGCTGTGGATAATGTGCCATCAATGCCGTTTGCACCACGATTAAAATGCGATCGCACTCCTAAATTATTCGGTTTCCAGAAATATTCCACATCCCGCACAGGCATACTATTGGCGATAAATAAAGGCGTTCCTGGCGGTAGCATTTGAGACAATAACCACGCGGCTTTACCTTCAAATAATTCCTCCATTGTCTCCAAGGTGTGGTCAAGATTTACCCTGACTTGTGTTTCTGCTGCACACCACTTTTGCAGATATTCAGATGAGGAAGATTTAATTACCCTGCTCCCCTGCTCCCCTGCTCCCCTGCTCTCTGGCCACTGAGCGTCTTGTGCCGATCGAAGTCGAGGTAAGCCGAAGTGCTGCTCCCCTGCTCCCCTGCTCCCTTCCTCCCCCACCAGTTGCTCTACCGCAACTCGGAAATGAATTGTCCTCCCATGAAGCGGGTCTAGATTTTGGTCACTAGGGTCAATTATCCAGCGTCGGGGTTGGGTTGAATCAATCCAGGTACGCAGTTCTTTACTTGTAGGCATATCTCCTACCTGAATCACCATATCAGGTGCTAGCTGCTTGGCTAGTTGCTGATTACGCAAAATCAGGTCATAAGTAGAAATTAAATAGGGGTTAAGGTCAACATGATTTCTCAGTGGGGAAAGTCCCTCAGCTAGCACAGGCCATTGGAGAGTTTGGGAAAGATGCGTGATCGCCCTACAATATTCCTGTGGCTGCTGTGATTGAGCTACACCAGCAATTATGATACCGCGATCGCATTGTTGCCATTCTTTGGGTATGGGGCATGGGGGAGCCACTGCGTTGCGGAGGTTCCCTCCGTTGTAGCAAGTGGCGTCATAGGGTATGGGGCATGGGTTTGCTACTCCAGCAAAAAAGTCTTCTAAATTAAACTTTGACTGCAAATAGCTCCAGTCAGTATTGTCAGGAATGGGGGCGAGAGGATCGCGAAAGGGAATATTTAGATGTACTGGGCCTTTTGTAGGAGCTTGCGTTCTCTCCCAGCTATGAATTATTGTTTGCCGAAGATAAGCTAGCATTCCCATATCTAAAGAAGGTAAGGCTAACTCTGCTTGCCAGTTTGGGTAATTTCCATATAATTTCAATTGATCTATTGTTTGTCCAGAGTGGCAGTTTCGCAGTTCATTTGGTCTATCAGCAGTTAATACCAACATGGGAACACGACTTTCTCTCGCTTCGATGACCGCTGGGTAAAAGTTCGCTCCTGCTGTACCAGAGGTACAAACTAGTGCTACAGGTTTGCCGGTTGTTTGAGCTACTCCCAAAGCAAAAAAAGCTGCGGAGCGTTCATCGAGAATGGAAATCGCTTCAATTTCAGGTATTTGTTGAGCAAAGGCGACTGCTAGCGGTGTGGAGCGCGAACCAGGACAAATTACAGCACAGGTCAATCCTAGACGTTTTAAGGTCTGGGTTAAGACATAAGCCCAAAATTGATTAACATTTCTATAGGCGATCGGCATTAAATTAAAGATAAATATCAGACAATTTTTAATTTTAAATGGACTGTATTCATTTGACGGGGATTCGTTGTTATGGTTACACCGGTTATTTGCCAGAAGAACAGGTGTTAGGTCAATGGTTTGAGGTCGATGTGAAATTATGGTTAGATCTGTCCACCGCTGCCAAGACTGATGCTATAGAAGACACTCTAGATTATCGCAGCATCATCAGCTTGATTCAAAATCTGGTCAAAACATCCAAGTTTGCTTTGCTAGAACGCTTAGTAGGTGCGATCGCAGATTCTATACTACAAGAGTGCGATCGTGTCACCAAAGTTCAACTCACTGTCAGTAAACCCGCCGCACCTATTCCAGATTTCAGTGGCAAAATCAGCATTGAATTTACCAGAACTTTGTAATTCGTAATTCGTAATTCGTAATTACTTTTTTGCAAGAGTTCAGACATTTAACATTAAGTGCTTTATTTCCGCTGTGTTGTCCTCTAACCCCTAGCCCCTAACCCCTAGCC
>NZ_JAECZB010000053.1 GCF_016056295.1 Atlanticothrix silvestris CENA357
GTACAGTTAGATCTGGGAAATGAGTAAACAAATTAACAGCAAAGTACTCGAACTTTGATATTAAAAAAGTGCCCACAACCGTACTTATTGGGTAAGGTGGTGGGCTTTGGACTGACTCCTGATACCAATTCTGTATGAAGATGCGCCCAATTATCTCAGACTTAGTATAAGAAATCAAAAACGAACCGCCCTTCGGGTTCAGCAGTTCGCAATCGACGCAAAGCGCCAAGACTGCGACTGCTTCACCAAGTACGCCAAGTACGCCAAGATTAAGAGTTTAAGAGAGTTTGGCGCAGCTTCACAAAGAAAGGGTATGAATATCCTTTGGAAGCTAACTTTGTAACAAAATCTGTAACAGCAATATTATTTGAGCTTGTACTCGCTTAGATTGATAAAAAATCTACGGGTAATCCCTGAATTAAGGGTTAATGCTGTTTAAAGATATACGAGATTACCAAATTTTATTTCTTGGCTTGTTTCTGGTCTTAGGTATTGGAGCAAGAGACTGGACATTACGATCGCCATTGATTGCAGTAGCGATCGCCACTTGTGTTTTGACGATGGCAAATGACTTTCAAGGAGAAGTCAAAGATTTTGCAATGGTAGTACCTGTGCCGACAGTGCTACAAAAAGAACAAGTTCGGATAGCTGAACCCAAAATTATCGAACGTTTAGATGCTTTTAGTGCGGCACGATTGGTAGAATATTTCGACTCAGATCCTTGTACTCCAGCTTACGACAGTTCTGTCATGCCTCAAGCAGCACCGAGAGCAGCCAGTAATGAATTAGAGAGTAAGAGGAGCGATCGCAGTTTGGGTGTCACAGTTGAGGCGCGTTTTAATGTTGGCGAATATGACATTGTGATTTTAAGTGCTAAAGAATCTGGCGGGCTGGAAACTTGGCTCAACCGTAATGGTTACAAAATCCCTAGAGGAGGAAAACAGTTACTGAAACCTTACATTCGTTCCTCAATGAAATTCTTTGTGGCCAAAGTCAACCTAGATACATTTGAGAAATCTGGTTATCAATCTCTGCGTCCACTACAAATTTCCTACCAGTCGCCCAAGTTCATGTTGCCAATTCGTTTGGGCATGATCAACGCTACCAAAGAACAAGATTTGATTGTCTACATCCTCTCACCTCAAGGACAAGCAGAAATCACCAACTACCGGACAGTCAAAATTCCATCAAATACAAATATCCCAGTGTTTGTCAAAGATGAATTTGGCGAATTTTACAAATCGATGTTTCAAACTGTCTACACCAAAGAAGATAGGAGAGTTGCCTTTTTGGAATATGCCTGGGATATGAGCAATTGCGATCCTTGTTCTGCTGAACCGTTGACTTCAGAAGAACTGAAGCAAGCAGGTGTATTTTGGTTGGATGGTAATTCTGTAAATAACGCGCCAATACCTCCTGGCTTTGGTCGTCCATTTCCCGTTAATAATAACGTCTTCATTACTCGATTACATATCCGCTACACCCGCGACAAATTCCCTGAAGATCCTATGTTTCAACAAACTTCTAACCGTGAGTTTTTCCAAGGACGCTATATTTTGCAACATCCTTTTACAGGTGAACTCAAATGTCAAGCAGGCAAAGAATACAAGCGGTCTTTACCCAAGCGTTTTGAACAAGAAGCACAAACTTTAGCCAAGTTAACTAACTGGAATATTCAAGATATTCGCCAAAAAATGCGATTAAATGCAGGCAATCTGACAAATTCTTGGTGGAATAATTTCTTAGCTTGGTTGGGATTATAAGCGATTTCTACGCACAAAAATCAAATAGAAGTACTGTATAATCAATAACTGCTTGTATCAAGCTTAGTGCATGACAGGTGATCGCAAGTAATTCCCTGACTCCTCTTTGGCGATTAGTTCAAAAGGTAATTATTACAACTTTGATGTATTGCTATAAAATTGTTTTGATAGAAGAATTCAAAAAAAAGCTACTATCACGATACAGGGTAATTCTCTGGAGCATTATTATACGTAATACTAAAATATTCTTGCCTTTTTCGCCAACAGTTTAACATGGTTGAATTCGATGAACAGCTACGCTGTTTAGTTGCCCAAGCCTGTGGGCACCCACCTGGAAGCCCTCAGCGTCAGAAGTTGCTCACGCAAATTATACGCTCGACTTCCAAAAGACTTTGGAGGGAAAGTACACCTTACTATCAAGATGCACTGCAACAAACTTGGTTATATTTCTGTCGTAACGTTTGCGAAGGTTTGACAGGCCAAAAATATGATCCTACTTATGGCAGTGTCATTACTTGGTTGAATGCTTACCTGAAACGCAGACTACAAGACTTTTACCTAAATCAACACCGGGAACAAGCTACAACAGTTCCTATCAAAGTTCACCAGTTTGGGTCGGGTGGAAACAGTGAAATTATTGACCCTGTTGACAACCTGCCAGCTAGTCCCCAAGTACCCCCCATTTTGGAAAACTTGGAGATGTGGGTAAAAAAGGATTCAGATGGAGAACTACGTAGCACTCATATTAAAGGACATCCAAATGTAAATTGTCAGGTGTTAATTCTTAAACGCTTACCCCCGGAAGTTAGTTGGAAAGAATTGTCTGAGGCATTTGGATTGCCAATTCCCACATTAAGCAGTTTTTATCAGCGTCAGTGCTTACCGCGCTTGCGAAAATTTGCTGAATTTGAGGGTTTGTTATGAAGGTGAAGTATTAAAGGTAAATAATCGCCTGTTTTTCTGTGGCGGTCACTATCAAGTCAAAACCCTGAATGAGGAGAAGAATCATTCTCCTCATTCAGGTTTTTCATTTTGATTAATTGATATTAATAACAACCATTGATGATGTTATATGCTATCTAATTGATGTTTGAAAAATCAATAATCTCAGTAATTTTTGATCGCTACCATATTCATGTATTCTGCTTATACAGTCAATCATCTGACTTCCCTGTTGTCGTCTACCTCTTGCTATAGCTATGGCTCCAACAAGCAGGGTTCGTTACCCAAATTCTGTAAAATTTAGTAGACGAAAAGCAAAAGGTAAAGGTCGTAATTGGTTACGTTTGCTTTTGTACTTTTTGTTGACTTTGCTGTGTATACTTGCTTCACCTGTGCTAGCAAAAGTTCCAGATGCGACCCATTCTTCATCTCAGCTGACAAACGTAAATATTACAGCTTCACAACAGGGTAAAGTATTATATGATGCTGGACGTTTTGCCCAAGCAGCGCAAGTATTACAGCAGGCAGCTCAAGAATACAAGCAACAAGGAGATCATCAAAGACTCGCTACCACCCTGAGTAATTTATCTCTTGCTTACCAACAACTGGGTGCATGGACTCAGGCGCAGCAGGCAATTACGGAGAGCTTGAAATTGCTCAAAGGACAGGAAAAAAGCCAAAATTTGCAACTATTAGCTCAATCGCTGGATATTCAAGGTCGTTTGCAACTGGCGATGGGGCAGACAGAGAAGGCCTTAGCAACTTGGCAAGAAACAGCAAAAATTTACCAGCAATTAAAAAACCACAGTGGTGTAGTGCGATCGCAGATCAATCAAGCACAAGCGTGGCGAACTCAAGGATTTTTCCGTCGTGCAGTCGAAATATTAGAACAAACAAGTCAAAAGTTACAATCTCAACCAGACTCCATAGAAAAGGCAGTAGGATTGCGATCGCTTGGTGATGCGCTTTTAGTAACTGGAGATCACAAAAACTCTCGCCTTGCCCTACAGCAAAGTTTGGAGATTGCCCAACGCATGCAATCTCGTGCTGAAATTGGGGCAAGTCTTTTTAGCCTAGGAAACAATGCGCGGATACATCAACAAAAAGTAGAAGCGATCGCCTACTATAAAAAAACATTTCAAGTCTCTCCCTCGCCCCTAACAAAAGTTCAAGCACAGCTCAATCAGCTCAGCCTGCTGGTTGAAACAAAACAATTGGCAGAAATTGAACCTTTATTAGCATCAATTCCATCCCAACTTTACCAACTTCCTCCTAGTCGCGCTGCCATCTACGCCCAAATTAACTATGTACAAAGCTTGATGAAAGTCCTAAGTACCGATTTGGAATTTTTGAGTAAAAAATCTTTCTCAGCAGTCAGCATTCAGAACTTAGCACAATTACTCGCCGCGACAATTCAGCAGTCTCATAGTTTGAGCGATCAACGAGCAGAAGCTTACGCGCTTTTAAGTTTGGGTAATTTATATGAAAAAAACCAGCAGTGGTCAGAGGCTAAAACTCTCACCGAACAAGCATTAATCCTAGCTCAAACAAGTAATGCATCAGACATCGCTTATCGATTGGAGTGGCAGTTAGCCAGATTGCTACGGGCACAAAAAGACATCAAAGGAGCGATCGCCGCCTATGATGCAGCAATCGAAACTCTCAAATCTCTCCGCAGTGATTTAGTGGCTGTCAATCAAGACGTGCAATTTAACTTTCGTGACAGTGTTGAACCTATCTATCGACAATCAGTAGAGTTATTACTGCAATCCCAGTCAGGAAAATTAGATGAAAAAATCTTAGATAAAGCCCGCCAGCGGATTGAAGCCTTGCAATTAGCAGAATTAGATAACTTTTTTCAGGAAGCTTGCCTGCAAGGACAAAGTGTCACTCTTGATAAAGTAGTAGACCAAGATAATCCTACTGCTGCTATTCTTTATCCTATTATTCTGCCTAACCAATTTCAGGTAATTGTCAAAATTCCCAATAAACCCCTGCGGCATTACAGTACCAATATTTCCCAATTAGAAGTAGACAAAGTTCTTGCACAAGTCCAAAAAACTCTTGTCGATCCCGCTGCTACTAATGCCGTCAAAATCCAATCGCAACAAATTTACAACTGGCTCATCAAACCTATTGAATCAGAATTGTCAGCCAGTGGGGTAAAAACTCTGGTATTTGTGTTGGATGGAGCATTGCGTAATTTACCAATGTCATCACTTTATGATGGACAGCAATTCTTAGTAGAAAAATATGCGATCGCACTAAGCGTCGGTCTGCAACTCCAAAACCCCAAACCACTGGTGCGCCAACAACTTAGAGCCTTAACTGCTGGTTTAATACAGCCCCCTCCAAATTTTCCTAACTTTGCACCATTGCCGGGCATTGAGTCTGAAGTTCAGCTTATTGCCAGCGCTGGGGTATCAACAACCAATCTGTTGAATCAAAACTTCACCAGCAAAGCACTAGAGAACGAAGTTAATACTTCTCCATTCAATGTCATACATCTAGCAACTCATGGTCAGTTTAGTTCTCGTGCTGAAAACACCTTTATTTTGGCTGCTGACGGCCCAATTAATGTTACCCAATTCGATACTTTTCTTCGCGGCCAAGACGAAACTCAACCAGGAGTAGTAGAACTGTTAGTTTTAAGTGCGTGCCAAACAGCAGCAGGGGATAACCGTGCAGCCCTTGGTCTGGCAGGAGCAGCAGTACGGGCAGGGGCACGCAGTACTTTAGCATCTCTGTGGCAAATTGATGATGAATCGACAGCCTTATTTGTAGGTAGTTTTTACCGAGGACTCAAGGACGGCAATATCACTAAAGCCGAAGCCCTCCGCCGTGCCCAACTGCAACTGCTAAAGCATCCCAATTACCACGCACCAAGCTTTTGGTCTGCTTATGTGTTGATTGGTAATTGGTTGTAATTGGGCATTGGACATTGGGAAAAAAGGGGGAAGGGTTAAAGGGTTGGTTTTTTCATCCTTTACCCTTTAACCTTTTCCCCTCTTGCTGCTCCCCTGCTTCCTTACTTATTTTTCTGACTTTTTCTGACTTGGTGGCATAAATTTATTAAATGCAGCCGATATGTACATAACAGCATTAATGACGAGAGATGAATTATGAGTAACAACACTTATGAACTAGACAATTCCGCATTGCCTCTACCGATTTCTCAAATAGCACGCACAACTGCTCAACGGTTTGCCAATCAGCAGCCAACTCCCGAAAAAGCACAACAAGTTCGGCTAAATACTTTAGCTGTATCGGTGGTAAATGACTATTTGCAGATGATGGAAATTCCTACTGATCTTAGAGTCAGCGACAGCTGGAATCCTATTATGCAACTGAGTGCCAATGTTGCTGATTTGGAGATTCCCTCCATTGGCCGTCTGGAGTGTCGTCCTGTAGGTTTGTACGAACAGGTATGTGCCGTTCCCCCAGAAACTTGGGAAGAACGAGTGGGTTATGTCGTGGT
Source organism: Atlanticothrix silvestris CENA357 (assembly GCF_016056295.1). GTDB lineage: Bacteria > Cyanobacteriota > Cyanobacteriia > Cyanobacteriales > Nostocaceae > Atlanticothrix > Atlanticothrix silvestris. The sequence goes on from NZ_JAECZB010000053.1 coordinate 6,184, forward strand.
GCAAATTGACGGAGCGCTCCAAGAAGCAAAACTGCTAGGATTTACCCGTAATGTCACCACGGAAACATTGCCTTTGAGCCGACTACAACCCCTAGAGGCATTAATTGATCACTTGGAACAGCTTAGAACTTCACCATTCAAGACTTTGGTGAATTTAAGTCAGTGGTTTGCTGATCAATGTGAAGCTGGTTGGCAAACAGTTGAATCTTTATGGGACTTGCTGGAATCTCAACCAGCTTACGCCTTTCGTAGTTCAGTAACTACTGAAGCAACATCTCCCAATCACTCAGAAGCAATTACCAGACGGGCAAAACTGATTGATTTGGGTATCACAATTATTGACCAACCTGTGATGTTGATTGTGGAAATTGGCCCTGAAATGAATCAACAAACCAATATTCGGTTACAGTTACACTCTACAGGTAATCAAATTTACTTGCCGACGGGAGTGCAACTCACCGTTTTGGATGAATCTGGAGCAGTATTTTTGGAAGCTGAAGCTAGAAGTGCAGACAACTACATTCAGTTACAGTTTAGAGGCGAAATTCAAGAGCGTTTTAGCGTTCAGGTCTCATTAGATGAGATGAGGATTACGGAAAACTTTGTAATTTAAAGTATGTAGATTAATTACATTTAAATATGCATAATTTCAAAATTTGTCAGTAATAAGTAAGTAACTTATTACTAATACAGCACGGCGGCAATAAAAGCATCCTTAATAAAGGGTGAAAAGCCGATAATATAAGTCTTCTGACTTCCGCGCAGTGGCATCAGTTCTAAAAATTTAAATACGAAATATCTTAGTCATGGCTAAGTTAGTGGTTTTAAAATTCGGAGACGGTTGTTTTGAGGTAGGGTTTACTGTCACTCTCCAGATTGGTGAAGAAAGCGATCGCCCTTCAACAGAAATCACGGGTAAACTGCCACCATCTCCCGAAATGCCGCTTTACTACGCTCGTTGGCAATCTAACTATCAAAAGTTGGGCAATCGTTATCGCTTGGATGCTGACCAAATACAAGTGACGAATGTATCGATGACTCAAGACTGCCACAATATGTCCCATATTTTGCGGGCACGCTTTAACACTTGGCTAAGAGCAGAAGAGTTTCGCCCTTTACGAGAGAAATGGCTAGAGAGATTATCGCCCACAGACGAAATTCGAGTCATTCTGCAATCAGAAAATAGCCAATTACAGAAGCTACCTTGGCATCTCTGGGATTTATTAGAACGCTACCCAAAGGCAGAAATTGCTCTTTCATCACCAAGTTATGAGCGCATCCTCAAGCCACGCAGCCCTAATCCAGCAGTAAATATTTTGGCAATTGTGGGTAATAGTCAAGGTATTGATACTAAGGCTGACCAAGCTATTTTGCAACGTTGCCCAGGCGCAGATGTCACCTTTTTAGTGGAGCCACAGCGTAAAGAAGTGACCGATAACCTGTGGGGGCAAAACTGGGATATTCTATTTTTTGCTGGGCACAGTTCTAATCAAGGAAATGATGGTTGTGGGCGAATTTATTTGAATAAAACCGACAGCCTTAGCATTGGCGAATTGAAATACGCTCTCAAAATAGCTATTGAACGCGGCTTACAATTAGCAATTTTTAACTCCTGTGATGGGTTGGGGCTAGCACGAGAACTAGCTGATTTGCACATCCCGCAAATCATTATCATGCGTGAGCCTGTTCCAGACCAAGTAGCCCAGGAGTTTTTGAAATATTTTTTAGAAGGCTTTGCCGGTGGTGAATCTTTATATCAGGCGGTGCGACAAGCACGAGAAAGGTTACAAGGAATTGAGGATAAATTTCCTTGTGCAACTTGGCTACCAGTGATTTGCCAAAATTTGGCACAGATACCACTGACTTGGGAAGAACTAAAACATACTCAAAATAGAAGCATACTCAACTTACGCCCATCCCTCAAATGCGGATTTACAATGGCATTGTTATCCAGTTTAGCGATGAGTGCTTTAGTTTGTGGCTTGAGATTTGTAGGAGCGCTGCAAAGTAATGAATTACAAGCCTTTGACCTGATGATGCGATCGCGTCCCAGCGAAGAACTAGATCATCGCCTCCTAGTAGTAACGATTGATGATACAGATCTGGCAAATCAACGACGTAATGGCGAGTCCTTAAAAGGAACTTCTATCTCCGAAAAATCTCTCAATCAACTACTAGTAAAACTGAAGCAGTATCAACCCAGAGCAATTGGTTTAGATATCTACCGCGATTTTCCCGCAGAACAGCAAGACTTAATTACTCGTTTTCAACAAACTGATAACTTAATTGGGGTGTGTAAGGGAAGTGATGCTACAACAAGCGTCAAAGGTATTGAGCCACCGCCAGAATTTCCCAAAAATCGCCTGGGATTTAGCGACTTTATTCATGATAAGGATGGAGTTGTACGTAGGCATCTGATGTTCATGAACCAGGAGACTGCATCTTTGTGTTCGGCTCCTTATGCCTTAAGTATGCAACTAGCATTTCGCTATTTGTTGCCTTTAGGAATTAAACCTAAATTTAACTCAAAAGGAAATTTGCAGTTGGGTAACACTGTTTTTCCAATTCTCAAATCTCGCACTGGCGGCTATCAAGGCATCGATGCAAAGGGTCAAATCTTACTCAACTACCGTTCCTCCAAACAGATTGCTGAACAAGTAACGCTAACGCAACTTTTATCTAGTCCCATCAATCCTAAAGCTATTAAAAATCGAATTATTTTGATTGGTGTAGTCGCAAAAGGAGATTTTCCCGACTACTGGGCTACTCCCTATGGCAGTATATTAGATGAGCAAATGCCAGGAGTGATAGTACAAGCACACATGGTCAGTCAAATTCTCAGTGCAATTTTGGATGGGCGACCATTATTGCGAGCTTGGTCTCCTGGAGTTGAGGTGATCTGGATTTTGGGTTGGGCTATGGTTGGAGGTTTACTGGCCTTACGGTGGTATTTACTACCCACATTAGCTTTAGTAGTTGGTATGAGCGTTGGTGTGCTGTATGTAGTCTGCTTTGGTCTTTTAATCTGGGGTGTTTGGGTGCCTTTTGTACCATCAGCCTTGGTCTTGTTATTGACAGTGGGCGTGACATCAATTGTTAAACAGACAAAATCTTTAGAACGTCGTCAGCAATCTTCTCGAATTTAAACTGCCAATACCAAATTATACTAGTAATTTATGAAGTCAATTTTATAATTTATGAAATTATTTTTACCATTACTTCTGGGATACACAGGTTTTTTAGCCAGCCAAAGCTTAGTACTGGCAGCACCAGCACCAGTACCTTTGACTCACAGTATGAAAACTCTGGCTCAAACTGTACGCTTTTCACCACCTCAACCGCCCCCAGATCCCCCGCCTGGAGGCCGCGTCCGTGGCGGAGCTAGACGAACTCCTTTGTGTTTACAGGCCGAACCTAAACTTACTGCTTTAGTACCCTCTACTGAAGAAACTTCTACGGTGATTAATGTTTGGGGATGGACAACAAAGGCAAATCCGACTTTGTGGTTCTACGTGCCGTATACTCAAGATTCCGCCTATCCGACTGAATTTGTCCTCCAAGATCAGCAGTCTAACCCAATCTATAGACAAGCGATCGCTCTACCCAATCAACCAGGAGTTATCAGTATTTCTCTGCCTACAAACGCCCCTGCTTTGGAAGTAGACAAGCAATACCGCTGGTTTTTAACTGTCTACTGTGATCCAGAAAAACAGTCACCTCCTATTTATGTCGAAGGGGTGATTCAACGAGTCAACCTCAAACCCAAAATTACCCAACAGTTACAAACAGCAACACCTCTACAGCAATCTGCAATCTATGCCGAAAACGGGATTTGGCATGAGGCATTAACAACACTGGCACAACTGCGTCAAAAAGATCCTCAAGATGCAGCACTTAAAACCCAGTGGAGAGATTTGCTGTCCAACATCGGTTTGGATGACATTGTGACAAAACCAATTCTTCCTGGAAAATCGGAATGAAAAAGCAGGGGAGCAAGAAGAGGGGGAAAAGGTGAGCCAGCGCGGTCTTGGGGGTTTCCCCCATGAGCGACTGGTGAACCCTGAAGGGGTTAAAGGGTAAAGGGTAAAGGATGAAGAAACAAACCCTTCCCCTTTCCCCCTTACCCCTTCTTCCCCATGCCCCATGCCCTAATC
>NZ_JAECZB010000054.1 GCF_016056295.1 Atlanticothrix silvestris CENA357
GCCCCCTGCCCCCTGCCCCTTCTTCTCCCTATGCCCGAAAAACGTCAAACTGTTTCTTTATCTAACCTTCTGCTAATTGTCGCCACTGGTTTTTTGACCATATTACTGTGGCAATTACGGAGTTTGTTTGTAACTTTTATGATTGCGGTAGTGTTGGCAGCTGCGATCGCGCCGATAGTTAACGCCGCCGAAAAATTACGCCTACCCCGTTGGCTAGGAGTAATTGTGGTGTACATTAGCCTAATTGCCGGATTAGTTGGGGCAGGTTTAATTATTGGGCCATCTGTTTTTGAGCAAATTCAGCGATTAGGCAGTAAATTGCCAATTTATTTAGATAATTTGCGAACAACGGCTGAAAATTTAGCCTTGCGAATGGGAGTTACTCAAATAGAGACAATAGAGCAATTCTTTGATATCCAAGCACTTACCAATTGGTTGTTTCGCTCTAGTCAACAGTTACTAGTGCGCTCTTTTGGCTTTACTCGTGGCATTCTCGGCGGCGTAGTCAATCTAATTTTAGCTTTAATTATTTCCGCCTACATGGTCGCTGGTAGCAAAAACTTAGTTCAAGGACTAGTAAAGCTGTTTCCCAAACCTTGGGACGAACGCCTTGCAGCTCAAGTTGTACCAATTTCTCGGCGTATGGGGGGTTACGTTCAAGGTCGAGTTTTGGTTTCGGCTATTTTAGGTTTTGTCATTACCTTGAGTTTGAGTCTTTTGGGGCTGTCTGAATTTGCCTTAGCGCTGGGTGTAATTGCTGGGTTTACAAACTTAATTCCGTTTGTTGGGCCAATATTGGGTGCAGTTCCAGCTTTAATTGTGGCTATTCCTCAGGGGGGATTAACTTTTGTTTGGGTATTGCTGTTATTTGTGATTATTCAGAATATAGAAAGTTATGTCCTTGATCCGTTACTGGTAGGTTCATCAGTGCGAGTTCACCCGTTATATCAACTTTTAGCTGTATTAGGGGGAACACAAGTTTTAGGCATCATCGGCGCAGTGATTGTCCCACCTTGGGTTGCTGGTGTAGGCGTAGTTTTAGAAAATCTTTATTTGCGCCCGAAACTGTTGGCTGAAGAGAAAGTTACTATTTACGAACTGCCAATAAACTCAGATAATCAACAACTATCAGAATCAGATGAAAAAGAACAGGCAATAAGCAATAGGCAATAGGGAACAGGGAACAGGGAACAGTTATTTTTCCCCATGCCCCATGACCTATGCCCATGAATAGTTACTTAAACTCTAATAATTCTATTAATTTGACTATATTATGTGGTCTGAACTAACAAAAGCGATCGCTACTTTTGATATTCCTGCTGATTGGATTGGTATTAGAGCCGTCAAAGAAAATACTACTACTTGTTATGTCCGCGACGGTTTACCCCAAGCCAACGGCAAAACCTCCACTGTTGGAGCAATGCTAGAAGTTTTGGTTAATGGCTGTCTAGGTTATGCAGCTACCAATTCTCTAGAATTACCATCTTTACAAGCCGCTGCCCAAACAGCTTATAAACAAGCGCTAGCAGCCAGTGAGTGGTGGATATATCCCTTTCGTGAAAGTGAGCGTCCTAAAGTCATAGGTGAATATAACTCTCCATTCTTAGAACCATTGGATGCTCTCAATCGTGGGGAAATCAACGATTTATTAGTTCGGGTATGCAAGACGCTGAAAGTTAACGACAAGATTGTCCAAACCACCGCCAACGCCAACACTACCGAGCGAGAAACTTGGTTTGTCAGCAGTAACGGCTCAGAGGTGTATCAAAAAATTATATCTTTGGGAACCCATTACGGAGTTATTGCCCAAGATGCGGGGATTGTGCAGCAACGCACTAATAATGGTTCGCAAGCCAACTGTTATCAAGGTGGATGGGAACTTTTACAACTAGAAAATTTATGGCATCGGGTACAGCAAATCGGCGAACAAGCAATAGAATTATTAACAGCCCAAGAGTGCCCCAACACACGCACTAACTTAGTTTTAGCCCCAGACCAAATGATGCTGCAAATCCATGAAAGTGTCGGTCATCCTCTAGAAATAGACCGAATTTTAGGAGATGAGCGCAACTACGCCGGCGGCAGCTTTGTCAATAAAACTGATTTTGGCAAACTAGTATATGGTTCGCCATTAATGAACATTACCTTTGATCCCACCGTCCCTGGTGAATTTGCCAGCTACGCTTTTGATGATACAGGTGCAGTAGCCACAAAAGAATATGTGATCAAAGCAGGGGTACTACAGCGGGGTTTAGGCAGCCTAGAAAGTCAAGCCAGAGCAGGTATACCAGGGGTAGCTTGTGCCCGTGCTTGCTCATGGAATCGCCCCGCAATAGACCGCATGGCCAACTTAAATTTAGAGCCAGGAAACGCCAGCTTTGCAGAAATAATCGCCGACATAGAACACGGCGTTTATATGGAGTCTAATCGCTCTTGGTCAATTGACGATCGCCGTTACAAATTTCAGTTTGGTTGTGAGTATGCCCAATTGATTGAAAACGGTAAACTCACTAAAACCCTCCGCAATCCCAATTATCGAGCTACAACCCCAGAATTTTGGCACAGCTTAATCCAAATAAGTGATGCCTCTAACTGGCAAATGTACGGCACTCCTTACTGTGGCAAAGGTGAACCAAATCAAGCTATTTGTGTAGGACATGGTTCACCCGTTTGTGTATTTGCCAACGTCGAAGTTTTTGGAGGAGGCGGTTGAAAACAACAAGATCCCCGACTTCTTTAAGAAGTCGGGGATCTTAGCCTCATTTTCGCATGAGAAGCATTATAAATATGAAAATGAATGAATTATCCGCTTTAGAAATCAGCTTTAATCAACTTATTGAAACTCTGCTAGTTAAGAAAACAGCAAATGAACAATTCACTATCAAACTCAGCAGTGAACGCAGCCAATTTACTCGTTTTAATCATGCTAAAGTGCGACAAACGGGTTGTGTTGCTGATGGTTGGATTGAACTAAATTTGATGGAAGATCAGCGCAGTAGTTTTCGGCAATTTTCCTTTACAGGTAATTGGGACGTGGACTGGCAAGCGGCATACAAAGCTTTGCAAGAACTGCGTGATGAACTTTTACTTTTACCCGTTGATCCCTATTTAGTTGTACCATCAGGAAATCTTACAAGTCGGGAAATACATTCTGGGAAATTGTTAGCAGCAGAATTAGTAGTGCCAACAGTCCTGAAATTAGTGACAGATTTAGATTTTACTGGTATATATGCTGGAGGATCAGTAATTAAAGCTTATGCTGATTCTAGTGGTCAAAAACATTGGTTTGCTACAGATTCTTTTACTTTAGATTATTCTTTATTCACTACATCAGGACAAGCTGTTAAAGGTACTTTTGCAGGGAGTAATTGGGATGAACATGCTTACATAGGCAAAATAAGTCAAGCAAAAGAACAACTAGCGCTACTTTCTCGGCCTCCTAAAGAATTGCCACGAGGACAGTACAAAACTTATTTTGCACCTGCTGCTGTTGCTGATTTATTAATGATGCTTTCGTGGGGAGCTGTCAGCGAAGCAGATATACAACAAGGAAACAGTGCTTTGGCTGCTTTGGCGCATCGTGAAAAACAGCTTTCTTCAGCATTTAATTTAAAAGAAAACTTTCAACGAGGCTTAGTACCGCGATTTAATGAATTAGGAGAAATGGCAACACCAGAGTTATCTGTAATAGAACAAGGCATATTAATAAATACTTTGGTTAATTCTCGGACTGCTAAAGAATATGGAAAAATTGCTAACGGTGCTAATGGTTCAGAGACTTTACGTGCGCCGGAGGTGAGTTCAGGGAATTTAACACCTGAACAGATTATGGCGAATTTAGGTACAGGATTATATGTATCGAATTTGCATTACTTAAATTGGAGCGATCGCCCCACTGGTAGAATTACAGGTATGACTCGTTATGCATGTTTTTGGGTAGAAAACGGCGAAATCATGGCTCCCATCGAAAACTTGCGCTTTGACGAAAGCCTTTATCGCTTTTGGGGAGAAAATCTTGTGGATTTGACCACTTTTCAAGAATTCATCCCCGAAGTTGGAACTTACGAAGGTCGCCAACTTGGAGGTAGTTTAGTTCCTGGAATGTTGGTGAATGATTTCACCTATACCTTATAGTTAGTTAGGTATTAAATTGCGTCAATTAGTAGGTGTTAGCAAAAGAGAGTGCAAAATTTCCGCTGTATTGCTTGCTGCACAAAGCTTTAAGCGCCAACTCGGAAAAAACAGATTGACGCAACGGCTGTAACCCTTGTCAGGAGGCTATTTCGGTAAAGTATCATCGACACTCTTGACGACACCCAGTATTGAAATGCTACTATGGCAGCACATTGACGCAAACGAACCTTGAAAACTAAATACAGTGCGTGTTTCAACATTGGGCAGTTGAAAAACATTAAAATCCCTATCAGGGATTGAAACAACTACCAACGGCTAGAACTTGTACTCTTCAAAAGTTGAAAAACATTAAAATCCCTATCAGGGATTGAAACAAGTCTTTTCTGAAAAGTTTTTAGGTACTAAAAGTTGAAAAACATTAAAATCCCTATCAGGGATTGAAACTGCCAAATACGGGCTTCTCCTTTAGCACTGTTGAGTTGAAAAACATTAAAATCCCTATCAGGGATTGAAACATGCTATTTGGTGTGAATGTGGAGCCTACTGCGGGTTGAAAAACATTAAAATCCCTATCAGGGATTGAAACAACTAAGACTAAGTTAGGTGAACCGTCTTTATTAGGTTGAAAAACATTAAAATCCCTATCAGGGATTGAAACACTTTACTAGCAACTAATTCTTTATCAGCTTTACGTTGAAAAACATTAAAATCCCTATCAGGGATTGAAACATTCTTATCGCAGTGAGAAACAAAATTAGTAAATTGTTGAAAAACATTAAAATCCCTATCAGGGATTGAAACGGAGACTTTCACAGATACCGAGCTTAAAAAACGGCAGTTGAAAAACATTAAAATCCCTATCAGGGATTGAAACTCCTAGGGAACTTCTGAATCGCAAGAGGCAGACCGTTGAAAAACATTAAAATCCCTATCAGGGATTGAAACTTACGACAACCTCTACATTTACCTGACCGGACTCGTTGAAAAACATTAAAATCCCTATCAGGGATTGAAACTCGATTTACCCATTAGTTCGATGTCATTGATACTAGTTGAAAAACATTAAAATCCCTATCAGGGATTGAAACCTCTATCTGAGAACACGTACTCCAACCCCCAATAGTTGAAAAACATTAAAATCCCTATCAGGGATTGAAACATAATGGCATATAGTATGTAGATGCCCAACCCGTTGAAAAACATTAAAATCCCTATCAGGGATTGAAACCTGGTGCTTGCTTGGCAAAAAATGTAGCCCCTCGTGTTGAAAAACATTAAAATCCCTATCAGGGATTGAAACCAGAAGGCCATAGGAAAACCAGACAACTCCTACAGAGTTGAAAAACATTAAAATCCCTATCAGGGATTGAAACTCTATAAAAGCTATGGCTACCTCAGAGATTAAGGTTGAAAAACATTAAAATCCCTATCAGGGATTGAAACGAGGATATTCTAATGTACCCTAAATGTCGCAAAGTAGGTTGAAAAACATTAAAATCCCTATCAGGGATTGAAACATGTCTTCCCTGAAGAGGATTTAGAAGGCTCTCATGTTGAAAAACATTAAAATCCCTATCAGGGATTGAAACCATAGCCAGGGATGGGTACCCAAGGGAAGACATAAGTTGAAAAACATTAAAATCCCTATCAGGGATTGAAACTCTGTGCCTGCCACATTGGCGCGTAATGTGAGGAGTTGAAAAACATTAAAATCCCTATCAGGGATTGAAACTGGATGGATGAATCACAGGATTGTCGTGAAGTCGCATGGAAAGTTGAAAAACATTAAAATCCCTATCAGGGATTGAAACCTCGGCACTTCTTTCAATGACAAATTAATGATCGGTTGAAAAACATTAAAATCCCTATCAGGGATTGAAACAAATCTTTCTTGGTGATTTGAGTAAAACTTTGAGTTGAAAAACATTAAAATCCCTATCAGGGATTGAAACAAAACTTCCTGCGATTGCAGCAGTCGTCAAAGAGTTTGGAGAGCGTTGAAAAACATTAAAATCCCTATCAGGGATTGAAACACGGATGGGGTACCGCGACTAGTAGGAGACCCAGGGAAAGCCAGGTTGAAAAACATTAAAATCCCTATCAGGGATTGAAACATTAAATTGCTGACAACTGAGGAACATCAGCCGAGTTGAAAAACATTAAAATCCCTATCAGGGATTGAAACTAACGGTGATTTAGGAAATATCCTAAGTATTGAGTTGAAAAACATTAAAATCCCTATCAGGGATTGAAACTCATTCTCCAACATTGGGATTGGAACCATACCCAGTTGAAAAACATTAAAATCCCTATCAGGGATTGAAACAAATCCCAAGCTGCCTACGAGCGAGTTAAAAAGCGTTGAAAAACATTAAAATCCCTATCAGGGATTGAAACCTCGTGGATGGACAGTAGATACAATTGCTGCACTAAAGTTGAAAAACATTAAAATCCCTATCAGGGATTGAAACAGATAACACTAGCAACATTACCGCACCCAGTTATACCAATTCACGAAAAATTTGATTCAAATAAAGCATCAAGAATAAAATCCCAACCTGTAATAGAAGCAACGATTGATGTGTTTAATTTTTCCAAACGCCTCCAGATAAATTGTCTTAACTCATCTAAAGTTCCAAAGCTTTCCCAAGCTAAATGCCTTTTAATTTCCTCCCATAATCGCTCAATTGGATTAACTTGGGGTGTGTGTGGAGGTTGAAATAATAAAATGATATTTTCTGGTATTTGAAGATGCTGGCTAAAATGAAAAGCTCCATTATCTAACTGAATAATATGGATATCTTGGGCATAAGTGGCAGAAAATTTTTCTAAGAAAACCTGAAAACAAGCTGCATTTAAATGAGAAAATTCCCAGATGAAATACTCACCCGTTAACGGTTCTACTA
>NZ_JAECZB010000055.1 GCF_016056295.1 Atlanticothrix silvestris CENA357
AGATAGTCTTGCCGATGCCATTAAAGCATTTAAGTTGCGCAGTGGCATTGAGGCCATGTTCCGTGATTGCAAGACTGGTGGCTATAATCTTGAATCTACTTCTGCTGATGGTCAACGATTGATGGCACTGATTTTATTAATTGCTATCGCCTATACTTGTGCTGTTTTAGCAGGTCGTAACTCTCGTCAAATGGGATTACAAAAATATATTGGTCGTCTGAAGGAATTAAACCGACTACATCGCCGACATAGCGCATTTTGGGTTGGTTTGTATGGCCAATTATGGGTGGGTGCAATGGAGTTTTGGGCTGATTTAGCTCATGATTTAATGCGTTTAAAGCCCAGTAAACTACCCTATTTTCGCAAGGGTCTACGTGCTATGTCTCTTATCCAGTCTGCTTTGTAGCTTCTTTGTCACCCCTTCAGAGGACACGCTAAAACTAAAAAAGCTATTCGATTGTATTGAATTGTAGATATAACAAGAACAAGGCGATAGCCCATTTGCTTCCGCCCTTGCTGTTGTAGTTCATTATTCATTGTTCTAGCAATGTCATCAAATGACATTCCTGATGTGTAGAAGGCAAATGCACGCTGAATCGAATCAACTGTAAACTGCTGTAGTGATGAACCAAGTTATTGTATAAAAGATAACTAATTTTTAGTTTATACAATAGTTATGGCTAGATTCAGCAGCGCTCGATGATTCTATTTGGTTTCTTGTGTCTGCGCGTCGATAATTGCACTCCAGTCATCGTTTTTCACAGCTGCTTCCAGTTGACGCTGACGTTCAACATCACTGTTATCTGTTGATTCTGCTTGTTTAGAGAGTGTTGTGTCAGCCATTGCTTTTTGCAGTTTCAACTTTTTCTCTTCGTAAGCTTGGCGTTCTGCTTCTGACATCGCCGCCTTAGCAACTTCGCCTACAGTGCTAGCCCACATTCCATTTTCAGCAGCGTTACCAGGAGGTATGCTATCGAGTTCTGCAATCCATGCATCTCGCAAATCTTCCATTTCTTGGCGCTTGGGAAATTTAAAATTCTGTACTCGCACAAAAGCACATTTTTGCTCACCATTTTGGTTTACATGACCGTTGAGGGAAAGCAATACATTTCGGGAATAGCCAATGTACTGTGTGTGGTGTTCTAAATCCAAAACAGCATAAACGCCTGCGATTTTCGCATTGTGGGAAGCTGCACGCCAAGCCTCAAGAGGTATAATCTCTGCTCCGTTGTCTGCTAAATCTGGAGTTACAGCCACCTCAGTCGCAGTGTGTTCGTCATCATTACTGTACAAAAAGTCATGTAGCCCACGGTGACTTGTTGGTACATCTTGATGCTCAACTGGCAAGTTTTTCTCAGTTTCCATCATAGTTTGTTTTTGTGCGGTTGGATAAGTACAAGTAGATTAGCTCTTTCAAGGTATAAATTGGAAGGATGTATTTTTTTTAGTATGTTTGTGGTTAAAAAATTGATGAACCACCAAGATACCAAAGGAAAAAGGGCTTGGTGCTTACTGCTTTTATTTGTGAATGTTCATGTAATATTAATTAGTTTTCCTAGCTGTTATTCATGATGGGCGGGAAATTAAGCCGTCAAAAATGACTCAAAAAACTTCTTATGATTCAATTAACACCTAAAGATTGGATGTTGCTCAAACAACGTCTGACTCCTTATTTATTTTTGTTGCCTGCTTTATTTATCTTAGTTTTGACTGTTTTTTGGCCTGCACTGCAAGCATTTTACCTCAGCTTTACTAGTTACGAAGATATTGCCCAACCACCAAAATGGATCGGGTTTGCCAACTTCTTACGCCTGTGGAAAGATGCAGTTTTTTGGAAAACTTTGGAAAATACTTTTCTTTATCTTGTGGGTGTAGTGCCAATTTTGGTAATCGCTCCCTTAGGACTGGCGATTTTGGTAAATGAAAAACTGCGGGGGATGAATTGGTTTAGAGCTGCATACTATACGCCAGTAGTAATTTCAATGGTAGTTGCAGGCATAGCTTGGAAATGGCTGTATGCAGAAAGAGGTCTACTCAATCAGTTCTTTCAAATTTTGGGTATTTTTCCAGAAGGTGTTCCCTGGCTGACTAGCCCAGCTAAACTGCTGGGAATTATCCCAATTTCTCTGGCTAGCGTCATGGCTGTCACTGTGTGGAAAGGATTAGGTTACTATATGGTGATTTATTTAGCGGGTTTGCAATCAATTCCCGCTGATGTGTATGAAGCCGCAGCTATTGATGGCTCCGATGGTATCCGCAAACACTGGGATATTACTGTACCTTTGATGAAACCTTATCTAGCACTAGTAGGGGTAATTTCAGCTATTTCTGCAACCAAAGTCTTTGAAGAAGTTTACATCATGACTCAGGGGGGGCCACTCAATAGCTCAAAAACAATTGTTTACTATTTATATGAACAAGCGTTTAGTAACTTAGAAATTAGCTACGCCTGCACAATTGGGCTAGTACTATTTTTGATAATTTTGGGGCTATCGGTTTTACGTCTAGCAATCAATCAAAAAGAAGCAGATAATATCACAGTTTGAAGCAGAGGGGCAGGGGAGCAAGAAGAGGGGGGAAAAGGTTAAAGGGTAAAGGGTAAAGGATGAAGAAACAAACCCTTTAACCCTTACCCCTTCTTTCCCATGCCCCATGCCTTCTGCCTCCTTTTATTATGGTTTCCAACCTGTGAGCAAGTTTGGGTAAGTTACTCGTGTCGGGAAAATTTGTTGAAAAGCAGACTGACGCTTTGAGGCTGGTTCTTGGCTAAGATTCCATAGGGTTTCATAGAAAAAGAAAGAGACTCCGGCAAAATTGCGATCGCGGACTTTTTGTACTTGTGTTTGAATCTGTTCCATTGGTATCGATCTGTTTTTCAAACCAGCCAAAATACCAATACTGACGGGAATATGACTTTGTGCTGCTTTAACTTCTGGATATTCTAATTCACTCACAAATACATTCAAGTCATTGCGATATATCTGCAATACCAGTTCTTCAATTAATCCCATGCGTTCCCATCTTTGCCAGTCTGCTAAGAAAAATTCGTAGGAGAAGCGCTGGGGATTAGGTGCAACAGAAACAAGACAATCTTTTTTATTGGCTTTGATGGCTGTGAATACCCGTTTCATAAATTCGGTGATTTTGTTAGCTCTCCAGCGTACCCATTCTGGATCTTTCGGGTTTTTAGAGGGAGCTTTACCACGGTGTTCTTTTTTGTATAAGGCCACCGTGTAAGCATCGTAGCCTAATTCTGAAGGTAAGCCAAAATGATCATCAAATTGAATACCATCTATGTCGTAGTTTCTGACGATTTCAACGATTAAATCTTGGATAAATTGTTGTACGTCTGGGCGAAAGGGACTCAACCAAACACGGTTATGTGTACCTTCTTTGACAATTTTTGTACCATCGCTGCGGCTGGTGAGCCATTGGGGACGATTTTTGGCTAATAAAGAATCAGCAGGAGCCATAAAGCCAAATTCAAACCAAGGAATCACAGTTAAGCCTTTTTTATGTCCCTCGGTAACAATTTCTTTGAGCATATCTCGCCCTTGCAATCCCGGTGTGGGATCAAGCGATCGCCCAATCACTTTACCTGCTACTTTACTGGGATAGAGTGTATATCCCCAATTCCACACTGCGGGATACACCGTATTAAAGTTTAATTCATCAAGGCGTTGTAAAGAATTCTTGAGGCGATCGCGCTCAAACAATACATTACTATCAATATTTGTTAACCAAACCCCTCTTAACTCAGTTGCTAGCGATCGCGAAGAAGTAGTTTGAGCATTCAGGGGCAAAGATAATATCACCGTGGCTAACATGCTCAAGCTTACGACTACAGCAAATAATCTTCGCTTAATACTAGGACGACTTTTCCACTCTAAAAACTTCACACACCACTTTACAAATCTTTTCATAAATTGCTATAGACAAAAAACAAGAAAACATGAATTATGACAGGTCTATTTTGACAGAAGTTGCGTTTTTGCCTGCTAATTAAACAGTTAAAGTTATTTTTACAGCCAGATTATGCTTTGTCAGCTTTTAAATTTTAAATTTCCTTGTTACTCATCTTGCTTATATTAAATTTTCATAAAAATTACATCATTTATTAATTTATTTAGGTGGGACTATACAAATCTTGCTTACTTAAGCATGAACGTTTAGGATGGTAATAAGTTTTAGAAAAAAGAGTTTTAACAAGATTAATATTTCGTTTACTGATAACAAAAACAACACTTAAGTAGTAATTATACATATCCATTTGTAAAATTTAAAACTGAACATACGTTATGATGAACTTAAGTAATCAGCAAGACTACCTAGCAAACAGTACAGCAGCCATAAAGAGATTATCAAGGACAATAATGCTAGCTGGTGGTGAATTTTCGCTGATCTTAGCTTGTTGTAACTCTGTTAAAACACAGCAGCAAATACTAAATTCATTAAAGGAATTTTCATCAGCGGATATCCAAGAAATAATGCTCTCCCCTTCTGCTGAAACTCTTTACACAACGATCAAAAATACGATAGGTGATTCTCGACCTGAAGCTTTGGTGGTAAAGGGTTTAGAATCTGTTGCAGCGATTAATCAACTTCTTCTCAGCACTAATTTAATGCGAGATGAGTTTCGCAAAAACTGTCATTTTACTTTGGTTTTATGGGTAAATGACGAAATTCTCAGTAAGTTAGTTTGGTTAGCACCTGATTTTAAGAATTGGGCAGCCAGCACTATTAGATTTGATATCGCTCATCAACATTTCATTGAGAGTCCAGCACTCAGCGCCTGATATCGCTTCATCCCTTGAATTGGCTAACTTTTCAAGTATTGAGAAAATTGATTTGAGTATCTAAGCTGAAGGGCGATCACTATATCTACTTATATATAAACTTATCGTAAATCTCAAGGAACAAAAAATTAGCACACTAGCGTCTATCATTACATCTGCACAAAATGACACATGTATAGTAAATCCCAACTAATTTAGCTTTGGGATAGCTTACTATTTTGTAATTAATTGCTAGATATTAGTCTTTAATTTTTTAAACACTAAGCTAACTAATGATATTGGCTTTTTTACTATGAAGATTATGTTGAAAAAATATTGTACCACGAAACAAGCTCGAATTTTCACCGCTTTGATTTTGACTGGCATTTTATCTGTTAGTAGTGGGTTAACACTGATTAAAAATGCCACGGCGGCTACTGCGAATCTGCCAACACAGACAACCAGTGAAGTTCTTAAAGGAAAAATTAAAACCAATCGCTTACCACGTCCGGTAGCTAACGCGGTACTACGAGACTTAGCTCGTAGAGAAAGAGTTTCAACCAAAGAACTCAAAATAACTGACCATAGTCGCCAGACTTGGCGTAATGGTTGTCTAGAATTACCCCAACCTGATGAACTTTGCACCCAAGTACTAGTTCCTGGTTGGCGGGTAGTAGTGTCTAATAATCAACGCACCTGGGTTTATCACACCAATAACAATGGACGTTTCTTACGTTTAGCTAAGACACAGCAGGCTCCCTCAGTTAACTTACCAGCATCTGTAAAAAATGCCGTTTTGCAAGCTGCATCTAGACGTTTGCAACAACCTATTTCTCGACTCAATATTACTCAGGCTCAACAGAAAACATGGCGAGATGGCTGTTTAGAGTTGGGAGGTATAGCTGAATTATGTCTTGCTGCTTTGACACCCGGTTGGCGGGTAGTTGTCGGTGCAGTTGAACAAACATTGGTTTATCACACCAATCAAACAGGTTCTGTTCTGAGGCTAAATGAAAAGGCTAGCGAAAATACTGATGGAAATCCTATTGGGGATTCTGACAAAGTTAAACCTGTACCAATTCCTGCAAGTGAATTACCACCACCGTTAGATCAAAATGTCGTGTTTCGGCAAATCTCTAGTGGTGGCTTTGCTGGTAGAACCTACGAAACTGTTTTACTTAAAGACGGGGGTTTAATTCGCGTACGGATTGGTGATGCTAATGATTCTGAGCGTAGTGTACGCCGCATTTCTGTGCAACAAGTAGAACAATTTCAGAGATTGTTACAACGTTACAGATTTAGTAACTACAAAAATTTGAGTTACCCAGCACCTAACGGTGCAGCCGATTATATTACCTACACCCTCACTAGTCGTCAAGGTACAGTTCAATACAACGATATTTCGCGGAACAATCTCCCGCAAAATTTACAGCAAGTAATCAATGCCTGGAATCAAATTAACAGCAATCCCCAAACTTAACTAACAAATTTTGCCATTCGCGATCGCTTGTACATTATCTCATCCGAGCGATCGCGCCTCACAATTATTAAAATATTGCACATACTACCAATAAATTGTATCTTCTAAAACATTAATACTAGTGTTTTAAGGTATTCAAAGATGAGCCATTTTCTAACACTTGTGATTGTTGCTCACACAGAACCAAACCCAAGCAAAAAAGCTCAAGAATTGATGATGCCATATTTTGAAGCAGATGAAGATAATCCATCTTTGCAAGCAAAATGTGACGGATTTGTGATTGGTGGTCAATATGATGGCATCCTTTGGGGTAAAGAGCAGCATTACAATCTCAACCCCGAAGAATTTCAACGTCGATACGGGCTAGATATTGTGCAATTAGAAGACAATATTCGCCCTATATCTACCCTAGCGCCTGATTTAGTTTCATACGCGATCGTTACGCCTGATGGAAAGTGGCATGACTGTGAAGGAAAGTCCGATGGAGAATGGCTACAGGAGTTCCGAAGTCTTTTACAACAACATCAAGAGAAGATGATAGCTGCAATTGATTGTCATTGTTGATTGAACTAGTAACAGAATAGTTATACCAATTCTGTATGAAGATGCGCCCAATTATCTCAGACTTAGTATAAGAAATCAAAAACGAACCGCCCTTCGGGTTCAGCAGTTCGCAATCGACGCAAAGCGCCAAGACTGCGACTGCTTCACCAAGTACGCCAAGTACGCCAAGATTAAGAGTTTAAGAGAGTTTGGCGCAGCTTCACAAAGAAACGGTATTAGTGCCATTATACAGAGAAGATCATTCAAAAAAATGTCATCATAGTAATGAGATTTATAACCTTCTGGAGATAAGACAACGGTTTACGCACGCCCTTTAGCACGGTTAATTGAGCAGTTGCAACGCCTACCAGGAGTTGGCCCCAAATCAGCCCAACGACTAGCTTTGCATATTTTAAAGCGACCAGAGTCAGAAGTAG
>NZ_JAECZB010000056.1:0-3897 GCF_016056295.1 Atlanticothrix silvestris CENA357
GTATAAGCCTTGAACCACCTTTGTACTGTGGCACTTCCTCTTCCCAACACTACCGCTAAATCTTGTATTGTCCTTACCTGACCTATCTTTAGTAAATACAATGCTTGAATACGTTCTTTTCCTAATGCTGTTTTCTGTTTTTTCAGCAGTTCACGTAATTCCTCTGCCGATTCTTCTATTTTTACTTTGGTGACTCCAGCCATGAACTTCTGCTCATATTTCTGACTTAACTATTTCTATCATTTTTTTAGTGAAATGGTATTAGGTTGAAAAACATTAAAATCCCTATCAGGGATTGAAACTACGAAAGCGGTGACTCTAAGAGCAGAATTGCATGGTTGAAAAACATTAAAATCCCTATCAGGGATTGAAACAAGGAAAGAATAGAGAAGAAGTCATTAAAAATTCGTTGAAAAACATTAAAATCCCTATCAGGGATTGAAACCTACTAACTAGAACAGAAGAACGTGTACTTAACGTTGAAAAACATTAAAATCCCTATCAGGGATTGAAACAAATTTTTGGTACTCAATCAGCTAACGCACAACAAGTTGAAAAACATTAAAATCCCTATCAGGGATTGAAACGCTAAATCGATTAATAATTGGAGATTTGAGGGAACGTTGAAAAACATTAAAATCCCTATCAGGGATTGAAACCTATTAGGGCAGTTAAAGTTGACTTGGAAACTTGCGTTGAAAAACATTAAAATCCCTATCAGGGATTGAAACTACCAGGAATCAAACCTGGGACTTACAGCACTATTGTTGAAAAACATTAAAATCCCTATCAGGGATTGAAACGCTCTTAGTTGTGCCGCTTTTAGTTCGATTGTTGGTTGAAAAACATTAAAATCCCTATCAGGGATTGAAACTTAGTTTTTCCGCCTGGATATCTCAAAGGACTTCTGTTGAAAAACATTAAAATCCCTATCAGGGATTGAAACCCGCAGTTTGTGTGAATTCAAGTTGAAAAAATGTTTGGTATACGTCTAGTGGAACTGATAGGTATAGAATACGCTCTGGTTGAGTGGCTGACAATGCAAGGCGATAACTCAGGAACTGCCCTAAAGCCGAAAAAGAGTCAGTAATTGCAGAGGGACTTAGGAAGCTCTTAATTTCAATGGCTATTTTTTCATCGGCTCGCTCTGCGCCAATCAATACAATATCTCTGCACCTAAATCAATCTGAAAGTTGACATTGCCAAATTTAAATCTGAGTGGATCATCTGTAATCATCCACTGCTATTTTTGAAGAGCAAGAAAGACTACTTTGTGAAAGATATCTTTTGCAGACACATAGTAAACCAAAGACATATTTCATGATAGCAGACTCAATTATTCTGTCTTATTTTCCTCAAAATATTCTGCCCGCCTGCTACCTCATCCTCATTTTCTCTTAGGTGAAGATGAATTGCGCTGTGACATGGTGTCTTGTCGCAGTTGTTGCCGTCCGTTAGTGATAATTCGCAACATATCTTCGAGATCCCGTTCGATGCCTTCGAGGACACTATCAGCGTACTCATCAGCGCCATTTTCAATTTCTTGAGCCTGGGCGATCGCAGTTTTTCGCATTTCCTCTAACTCTTGTTGGCAAGCACGCCGCTTAAGGTCAATTTCGGTGAGGGTTTCTTGCATCATCGCCTCACACTCTTGTTGTACTTGTTGCCGCAGTTGTTCAGCTTCTCGTTCTGCCTGTCGGATAATATCGCTTTCAGCTAAAATTTGCGCTCTTTTGGCTTGGGCTGCATCAACAATTTGCTGCCCGTACTCTTCTGCTTCCAGCAACACTTCTTCTTTTTGTTCCAGCACTACTGCTGCTTCTTGAAAGACTGCTGGCAAAGAAAGCCTGATAAAATCAAGCTGTTCCAACAGCCTTTCTTCATCTATGAGTGTGCGTCCCGTTAGCGGAATCCGAATACCATAAAGAATCAACTCCTCAAGACGGTTGAGTTCCTGCTGAATATCTACGCTTCCAGATCCGTTGGGATACTCTTGAGTGGGGGGGTAGCTTCCGTTGTGATTGGGTTCTCCATTGGAGAGTTGTGGTTGTAGCATTTGTATATATCTAGGGCAACGTGTGGGGGAACAAGATGATCGACAGAACCGCCAAACCTTGCAATCTCTTTTACCACACTACTACTTAAAAAACTATACTCATTTGATGTTGCTAAAAAAACTGTTTCTATTTGAGTGGAAATAGTTTTATTAGTATGAGCCATTTGTAGCTCTACTTCAAAGTCGGAAATTGCCCGTAAACCCCGCAATAAGACTCCTGCCTGTCGCTTTTGGGCATAATTGACAGTAAGACCATTAAAGCTATCTATTTCTATATTGGTTAGATGTCGCGTAGCTAGGCGAATCTGTTCAATGCGTTGCTGCACAGTAAATAATGGTATTTTATTAGGGTTTCGCAACACAGCAACAATCACCTGCTCAAACAACCGACTACCACGCTGAATGATGTCAAGGTGTCCTAAGGTGATCGGGTCGAAGCTACCTGGATAAATAGCAATCACAGTATTTAGATCCATCAAAGCTGTTTGGGTAATTATATCTAAACGCTGTTGAATCCTAGCGAACCAATATTTTTGCTTAAGAAATCAAAAAGATTAGCTAATCACTACCTATTTGAGAGTAAACTACCCACACTAGTACCCGCTTCGGATCAGTGTGGGCTTTTAGTAGCCCTGAACTGTCTGTGCTGAGACTACAACACAGGCAGTTCTAGCCTCTGGGCGAGTTTACAAGAGTCACCCCTATAGCAAATATATTCATTAAACGACTATTTAACACACATTATGGTCAATCTGTAAAGTAAAAATTATACAGTTTATGAATATTTTATTTATACTCATTTTCATGGGGATATCCAACCTTTGCAAAGCTGCGATTTGCGTGCGATCACTATGGCAAGCAGGTAACTTTAGTAAATTTTTACAATCTATATATTATTTATTTAGTATTATTGACTATGCCAATCGAACCTATACGAAAATTACTAAATACTTTTCGTACAAAAAATTATTAATATTTGACAACCAAATATTAAACAAGCAAATCATCCTCAGCCTTCGAGTCTGAGGCTATAAAAACTAAGCCTTTCTAGCCTATGGTTTGTGCATTTGCCCTTGGCGTTGCCGAAGGTTAGCAGTATGCTGACTTTCCCAAGCGAGTTTAGTTTGTATAGCCGAGCCGCTGCGTTGGGGAGATATTGCATTGTGGGTTTACGCGGTAATTCGCCTAAGTCAAGCCACTCCGCTGCAATGAAGCAGTCCGACGGCTTTAAGTATTTCTTCCCAACTTAAAAAGGACAGTACAACTAATTATGCTAGGAACAAACTACAACGATAATTTAGTCGGAACCGCAGGGAATGATACTCTTCAAGGTTTAGGAGGTAATGATACACTTTCTGGACTTGGCGGAAATGACCGTTTAGAAGGTGGTCGTGGAAATGATACTTTGTATGGTGGTACGGGGAATGATGTTTTTAACTTGGAATACTATCAACAAAATGATGTCGTCATAGATTTTGTCCGAGGACAAGACAGAGTTGATGTCAGAAGCCTCAACATTGGTGATTGGAATACTCTAAAATTGCTCATCAGTAATGACGGTCAAGACAATGCTTTGATTACAAGTTTTTTTGGTGGTTATTCAGCCCAACTAAAACTTAATGGCATTAATCCCAGCCTACTGCAAGCAAGTAATTTCCTATTGAATACTGTTAACCAAGCGCAAACAATTGATGGTAGTTCTTTTGCAGACCAATTATTTGGCGGTTTAGGTAATGATACCCTCAGAGGATTGAGTGGCAATGATGTCCTGTTCGGAGAACAAGGTAATGACCGTTTAGAAGGTGGTCGTGGAAATGATACTTTGTATGGTGGTACGGGGA
>NZ_JAECZB010000056.1:3997-6309 GCF_016056295.1 Atlanticothrix silvestris CENA357
TGAGTGGCAATGATGTCCTGTTCGGAGAACAAGGTAATGACCGTTTAGAAGGTGGAACTGGAAATGATACTTTGTATGGTGGTACGGGGAATGATACTTATTCTTTCTCTGCTAACAGTGCCTTGGGAACCGACACGATCGCAGAAACTACAACAGGTGCCACTGATACTCTGAACTTTAGCAGCACCACAGTTGCAGTAAACGTCAATCTCGGTGTAACCACCTTACAAACAGTTAATAGCAATCTCAAACTAATTCTCTCTGCCAACAATGTCATTGAAAATGCAGTAGGTGGCACAGGTAGCGATCGCCTCACTGGTAATACATTAAATAATACTCTGAGTGGCGGTGCTGGCAATGATAGCTTGTCTGGTGGTACGGGAAATGATACTTATTCTTTCTCTGCTAACAGTGCTTTGGGAACCGACACGATCGCAGAAACTACAACAGGTGGCACTGATACTCTGAACTTTAGCAGCACCACAGTTGCAGTAAACGTCAATCTCGGTGTAACCACCTTACAAACAGTTAATAGCAATCTCAAACTAATTCTCTCTGCCAACAATGTCATTGAAAATGCAGTAGGTGGCACAGGTAGCGATCGCCTCACTGGTAATACACTGAATAATACTCTCAGTGGTGGTGCTGGTAATGATACTCTAATAGGAAGTAATGGTGATGACTTACTCTGGGGAGAGTTAGGTAATGATAGTCTCACGGGAGGAGTTGGTAAAGATAGATATTTGTTCCGAGGTAGCGGTGTCTTTAGCACCAGTTTAGGCGTTGATTACATTAGCCAGTTTGAATTGGGACAAGACCAAATTGTACTCAGTAAAGGTACTTTCAATGCAATTACTAATACAGCTGGACAGGCTTTAACTGACTTTGCAGTTGTCAGTAGTAATGAATTCGTCAATGCCAGTAATGCACATATTGTCTTTAGTCAAAGTAGTCGTAGCTTATTTTATAACCAGGATGGTAATGCTTTGGGTACAGGAAAAGTATTTGAATTTGCCCGTTTAGGGAATCCTGATATTACTCTAAGTAGTAGCAATTTTAGTTTGATTGCCTAGTTTTCTAGGTAGTAAGCTGTTCCACATCTTAATACCTTTGCCAAAAATAAAGTTAGTTCTAATACTAATTTGAATTTGGTGAAGGTATTATTTTATGTAAGATTAATTTGAAAAATGATTGCGACAAATGTCAATCTGAAACACCTATGCAATCAATGTCTCATATCCAAAATCTAAAATTGTATAAGCTTTTCATCGCAGTCTTCAGTCCCCAGTCCCTAGTAAAGCAAAACCTGCTCTAATTGTTTATATACAAAAAGCCCTTTATAGTCGTAGGGTTAGAAGCTGATAAAGCATAACAGTTTAGTCAACTAGGTACTTTTGCATGGCACTGGATATTTCCACTTTGCCTTTGGCGTTTCAATTTACTTCTCCAGGCCCCATTCTGGTGAAACTAGGCCCAATAACTATCCGTTGGTATGGGTTGTTGATTGCTACGGCTGTGCTAATCGGCGTTAGCCTTTCCCAGTACTTGGCAAAGCGCCGTAATATTAATCCTGATTTGCTGAGCGATTTGTCAATTTGGCTGGTAATTGGGGCAATTCCCGCAGCACGGCTTTATTACGTTTTATTTCAGTGGTCAGAATATGCTCAATACCCAGAGAGGATTGTTGCTATTTGGCAAGGAGGTATTGCAATTCATGGAGCAATTATTGGTGGTACTTTGGCAGCCTTAATTTTTGCCAAGCTCAAGCAAGTTTCTTTTTGGCAACTAGCTGATTTGGTCGCTCCTTCATTGATTTTAGGACAAGCGATCGGGCGTTGGGGTAATTTCTTTAACTCTGAAGCTTTTGGCAGCCCTACCAATTTACCTTGGAAACTTTATATTCCACCAGAACGCCGTCCACCGGAGTTAGCGAATTTTGAGTATTTCCATCCCACATTCCTGTATGAATCTCTGTGGAATTTAATGGTGTTCACTCTGCTGATAACTTTGTTTTTTCGGGGTTTATCTGGCAAGTTACGCCTGCGGCTTGGGGCATTATCTATGGTTTACTTGACAGCTTACAGCTTAGGGCGCTTTTGGATCGAAGGTCTTCGTACTGATAGTTTAATGTTGGGGCCTTTGCGAATCGCGCAAGTTGTCAGCCTTGTTGGCATTGTCTTGGGATTGGCTGGTTTGGCTTGGCTTTATATACGTAAACGCCCTTTTCCTGATGTGGTTTCTCCCAAAGGTGATGGAGAGTAGGGAACACAGGAGCAGGGGAGCAGGGGAGCAGGGGAGCAGGGGAGCAGAGG
>NZ_JAECZB010000057.1 GCF_016056295.1 Atlanticothrix silvestris CENA357
CCTTTGTACTGTGGCACTTCCTCTTCCCAACACTACCGCTAAATCTTGTATTGTCCTTACCTGACCTATCTTTAGTAAATACAATGCTTGAATACGTTCTTTTCCTAATGCTGTTTTCTGTTTTTTCAGCAGTTCACGTAATTCCTCTGCCGATTCTTCTATTTTTACTTTGGTGACTCCAGCCATGAACTTCTGCTCATATTTCTGACTTAACTATTTCTATCATTTTTTTAGTGAATTGGTATAAAATCCCTATCAGGGATTGAAACAAGGGAAAACAAAATCCCCAAGTCCGCGATTGTGCGGACTGAGTTCCAATTAACTAAAATCCCTATCAGGGATTGAAACAGTAGAATATTTATCAATATGGGGAGACAGCGCACCAAGTTCCAATTAACTAAAATCCCTATCAGGGATTGAAACTAGTTACACCACTTTTAATTTTTCCTTTTTCAAGTTCCAATTAACTAAAATCCCTATCAGGGATTGAAACTACTTTGAAAAGGCAATAGAGATAAAGCCAAAAAGTTCCAATTAACTAAAATCCCTATCAGGGATTGAAACGGTATACCTCCTCAATATGATTAGGATTAAAATTTAAAAGGACTTCATTAGACAGATATTTCGCGAGGGTATGATGCGCGAGTCGGTAAAAAAACTCTCATAAGTTGAGGCTAGGATAACAATGTTACAAGTCCCAAATAAAATATTGACCCTAGAAGAGTTTCTCACACTACCAGAAACTCAGCCAAGCTTAGAGTACATAGACGGTCAAATTATTCAAAAACCGATGCCTCACGGGAAACATAGCACTATTCAAGGAGAACTTTGTCCTACAATCAATTCTGTTATCAAATTACAAAAAATGGGTTGGGCTTTTCCAGAATTACGTTGCACTTTTGGAGGACGTTCTATAGTTCCCGATGTCGCTGTATTCTCTTGGGCAAGGCTTCCCATAGACGAAAATGGTGATATTGCCAATACATTTGCCGCAGCACCTGACTGGATAGTCGAAATTCTTTCCCCAGAACACAGCCATACAAAAGTTACAAAAAAATCTTACATGCTCTCAATCACGGCACTCAAATGGGTTGGTTAATTGACCCTGATGAGCGATTCATTGCTGCTTATCCTGCGGAACGACAACCTTTAGCTTTTGAGGAAATTGAGGCTGTTTTACCAGTGCCAGAATTCTGTCAGGGGTTACAGTTGACCGTAGGTGATATTTTTGGCTGGTTAAAGGTAATTCCGTAATGCGGTTAAGAATATTACTTTTGAGCTGTTATTTATTAGCCATACAAATAAATACGACTACCACATCAAAAAGGTAGTAGTCGCCTGAAAAGCTAACATCATCTGCGATTAGGTTGGGACTAATTCACCCGGACGTAATTTCGACCATTTACCCATTTCTTGCTTAAAGCTGAGACAACCGACAACATCCCATTCCATTTCAATGACATCTTCTTGGGTACGGATATTGACATTGATAGAGGGTTCATTGGGGTCAAAAGTGGGATTTTCAGTCAAGTGGGGCTGTTGGTGCTGCGTTTCTACGGCATTATAGGTTACACAGCGATCTACATAGTGGCAGTTCACGCAAATACACATAATAGAACCAACTCCAGGAACCTTTATTGTTAATCTAGCTTAAGCCCAACCTTTATTCATTAGCTGCTGGGTTGATTTTTATTACAATGCATATTCCAGTCCCGTCTACCCTAGCTCCCGAAAATTGGCCTTTTAGTCTGGAATATTTACCACAACCTGCTTACATGGTAGGTGGTGCTGTCCGGGATGCCATCTTGGGAAGAAGCCGCGAATACTTGGATTTAGATTTTGTGATCCCATCCGATGCTGTTAAGGTAGCAAAAGCGATCGCTCGTCGTTACCAAGCAGGTTTTGTATTGCTCGATTCGGAACGACAAATTGCCCGTGTGGTATTTCCCGATGCTACAGCCGATTTTGCTCAACAAGAAGGCGATAGTTTAACAACTGACTTGCATAGAAGAGATTTTACAATTAATGCGATCGCTTACAATCCTCATACCCAAGAAATTATTGATCCTTTACAAGGCTATGCAGACTTAAAACAGCGCCAATTGCGAATGGTATCACCAGCCAATTTAAAAAATGACCCTTTGCGGTTAATGCGAGCCTATCGCCAAGCTGCTCAACTGGGTTTTACCATTGAACCAATTACCCAAACGACAATTCGCGCTTTGTCATCACACATAACTGAAGTCGCAGCAGAACGAGTACGGGTAGAAATTGGCTATTTATTAGCAAGTCCTCAAGGTACTCCTTGGATAGTCAGTGCTGGAGAAGACGGTTTAATTACGCCTTTTTTCCAGAACGCAACATCCGAAAACTTCCAAAAATTGGCTGCGGTTGACGCAGCAGCAACCTTACTAACAAAAAACTGGCCCCAACTAGGGGTAGAACTGCAACACTATGTACGTGATACAGTCAAAACAACTTGGTTGGGTATTGCCAAACTTGCTTGTCTTGTCCACCCAAATCCAGAACTGGCAGAAATAGAGTTACAGCAACTCACCTATAGTCGTGCAGAGATTCGTGCTGTTACAGCTGCCTTGAAACTTTTCCCCAGGCTAAACTTAATTAATATGTCTTTACGAGAACAGTATTTCTTGTTCCAAGAGGCGGGGATAGTATTTGTGGCTACAGTAGTTTTAGCCTTAAGTAATAATACTCCGGTAGAGGCGATGTTTGGGGACAAGTCGCTATGCGCTTACACACCGTTAATCAGCCGCTACCTCAACCCTGATGATCTGGTCGCCCATTCCACTCAATTAGTGAGTGGTAAGGAATTAATGATAGCATTAAATATTCCAGCTTCGCCAGTAGTGGGCGAACTACTAACAGAAATTGCCATAGCACAAGCTGAAGGAAAAGTTTCAACACCAGCAGAAGCGATCGCCTTTGCACGTCAGTTAGTTGAGGGTAGCTAAACTCTACCAAAAATTGGTATCTTGTGTAAACTCAACAATGGCTGCATTCAATTCTTTTGAAGAACCAGTTGAGGCATCATGATAGCAATTATGCAAAATTTGCAATTTGGAATTGGGTATACATCGATGTAATTTTTCTCCGTGACTAGCAGGGAACCAACTATCTTGATCACCCCACAAAATGAGTGTAGGACATTTAATAAGGTTCAGATTATTTTGAATATTAGTGAGCATATTGGGTTTATTTGTTTGCCAATGCTCTATTTCTCGCGCTGCTATTTGTAATTCTTCAGCAACTTTGACAAGAGTACCAGGAAATTCAATAAATGGATAAGTTATCCAATAAACATCTTCCTGTGTCAAAATTGATGGATCAAACAATACCCCACGCCTTTCTATGGCCATAACTTCTCTAACTAGAGGTGCAAACAGATATGCCAGGCGCAAAGAGTCTATTGTTTGAATTACTTCTAAGGGCGTTTGGGCGAGCAACCACATTGCCCAATGGGGTAAGCGTTCGGTAAAAACAGGTACATTTACGACTACTAACCGCCCAATTAATTCAGGATTTTTTTGAGCAAAGGCAAGAGCAATTAATCCCCCTAATGATTCTGCTACAATCAGCGGCGGCTCATCACATAATGCCTGAATAATTCGCTCTAGCTCAATAACTTGATGCCCATTATGTTCTCGGCGAAACCAAGGTTTTTCGGAAAAACCGTAACCTTTGGCATCAAAACAAATTACCCGAAAATATTTAGATAATGGGTCAATACTGTAACGCCAGTTATAGCTCCAGCTGCCCATACCATGTAATAAAATTAATGGTTTACCTGTACCTTTTTCACCATAAGCAATTTTGACAGGATAGCCTTGAGCATCACTAATAACTAGACTTTGTTGCCCTTGAGGAAAAGTCTCTTGCCACCAATCTTTCATTTATAATTAATTTAAGCGCCAGTAAAAGCTTGCCACAGCATTCTAATTAGTATCACAGGTAAAGCGACTAAGACAATGGCGAGGAGTAATAATCCAACCAAGACGGCAAAGATAAACAATTTGTCTGCACTCTTTCTTTGGCTGGGAAACTTTAAGTATTCTTCCAATAGCTTGATATTGTAAGCATTAGCTTTCCAAGTAAAATCAAAAAAGTCTCCCAATAATGGAATAGCACCTACCAAACCATCAATAATCACATTCCAAACCATTTTTCCCAAGGTTTCCCTAGACACACCTAAGCGCGCTGCTTCTAAGATGATGTAGCTAGAAAACATAACTCCCAAAAAGTCGCCACCAATAGGTATAAATCCTAAAATTGGGTCTAGACCAACACCAACTTTGGTTCCGGGAATGGTAATTACATTATCCAATAGCCAACTGATCTGACGCAGCCGCTTTAAGGTAGGTGCTTTAACTCCAGGTTCAATCATGGAAAACCGAAAATCAGAATTGGGCATGAAAGCGATCGCTTGTTTGAATTTGAATCGTTCAACATTTTACTTCCGTGCTGTGACTTTACAAGATTTGACTCTGGGATTAATATTTGTTCAACAAATCTTGATCTGTTTTTGAGCGCATCTCTTCACTAACGGTCACATTTAATTGGTCGCCTATCAACAAAACAGCAGCACTCATCCACAGCCATAGCATTAAAACTATTACAGCTCCTACTGCACCATAAACTTTATTATAGTTGCCGAAATTTGCCACATAAGCTCGAAATAGGGCAGATAGAATTGCCCAGAAAACAGCTGCAACAATTGCCCCAGGCATCATTGGTGTGCCTGAGTTCCAAACGCTGGGGCCATAGCGATAGACAAAACTAAATGTGCTGGCAACTATACCTAAAGCTAAAGGCCAACGTAATAGTTGCCAAAGATGTAACAAAAAGACCAAAGAGGAATTTCCACTGGCCACCATTCCCAATAGCAGGTCACTCATGAAGACTAAGAAAGAAGCCAGCACAAACAG
Organism: Atlanticothrix silvestris CENA357; assembly: GCF_016056295.1. Lineage (GTDB taxonomy): Bacteria > Cyanobacteriota > Cyanobacteriia > Cyanobacteriales > Nostocaceae > Atlanticothrix > Atlanticothrix silvestris. The sequence goes on from NZ_JAECZB010000057.1 coordinate 4,944, forward strand.
CAAAATTGTACCAACTGTTAATCCTAAAGAGACGAGTTTTGCTTTCCAAAAAGGACGCATCTTTTTTGGAGGAATTTGATGGATTTGATCAAGAGCAGTCATTGCGGTACTAATCGCTCCAGAAGCAGTCCAAATGGCAATTACAAAGCTTAGAGAAAACAAACCACTGTTTTTGGGGTCAGTAATTTCTGTGGTGGCAAACTCACGAATTAAAGCTAATGCTTCTTCAGGTGCAACTTGACTAATTTGATTTGCCAGCTGTCTAAAAGTGTTTTGCAAGGATTCCTCAAATAAGCCGATGGCTGTGAGGAGGGCAAGAATCGCAGGAAATAACGATAACATTGCATTGAAGGCAATTTCTGAGGCCAATCCCAGCAGTCGTCTTTGGGTTGTCCTCGCAACGGTTTTTTTGAGGGAACGCCAATTAAGATGGCGAAAAAAGTTGACAAAACGAGACTTTGGCATAATTACTGTTAAGTCAAAATTTACAAGAGAAAAACCCTGAGCTAGCAAAGCTTTGGTTTTTCTATTGATATCGCTCTAGTGGTCTGTCAAAATAATTTTGACGGTTAGAGAGGGGTGATCAATCGCCGTCTCTACAGCAAATCTATTCGTCAATTATTTTTTGACACACTATTAGAATGATTCGGGTTGAATTATACTTGGTGGCTTTCTCAGTGATTCTACCGTAAGTTGGAGTATTGCACTTGGTTTAGGCTCTACTCCTATTTGCAGTGCTATTTGATCACTAGTGATTGGCCATTTTGACTTGAGATATTGTGTAATTGCTTGCGATCGCGCTTCAATTATTTCTGGTGGCTCGTTTGGTTCTTGGTTAACCACAACTTCTAGCTTTAAATTGGGGTGTTGTTGCAAAAATTGCGCGGCGCGATCTAATAATTTGGCCGCAGTTGGCGTTAATGTTGATTGCTCAGTTTCAAAAGCTATAACTCCCAAACTAGTAGCTATTCTCTGCATACTGATCTTTGCAGTTTGATAATCTAACTTAGATTTGATGCTATCGACCAGCAGAGTTTGAGCGTCTCTATCAATGTCACGTTCACTCAGATACACTAATCGAATATTTAAGGGAGCAACGCGATTTTGTGAAGTGGCAAAGCTGGGGGGGCTGGGGAG
>NZ_JAECZB010000058.1 GCF_016056295.1 Atlanticothrix silvestris CENA357
GCGTAGGGCGGTTCGGTTCTGGCAAATCACAACAGATAAAATTACAGTACCAGAAAATACGACTTGGTACATCATGACTGATTTACCTGGAGATATTCAGTTAAGTGTAGGAAATACTTATGGATTTAGAACTTGGATTGAATATGGTTTTAAGCAGAGTAAGAATGAATTAGGCTGGGCAGATTATCGGGTGACTGATTATCAAGAAATAGAGCGATGGTGGGAAATCATTTTCTCTACTTACTTCATGATCAGTCTGCAATCAGAACCATTCAAAAGATTGAGACATTACCAGAACGATAATACTTCACATGAAACAGATTCTGTACCTGATGAAATCACAGATAAGTTCTGTTTACATTCATGGTGGCATCATGAAACAAGTTGGAAAAGTACTTTGAATAACCTCCGTCTCATCATACAGCCGAAGATATTTTTTTGTTTAATTTCTCCTTGGCTTGAAGTATTTCGCATCCCTGATTTAGTCAAAGGTTTTTTAGTTTTAACCAGGATTATGAATGAGTTCAAACCTTATCTTCCTGATGGATAAAAGTACAATTAAAAGATTTTTACTTCAGGAGAGTGACAGAAAAGGGATAAGCCAGTCCGCCAGAGGTTTAAACCTCTGGCTAATAGTCTAGCTCAATCGCTTCCGTAATTATGCAGCCATTTGCGATCGCTCTTTCTTCGCGTTGACCTAGCTTATCTAGCCGACATCATCGTGGGCAAAACGGTTAAAGAGGAAGTCCAGGGCATAGTTACGCAGTTGGTAGTATTGTGGATCTTCCATAATACGGGCGCGATCGCGTGGACGAGAAAAAGGAATTTCCATGACTTCGCCGATTTTGGCGTGGGGGCCATTAGTCATCATTACCAATTTGTCTGCTAAAAATAGCGCCTCATCGATGTCGTGGGTAATCATCAGCACTGTACAACGGTTATCGCCCCAAATTTTTAGCAATTCTTCCTGTAATTCTTCTTTGGTGATAGCATCCAATGCCCCAAAAGGTTCATCTAAAATCAAAACTTTGGGACGAATTGCTAACGCACGGGCGATAGAAACCCTTTGTCTCATACCGCCGGACATTTGCATTGGCTTTTTGTCCATCGCGTCAGCTAGTCCTACCATTGCTAAATGTTCGCGAACAATTGACCTTTTCTCCGCTTCCATTTTGTTGGGGTAAACAGAGTTAACAGCTAAGTAAATATTTTCAAAAGCTGTCCGCCAAGGAAGCAGCGCATAGTTTTGGAAGACAACCATCCGGTCTGGACCTGGCTTGGTGATGGGTTGACCTTCCAGTAGGACTTGGCCAGAGGTGGGAAAGTTAAAACCGGATACCATGTTAAGCAGAGTTGATTTACCACAGCCAGAGTGACCGATGACGCAAATAAACTCGCCCTGTTCTACGTTGAGGTTAACACCATCTAATACAGTGAAGGGGCCTTTTTTAGTTGGGTAAACCTTAGTAACGTCCTTAATTTCTAAAAAAGATCTGTGGCTGTTGCTTGCATTAGCTAATGGGTTTCTGACGATGTCGTTAATTGTGGAGTTGCGGTTTTTCATGGGGATTAGAGATTAGGGACTGGGGGCTGGGGACTAGGGATTGGGAACTCTTCGTCGTGATCTGTTAAAGTTCAAAGGTTCATGAATAAAGTTTTACTTCTGCTACTCTCTATTAACTGATGGCATTTTTTGATCACGCTACTTTCCTTCTTGGCGAATCGAGAATAACTTCGGCAACTGAAAAATCGCGTTTAATCGCCAAGTTGTTGAGATAGGTTATGGGATCATCAGCATTAAAGGGCATACCATCAAACAACTGGATGGGTTGGCGAGTGTAGCTGATATCTAAACCTAGTTCGCGTGCAGCAGTGCTAAACACACGGACTTGGCACACTCTTTCTACAACTTCTACCCAGTTTCTGGGGAAGGGAGTGTCACCCCAACGCGCCAATTGGCTCATAATCCAGATTTGTTCTGTACGGCTGGGGCGATTAATGGCAGACTCAGAATAAAACTGGTGATGGGCGTAGTCGCGTAACGGATGGTTTAAGTCACAGGTATTATTATTGGGATCTTCTAGTTGGATATACTCTACATCAGTGCTGACATACTCTCGCCCAGCTAAAATTTGCCGAATTTCTTGGGTATTTGCGGGATTTGCACAGTATTGGCAAGCTTCTAGTAATGCTTTAGTTAAGGCAATATGGGTATTAGGATAAGTTTCTGCCCAATCTTCTCGCACTCCAAGAACTTTACCGGGGTGTCCTAGCCAGACTTCTAAGTCGGTGGCGATGGTAAAACCAACGCCCTCGACGGCGGCGCGGTAATTCCACGGTTCGCCGACACAGTAACCATCAATGCTACCAGTTTGCAAGTCGGCGACCATCTGCGCTGGGGGAATCGTCTTCATGTCCACATCGTCATCGGGGTCAATCCCTCCAGCGGCTAACCAGTAACGCAGTAGCAAATTATGCATAGATGCAGGATGTACTACTCCCATTATGTGACGTTGGTCGTGGGTGAGAATCAGGTGATTTCTGAAGTCTGATAAGGTTTGTACGCCTTGCTCATAAAAGCGTTTGGCTAAGGTGATGGCGTTACCGTTGCGAGTCATGGTGAGAGAGGTGACAACGGGCAGAGGTTGGTTATTATGTCCTCCCAAAGTTAGCCACATCGGCATCCCTGAAGGCATTTGAGCCGCATCCAAATAACCACCACTTATGCCATCTTCTATACCCCGCCAGCTGCTTTCGCGGACGAGGTTAACTTCATCTAAACCATGCTTGGTAAAGAAGCCTTTTTCTTTAGCAATGGCTAGGGGGGCGCAGGCGGTAAGGGGTAAAAAGCCAATTTCTAAGTTAACTTTTTCTAAACCGTGACGGGCAACGTCGGCAGTTTTCCGCGCCCGAATTTTCTTAATCCGTTTTTGCTGGTTGAGGAAGTAAATCATCTCACTTCGCAAGCTGTAGTAACTGGGATGTTCTACAACTTCCATGCGCTTACGCGGTCTGGGAATATCTACTTCTAGGATGTCGCCAATTTTAGATTCGGGGCCGTTAGTCAACATGACAATTCTGTCAGATAACAGCACTGCTTCGTCTACGTCATGAGTTACCATAACGGCGGTAACTTGATTTTCTTCGCAGATTTGCATGAGTTGTTCTTGCAAGTTACCGCGTGTGAGTGCATCCAGCGCCCCAAATGGTTCATCTAGTAATAGTAACTTGGGACGGATTGCTAAAGCACGAGCGATCGCAACTCGCTGCTTTTGTCCACCTGATAACATTCCCGGCTGTTTATCTGCATGGGGCTGCAAACCCACCATATTTATATGCTTATCGACAATGGCTTTGCGTTCCGCTGCGGGTAAACCTTTCATTACCGAGTCTACAGCAAGACCGATATTTTCTCTCACTGTCCGCCAAGGCAATAGCGAATAATTTTGGAATACCACCATTCTGTCGGGGCCTGGTTTGCTGATTCTTTGCCCTTCTAAGGTGACAATACCTTCTGTGGGCAAATCCAGACCTGCAATCATATTTAATAAAGTGGATTTACCACAACCAGAGTGCCCAATTAGTGAAACAAATTCTCCTTTTTTAATTTGCAGATCAATTCCTTTAAGAGCGATATATTGACCGCCACCTGTTAAGTTAAAAACTTTGTCAATTTGATCAACAGCAACAAATGTAGACATGGTAGTTTTAAAATTGGTAATTTGATTCAGAGAATTTAGAACAGATAAGGCAGGTTTTCAATAATTACGAATTACGAATTAATAATAGCTGCCAGATTTACGGTATTCGAGAGCGGTTAATCCTTCATTTTCAAGGACTTCACCGTTATCTACTACGGCATAAATTAACCATCTGTCACCGCATTTAATTTGATTTTGGACTGTACATTCTAAATAAGACAATGCCTCGTTGAGAATGAGACAACCATTAACAGCGGTTTTGGTAGAAAGATTAATGAACGGATTATCTCCTAATGTGCTTTGACGAGAAAAATAGCGGCGGACATTTCTGCCTTCTTTGAGAATATTTAGCACAAATTTATCATTGGAATGACACATTAAATCTGCATTTTGTTCGTCAGCAATGGCAATCATGATTCCTGGAGGGTTAAAGGTTGCTTGAGATACCCAAGAAGTTAAAACGCCTTTATGGGTGTCTTCATCACGAGTTGTGACTACACACAAGGAACCAATGATCCGCCCCACTGCTTGTTCGGTACGATCTACATGAGTTTCTGTAACAACTTGGCGGGGAGTCCGCAGTTTTTTGGTTTTCTTCAAGTTTTGGGCAAAGGTTGCACCTGCTTCTTGGCATTGTTGGAGAATTTCAGGTGTAGGAGTGAAGCGGACTCGAATTGATTCAAATCCTAAACGATAGTTGGCATCTTTGAGCTTGTTTTCTATTAAATCGATGGCTTCGCCACTCCAGCCGTAGGAACCAAATACTCCGGCTAATTTGGTTTTAGCTGCTGTGGAAAGAATTATTCCTAAAGCAGTTTGAATTTGAGTGGGTGCATGTCCGCCTAAAGTGGGTGAACCAATAATCAATCCATCGCAAGCTTCTACAATGCGGGTAATGTCAGCGGTATCTGTTAGTTCACAGTTAATTGATTTTACATTGACTCCATTTTCAATTAAACCTTGCGCGATCGCATTCGCCAAAATTGCTGTATTTCCATAAGCAGAAGCATAAAGCAAAGCCACACTTAACTCTTGAGATTTTTGTCCTTGACACCATTGGCGGTAATCATAAGTAAATCGACTAAGGCTAAAACGCACAACTGGGCCATGTGCGGGGGCGTAAGATTTTGCTGCAAAAACCGAAAATTTTTCTAGAGCAACTTCGACTTGTTTGGCTTGGGGTGCATGGAGACAGTCAAAATAGTAATGACGTTCTGCATCTAAACTTTTCCAGTCTTCATCAAATAAAGTATCTTCACAAATATGAGCGCCAAAAAATTTATCTGTATAAAGAATCTTGGTAGCAAAATCATAGGTACACAATCCATCTGCCCAACGGGGAGTTGGTACGCTTACAAATGTTAAATGATGTCCCTGTCCTAAATCCAAAGCATCCTCGGAACGTACAGCTTGAATGCGTGACTCCCACTCCGGAAAAGCAGTTTTGAGCGCATTAGCCGCAGGACGAGAACAAATTAAGGTAACTTGAGGAGCTTGAGAAAGCAATACTTGCAAAGTAGCTCTACGGTTGGGGTTGACATGACCGAGAACAATGTAATCTAGGGTGGTGAAATCTAGATGTTGCGCTAGTTCCTGGAGGTAAATTTCGGTAAAAGATTCGCCAGGGGGGTCAATTAAAGCTTTTTTATCGGCTTGGATGAGATAAGAATTTGCTGTAGTTCCCTTTTGGCGGGAATACTCAACCTCAAACTTTAGTCTTTCCCAAGTCCGTGATCGCAAAATTAATGTATTTTTACCAATTTCAGCAACCTGCACATCTCTTTTACGATTGGTCGTTACAGTATTAGCAGACATAGTAACCTCTGTTTCTGTATTGGGCATTGGGCATGGGTAAGAAGGGGTAAGGGGGAAAGGGGAAGGTGGGGCCCCCT
>NZ_JAECZB010000059.1 GCF_016056295.1 Atlanticothrix silvestris CENA357
TTTAAATGCAGCTTGTTTTCAGGTTTTCTTAGAAAAATTTTCTGCCACTTATGCCCAAGATATCCATATTATTCAGTTAGATAATGGAGCTTTTCATTTTAGCCAGCATCTTCAAATACCAGAAAATATCATTTTATTATTTCAACCTCCACACACACCCCAAGTTAATCCAATTGAGCGATTATGGGAGGAAATTAAAAGGCATTTAGCTTGGGAAAGCTTTGGAACTTTAGATGAGTTAAGACAATTTATCTGGAGGCGTTTGGAAAAATTAAACACATCAATCGTTGCTTCTATTACAGGTTGGGATTTTATTCTTGATGCTTTATTTGAATCAAATTTTTCGTGAATTGGTATTACGGTAGTTTGCTATGGCACATAGCACAACCTCAAAAATCAAATGTTTATGATTTTACAAAAATTCCATTAGCTGTTGTTGATATTGGTCATCAAAACATTAACTTTTTGATGGTAGATAATTTCCGATTTGTTAAATATCTTTCTAAGAGTGAAGACTTTGGTATGAACAAATTTTATGAGTTGGTAGCTGCGGAAATAGACGGTGCTGATAGTCAATCTTGGGCACTGATTTCTGCTGTAAACAAACCCAAGGGCGAACGTTTCTACCGTCCCAAAGTTGCTATTACATCCACTAATTTAGACGATTTTCTCCCCAATTTGATAGAAATGTTTTCCCGTGAAATCACATCCCGTGTTCTCGCTTGGTTGCCAGAACGGGTGACAGATGTAATTATTACAGGTGGAGGCGGAGAATTCTTTTGGGAAGATATCCAACGTCTTCTCAGAGAAGCTAGCATTAACGCCTATTTAGCTGCACCTTCTCGCCAAGCTAACGCTTTAGGGCAGTATATTTACGGAGAAGTGCAATTTATTCGCGCTACTGGGTCATAAAACTAATATTTCTTCAAAGATAATTTTTTGTAGTTGTAAAGTTTATTTAAAATGCCACTAAAAAAATGAAAATTCAACTTTCTCGTAATGTTAAGCAGAGACATTATAAAGAGTATTTTACTCCTAAGCAACCGAAAGACTTTAAAGCAAAACAGGAATTGCTTGCAAACAAAGAAAATATTTACAAGCTACCAGATAAAAATTGGGAATTTTGTTATTTTGATTTAGAAAAAGAAGTTACTTACCCATTTTTTATAACGGTCGATGAGATAAAAAATGATTTTAGAAAAGAAATAAATTTTTTAAGTGTTATTGAATCTGAGTTTGAAGAACTAATCACAATACCCGAAATAAAGGAATTGATAGACTCTCAGAGGGTAGCGATATCTCGTTCAATGAGTACATTAGCGAGTACATTTGAATTCCTAGATACTTATCAACCTTTTGAGCCATATTATCAAAGGCTATCTTGAAATAGGGGCGTGACTATCAATCGATCTAGCTTGTTAACAATCATCAATACTCGGTTGCATGAATAAATGCTAGGCACTCCTCTAAGTCGTCTCCATGCCAAGTACCAGCAAATTTGAGCAAGTCTTGACCTAAAGTCAAAAAACTTGAACAAAGACCGATCGCAAACTGCTTCGAGAAACTCAGACTATAGGCGCAGATCGTGCAGAGTTGACTCCTTAATCAATCACGCTATTCAATCCCCGTTTCTTAACTAAGTGCAACAGCTTAAGAGCTGTGCCACTGGGACGCTTCTGACCGATTTCCCACTTTTGAACCGTTGATAGACTTGTATTCAAAATCGCAGCAAATACTGCCTGGCTGACGTGAGATGATTCGCGTATTTGCTTAATTTGCTTAGGTTCTAGGGGTTCAATTGGAGACAAGCACAGACAGTCAAATTCACGCAGTGTAGTTTGATCCATCAGTCCAGCCTTGTGCAGCCCAGTAGCCGTTTCGTGAACGGCTTCAAGAATCGCTGATTTCTTCTTCGGCATTGCGAATTACCTCCATTAATTCATCTTCGAGCTTGGCTTTTTCGAGATCCTGTAGCGTGTAAGACAACAGCACTGATGCCAGCTTTTTTAATGCTTCTTCTTCTTTTTTGTTAATGTTGCTGCGCTCATTTTTCAAGAAGCCGAAAACAAAAAACCAGTAATCTCCTTTGTTGGTGGCGACTAGTGTACGAAAGCCACCACGCTTACCTTGTCCAGAGCGGACAATCCGCTTTTTGAAAAGTCCGCCCCCTAGATCGGCTTCGTAAAGTCCTGCCGTCATTTCGTTTACAGCCGCGTAGAGGCTAAGATCATTTAAACCCTCTTTGCGTGCCCAACGGTCAAACCATCGGGTTTTGTAGATTATCATACTATACTCATTTTCTTCGCTTATTATATAGCACTTGGTGCTATGCTTAGCGAGTCCAATGAGTGTGGTATTTTCTCACAAATGATTTAGGATTTAAAGACAGGTCTAATCCAAATCACTTTCTAAAACTGAAGCGATCGCCTGTTTGGTATTTGTTTGAAATTCGGTGACGTTTACTCGGTTGAGGAACCAAATCGATACCACCATCCCTAAAGCTTCTAAGGCAAATACCAATCCATAAGCTAATTCCAAGCTAGGTAGAAGTCTGCGCCCTATATCTAAAACTGTACCGCCTATAACTACTGCAATTCCTCTAGAAATAGACTGTGCTAATCCCCACGCGCCAATAAATGTACCTGCGGCTTCTGCTGCGGTGAGATCTAGCATCAAGCTAATTGCTCCAGTAGTTAAAAAACCTGTAGCTAAACCGAACAAAACTAAACCTAGTTTGAGGAAAGCTGCATTAGCTGTGAACCCCGATATACCCAGTAATAATGCACAAAATGCGACTAACATACAGCCTAGCCGTGTAGTTCTGCGCTTGCCCAAACGCGGCACAATCAAAAAGCCAGTAACACTGTAAGCAATGAGCAGACCTATTCCATAATAGACATTCAGTTTGGTACTTTCAGCCAAAGGCATACCAAACACCTGACCTGCATAAGGCTCTAAAACCGGGTCTTGCATAAACAAGCAAAGTGTCATCACCACTAAAAAAGTAAAAAACAACCCAGTTTGCGGACTTGCTGTCAAGATTTTCCAAGCATTGCCTAGAGTAATGCTGTCTTCCCGATTTAACAGTGTGGAACGGCTCGAATATAAAGAATACTTTTTTTCTACGCCAAAGGTTGCTAAAATCGCCAACCCAAATACAATTGCTGGCACAATGGTAAATAGTCTATTAATACCTGCTTGTAAGGTTTCTACGGTTGCTTCTGGAGTTAATTGCTTGAGCAGGCTAGAACTAATAATTGCTCCGACAATAATTCCTAGCATTAGCATTGACCAAACCACGCCAACTACTTTAGAACGGTTATCTTCTTCAGATATATCAACCAATAAAGCAGCAAAAGCAGTACCGCTAGCACAAATTCCTAGACCGTATACAGCAAAAATCAAAGCTAAAAGTGCTGTCCAGCCGATTGTTTGGACTGTCCATGTCCAACCACCTACACTACTTGCAGCAATATTCATCTGCCACATCACTTGTACAGCTAAAAATGCTGCGATCGCAAATATTGCCGCCCCTACCCAAACATACACAGTGCGGTGGTATCCCCACAATGGCTTGGCATCGGAAATTTGACCGAACCAAATCCGCGAAGGAGCAACAAATAAGGGTAGTGCTAGAACTACTGCTACTAGCGTCGCCGGAATTGCTATTTCTTGAATCATGACTCTGTTAAGTACGCCCAGAGTCAAAATAGACATCATGCTCAACCCCATTTGAAACAAACCCAGCCGGAACATGGTCAACAGGTTGACCCTTGGCACAGCTAGGGATTTTGTTTGGGACTCAAATACATCACCGCTTGCCATAGCTACTTTCTTCGTATGGTTTATGGAATATAGTCTCTCTTTAATTAAAGATAAACTGTTTGAGAAAACTTAAATTTAATTTTTGGATTTGGGGTTTGTTGTGTACCCATAACTGAATCAAACACTACTGTATATAAATAATAAGCTAACTGAGATAGTTGCTTATCCCCACCATTTACTGCTAATAGTGGTTTTATATATGGCAATCGCTATCTAGATTTAACATTCACGTCCAACTTTTTTCAACTTTAATGAGGTTATCAGGGATATGGAAGAAATATTAAACCAATACTGTAAACAAGACAATCTTGGGCTGCTTCTCCTAAGTATGGCAACTGGTTCGGGTACAGGGCAAACGCATCTAAAGTATAAGAATCCTTCAATGGCAAGGGTTTCGGCGTTTTCTAATTTAGCCTATTTTTTCATCAAGATCCTTGTCCAGTAGGGGTTTCGGAAATCCCGTGCGTTCGCCCTGGGTTCGGGTAAAACATACATTGTTCTAAAGTTTATACATTCTAATTACAAGGAATTTGCCAAGCAAAAGAGAAAAATTCTGTTTATTACTAACCTTAAGAAAAACTTACCTATTAACGAACTAAAAAAATATTTTATCGCCGATGGAAATGAGGAGGATTTTGAAAAATATGTTCTTTTTATTGATTCTAATGTCGATCCTGTGATCAACAACTTACTAAAACTTGACCAAGAAATTCCTGATAAATTTAAAAACAAAATATATTTGCAACTAAAAAAATATATAGAAATGCTCCAAAGTGAGCAATTACCTAGTGACTTTAAAGAAAACATTAAAACAGATATTCGTAAAAATGTTGAGCCAGCATTCCGAGACATTATTAAAAGAATATTGTCAGAAAATTTTAAAACGAAAAAGGCTCGTCTGTCCGCTATCAAGAATATTCAAGATTACCAATGGATTGGAAAACTTTATCCCGCAGTATTTACAGATGATAAAATTATTTTGTTTCTTAGTATAGATAAGTTTGTTGCTCAAAACACAACACTTATTGAACCATCATATTACTGGGAGCATCTCACTTTTTGAAGAAAGGTCAAACAGATAAGAATCCATTGAGGTAGGCACAACGATGGGCAAGGACTTGAGGTACATTTTCCTGTTTCCACTGCGCTCCAGATATCTTAGTTCGACGGTCAACCCGTTTAACAGCAGATTCAACCGACCCAGACCCAATTGAACAAATCTCTTCAGCTTGATGGTACTCATAATTAATAATGCGATCGCGATGCTTATCAAGGTAACGACAAAAATGTTGGGCGTGTTTACCTTTGTAATGAGCAAATAAAGCTTTAGTCTCCTCAACTTGACCCTTCCAAAGAAAAGCTTGCGCTTGTTTCAAGCGTTTTAGTAAACCCCCGACTTTGTGGAGGTTCTCGATTAAATGGAACCAATCCAGTACTTCTCGACGCTGTGCATTTGGGGCTAGTTGTTCAACGATATTCCAAATGCCGTCGTGTCCATCACCGATACAGGTGAGCGAAGAGAGCAGGGGAGGCAGGGGGTGCAGGGGGAGCT
>NZ_JAECZB010000006.1:0-93849 GCF_016056295.1 Atlanticothrix silvestris CENA357
GGGGGCAGGGGGCAGAGGGGAGTGAAGAGAATGCCTTTAATTTGTACGTTTGTACCATAGTCCTTCTTACCTACTCCCTCATTAGTGCCCATTGAGACTAATTGCGATGCCATCTAGTGCCATCACGGCTATCTATTAAGGTAATTCCTTGTGCTAGTAGTTCATCACGAATACGATCGCCTTCGGCAAAATTCTTGGCTTGACGTGCTTGTTGTCTTTGTTGAATTTTTGCTGCAATTTCCGCATCGCTTAAACCTCCACTGGGGGAAGTTTCTACTTCTAGCTTGGCTTCTAAACCTAAGACTTCAGCCAAAGTTACAAGAGTTTGCCACTGTTGTTTTAATTCCTCTTTTGGTGTTGCGGTTTTCCCTTGATGCACTATAATATTTCCTTCGCGGCGGAGTTCTTTGGCTAATTCAAATAACACAGTTAACCCACCAGGAAAATTAAAGTCATCATTTACAGATGTTTTAAAACGTTCAACGATTTCAGGGAGTAGTGAAGCAGTTTCTGTTCCCCAAGCAAGTTTTTCACCGTATTGATAGCCAAAAAGTAAGCCGTCTTTGAGGGTGTGCCAAGCATTTGTTTTATCGGCGATCGCTTCATCGGTAAAATCAATTGGTGTGCGGTATTGTGCCATCAGCACAAGCAACCGTACCGCCATTGGATCAACTCCTCGATCTAGTAAATCGCGAATGGTGGTAAAGTTGCCCAAAGATTTGGACATTTTCTCACCATCAACTTTTACCATGCCGTTATGCATCCAATAACGGGCTAGGGGTTTTCCGGTGACAGCTTCTGACTGAGCAATTTCATTTTCATGGTGGGGAAAAATTAAGTCTTCACCGCCAGCATGGATATCAATAGTTTCGCCTAAGCGATCGCGTACCATCGCAGAACATTCAATATGCCAACCTGGGCGACCTTGACCCCAAGGTGATTCCCAAGCGGGTTCTCCTAGTTTTGCAGCTTTCCACAAAGCAAAATCAAAGGGGTGTTTCTTTTTTTGATATTCTACATCTTCAACGTTGACGCGATCGCTTGCCCCAGCTTGCAAATCTTCTAACTTGCGTCTAGAAAGCTTACCGTACTCAGAAAATTGCCGCACTGCATAATAAACATCACCATCAGCGGGGTAAGCAAAGCCTTTGTTTTCCAATTCATGAATTAACCGCTGAATGCCATTCATGGTGTGGGTAGCGCGGGGATATTCATCGGCTTCTTTGATTCCCAACCGTGCCATATCCTCAAAATATGCTTTGATGAAGCGATCGGCTACTTCTTCCATCGAAGAATGTTCAAGACGGGCTCGATTGAGAATTTTGTCATCAATATCCGTAAAATTTTGGACATAACGGACTTCATAGCCGATAAATCGGAGATATCGACGTACTACATCCCAAACAATACAAGCTCTGGCATGACCCAAATGACAAAAGTCATATACCGTCACACCGCAGTAATACATCTTAACCTTGCCTGGTTCGACTGTTGTAAACGGTTCCTGACGACGAGTGAGGGTATTGTAAAGAGTTAGGGTCATAACAGAGTAATTATGAAATAGAGAGATACGCAATAATAAAGTAAAGCAGCTGTGATGACAGTCCAGCATCCCTATGCTAGTACAGTATGGCGTAAATAAAGCCAACACTATAAACAGTTCAAAAGCCCAAATTATAAGTCTTTTGACTTTTGACTTTTGACTTTCGCGTAGCGATGCTAGTGTTTTCTGGACTATCTGCGCTACTTTTTTGAATTTTTGGAATTAGCGTCAGCCACAGCAGTTTCTACAAAATTGGTTCCTAATTTTTTGATTTTTTGATAATAGCGCTATGCAATCAGCCATTACTCCCGAATCTCAAGCAATGGATGCGCCCAAACAAGGAATGCCAGTAACGATTATTACTGGATTTCTCGGTAGTGGCAAGACCACTTTACTTAATCATATTCTTACTAACCAACAGGGGCTAAAAACCGCTGTTTTAGTCAACGAATTTGGCGAAATTGGCATCGATAACGAATTAATTGTTTCCACTGATGAGAACATGGTGGAACTTAATAATGGTTGTATTTGTTGCACTATTAATACTGATTTAGTAGATGCCGTTTACAAAGTTTTAGAACGTCAAGAAAATCTTGATTATTTGGTTGTGGAAACAACTGGATTGGCTGATCCTCTACCAGTTGCCTTGACATTTCTGGGTACAGAGTTAAGAGATTTAACTCGTCTAGATTCAATTATCACCGTAGTTGATGCAGCCAATTACAGCCTAGATTTATTTAATTCTCAGGCGGCGCACAGCCAAATTTCTTATGGTGATATTATTTTGCTGAACAAATCAGATTTGGTTGATGAAGCCGCATTGACTGACTTGGAAAGAAAAATTTGCGAAGTTAAAGAAGATGCGAGAATCATTCGCACCACGCGATCGCAAGTACCACTGCCTTTAATTCTCAGCGTGGGTCTGTTCGAGTCTGACAAGTATTTTGATACCGTTGATGAGCATGATCACGACCACCATGATCATGATCATGACCATTCAACATGCGGTCACGACCACCACGATCATGATCATGACCACCATGACCACCATCATTCTGATCACCTAGAAAATGATGGTTTTACCTCCATATCCTTCCAAAGTGACAAGCCTTTGGCAATCAGGAAGTTTCAATATTTCTTAGATAATCAGCTTCCCTCAAATATTTTCCGGGCGAAGGGGATTATGTGGTTTGATGAAAGTCCCAAGCGCCATATTTTTCACTTGTGCGGCAAGCGCTTTACTTTAGACGATGATGATTGGAAAGGTGAACCAAAAAACCAGTTAGTGCTAATTGGTCAAAATCTAGATAGGGAAACTCTAATTGCTCAGTTAGAAAATTGCATTTGTCTACCTTCGACTTCTAGAGGCAAAGGCTTTGGGAAATAAACCGCCGTTAAGCTTATCCCAACCCTAAAAGGGGATGGGATTTGGCGTTGATTGATGACCTTTATCAGTTATCAGTCATCAGTCATAAAAAAGCCTCCTAATATTTAGATTAGGAGGCTAAAAACTAGTTAGCGAAGACACTTGTCAACCTACACTACAACTACAGCGATCGCTCCTCCTAATGCAGAGAATATAGCTGAAACGACTGCTGTGGCAAACAACCACCAAGCTGCTACGGCTGCGGCTTTGCGGGTTTCTTCTGCTTGCCGTTGTGCTTGATGCTTCACCTGTTCTAAACGGCGTTGCGCTTCATGTTGTAGGCGTTCTGCACGTTGTAAGACTGTGTTGCGTGCCCGTTCGATTTGGTCGATGATGCGGTTAGCATCTTCCTCAGAGATATCTTCACGAGAACTCATAATCGCCACTAGGGTATCACGGTCAAATGAAGATAGGCGATCGCGCAAGGCATCAAATCCTGCTTGGGGATCTTCAAAAAATGTACGAACATCGTGCTTGATGCTGTCGTAATTAAGTTCCGGGCGATCCAAGGAGTTAAGGTAGTTGCGGATGCGGGCAAAAACTCCATCAACTACATCCTGAATCCGTCTTTGGATACTCCGCACTTGTTCTACAAATTGATCGCGTACCGAAACGATATTATCAGCAATCCGCGCTGCTTCTTCATCGCTCATATCTTCACGAATCTTCAGCAGGGCAATAATTGTCGAACGATCAAAATGAGCCAGGCGATCGCTGAAACTTTCCATCCCCACTTTCGGATCATGCAACAATAGTTGCAAGTCACGCTTAATTGCTTCAGGGTTGAGTTCTTCTTTCCCAGTTTGCCGTAAATACTCTTCTAGATAAGTTTGGAAATTTTGCACTCTTTGCTGTGTGCGAGTGGCTAGGCGGCGTGGCGCTCGCACAACGTTGCGAATCGATGTTTGCACAGAATCAATAACTTCATTGACCTGCGCTTCACTCAAGTCTTGGCGTTGACTGAGCAATTTCACCAAAGTATCCCGATCTACCTGCAATAAGCGACGGCGCAGGGCTACGGCTCCCTCTTTGGGGTTTTCAAACAATCTGTTTAAGTCCCGCTGAATCCCTTCGGGGTTGAGTTCTGCTTTACCAGTATTTCGCAAGTAATCTGCGATCGTGGTGGTAACAGAGTCATATTGTTCTTTTGCTTTTTCGGCTAAAGCTTGGGGTGTATGACGGATGCTGTGCCACGATTCTTCTACAGAATCGATGATTTGATTAACTTGCTCTTCGCTCAAATCTTGCCGTTGGCTCAATACCTGTACTAAGGTATCGCGGTCAAAGCGAGATAAGCGGGCGCGAATTGCTGTCATTCCAGCTTGGGGATCTTCGAGGAGCTTTTTGAGATCAGCACGGATAGCATCAGGGTTTAATTCAGTTTTGCCAGTGTTACGCAGATATGATTCTACATTCAACCACAGACTTTCTGCTTGATATTGTGCCTGCTCTGCTAAACCTTTGGATTCGATTAGGACGCGATCGCGCTGTTTTTCTAACTCGTCTAGAATACTTTCTACTTCGTATTGCTGAATATCAATACGTTGTAGTAATATCCTCCGCATTTCCTGGCGGTCAAGTTGTGCCAGTCGCCGCGACAAAGTTTCATAATCTGCGTCTGAATCTGCCAACAGGGGTTTAAAGTTCTGCTCAATTCCTTCTGCGGTCAAATCTGTTTTAGCTGTAACGAGTAGATAACTTTCTACTCGACGTTGCAAGTCTTGAACAATTTCTCTTTCTTCCTCAGCGGTGACTATTACTAGCACTTCTTGACGGACAGTTTCTAGCCGATCTGAAATGCGTTGAATTTGACCTTGGGTCAGTAGTCCTCGCTGTTGCAAGATTTTAACGAAATCGTTGCGAGAAAGTCGTTCTAGTTCTCTTCGTACTGTACCAGGGTCTGCGGCTGGGTCGTGGATGACATCACGAAATTCCTCAGCCATTCTTTCTGAACTCAGTTGCCAAGCATAGGTGTTAAGGAGGTAGTTTTCGGCATCAGCTCGAATTGGGCTGTAGGGTTGCGATGGTGTGGGTAAGCCTAGCTTATCTGCTTGTTCGGTAGCTTTGTCTTTAGCGCTTGCGAGCGATCCTAATATCTTTTCTACATCCAAATCTGACAAATCTGCTCGTCCCAACACAATACCAGTTAAAGCAGAGATTCCTTGCTGTAATGTCTGCTGAATTGGCCCAGCAGTTGCCTTTTCTTCAATTTTTTTAGAGGAACCCATTTCGGACATTAGCCGATCTAGTTTGGCGCTGAGTTCATCTGTCTTAGTTTGTCCTGGTGGTAGTGATTTCAAATAGTCCATCAGCTCACCGAGGTGGTCTTGATCTGGTTGTTGTTGACTTACTACCTGGTGCCAAACGCTGTAAAGTGTGTCAGCAATACGGTTAATGTCTCGTTTAGAAAGGTCGGTACGACTGCTGACTAAATCGATGAACTTCTGACGGTCAATGTTGCGTAAATCAGGGCTACCCGCAATTGCTAGCAATTGCGGGTCTTTGAGTAATTTTTCAAATTCACTACGAATTTGAGATATGTCTAGTTCGGGGGGACGCAGCCTTTCTAGGTAATCTTCTACATTCTCCCGGATACTCATGGGGTCGATAGCACTTCCTACTTCTCGGCGCACCGCGGCGGCGGCGGCTTCAGCTGTCGCTACTACTTGCTGATTCACAGCTTTTGCACCTAGTGCGGCGGTAGCTGTGCCCATAATCGCCTGAAAGCCAGAAGTTGCCGTGTTGACTACCGAGCCAATTAAGGAACCAACGGTGGTGGAACTAACCCACATCAGAAGCAAAAAGTACGCACCCCAAATTACTAACCCTAAAATCGCTCCTAGTGCGGGGTCTAAAACCAGGAGGCTGAGTTTCACCGCCAAAAAAGAAGCGATCAATAAGGCGATCGTTACAGTGACTAATGTCCAAATCCCCACTGCTGTACCAATCTTGCGAATCGTGCCGCCCAAACTTCCGACTTCCCCACTACCAGAATCCGAGTCAGATGGATGCCCTAGGTAGGAAATACCAGCTGCAACGGACAGGTTTGTTAATACTAATTGGAAAGCAAAAGCCAGGATAACGCCGGAGATTAAAGCGACAAAAAAACGCGGCCCGGAGGTGAGAACCGATGCCTGCGCTGGCGTGACAGCTGAGGGATCTACTACTGGAGCCTGTGCAAGCCACAATAGTGGCTTGTAGAGTCCCAGCATGATTTCCGTACTTTGAAACATTGTATTTCCTTTGTTCTAAGTTAAAATTTGGGGGGATTAAGAATTTCGTGAGCAGCAACTGTGGATATATGTATGTTGTGTATCTATGGCAATACCTAACTCTTGTAGCTTTCAGAATCCTGGAATTTGGGCGTTGAATGCATCCCTCCCAAGTTTGAAAAGCATATCTAGCGCTAGATAGAAGTTTGAATATCTAACAAAAAAAATATTTACTAAATTTGCGTGTTTATGAAGGGAAAAGGCTGTTAACTTTAGCCTGCCAGGGATTAATTTTTAATGACTTAATCGCAGCCATTGACTTGTTTAAATTATAGGTTTCTCACACAATAGCAATCGACACTTTACATTTATTTACAAATATAATTTGTATCACCCCCTCAAGGTATATTTGTCACAGCTAACAAGTTTCTGATTATCATCCACAAGAAGTGCCTATAGTTTGTACCTATTGACGGAAAGCAGTTTGCTAATTAATAGCTAAAGTTAAGTTAAGAAACAAAACAAATTGTTTAGAAAAAAATGGAAACTCGCTCCTCCACAGATTTGCCAAAAACTGCTAAAGAATACAATGGCGTTGATCGCAATACATTTCTGTTTGGCTGGACTCCTCAAGCCGAATTGTGGAATGGTCGCTTAGCAATGATTGGCTTTTTAGCTTATTTACTTTGGGATTTAGCAGGCTATAGCGTGCTACGTGATGTATTGCACTTAATCGGCTACTAAAAATTAAACATCTAGAAACCGACTTAATTTAGGAGAAAAAACAATGGAAACTCGTACTAATCACGATTTACCAGTTGTTGCTAAAGCTTACAACGGATTAGATCGTAATGCTTTTATATTTGGCTGGAATCCTCAGTCTGAACTGTGGAACGGTCGCTTAGCAATGATTGGTTTTTTAGCTTATTTACTTTGGGATTTAGCAGGCTATAGCGTGCTACGTGACGTATTGCACTTAATCGGCTACTAACGTTATTTGGAAGGTAAAAACAATGGAAACTCGCGAAACTCGTCCATCTACAGATTTACCCATTGTTGCACCAGAATACAATGGTCGCGATCGCAATGAATTTCTCTTTGGCTGGACTCCCCAAGCTGAAATCTGGAATGGTCGCTTAGCAATGATTGGTTTTTTAGCTTATTTACTTTGGGATTTAGCAGGCTATAGCGTCCTGCGTGATATCCTACACATTATTGGGTATTAACGAGAAGTTAGGAATTGAAAGTAAATTTTTAATTTCTAACTACAATTCCTAAATCTCTATTCTTACTGGTTTAGGTAGGCGGAACCAAAATTTGGAACCGCCTTTTTGACTTGTTAAATAGCCAATTTTTCCTCCCCAACGTTCAATTGTAATCCGGCAAAAATAAAGACCCAACCCTGCTCTACCTGATTTATTTTTACCTTGGGAAAATTTTTGAAATAAAGTATTTATCATTTCTGGTGGTACGCCACTACCTTGATCTTCTATTGTAAATAGAATATAGTCTCCATCGGCTTGTAAATCAATCATTACAGTAGATTCTGGAGGACTATGGCGGTAAGCATTTTCTACAAGATTAGAAATTACTCTATCCAAACGCGATTTATCTCCAACAACTTTCCAATCTGCGTTAATATCAACTTTACCAGCAAGCTGTAATTGCATATTATGGAGCGCAAAAGTAGGATAGAAAAGTTCAATAACCTCTTGTACAGAACTTAAAATATTGGGTGCCATCTCTAGAGAAATTGTGAAGGCCTCTAGTGATAAGACCTCAGCCGAAAATAAGTCCAAAATATCTCTAATTAGCATTTCTTGTTTAATCGATTGCTTCCTACCAATTTCTAAGTGATATTTTCCTTTAGGTGTTAAGTTTTCAAATTCTAAGAGAGCTAAACAGCAATTAATAGCACTTAATTGACCTGCTATGTCGTGAATAATACAATGAATTAATACATCTTTTTTTTGATTATCTTTAATTAATCGTTGATAATCTAACTGGTTTTCTCTGGCTTTTTGTATAAGATGTTGTTTTTTTGTAAACTTCTCACCTAGTAATTCTATTAATAAAATTTTTCTAGTATCTACACAAATTGCATAAGCTTCAAATTGGCATTCTTTACCATTTAAGTCTGCTTCACTCCATAAACCTGAACTCAGTTTTATATTGCCATTATTTTGCCAAAATTCTTCTGCATCAATCAGAAAGTTTTCTAGAAAATAAAACTCTTCCTGAGGTATTAATATATCCATACCTGATTTAAAATTTTGATGACAAAAATGTATTAACCAGTCAGGTATATTTCCAATAATTTTAAATACACTGATATCAATTCGTTCTAGAACAAGAATATTCAGGGTGGCAAATATTTCAGAAGTTATAGAATTATTCATAAATTTAAACCGCCCTAATTAACTATTTTTGATTCTGGACTATTGATTTTTTATTTTAGTTAATTTTTCTTGTAACAGGCTATGATCATTAGTCTTTTGCTGAATGGGTGAGAGGTAGTTTTCGTCTCTAGTACTATCTAACAGTAATACCCAATCTCCCTCTTGTGAGGAGAAAATATGAATATCTATACAAATGCCGTGTTCTATTTTGATGAGTGGTAGAAATAGGTAAGCATCATCTAACGGTAGTAAACCTTCCAGAAAAAAAATTTGCTCTCCTATATTTTCTCCTTTACAGAGATTAGTAATGCCATAAGCTGCTAATTTGCCACCCCAAGCTAATAGACAGCCATCTTTTTTGACTAACAAATAAGCTAAAGAACGCGCTTCTATAAGGAAACTCAAGATATAATTAACTACAGGAGTGGGGATATCTAGCATCTATCCAGTCAATACTTTTTCAGCAAGAGTTTGGAAAACTTCTTCTACGCCTAGTCCATTTTTTGCACTAGTTTTAATGACACTCCAACCTTTTTGGATAACAGCATCTATCTCGGAATTTTCAATTTCCCATTCTTCTGTCATATCCCATTTGTTAAGTACCAAAATAAAGGGGACTTGACCAATGGCATCTTCTACTCTTATTTGTAGATTAAAAGCTTTTTCTAAAGTAGAATGCCGTGTGCCATCTACTACTAATAAATAACCAGATGACCCCCGTAAATACGACATTCTTACTTTCTGAAATTCATCTTCCCCATAAAGATCCCAAAGAATAAAATTTAATTTGTTTTCTTGAATACTTACAACTTTTTTATCAATTTTGACACCAACTGTAGTGTAATACCTTTCGGAAAAAATACTATGTACAAACCGTGCTACTAAACTAGTTTTACCTGTAGCAAATGCACCTACCATACAAATTTTTTTCTGGATCATAAATTGATGCAGATTTAGTTAGTGATATTAGTTACGACTACTTTAAAAGACACTCTGCGGTTAGCTATTTGAGCTTCTGGTGCCAAATCAGTTTGTAAAGGTAGATTATAACCTACACCCAAAATTTTAAATTTGCTAGTATTGATTCCTTGGGATTTTAAGTAAGATAAGATTTTATTAGCACGATTTAGACTCAGTAGCATGTTTGTCTGTTCTGTTCCAGATGCATCGGTGTGTCCTACTATTTGAAGTTGCACATTTTTACCCAGATATTTGGCAGTATTCAAAAGCTTTTGGATAGTTAATACTAACTGCGGTAGTTTAGCAGCTTCACTGGGAATCAATTCTGTTGTTCCACCTGAAAAAAGTAACATTTGCTGTTCAATTTGCTTTTTATATAACTCCAGTTCTGTGAGTTCATTTTCCTTAAGATTCTTATCCTGAAATTGAGTAACTCCTGGAACAAATTGCCATAATTTTCTAGCTCCTAAAATCCATTGATAAGGTGCAGAACCTGTGGCATGAAGAGTGCCGTTATTGTCAATTTGCAATGATACTGTTTTGGGGGGTTGGAGTAATTTTTCAACTCTTTTAGTAATAAATTTTGGCTCTAAAGAAAGGTAAGGTTGCCACTGACCGATAACCGTTTTGGGATTAATATTTGTAGATTCTATCAGCGTTTGAGGGTCTACTGCTAAGGGATCACGCATTCCCGAAATGAAATATTTGCCATTGTGCTGTTTGGTGTTAACCACAATAATTCCTGGCTGAGAGTTAAGTTGTTGGAGATATGCGTGCCAACGCAGTTGTCCTCGAATGGCAAAAAAGCTCCAAATACCACAAGCGATCGCTATTGCACCTAAAAAAGCCCATGCATAAGTATAATTTTTTTTAGACGCAGATTTATACTGAATTGCTAAACAAGTTTCTAAATCAGCTGTGCTTGCCTGAAATGACTCTGTATCCCCTGTAAAGGTATTAATTTCTCTACTCAGCTTTAAGTGAATTTTTTCGATTGCTTGTTGAAAAACTAACCTTAATTCCTGGGGAGGATTGCCACGTATAATACCTGCTAGCACTGCTTGTGGCCCTTCTTCAATCCAAATAGTCAGTTCTCCAAATCGCAAACTTTGTAATGCATCTTCTTTTCGCACACTAAAAGAGTCTCTAACAAAATCCTGAATAGCTGTCAACATGGCGGCAACTAAATCTGCATCTTGTGCCGCTACCTGATTTGCTACCAAATGTTGCAGTAATAATCCAGTTTGTTTATGTATTAAAAATACTTGTTCTACTCTATAAACTAGCGTCCGTAGCAGTACAATTTCTGCAAATGATTTACCAGTACGTTTCGCTTCTAATCTCCACTTAAAACTCTCTGGTGACAAGCTATGTTCTAATGCTTGATTTAGAGATTGCATCATTTCCTCTAAAGCTGAGGAAATTGCCTTGCGGATGGCTGGGCCAATTATTGGAAAAAACGCCTCTGAAAGCACATTTTGGTTTTGTGTAACCGAGGCTTGAATGGCTTCTTCGACAGTCGAGACAATTGCTTCACCTAATTGTTTATCTGCCTTCGAGCGTAAAATTACAGCTTCTGGAAGCAAGCGACTAATATCTTCTGGGTGAATGCGTGGGTTATCTAATCGCTCGTAGAGTTTTTTAACTTGGGGTGGCTCAATACCAAGCAGTAAACTGCGGAGTTCACTCAGATCATCAATGATTTTTGTACTATTTTCAACTAAAGATAAGTCCGCTTCAGGGGATATTTGAGGTGTTTGATTAGTGGAATATTCATTCATGACTAAAATCCCCCACCTTACAATTTACATAAAGTTGTATTTTGTCGTAAAAACTAAAAATAAAACCAGGGGAGTAAAGGGAAATATTTTTTACAAAATTCAAGACTTATTATCTGTATTTAGACGAATAGCCAAGTCTGTAAACAAAGTAGCAAGATGAGAACGGTCAGTTTTATCTCTTCGGAGTTCCTGCGTTTCCCGTTCCAATAAAGCCAGAATTTCCTGGCATTTTTGTTGAATATCATCTTGCAAGCTTTTAGATTGATTAAGAATTTGCTCGCGTAGCTCTCGCTGACTATTAGTAGTTTGTTCGTCCAATTGGGTAATTTTCTTTTCTAAAGATATGGTTATATTTCTATATTCTTCAGTTAGTGCTTTCATCCCACTATCACGCTCTGTTTGTTCATTTTTGAGCCTTTCTGTGAAAGAATCAACTTCTTTTTTAAGATAATTTTCTAAAGAATCTAAACGTTTTCTGGTTTCATCTTTGACGTTAGTTAATTCCTTAACTAAACGTTCTTCTAAACGCGCAAACCTTTTATCTACCTCTCTAGTTTGGTTGCCAAAAAGTAATTCTCTGACTTTATCTAAATTGCCACTTTCGCTAGCACTATTACTACTAAGTTGATGTGATCCCCCTTTTACTAGTTCTCCAGCATTATTATTTATATATTCTTCAGGCGGGTTCATATTTTTAATCCTTGTTGAAGCTGAGATTTGCTTTTACTCTTAAGCTGTGATACTACATCCGTGGTTTAGATGCTACTCGGTAGCCAAGCTTAATTCAGTACAAGCATAAATGGTACTCTCCTTAAAGTGTCAATGTATCTATATTTTTTAAATTTTTGTAAAAGATAGCATAGGTGGGAGTTTAAATTCCTCCCTATTTAGATTAGAAAGCGAATCAACACATATAATCCTGAAGCGACAAGTTGCAATACCATTACTGGAACACCGTAGTGGAGAAAAGTTTTAAATGAAATGCGTCGTCCATGCAGTTCAGCAACTCCCGCGGCGACGATATTAGAAGATGCTCCTACTAGTGTGCCATTGCCTCCCAAAGTTGCACCAAACATCATGGCATAAAACAGGGGTAATACTTCTGGAGGAAACTGTCCTTGAAAGTCTTGCGCTAAAATTTCCGCAGGCGCTAGTCCGACAGTAACAATGTATTGCTTGAGTAAGGGTACCATTCCTACTACTAAAGGAATATTCGGTACTACGCTGGATAATATACCAACAAAAAATAATAATACTAGCGAACCAAGAAGAATATTTTTACCTAAAATCACTGCCAATATTCCTGATAATCCATTAATTACGCCTGTTTTTTCTAGACCTCCAATTAGCACAAATATACTCATAAAAAATATTAATGTACTCCAATCTACATCGCGCAATATATTATTTACCGAATCAATTTTGCTATTGTGAGATAACAATAAAGCTAAAGCTGCTCCTAATAAAGCTACAGCAGCAGGTGATATAGGTATTGGTAAAGATTCTCCAATGACAAAAAATACTAATACAAAAGCTACAATTATTGCACCTAAAGTTAAAATTCGTGGATGGTTTATTTGTGGGTGTGGCAATTCTTCAAGATTATCTAGTTTGGTATTCCAAATTTTACGAAATAAAAACGGTAGCGTTACTATCACAACAGCAACGGCAATGATTCCCCCTAAACTCAAGCGCAATAAATAATCTATAAAGCTGATATTAACGGCATCGCCAACAATAAAGGTAGCGGGATCACCAACTAGGGTAAGTAGTCCGGCACTATTAGCAACTAAGACCATTAATATCAGTAAAGGTACAAAGTTCAAGCCTAATTCTTCAGCCATTGGGGGAATTAAAGGGGCTAATAACATGACCGTGGTAGCATTTGGTAAAACTGCACAAATTGGTGTGACAATAGCTACAATACCAAGTAGTAAACGCTTACCTTCTCCTTTAGCCAAAATCACTATTTGAGTGGCTAAATAATCAAATATTTTGGTAGGTTCAAATGCCCGCACTAAAACCATAACGCCGAAAAACAAACCCAGCGTTCCATAACTGTTGCCAATGTAACCAACAGCTTCTTGCATAGTCATAATGTTGGTAAAAATTAGTAACAATGCTCCTAACAAAGCAACAATAGTTAAATGCACCCATTCCGTCATGATTAAAATAATCACGCTTACAAATGTCAAAATGCTCACGAGCGCTTGCCAATTTTCCACATTACACCTCTCGAAGTCTATTGATTGCTTACTAGTGAAAAAAGCCACCTAAGTATAGGTGACTTAATTTATAAATCTTAATTGGATGAAAAATTACTGAATTTCAGTACTAAGATTATTCATCAATACAATTAGGAATACCAACAACAGCACAAGGAAAATTAGTACCTAGTGTCTGAATTATGGGATGACTAACAGATTTACAGCCTAAAAAAAGTATATTAGCAGCTTCTAATTCCACAACTTTTTTAAGTTCTATAGCAATGTCACCAAACCGTAAATGAGATTTAAATGAACCCTGCCATTCTTCAGCCAGACTTCGGGCTTGCCAGATAATTCTGTCTGCTTCTTGGAGAGTAGCTGTAGGTTTATCTTGAACGGATGCTAGATTTACCTGCAATTTTGGTTGAATTAAAACAGGTGTAACAGATTTTGAGATGTTGCTAACTGCACATTCTAATGGAGGTACATATCTGCTAAAGCTCAAAGGTTCTGGATAGTGTGGATAGTGATTTCTGTGATTTTGTTCTACTACATAAACGGCTTGTACTGTAACTTCGCTGTTGGTAGCTAAACGTGTTTGGTGAGCAATCCAAAAAGCGATATCTAGGGCAGTATGACTGTTAGGGGAAGCGTCATAACCAACAATTAAGTTAACTGATTTTTCTTTTTGAACATTTTTAGTCAAAGGTTTCTTTGGCTCTGGTAGTAATACCATCTGCTCAATTAAATCATCTCTACCTATAGTGCTTTGCAGGCGCACTAACATTGACTTGATTTCCACAGTTATAACTTCTCCCCAATGAAATGAATGATGAATGAGAAGCAGGAAGAATAAAGGCTGAAGTGTGAATGATGAAGTATATTTTCATCCTATTCTTCTTTATGAACGGCTAGCCTGCGGCGAATGCCGAACATCCTTTATATTTCATCCTTTCTTTCAGGAAACCCCAATAACAATTAATAAGCCTTGGGGGTTCCTTCCATTGCCGACGGAGTTAGCTGACGGGCTAAGACTGGAAGGTGTCTCTCGTAAGATTAGCCCCAAACATTGGTTCCTCCGTTCCAAATTCAGGTTTAATGAACTTGAATTAGGCTACCCACTAAAGAAATGATAGTCTAAATTATTCGTCTTGGGTAAAATAGTGATCCAGAAAGTTGAGGGCGTGGTTACGGAGTTCAAAATATTCTTTGGAATTTCGCATAGTGGCGCGATCGCGTGGATGCTCAAAAGGTACTTCTAATATTTCCCCAATCGTAGCTGCCGGCCCATTAGTCATTAAGACGATGCGATCTGACATGTAAATTGCTTCATCTACATCGTGAGTAATCATCATCACTGCTTGCCGATGGTTTTCCCAAATATCTAATACTTGTCGCTGCAATTTTCCCCTAGTTAATGCATCTAGTGCCCCAAAAGGTTCATCCATCAACAACATTTTTGGGCGAATTGCTAAGGCTCTAGCAATGCCTACCCGTTGTTTCATACCTCCAGAAATTTCATCAGGATATTTGTCTGCTGCCGCCGTTAAGTTTACCATCGCTAAGTGTTCGTTCACAATGCTAATTTTTTCGGCACGATTAGCATTTTTAAGCACTTCATCTACTGCTAGACGGATATTTTCTCGCACAGTTAACCAAGGTAATAGCGAGTAATTTTGAAATACCATCATGCGTTCGGCTCCTGGTTGGCGAATTTCTTTTCCATCCAGCCGCACGGAGCCAGAAGTTGCTTTTTCTAAACCAGCTACTATTTTTAGTAAGGTTGATTTACCACAACCAGAGTGACCAATTACAGAAATATATTCGTCTTCACCAATGGTGAGATTGACACCATCTAGAACAACAAAATTACCTTTGTCTGGTGTTGGATAAGACTTGACTAAATTTTCAATTTCTAAAAAACCAGTGCGCTGCATAACTTCAGTCTGAGTATTGGTAGGTAATGAGGTATATTCCATCATCAAAGGCTCCGGAAATAATTTAGTTTTTAGCCAATATTGAAAGCTGATAATTAAGACATAAAAAAACGAGTGGGCGCGTTAGCTTTGATGGCAAAACTATTCAAATAACCCACCGGATCACTAGGGTCAAAACCTTTTTTATCTATGAACATTTCTGGGGATTCGACTTTGTAATCATCTTTGGGGCACTCAATACCCATTTCAGCGGCTATCTCACGATATAAATCTGTTCTCCAGCCTGCTTCGGCTAGCTTCTCCGCATCTTTAGGAAATTCTTTAATTTGTCCCCAACGAGCTGCTTGAGTCATTAACCAGATACTTCTGGATCTCCATAAGAATGTTGAGTGTTCTGCTGGCTGTTTAGGAAGGTTGTCAGGAATATCAAAGAAAATTGTAGTGTCAGCAGCTTTAATGGTGCGATCTTTGCCATCAAATCCACCGTAGTTGTAATTGCCGATAATTCCCGCCCCTGTAAACTTAGCGATTGGTGCATTCTGATTTTTGGGTCTTGCACCTGTAAAGGATCGGTCTGTAATTAATTCTGCAACTTCTTGACGGTTTTCTACTTTGCTGCAATACTGACAGGCTTCAATCATTGCTTTGACTAAAGAACGATAGGTGTTGGGACATTTTTCAATAAAAGATTCCATTACTCCCAGCAGTCTATCTGGGTGTCCTAACCAAACTTCTTTACCTTGAGCAAAGGTAAAACCGATATTTTCGTTACCTGTAATTGCTCTGGTGTTCCAGGGTTCTGCCACCATGTAAGCTTGCATTGCGCCAATCCGCACGTTTGTTAACATCTGGGGTGGTGGCACGATGATGACGCGAAACTCTTTAAGGGGATCAACGCCAGCAGCAGCAGATACATAACGGAGAAAGTATTCGTAAATGGCAGAACTCAGCACTACTGCCCAGACTTTCCGTTCTGGGGGCTGCTTTTCAAAGTAGCCTCTAAAGTCTTTACCAAATGCTTCTAAAGCACCATCGCCATAAGTTTCTTGGTACTCGTACCACGGCCGCAGACCAAAATCCCACATGGCTTTGTTCATTGTCATGGCGTTACCGTGGCGGTGAATGGTCATGGCTGCACATAAAGGGGCATGGCGTGCGCCTTCAGCACCAATTCTGGCGTTAGTGACAGCACCGGATACTACGGGTGAAGCATCCAGACGACCAAAAATTAAGCCGTCGCGGGAGGTTGCCCAACTAGCTTCGCGGTTGAGTTTGACGTTCAAGCCATACTTGCGGAAGAAGCCTTTTTTCCAAGCGATCGCAAATGGGGCACAATCATTCACAGGAACGTAACCAACGGTAAGATCAGATTTTTCTAAAGCTTGGGATTTAACTACTGGTTCAACAGCTAAGGCTTCTTCGGTTAGTCCTTTAGCACCAGTGTTCCCAGTCATTCCACACGACGACAACGCCATTGTCGCTGTCGTTGCTCCTATTCCTTTGATAATGTCTCGTCGAGTCCAGTTATCACTCATTTTTGTAGCTCCAATGGTGATTAATTAGTCATGAGTCTGTTCACGCACAGACCTAGTGAACCAGGTGCGTCACCCGGAGGGTGACACAGAGTCTCGTTGCGTCTGATTATTTTGGTAGTAGTCGAATTTTGTTAATTAGAAGTTACAGGACGGCGAGTTACTAATTCTTGGATTTTGCCTAAAGCATAATCTAGAATTAGTCCAGTTAAGCCGATTACTAGCACTGCTAAGAAAACTGAACTCAGGTTTAAACGGCTCCATTCATCCCAGACAAAAAAGCCGATACCTATACCACCTGTGAGCATTTCCACCGCCACGATTACTAGCCAAGCAATCCCTAGACTGATTCGCAAACCTGTAAAAATATACGGCAAACTAGCAGGCCAAATAATTTTTGTAATCCTTCGCCAACGAGGCATTTCTAGTACTCGCGCCACATCTAAATAATCTTTGGGAACACTAGAAACACCTAAGGCGGTGTTAATAATTGTCGGCCATAAGGAAGTAATGAAAATCACAAAAATTGCTGAAGGGTCTGCCAAATTGAAAATGGCTAAAGCAATGGGTAGCCAAGCCAGAGGCGACACGGGTTTAAAAATTTGAATGATGGGATTAAAAGCTAGCATTGCTGATTTGGACATGCCAATCAAAAATCCCAAGGGAATCGCCACTACTGCACCTAACACAAAACCGATCAGCACCCGGCGCAGACTTGCTATCAATAGCCAACCAATTCCTAAGTTACCCGGCCCTCTTTGGTAGAAGGGGTTCAAAATATAGTCGAGGTTAGCGATCAGTGTCTCTGGTGGAGTAGGCATCAATTCATGATTAACAAGGGCAACAACCCACCACAGCAAGATGATTCCCAAGAAACCCAAAGCAGGTAAAAAGACAACATCCCTGGCTATCACAGGTTTGGCCTTTTTCCAGGCAGCTTGGCCAGCGATCGCAATCATCGCTGCTAAATTTAATTGCAACACCATTTACAACCTCAACAGATTTAAATGCGGGTACACAGAATTTGAGCAGTACCAGCCCTGGACACTGATGAGATCGCAATATTACAAAAATGCCGTCTCTTCAGTCTCCTCTCAATGCTTACGAAGTTAGCTGACGGGCTAGGGCTGAGAGATGCCCCTCTCTAAAATGTAGAGATACGCCCCATAAATTGGTTCCTCCGCTTCAGCCTTACATGCTGAATTAAGCTGACTTACTCTATAAGGGGTATGTTAACATCGTTGCTCATTAAAAGCATCTGTCTTATGATAAATACTGCTTATTTATTTCGCTTCGCGTGTCAGTTGTCAGTTGTCAGTTGTCAATTGTCAGTTGTTTTAGCCAGTGGTTTAATACCCCATCCCTTTGGGGTGGTTTTTACAAATATTCTTGAAAAGTTCTGCGCCCGGAAACCGGGACGCACAGCGCCAGTTCTCTCAAGTCGGCAAAGCCGCCCACGAGACCGGCTTGACTTTTCGCTTTGCAACTGACTACTGACCACTAACTACTGACAAAACTCCATCCCTTCATGGGTGGAGTTTTTATTGTTTCTTTCAATACCGAAATTAAGTAACTATCCTTAATTTCCGATAAGTAATAAAATTTGTACTGGAGTTGTGTTATTAATAAAGTCTCTACATAATAAGCGAAACAACGCAGCATAATCAATCACAAAAGCTATTACTTGCTTGATGATTTGATAATAATCAAGATACATACTATACATCATATTTATTAATCTAGGATTAATAGAGCCATTAAACTAATTGGTGGCAGTAGGAATAAAATAGACAAAATCTATTTCTTTTGATAGGTGGAATTTTTTAATAGTTTTGGTAAAAAAACGCAGCACTAGTTACACTAATTGGATATGGCAGTTTACTCATCTATCTCCTAGCCGAATTTAAAATCATGGATTTTAGTCAAGTACTGGCTGAAAAAACTGATACTATCCTCCACCAATGGGTGACAGCAGTTCGCAAGGATAGGCGAATTGAAAGTGCTGATGACCTATCTTATACAGCAATTAGAAATCATATACCCGATGTCTTGAAAGCAATGGTAACGGTGCTTTCCAAATCGGAAGATAATGATATTAGATCGATCGTAACTGCTAGTTTGCAGCATGGGGTACTACGCTCTGAACAAGGTTTTGATCCAGCAGAAATTGCCCGTGAGTATCATCTACTGCGAACAGTCATTTTTGAGACTATAGAACTAGATTTATTGAAGATAAGACCCGCCGGGATAATTCGATCTATGCGTTTGATTGACGCTGTAATTGATGAAGCGATCGCTCGGTGTTTTAAAAGTTATGTTGATGAGCGTTTGCGGGAAATACAGTATTTATATGCGTCACTAACGAGTCATAACGAAGAACTCACACGCCTAGTTAGTGCTAATCAAGAGTATATTTCTCAACTAGCCCACGACTTGAAACATCCTCTAACTTCAATTATTGGTTACTCAGATCTATTTTTACGCCAACAACGACAGAAAAATGAAGTCAAAGATACTGATGTCAATACAGAACATATTGAGCGTGTGCTACGCAATGGTAGACATTTACTGCGCTTAATTAATGATGTTTTGGAAATTTCGCGATATGACGCAGGGCAGATAAAACTTAAGCCAGCACCAACCAATGTGCGTGAATTAATCAATGATGTGTGCGAAATGCTAGAGCCTATAGCTGTACAGAAAAATTTACAAATTGTGGTCAATTGCGATCGCGCTCCTGAAGAAGTAATCACAGATTCCTTACAACTACAGCAGGTGGTGACAAATCTGGTGAGTAACGCCATTCGCTACACCAACTCAGGAACTATTAAGATACTGTGTCAGGTTTTGGATGATGATAAACAGGCGATCGCTCCGATATTACCCAGTAATTCTCTTACAGAAAATTCCTCCCCCGCCATCTCTGGGAAAATGGTAATTATTTCAGAGGAAACTTTAGGTAACAGACCATACTTTGCGATCGCAATTTCTGACACAGGAATTGGCATTGCACCAGAAGACCAAAACCGGATATTTGAACCTTACTTTCGTGCTAATTCTGCTAATCAGCCCCCTCTTCCTGACAGCACTGGCTTAGGATTAGCAATAGTTTACCGCTTAGTAAAATTACTACAAGGGCAAATCAACTTAATTTCTCAAGTGGGAGTTGGTTCTACTTTTTTTGTGAAATTGCCTTTACAAGTAGAGAAATAAATAAACTTACTGATAAAAAATCTTGAATTACAGAGATAAAAATAATTTTTATCGTCTCCTAATATAAAAAATATTATTTTTCTAACAACCCTTGTTTCTGTAAGTTAGCTAAAGCATCTTCAGCTGCTGCTTTTTCCGCATTTTTTTTATTACGTCCCTTACCTGTGCCATAATCTTTTTCACCTACAAATACCTTAGCAATGAACTCTGGTGCATGAGACAAACCACCTACTTGAACTGTGACATACTGGGGCGGATTGGGCGTGACATTGCGTTGTACCCATTCTTGAAAGCGATTTTTTGAGTCTACATTGGAGCGAGATATAACAATCTGCTCAGGTACAGAATCAAATAAAGGTTCTACAACAGCGCGAACGGCTTCAATATCTGAATTATTATCTAGATAGTAAGCACCAATCACAGCCTCAAAAGTACTACTAAGTAAATTGGGATTTTGATAGCCTCCGTCTCGAATAGCACCTTTTCCTAGGCGCATCCTAAAATCTAAGCCTACTTCTTCAGCGAACTTGGCTAATTGCTTCTCATCTACTAGCGCCGAACGCCGGCGAGTCAATTCATCTTCTCCCTTTTCTGGGTGATGACGATAAAGATACTCACCACTGATAAAATTTAGCACGGCATCACCAAGAAACTCTAAACGTTCGTTGTGTTCACCTTCTGTAGGATTTTCATGAACATAAGAACGATGTGTGAGTGCATGGCGTAAAAGTTTTTCATCACGGAATATTAACAATTTATGCATTATTATTTTCTTCTATGTTATGAATTTAATCGAATGAAAAAGGCTGGGTATTTAGCCAGCCTATCAGACAACAACCTGACAAAAAACAAGTGTTATTTAAAAGGTGGATATAGACTGTTTCCACGCGAGTTATTGCAATTAAAACAACTAATACGTAGATTTTCAAAAGAATTATACCTACCGCGGTTCTTGGGTAAAAGAGGGTCAAGTGTCAGTTTTTTTTGGTATTAACTTTTAATACTAGTAGACCAGAAGGCAGTTTATGACTTTCTGTTAAACACGCATTTTAAAAAGGCGATCACAATATATTTAACACGTTATTTGAAGTTTATAGCATTCAAATAAATATAGCGTTTTCTAAGCAACTGAAGTACGCTCAAACCTCTTTTATCAAGGTTTTTAACTTAATTTTCCTTATCTTACAGCATATTTCATTTAGTTTAGATGAGGTACATTACTTTCGCCTCTAGTCTCTAGCCTCTAGCCCCTTTATTTGAGATCAGCTAAATAAAACCTCCACATTTTGATGAATATTTGTAGATAGGGTAGGTTATTTCTACCCACCCCATGCTTATCCAGATTTAGTTGCTAATGCCAATACTAAATCTATTTTTTTTCACTAGCAACAATTTTGACGTTACCTTTTGCTAGTGCTTCCAGTGCTTCGCCTTCAGCATCTTCTTGCCTCTTTTCTTTTTCCTCTTGAGCTTGTGCTGTGGCAGTTAGTTTAGCAGCATTTTCTTCGCTTTCTAGAATACCGAACTCAATCAACAATTCTTCTAGCTCATCCATTTCAATTGGTGTAGGAACAGCCAGATTTGTATTGTTGATAATCTTGTCTGCTAGTGTACGGTATTCATTAGCTTGATTACTGTCAGGCGCGTATTCGTTAACGGTCATCCGACGTAATTCGGCGTGTTGCACGATGTTGTCACGAGGTACGAAGTGAATCATTTGGGTGCTTAATCGAGAAGCTAATGTGGTAATCAATTCATCTTCTCGGTCTGTTTTCCGACTGTTACAAATTAAACCACCCAAGCGCACACCACCAGTATGGGCATACTTAAGAACACCACGAGCAATGTTGTTAGCAGCGAACATCGCCATCATTTCCCCAGAAGTAACGATGTAAATTTCTTGGGCTTTTCCCTCCCGAATTGGCATGGCGAAACCACCACATACAACATCACCCAATACGTCGTAGGAGACAAAATCGACATTTTGGTAAGCACCGTTTTCTTCGAGGAAGTTGATGGCGGTGATGATACCACGACCAGCGCAACCTACCCCAGGTTCTGGCCCACCAGATTCCACACATCTGATACCTCGGAAGCCTTCAATCACTACTTCTTCAAGTTCTAGGTCTTCTACTGCACCTCTTTCAGCAGCGAGGTGTAAGACTGTGGTTTGAGCTTTACAATGTAGAATCAATCGGGTAGAGTCTGCTTTGGGGTCACATCCAACAATCAAGATGCGTTGACCCACTTCTGCCATAGCGGCGAGGGTATTTTGGGAGGTAGTAGATTTACCGATACCACCTTTACCGTAGAATGCTATTTGTCTAATTTTTTCGTCAGACATGATGAATTCTCCTGCAATTGTTTGTTTGTGGGTCTATTGGTTTATCGGTGTTCACGCTGTCGAATTACAGCTGTGACCTTTCGTAGAAAGTCTTTGGGGGGTGCGCGTTCTACAGCAAAAACAGTTAACATCCAAAACATATTCATAAGAATTGAAGAGTAGGCACAAAGTTCATGTAGAAAAACTCTGACTCTCCCGATTCAGCATGATTCAGTTATTGTCAAGACCTAATAGGTTGCTCAAGCCTAAAGAGTGGTTGCAACAGGAATGAAAATTTACGCAGAGTTATTCCCTAAACCACATAACCAACCAAAATTGCAATTCACTCTAAACGGTCGCTACTGTTTCTCCGAGTTTGCTGATATCGTAGCCGCCGAGAACTTCTAATTGTGAATGAATTAGTGGATGTCCCAAAGTACTTAGTAATTGCTGTACAGGCATTTCTTCTAAATATTCTTTGAGAATTACCAAATCGTACCGTGACCGATGCAGAGGGATAAATCCTAGCCCAAAGACAGTTGCTACAGAGGCGATGCTAACACCTGCATCAGCAATTCCTAATGCTACAGCTTGGGCAACATCTTGGTGACTATAGACAACATGATTAAACCCTTGCACAGCATGGAACGGAACTCGCTCTTGTTGCAATGTTTGTTCCAAAAGTGAACGACTGCCAGAACCTATTTCCCGGTTAACGATGGTCGCTTTTGCATCTACTAAATCGGTAACTGTTCTGATTCCCATCGGGTTGCCAGACTTTACCAAAAGTCCCTCTTCCCAAACACCCAAGGTAATCAAAACTGCTTGTCTCCCCACCAGAACATCTCGAACAAAGGGAGTATTATAGTCACTAGTCTCAGGGTCATACAGATGCATTCCGGCAATGTGAGCCTCACCTCTGCACAGACTTTGCAAAGCAGCCATACTATTGGCAAAGTTAAATTGAACTCGCAACTGGGGATGCCAGCGTTCAGTCGCTCTTGCCCATAATGAAATCACAGGTGAACAGCCAGCAATCACAACTGTATTGTGCAGTGTCTCCAAGTTATCATCTAGCAGGCGGACTTTGACTTTATCTGTACCCGTCTGAGTCTCACTTTCATCTTCACCCTGCGGCTTCGACAGTTTGCTGATGTCGGAGAACTCTTCCACCGCAACTGTCTCACCATCAGCGGGAATCATATCTTGGCGAAAAGCATCCTTACCAATTAAAGGATAAGCTATCCACTGTCCTCCTACACGAGCTAGACTGACTCGCAGTTTCTGACTACAGGAGACAGATTTGGTAAGTACAGCCTCGATTTCTGGTAAATCTTGCTCTAGCCAGAATAGGTTCTCCACTTGACAGCCCAACGCTTTTGCTAAACGAAGTGTTATGGCCACTGAGGGAGCATATTGTCCCGACTCTACACCACTTATAGTTTGGCGAGTTACACCAGCTAAGTTAGCCAAATCTTGTTGGCTCATGCCTAGACGGGTTCTGATGGACTTCAAGTTATTTCGGAGGTTACTATCCTGCTTCATTGGCTTTATTTCTCAGTTTGCACAAGCCATAGCTGATTTAACTAATCTGCCAAGGCAAAAGCATAGTCTTTGAGTTCATATCATTTTTTTGCAAGACTTTTTGTGCTTTTGCTGTTTTGATTCCCTCTATAAATAGATTATCACACATATTGCTAATTTACTTGCGAGGCGCAAATTTTTTTGCAGCAAACTGGTTTAATGATGTTGTTAATTGGCTAAAAGCCATATTTTTGGTTAGCAAAAGACTTGTGTAAAATTCAAACAATACCAACTAAATTGGTAAAAAGTAGCCATTAATACAGTTTTATCAATTAGTTTCGGCTTTGATGCTTGATAGGCGACTCACACAAGCCAAAGAAAAATACCAACCAATTTCGCCAGATGCGTAAATTTTTTCATCACTAAAAATTATTGATTTTACTCACAGGAGTATGCAGTTATTTTCTGCACCATCAGGTACTTGCTAAGGTGTGCAGACATGAGAATTTGAGTACTCTATGGAAGCGCAAAACGCTACGTAATTCGTAGTTTATGGATGGTTATTGGGACATCTAGCATTGGAGGAAGTAATGATTACTGAAGAAGACTTAGCCCAACAATTTAATGTAATTATCGAGCATACTCATCCGAGTTTATGGCAACTGCTACGCCATTGTTATGTGAAGGTGATTAATCCTCATTTCTACTTGAGAGGTGCTTGTATAAAGGCGAATATTTCTTATGCACAATATATTGGAATTTATTGTCCTGACAGAATAATTAGTGATGTCATCGCCCAAAAAAATCTCCTCAGAGAAGTAGCAGAATATTTGGGACTAGTTGAGGTTGTTTGCTTAAATGCTAACAATTTAGTGCGCGATCGCCTGTCAAATCTAAAGGATATTTATCCCCACTTGTGGCTAGATTTGCTGTGGATTGTCACGCAAGAACCAGAAAACTAGTTATGTCAGACTTATCTGCACAACAACCTTGACCTGCTTTAGAACAAGCACACGAAAATCTTATGAATCGTCCATCCCTACCACCAGATGATCTGCCTTCGCATCTCACAATACAAGTGAGTGAAATACTACTTAGACAACTTGAAGAAGTTACTAAAAAAAGCTTTTTCTTGACATGCAATAGAATGACACGTATTTTATTGTCGAGTTGTCATTGGTATTTCCAAATTAATAGTGGCATTCTGACATTGATTATGATTTGTCACGATATGAAGAGTTACCGAAATATTATGAGAACCGTTCCCCAATTCGTTGAAAAGTTAAAACAGTTTGCTAACCAAGCAAGAATTACTATCAGTTCGCCACTTGATCAGGGTATCCCGTGGGTACTCAGTATAGATGATACGTTATCTGAAGGAGACTCTACTTTATCCTGATCAATAAATCAGAAATTATTCCAAAACAAGCATTATATTAAAACTATTAATATAATGCTGTAAAAGCTTATCCCAATTCAAATAATTGATGTGTCGCATTCTTTTTTAAAATTGGTATTTTTTACAAAACTCACAGAATATAAAGTACGCTAAATTAATTCTCGCGTAAGCAAAAGAGATATTTTCTCTGACATAGAGAAATTAAAAACATCCTACAAATATGCAACGCCTAAAAATTTATTCCCGCATCATAATTAGTTGCAGTGGGTCTAATCGAACATACCAAGGCAATGGCCTGTCTTTGAATTCAACCCATTTTTCTTTATAAAGTTCTACTTGTAGATGGTAATCATCAGAACCTTTGGGTGGTTCATGTAACTTAATATAAACTGTTGTTCTGTGCTGTGTTTCACTCGTTTCCACTAACCAGCAGGGAAAGGTATTATGCTGATGCGGCTGATTTAAGAAGCTGATTTGATGAGCGCGAATACCTACAAAAGTTAAGGGTTCTGGGATAGATTCAATCACATTGAGGGTACATTCCCAGTCTAATGCTTCTATTGTGTGTGAGTTAATCAACCTAGCAGGAGAAAAGTTTTTGCACTCCGTGACTTGAGCAACTGTATATGTTGGTGGTCTCTCAAATATATCTTCTTTCGACCCATAGGCGATCGCTTGTCCTTGGGAAAGGACTAAAATATTGCCACAAACCCGATAAGCTTCTTCTAATTTGTGGGTAATAAACAAATTTATCCCCTCGTACCTAGAGATTACCTTAACGAGCAACTTTTCAATCTGATCTCGCAAATAACTATCTAAGGCTGAGAGAGGTTCATCTAAAAGTAAGGCTTCTGGCTCACTCACCAAGGCTCTAGCTAAGGCTACTCGCTGCTGTTGTCCGCCAGAAAGTTGATGCGGGTAACGGTCTCCTAATCCTGTCAACTGCATCATATCTAAATATTTTGCCACACGCTTGGGGCGTTCTGTTTTGGGAAAATTTTGCAGGCCAAAGCCAATATTTTGCGCTACCGTCAGGTGAGGAAACAAAGCATAATTTTGAAACACGAAACCAACTCGACGCTGACGACTAGGAATATTAATTCCTCGTTCGCTATCAAATAAGACTCGCTTATTCAAAACAATTCTTCCTTGAGTAGGAGTTTCTAATCCTGCAATGCAACGTAAAGTCATGCTTTTACCAGAACCAGAAGCACCTAACAAGCCTAAAGGATTTTTATCTGCGGTAAAGTTAACATCTAGCGTAAAATCCGGTAACTTTTTGTGTAAGTTAACTAAAAGTTCTGGCTCTGACCTGGGAAAACCTGAATATCCACTATTTTCTGGCGATAATCTTTGATATGAGGAATCATTTTCCGAAATTGCTACATCTTGAAATTGACCAAAAATCAGAAAATTCAAGAGTTTTTTAGTAAAAGTATTAGTTTTTATCTTCAGCGATTTTGAAGGACGCTGAGCAGTAGACCAAGAGTTAATTGCTGCAATTACGCCCAAAGAAATCGCCACCATCACCAATACCCAAATCAATGCTTTACGCATATTTCCTGCTTCTGCCGCAAAAAAAATGGCGATGGGTATGGTTTGCGTTTTACCCGGAATACTCCCAGCCAGCATTAATGTTGCCCCAAATTCACCTAAAGCTCTAGCAAAAGAAAGAATTGTACCACCAACAACACCAGGCCAAGCCAATGGTAAAATAATTTGCCAAAATATCTTCCATTCTGGAGATCCCAAAGTACGGGCACTGTTGAGAAAATCAATTTCGACTTGCTCAAAGGCTGCTAGCACTGTCTTATACATTAAGGGAAAGGCAACCACGGTAGACGCAATTACTGTTGCTGGCCAAGAGAAGATCAGATTTACTCCTACTCTCATCAAAAGTTGACCAACTGCACTGTTGATACCAAATAACAGTAGTAACAAGAAACCTACCACTGTGGGTGGTAAAACCAGAGGTAAGGTTAAGATACCATCTATCAAACCTTTACCTTTACCTTGGTAGTTCAGCATCCACCGAGCAACGATGATTCCCGAAAAAAAAGCAAAGATTGTGGCCACCAAAGAGGTTTTAAGGGAAATCCATAAGGGGGATAAATCAGTTTCCATTTGATCAAATGCTTGCTGGTAACTGCTGTTGGGGCTATGTATAGTAGGGAATAGAAAACAGTGATAATTATGGGTTGAGGGGAGTAAATCCGTATTTCTTAAATACTGGTTTTGCAGCATCGCTAGAAAGAAATTGGACAAATTCTTTAGCCGCTTCTTGATTTTGACTGCGTTGAATGACTGCTATCGGATAGATGATGGGTTTATGACTGTCTTTTGGTGCAGTTGCCACTACTTTTACTTGGTCTGAACTCTTAGCATCTGTAGCATAGACAATACCTGCATTAACGTTTCCAGTCTCTACGTAAGATAAAACTTGACGTACATCTTTGGCAAAGACAATTTTCGGTTTGATAGCATCATATAGTTTTAGAGCCGTCAAGACTTCCTGGGCGTATTGTCCTGCGGGTACACTTTCGGGGTCGCCAATGGAAAATCTTTGGACTTGATTACTGGTTAAGTCTTGAAAGTTGGAGATACCAGTAGTTTTTTGAGAGGTTATTAAAACAACTTCATTTCCTAACAAATCTTTGCGAGTACCTGGAAGTAAAAGATTTTTTTCAGCTAAAGCCTTCATTTGTTTCTCAGCCGCTGAAATGAAGACATCAACCGGCGCTCCTTGTTCAATTTGCTGTTGTAGAGAGCCGGAACTACCAAAGTTATAAATAATTTTAGTGTTTGGGTGTTTTTCTCTGTATATAGGCTCCATCGCTTTCATGGCATCTTGCATACTAGCAGCTGCTGATATTGTCAGTTCTGTTGCTTGAGCCTGTGGGGATGAGGTTGCATCAGGAGTGTTGCTTGCGACCTGATTACAACCTACTACTGCTAAGAATGACACCAATATCCAGGCTGTCAGGCTTAAAAAACGTTTCCTTTTCATCGTGCAACCTCTAATTTTTCATAGAATACCAACTCATTGCTGTTGTTTACCAGCTTTTACAGTATAAAGTTGGTATAGCACTTTTAGTCAATTCCAGATGTCAACTAGCGATCGCATTCATTCAAAATCAGTCCAAGGAAAGTTTTATGAGCCTCATAAATTCGCCAATAATACTACTATACAAGCAACTAAATTTATTCTAATTTAGTTGCTTTTGATACATTTTTTTAAATTAACTCAGCATAAAATTAATACCAACTAAGTTGGTTGCGGATCATGGTAGATAAGCAATATTTGCTTCTCTGCAAACTTTTTTACCAACCTTTTCAGCTAAAATCCCGCGTAACTTGACGTTTTAAAATCTACAATATTACGCCAAGTAAAACTATACAGATGTAAACCAAAATGGCATTAGAATCTGATTTTTTAGCGAATTTATCTGATTTTCTCTATCCTCAGAGCAGTTATTATGGTCAATTCCAGCCAGAGTATTTAGCATTTAACGCTAATTTACAGGAATTTGCTCAAAGAGTAAGCTACATTAGCAGTCTACAAACTGGCGGTAAGCTGTCTCCCGATGAAGCTTACCAACAAATAAAAATGCTTTGGAAACAATTAAAACATAGCAAAAAGCAACTGAAAATTAACTAGTTTTTTCATATTTTTTATATTAGGCACAGGAGACAAAAAGTATTTGTGCGATCGCCTTACAGCAACATCTGCAATCAGTGCTAAGTTGCAACAGTTAGATTTACTAACTTTGCATACTAAGAGATGTTTCAAAATCAAAAAGCAAGTTGGGTTAAGTGCAGGGCAACAAAGCAATGCATTTTTTTATTTATCCTGTGAAAAGACGCTTTGCTTCTAAGTTCTTCAACCCAACTTACATTTATATTAAAATATTTCCTACTGTAAGACTCGATGCTTTTTAGACCATTGCCAAGCCATGATACAAGATGCGCCAACTAGAAAAAGGCCTGAAACTGATGGTTCTGGGACTTTGGTAATTACCAACGTAAGGTTATCTGCATAAGCGTCGTTAACTCGTCCCCGGACATGGTTCATATTCAGTAATACATTAACTTGACGTGTCCCTACAGGTACAAAACCATCTACTGACTGTAAAGACAAGCCGGTGATATTGTTTCTCTCGGCTGCGGTTGGTGATGCAATATTAGCAATTCCTAAAGGCTGATTAGCTTGATTAAGGAAAGTTATTTCTAGTTTGGCATTATCTTCATCATCTGTATATCCACCTAACCAACCACTTAAATTAAATGCACCTCTACTAGCATCAATGATAGAGGAGAGACTAGTGAGATCAATTAATTGTGAAGCACTTGAAGAAGCTCTTTCACCACCACCATAAAATAGTTTGTTACCGCGATCGCTTGGCCCAGGACTATCTGCATCAGGTAGTCCTCTTACTAAAACAACATTACCAAAAGCATTGGTAAACTCAAAACCTGTTGCACCATATTGCAATACACTAAAATCACCAGTTGTATTCCAGATAGGAATAAAAGGTATATCGTCTCCAACTGCGTTACCAATAGGGTCTCCTTCCCCTTGTTCTGCATCACCATTCACAATTAAATTTTGTCCCAATGTTGCTGCATGAATAGGGCTAGAAAATACAACAGTAGATGCTATTCCTGCTACTATGGCAAAACATACTTTCGTGGTTTTTTGCGATAAGGAAGATAACTGATTCATAATTTTTCTGTAACTTTGATAATCAAAAAAGTCTTGATAGGTTTTCATAAGTTGTGGGCTTTATTGCTAAACATTGCCCAGTTTCATTTGTTGTTTTTTGGTAGTAGCTAATTTCTTCTTAATCAAAAAAGCTACTCCCATAGCAAACATAATTCCACCTGTACTTTGATGTTCAGGAACAGAGGTAGTAGGCGCACTAAACCCATACTTAGCCAAAATTTCTTGTCCCTCTGATGACAGGATGTATGCAGCTAATTTTTCACCATCAGGATCAGCATCTTTGAGTATGGTTAGTCCATAATTAGCCTTAGTAGCTAAGTAGTCAGGTAACTCTAATATTTGCAATTCTTGGTTAATTGCCTGGGCTGCCGTCCCACTGGTGTAATAGGCTAAAAAGATATCTGCTTGCTGAGTTTCTTCGAGAAAGTAAATTAAATTATTTTTGTCGTCGGGAACCTGGGGAGCATCAGGATTCCCACCGACTAACTGTAAAGCTTTATCCTTGAGAATTTGAGAGCTACCAGGTTTAACCTGATCAGCCTTATCAAATATTTGCCATGCATAGTCCCCAGACGGATCTGCTCCAGGTGTTGAAGTTCCTACCTTGATTGCAGGGTTTAGCAAGAAGTCCAATAGATTATCTGATGTGACACCAAGTAAATCTGGTCTGATAATTGCAGTCATCCGGTTACTAGTGAAGTTTACTACAGACCCGCTTAAACCTGCTGCAAATAATCTCTCAGGATTGTTAGTATCTGCACTAGTAAAAATATCTGCGGATTTCCCTGTTTCTGTAAATTCTTTCTCAATACGTTCTCGTGTTAAACCAGATGGGCCAAATTGCGTCTCTACCTTAATTCCATACTTCTGTTCAAAAGATTGAGCAACTTCTGAGATGCTATTACGTAAACTTCCAGCCCCGTAAAGAGTGACAGCAAAAGCTTGAATTGGCAGCATGATATTGACAGTACAAACTGCCAATAAAAAGGCAAAAAAATCCTTCTTCATGATTTACAGTTCTGTTGTTATTACTATTTAGCTAATCGCTTGTAAGCCTTGCTGACTATAAATTTTGGACACGGTTCAACCACACACTTTAGCTATCAACAGTTACAGATAAACTTTGATATGTGCGTGTTTTTTCGATTACAGCAGATATTACCAATTTTAT
The DNA here is from genome assembly GCF_016056295.1 of Atlanticothrix silvestris CENA357. Taxonomy (GTDB): domain Bacteria; phylum Cyanobacteriota; class Cyanobacteriia; order Cyanobacteriales; family Nostocaceae; genus Atlanticothrix; species Atlanticothrix silvestris. The sequence goes on from NZ_JAECZB010000006.1 coordinate 31,351, forward strand.
TGGTAAATAGCAATAAAGGTGTGTAGTGAAATTATGACTTTATAAAACCAGACTTAGCCTTTCACGCCTTTTAAGCAGGGATATTACTGTTTTTACGTAAAAAAAATTACAAACAATATTTTTATCTCAATACGTTTCAGTTAAGCATTTATTTCTTCTCTCTGCGTCCTTGGCGTTCTTGGCGGTTCGTTAAAAAAATGACTTTGACAAAGAGTTTTAGCCTTAACTGAACTGTATTGATTTTTATCTGGCTATTTTTTACCAGATAAAGTTGGTAAATTATGATTTTATTTATACACAGTAATCTGTAAAAACTAACTGTAGTATGGCTATCTCTAACGCTACCAAGCTGACAAAATTAGCTATGGTAGCATTAGTTAGTTAAGGTATGTCCTGATTGGTAATCATCTCAGGTAAGCGATTGAAGTTATTGGCTTGCAATTTTACCCAGACAAAAAAGGGAATTGCTAGTAACTGAGTAGCTGAGGAAAAAACAATGAGGGTAATCAAGGAATGATCGTATAAAATACCCATCAAGGCACTACCAATAAACCAAGATAAACCATAACCTGTACTAAATATTCCATAAGCAGTAGCACGTTTACTCTTAGGCACCATGCCAGCGATCGCAGCTTTAAGGACTGATTCTTGCGCTCCCATACCGATACCCCAAAATGCCATGCCTAATAAAGCCAAGCGGGTATCACCTAAAAATACTAATGGCGCAAACAAGGACGAAACAAAGGCTGCAACCACTAAGATGTAAATTCCAATGCGGTCAAAGAAATATCCAAATATTAGGGCTGCGATCGCATCTACACCCATCGCTAAAGCATAAAACAAAGGAATTGTTTGCCCAGAAGCAATGCCTCCCTTTTGGAAATGAAAGGCAATCAAGGGAAAATCGGCATAACCGGCAGCAATAATCGCTACTGCACCCAGGTAAATCCAAAATATTCCCGGTAATTTATCTGATTTATCTTCCTCAATCTCTTCTTCAAAATCACTGGGATTCGGATAAATAAATTGTAAAATTAACAACACAATCAATCCCAAAACCGCAGGCACTATCAAGACTGTAAAGGCATTGCGATATTCACCTTGGAAATAAACCATTGCAGCTACCGCCACAGGCCCCATCACTGCACCGGTTTGATCCATTGCCTCATGCAGACCAAAGCCAAAACCTCTGCCGATTTGACTGACACCGTGGGATAACAACGCATCTCTTGGAGGAGTACGAATTGCTTTACCTGTGCGTTCCGCCATCATCAAACCAGCAGCAGTTTCCCATCTGCCAGTTAGAGCTAATAATGGTACAACTGCTGTGTTCAAAATGTAGCCTAAAGTTGTAATCCCCCAATACTTGCCCGTCTGGTCGCTGAGATAACCGATGAATAAGCGCAAACCATAGCCAATCAATTCTCCAAAGCCAGCTACTAAACCTACCACAGTGCCGCTAGCACCTAAAACCTGTAAATAAGCTCCTGTAATACTACGCGCTCCTTCATAAGTGGCATCAGCACAAAGGCTGACAAAACCCAGTAAAATCACGAACCTCAACGCGGCCGACTTCTGTGGCATACTCGGTGCTTAATAATTAGACATCTCCACATTGAAGCATGGGATCTAGAACAACAGTTGGCTTTGCGTGAAAGAAAATATTGGGTTCACTCTTGTAAGAGTAGAGTAGATAATTGCTCTGTTGAATATAAATGTATTCTCAAAGTTTTAGCAGCACAAACAAAAATATCACTTGGCGCACCCTGCTCAATTTGTTGCTGCAAAGCACCGGACGCACCAAAGTCATGGCTGATGTTAACATTAAATTTACTTTGTTGGTCAAAAAGTTGTGATTTTTGCCATCACATCTTTTATAGTGGCTGCCGCAGACACTAATAAATTCGTGTTTGGCCATGCTACTACAGGCAATGAGGCTGAAAAATCGTCTTCTTTTCTTACAAAAAGCAGATTAGGTAAACTTTTTGCGTAGAATCAAAACTTGATGGGATTCTGACTTTTCACGTTATGTGGAAAAGTCCACCAAAAACCTAACCCCCTAACCTCCTTCCCGACGCGGGAAGGAGGAAAATTCAAAGTCTCTCTCCTAAAAGAAGAGAGATTTAGAGAGAGGTTTTCCAGATGCCGTGAAAAGTCAGGATGGGACTTTACCAAAATTATTCAAAATAACCAATAAAATTGGTAATATTATGCCAAGAAAAGAACAAGGATGGGTTACATTTCAAACATCTGAAGAAGAGCGCAAAATTTTAGAGGAATTTTGTCAACACTCTCAACGCACAAAGACAGAAATTCTTCGAGAATTAGTACGCAGTCTAGATGGACATACTTCATCGTCTCCACCACCAATACCAACCAAGTTCAGAGAAAAGAAAAATGCTGATTCTTTGGAAGTAGAAACTATTGCCCCCAAGCGACCTCTTAAAGTCAGTTCTCGCAATATTCTCAAAGGTGTCGTGAAACAAGTTGTGAGAGGAGAAGTTAGCACTCAAGTAACATTAAGGGTTGTGCATGAAGTTGAGTTAACTTCAATTATTACTACAAACGCAGCAGACGAGTTAGAAATAATCGAGGGTACAGAAGCTTATGCGGTGATCAAGTCTAATGATATTGCTATTGCTAAGGATTAAAAAATGCTCAATTTGATTTTTTCGTGCAATTTTCATACCTGAAAGATGTTAAGGATATCTTTTTTGACTAAACCAACATAAATAGGTCATCAGTAAAATATTGATCGCAGCGATATTCTGTTTTCGATGCTGCGTAGGCGCTAGCTTGTCGTAGACATCGCACACAACATAATTTTGCCTGAAATCAAAAAAGGCGATCGCCCATTTTGATATCCTTTAACTTGAAGTTTTGTCTAAGGTGTCATTATCTGCCAGATTTCTGTTCAAGTTGGCTAAATAGATAAGGATATAAAAGCTATTCTTTTGTGGCAAACTTTACTTTTTTTACGAGATTTTTCGGTAACAATTCTTCAGCGTAATGAATAACATAGTAGTAATTTTTACTTTAAAATCAATGTTATTCGACTTTTACAAGCTTGCTAAAGAAGTTGCTCTAGACACTCACGCACTACTAAATCGGGTAAGGCATGACGGCAAAGATTATTTGGGTGAAGTATTTGTTCAAGATAGCTATGGTTGTTTATGGAAAATCAAAGTTCGTTACACAGGAAATCGTAAACGTTACCTTAAAATTAGTTCTCAATCTGGTAAATCGCGTCATATAAGGGCATCGGCTGACAACCATAAGCCAGGTGAATACCTCCAAATTGCACCTAACGAGTGGGAAAGCTTTTATCGACTAGCTAATAATGAGCAACAATTTTATAAATGTACTCAAAACATTTTGGATAGATTAGTACGATAAGCTAAAGATTCAATAGTAAAATGTAAAACAACTAAAGGCGGCACCCGGATTTGAACCGGGGGATGAAGGTTTTGCAGACCTCTGCCTTACCACTTGGCTATGCCGCCGTAACTTGGTTTTTCCTAAACTACACTAGCTGAGTAACTATGTAGGTGTTAACTAAATAATAATAGCATAAGCTCATAAGGTAAACATATATAGGTTAACCAAATATTTTGGTAATCTTCAGACAAACGCTTGGTAGACGGCACAAACTGGTAAATACATTCCATAGACCACCAGATTCATCAAATCTACCAGACTCGTAAACAGCAACTCTTGTTCGTATTGACGTTTGTTGTAAATGTGAATATTTAATTTATCGGCGAAAATTTAAAAATGTGTTTTATCAGTTTTCGCATGATCACACTGATGGGACTTTTCTCTACAAAACCATCAAATAGAGGAGATAGCATAAGTAAAATTTGAAACTTTTGAGCAGTTATAAAATCTTTGTCTTCCTCTGACTTCTGTCTATTTAACTTCTGTAATTTGTAGCGTATAAGGGAAATACTTGCCTTTTTCGTAGGAACCCACCCAAACTTGATATTTTCCGGCTAGCCATTCACCAACTATACCGGGATTTTTGCCATCAAAATCGTCATTACACCAAGTACCACCAGGCCCTTTGATCATAATGGTTGTGTCTTGAGGACTTTGCACTTGCAGTTTCAAGTAGTCAAATTTACTTGTTAATGCCAAGGTGTGGTCTGGTGTTTCGTCTACAAATCCGGTACATGGGCCCGTAGCTGTTTCAGACTTCCCAGCAATTTGGTTACTAGATTCTGAGCCGCCACTCATCCCTTTAAGTATCCAAGGGTCTGGGGAAAATTGCTGATTGATAGTGATATCTCCAAATATTGGTGACGCTTCTTGAGCATTAGCTACGACATGACTTGCCGATGTGCAGCAGAGTGTAACTAACGACAACGATAATCTGATTCCTCTATTTAGGGCTGTTTTCGACATTGTGATTACATTAATTTCTCAGTGTTTTGAAAGACATCAATTTTACACACCAAGTTCCCAACATAAGAGTAATTAACTAATTTTTCCAAATAGTGAAGATGAAAAACCAAGCCCCCATGATGGCAATTACCTCAAATGGCGTGGTTTTCCACATAAAAGTTGTCCAACGACAGTTATATTGCTTTAGTAAATGATTTTTGAAAGCAATATATGAAATTCAGCCAAATCTTAAACCATCTGGCCGACATTGCTATCGAGCATAGCCTGACTGTAAACCAAGACTATGACCCGGAAATTACAGGATTAGCTGCCCTAGACGACGCTACAAGTGGTACTCTTAGCTACGTGGAAGGGGCAAAATTTTCATCCCTTGTGGGTACAACAAATGCTAGTGCTTTAATATTGCCCCAAGACAAAACATTACAATTACAAGCACAAGAAAGAGGTATTGCTTGGATAACTACACCAGATCCGCGGTTGCTATTTGCTAAAGCGATCGCCTTATTCTATCAACCATACCGCCCAACCCCAGAAATACATCCCACGGCTGTAATTCATCCTACGGCAAAAGTTGGTAACGATGTTTATATCGGTGCCCATGTTGTAATTCAACAAGGGGTGGAAATTGGCAATGGTGCAATTATTCACCCGAATGTAGTGATTTATCCAGGCGCTACAATAGGCGATCGCACTACCTTACACGCTAACTGTACCATCCACGAACGCACCCAAATCGGTGCAGATTGTGTAATTCATAGTGGAACTGTCATTGGTGCAGAAGGTTTTGGTTTTGTGCCTACCCGCACAGGGTGGTTCAAAATTGAACAATCCGGTCGTACCGTGATCGAAGATAGCGTAGAAATTGGCAGCAATAGCGCTGTTGACCGTCCAACTGTGGGTGAAACACGAATAGGCAGCAGTACCATAATTGACAACTTAGTACAAATCGGTCACGGTTGCCACATAGGTTCTGGCTGTGCGATCGCAGGTCAAGCCGGCATGGCAGGAGGCGTAGAATTAGGGAATCGCGTGATTTTGGCAGGACAGTCAGGAATTGCCAATCAGGTAAAAATCGGCGACGGAGCAATTGCCTCTGCTAAAGCCGGAATTCATCACGATGTTGCACCAGGAGAAATTGTCTCTGGGATGCCAGCAGTTTCTCACAAAATATATCTCAAGGTATCTGCTATATATAACCGCCTACCAGAAATGTATCAAACGTTCAAACAATTGCAACGCAAACTCAATAATGATTAATGAGACAAGGGCGCTATTAAATCTGAAAAATTAGCAGTTACTAAAATCAACATCACATTCAGCAGCCGATATTTCAAAATCAGGCTGCTTAATCATAAATACTTTGTACTCCAAAAACTAAAATCCTAATTTTTCCAGTACTGGTTTTGTAGAAACAATGTGGCGTTCTAACCCCAGTTCTTTGGGACTAACTCCTAACGCCAAAGCAATTAACTGAGGTAAATGCAGTATTGGTAAACCTAGCCTCTGCTCAATTACCTTTTCCACCTCTGGTTGACGCGAATCTAAATTCAGATGGCACAGAGGACAAGGAGTAACTATACAGTCAGCACCAGCCGCTAAAGCTTCTTGAATGTGCATCCCAGCCATTTTGAAAGATTGGGTAGTAGCGTAACTAGAAAGAGGCCAACCACAGCATTGGGTACGGCCACGGTAATAAATCGGCGTTGCACCCACCGCACGAAACATATTTTCCATTGCTTCTGGGTGGAAGGGGTCATCGTCAGGCGTAGATTTTTGAGCCCGGAGGAGATAGCAGCCATAGAAAGCTGCACATTTTAATCCAGCCAACTTACGAGTGACACGTTGGGAAATTTCTTCTAAACCGTAATCTTTAACTAAAGCATAAAGGAGATGTTTAACTTCAGTACTACCGCGATAAGGTAAACAGCTTTCTTTATGCAGCAAGCCATTTACCTGCTCAATGTAGGCAGGGTTAGTCTTTTGACATTCTTTTAGACGTTCATCAACATGACCAATCACACCCTGACAGGTGCTGCAATGAGTCAGTAGAGGTAGATTTAATTCTTCTGCTAAAGCGATATTTCTAGCATTAACAGTATCTTCCAGTAATTGGGAATCTTCTTTAAACGTCCCAGAACCGCAGCAAGCAGCTTTTTTGAGTTCAATTAATTGAATACCCAATGCTTTAGTTAGGGCTTGAGTTGACTGGTGAAGTTCCCTGCAAGCTCCTTGAGCAACACAACCAGGGAAGTAAGCGTATTTTAGTGTGTGAGATAGCATATAAGTATGTTTGGATTAGGGCAGCCGCCCCCGACAACAATATAACAATTCTTCAGGTGACTGTTTTATCATTCTTAACAAGTGACACTCATAAGGGAATGTATCTTTATTTGGACATTCACCCCCAAATTTAGTAACAATTGGTAGACAGAAGCATTTATGCACTGTGCTGTGCGATCGCATAGCTGATTCTAATGACCAAACTTGCCCTTCTAGAGCAAGTATTGGACATTTTTTTGATAAAAATGCTTTGGCAACATACTAACTATCGAATAGCGCCTCCTAGTACCCAACTGCTCTTTGAGGAGTTGTCCCGTTTTGAAAAGAAAAGGGAAAAAGGTTTTCCTCTAGAAAAACCCTTGCTAGTATACGGGCGATCGCGCTTTCCGATAAGATGTATATGCTCAAAAGCACGTCGCCCGTAAACAGCAGATAGTAGCAACTGGTCAAGGACTTTTATCTATGAGCCAAACAGAAATTTTTGACAAGGTTAAAAAGATCGTCGCCGATCAACTCAGTGTTGAGGCTGAAACCATTACGCCTCAATCCAATTTTGCCAACGATCTAGGGGCAGATTCCTTAGATACCGTTGAATTAGTCATGGCTTTGGAAGAAGAATTTGATATCGAAATTCCTGATGAAGCCGCCGAAAAGATTACAACGGTTCAAGAAGCGGTGGATTACATCAACAACAAAGTTGCTGCATCCGCCTAAAAAATCGAGTTCTGAGTCCTGAGGAGCCAGCGAGCAGTTCAAAAGAGGTTTCCCTTTTGCAAGAAATTGCGGTGCTGCGGGTAGGTTAGCCTGACCCAAGCGACTGGTGAAAGTGTTGTCTGACTTGAGGAGGCAGTGCCCTAAGCGTAGCTATGCCGCAGGCTTTACGGCGCTGCTTCCTCAGGACTTGGAACTCAGCACTGTATTTTCTTGTTTAGATAGCAGCTTTCTCGCCACCTTTAACTGAGTCATGACAGATTATAAACGTAAACGCGTTGTTGTAACTGGTGTTGGCGCGATTACACCTATTGGTAACACACCAACAGAATATTGGGAAGGATTATTAAGTGGGCGTAATGGCATTGACAAGATCACCTCATTTGATGCATCTAGCCATGATTGCCACATTGCTGGTGAGGTGAAAAACTTCGATCCTCATGATTACATGGATCGCAAAGAAGCCAAGCGTATGGATCGATTTGCCCAATTTGGGGTATCGGCTGCCAAACAAGCCGTATTGGACTCGAAATTAGTCATTAATGAACTAAACGCCGAACAGATAGGGGTGATAATTGGTTCTGGGATTGGCGGCATTAAGGTCTTGGAAGACCAGCAAACAATCTACCTAAACCGTGGCCCCGATCGCTGTAGCCCATTCATGATTCCAATGATGATTGCCAATATGGCTGCTGGGTTAACGGCAATTCACACTGGTGCTAAAGGGCCAAATACCTGCGCTGTAACTGCCTGTGCAGCTGGTTCCAACGCCATCGGAGATGCTTTTCGCTTAATTCAAGGAGGCTATGCCCAAGCGATGATTTGCGGGGGGTGCGAAGCGGCAGTTACACCCTTGTCTGTGGCAGGATTTGCCGCAGCAAGAGCGCTTTCGACTCGCAATGATGACCCGGCTCATGCTTGCCGTCCCTTTGACCGCGATCGCGATGGCTTTGTCATGGGTGAAGGTGCAGGAATTTTGATTTTGGAAGAAATGCAACATGCCATTAGTCGCGGCGCTCGCATTTATGCCGAGATGGTCGGTTATGGCATGACCTGTGATGCATACCATATCACCTCCCCAGTTCCCGGTGGAGAAGGAGCTGCCAGAGCCATACAACTGGCCCTGAAGGACGCAGGAATAACCCCAGAACAAGTCAGCTACATCAACGCTCACGGCACTAGTACCCCGGCTAATGATTCAACTGAAACCGCTGCGATGAAAAAAGCTTTGGGCGAACATGCCTACAAGGTAGCGATTAGCTCAACTAAATCTATGACTGGTCATTTATTGGGTGGTTCTGGTGGTATCGAAGCAGTCGCAACTGTACTGGCGATCGCTAATGATCAAATTCCCCCAACTTTGAATCTCGAAAATCCCGATCCAGAATGTGATCTAGATTACGTTCCTAATCATAGTCGCGCTCAAATAATTGAAGTGGCACTATCCAATTCTTTTGGATTTGGTGGCCATAATGTGACTCTAGCCTTTAAAAAATACCCCTAAAATTTCAAATTTTGCCACTGGTCAACTCCGCTAAAACTAAGGCGTGAAAAGTATCATAGATATCATTCCCTGATAAACTAGGCGTTCAATATGACCAAATTATCAGCTTGATTTATCACCAGAAACTCAGGAGATCCCGCTTGTAGATCAACAATCCGGAATGGGATGATGAAGATACTGCGGGGGAATCTAAAAACAACCCCGGCAAGAGTGAAAGCTACGAAGAGTACTAACCCGTCGTTAAGAACAAGAGATTATGGCTGTTGCAACCCAATCCCTCGAAGAACTTTGTATTAACTCGATTCGCTTTTTGGCTATTGATGCCGTAGAAAAGGCAAAATCGGGACACCCAGGACTGCCGATGGGCGCGGCTCCGATGGCTTTCGTACTTTGGGATCGCTTTATGCGATATAACCCCAAGAATCCTAAGTGGTTCAACCGCGATCGCTTTGTCTTGTCTGCTGGTCACGGCTCGATGTTGCTGTATGCCCTGCTTTATTTGACAGGCTTCGACAGCGTGAGTATTGAAGATATCAAGCAATTCCGTCAGTGGGAATCCAAAACCCCTGGACACCCCGAAAACTTCATGACCCCCGGCGTGGAAGTCACCACAGGCCCCCTAGGTCAAGGAATTGCCAATGGAGTCGGTTTAGCGATCGCAGAAGCGCACCTTGCCGCCAAGTTTAACAAACCCGATGCCAAAATTGTTGACCACTACACCTACGTAATTTTAGGTGATGGTTGCAATATGGAAGGAATTTCCGGTGAAGCTTGTTCTTTTGCAGGGCATCTGGGACTAGGCAAATTAATTGCTTTGTACGACGACAACCACATCTCTATCGATGGTTCTACAGATGTAGCATTCACCGAAGATGTTTCTAAGCGTTTTGAAGCTTATGGTTGGCACGTTCTGCACGTTGAAAATGGTAATACCGATTTAGCAGCGATTGAAAAAGCAATCAACGAAGCTAAAGCTGTCACCGATAAGCCATCCATGATTAAGGTGACAACCACTATTGGTTACGGTTCGCCCAACAAACAAAATACTGCTGGTGTTCACGGTGCTGCTTTGGGTGCTGACGAAATAGCTTTAACTCGGAACAACTTGAAGTGGGAACACGAACCTTTTGTAGTACCCCAAGACGCTCTTGACCATACACGCAAAGCAGTTGAGCGCGGCGCTAACTACGAAGCTGAATGGAACAAAACCTTAGATGCTTACAAAGGCAAATATCCCCAAGAAGCAGCTGAATTTGAGCGTTACATTAGCGGCAAACTCCCCGACGGTTGGGATAAAGTACTACCAACCTACACCCCAGAAGACAAAGGATTACCTACCCGCAAACACTCGGAAACCTGTCTCAACAAAATAGCGGCGGTTTTACCTGAATTGATCGGTGGTTCGGCTGACTTGACTCATTCCAACCTAACCGAAGTTAAAGGCAAAGGCGATTTCCAAAAAGGGCAATACCAAAACCCCAACATCCACTTTGGTGTACGGGAACATGGTATGGGCGCAATCTGCAACGGCATAGCACTGCATAATTCGGGATTAATTCCTTACGGCGCTACCTTTTTGATTTTTACAGACTACATGCGTGCTGCCATCCGCTTATCGGCTCTATCCCAAGCCGGCGTGATTTGGGTGATGACTCACGACTCAATTGGACAAGGTGAAGATGGCCCCACACACCAACCAATTGAAACTCTAGCTTCCTTGAGAGCTATTCCTAATCTCACAGTGATTCGCCCCGCAGACGGGAACGAATGTTCTGGTGCTTATAAAGTGGCAATTGAGAAGGCCAAGCAAAACGATCCAACTCTGTTGGCGTTTACCCGTCAAAATGTTCCAAATTTGGCAGGTACGTCAATTGAAGGTGTAGCGAAAGGTGGATACACAGTATTGGATAGCCAAGGTACACCAGATATCATCCTGATTGGTACTGGTTCAGAATTGAGCCTTTGTGTTACCGCAGCGGAAAAACTTACCAGCGAAGGTAAAAAAGTCCGCGTTGTCTCTATGCCCTCAACTGATTTATTTGATGCTCAGGATGCGGCTTATAAAGAGTCTGTTCTGCCTAAAGCTGTCACCAAGCGGTTGTCTGTAGAAGCTGCTGCTAGTTTCGGCTGGCACAAGTATGTAGGTACCGAAGGCGATACTGTCAGCATTGATCGTTTTGGTGCTTCGGCTCCAGGCGGTGTCTGTATGGAGAAGTTTGGCTTCAGTGTTGATAATGTGTTAGCTAAGGCTAAACAATTGTTGGGTTAATAGCAACTGAATGTTCTCTAATATTTTGAAGTGGGCTGAAAAGCCCGCTTTTTTTTGGGCGTTGCTGAATGGAAATATGGATTTGTCTCACGCAGAGGCGCAGAGTCGCAGAGAGTAAAATTTGAAATGTGGAATTTTTAAATTTTATGTTCTAAGCTGTTATGCATTTAATTTGTACAACATTTACCTGATGACTGTTAACCGTCAACAGTCAACAGTTAATGACCATCAAGAGTGTTTATATACTTTAGACGCGCATCAGCTTAATTCAGCAACGCCTGAATCGTTATATTGCCAAGGCTGGACGATGATCAATCCAAGGGTTAGCTGCTTCTAATTGTGCTGCTAGGCTAATCAAGGTGGCTTCAGCCGCAGGCTTACCAATGAGCTGCACACTTATGGGTAATCCATTACTATCAAAACCTACAGGAATTGCGATCGCAGGTTGTCCGGTGGCATTAGCTGCTGGACAAGGAGCCACCCAACGCACAATATTTTGGAATGTCTCTTCTGGACTGAGATTAGCCCATTCGCCAATGCGGATGGGTGAATGTAAATAAACTGGTAATACCAATACGTCTACGGTATCGAAAAATGCCACAATTTGCCGTGCGGCTATCTGCATTTGGGAAACCGCTTGCAGGTATTCAGGAACAGAACCGGTGCGTGCAAATAGCCAGCGATTCACAGGTTGTAACACCTCAATAGGTAGTCCTGATGCTGCTATGCCAGCTTGCCACACGGCTTGAAACGGTTCAACTAAGCTGCTGAAATCAGGACATTTCTCTTCAACTTTATGACCAAGCTGTCCTAATAACTGCACTGTTGCCAGGACACCTTGCTGACAGTTAGCATCAGCTTCGCCCAGGGGAGGAATATTAGTAGAAAAGGCAACTCGCAAAGCACCAAGTTTTTCTTGAGTGGCGGCGAGAAATGATGTTTCGGGGTCTGCTAACCAGTAAGGATCGCCTGTGACATAGCCAGAGATAGCATCTAAGAGGGCAGCTGCATCAGCTACAGTCCGGGCAATTGGCCCATTGGTGGCAATTCCTGCATGGCGATCGCCTAATGGTGCTTTACTCACCCTTCCCCGTGATGGTTTGATGCCTACCAAACCACAACAAGCCGCAGGGCCGCGAACCGAACCACCACCATCAGAACCTTGAGCGATCGCACATAATCCCGCTGCTACTGATGCTGCTGCACCGCCACTAGAACCGCCTGGGGTATATTCTAAATTCCACGGATTTCTGGCTGGAGGAAATCCTGTCGGTTCGCTGTAAGGAAATGAACCTATTTCTGAAGTTGCTGTTTTACCCAGAATAATAAACCCAGCTTGCTTAATCCGGGTAACAACTCCATCATCATATTGAGGAATATTATTTAGTAAAGCTGGATTTCCGTATGTACAAGGTACACCAGCTACAGCGTTAAGGTCTTTAATAGAAATCGGTACCCCAAAAAACGGCGGTAGTTCTGAGGTTGTTGTCAGCATTTGGGTTTTGGCTGTAGCATCTGCGATCGCTAATTCTGCCGTCACCGTAAAATAACTTCCCAATTGAGGATTTAACTGCTGAATCCGTTTTAAATATATTTCCACTAACTCTAGTGGTGATACTTCCCGGCAACCTATTAAGCGTGCCAACTCTAGTGCTGGGGTAAAAGCTAAATCAATTTCATTCATAAAATTAGTTATTGGACTGTTTTGTCTTCTTCTACAAGTTTCAAACTGGACTTGTTACTTTAGCAAAATTTCCGGGAACTATAAATCTATCGCTCTTAAGATTTCTCAATTAGCCAGGATGCTTAGCTTCAACCAGGTTGGTTAAACTCCTAAGTACACTGCAAAGACATTTGAATTGTTTCACATAACCTTTTTACAAATCCCCAAGGGATATTTATGGCTGACCTAGAAAAACTTGTTAATGAATTACCAAAACTTATTTATAGCCTGAATTTAACTATTGGTAATTCGCACGAAATTATGCAACAAATTGCCCTAATAAATCATGTTCAAGAACAACTACACAATATTCAAAAGCTAATTGTTCAAGAATTAAGGTTTGCTAAAATTAAAAATGCTGCAATCAGTACATTACCTCGAATCAGTAAAGCAGACAGCTTGTTGATTCCTAGTATTGATTTAGAACATATTACTGTTAATAATAGAGCCACCTTTATTATAAGGAATTTTGGTAACTTAGAAACAAAAATATCATTAACTGATTTACAAATAAAAATTGATAGCTGGACTGAATGGGGTAATTTGCTTCAGGCTTTAGCCGCAGATATTTTAAGTGATCCTCAATTAGTAAATCAACTTAATTCTAATATTAATGACCCCAGTATTCCAGCTAAATTTACAGAATTAAATAAGATATTAGACCATAATTTAGTATCTAAAAATCCTATTAATTTAAAACAGCAATCTCTACATATAATTAATATTTCACAAGATATTTTAGAAGTAAAACAAAGATTAAATTATGTTATTACTACTATTAAAAATAGTCATAGCCTATTGACTATCTTGCTAGGTATATCCTCATTTTTTGGGAAATCTGGATTTACTTTAGAATGGTTGGATGATGAACACGAGTTAATTATATCTAGTGATGGTAAATTTCAAGAATTAACAGAGATTATTAGTGACTGTGAATTATTTCAACAAGAAATTGATAGTTTGCTCTTACGAAGTAAAAATTTAAAATTACAAGCAGAACAAGCCTTAATTAATATTGAACAAGAAAATCAGTCAAAGCAAGATGCTCAAAATACAGCAAAATTAGCGCCTCAATTTGTAGAAAAAAAACCACAAAATTTTTTTATTGTAGGACGTTCAATTTCACTTGTAGCCTCAAGTTTAGTAGTTTTAGGTTTTGGCGGCTGGATTAGTAAGGATAAAATTCCCCATTTTCAACAACAAAGCGCGATTGCCAGTCAGGAAGCCAGTGCAGTTACTAATTTTACATCTGCTTTAAAACTCGGTACAGAAGCTTCTGCTTTAGTGCAAAGTCCACCCCATCCTCTAATAGTGTGGCAACAAGCAAAAACCAAATGGCAGCAAGCAATTAATTTATTAACAAGTGTTCCTGAAGAAACATCAGTTGCTGTCAAAGCAAAACAGAAATTAATTCGCTATCGAATTAACTACAATGCTATTAGCCAAAAAGTTTTAGTTGAAAAAAAAGCATTAGCAGACTTGGAATCAGCTCATAAGTTAGCAATAGAAGCTGCTTTTTTTGTCCAAACTTCGCCTAATTCAGTATTAGTTTGGCAGCAAGCTAAAGAAAAATGGCAGCAAGCAATTAATTTATTAGAAGCTATTCCAGCAAGTACTGCTGTTTCTCCACAGGCTAAGGAGATGCTTGCTAGCTATAAAACTAATTATGCAGCCATTAGTGCCATAGTTAAAAACTAAACTTTCGTGCGATCAGTTAAAATTTCATAACCAGTTTCTGTGACTAAAACTGTATGCTCAAACTGGGCTGACAAAGCATTATCTACAGTTACCGCTGTCCATCGGTCAGATAATGTCCGCGTGTGCTTAGAACCTGCATTTAAAATTGGTTCAATGGCTAATGTCATCCCCGCACGGAGTTTCACATTCGGCATGTACTGAGTCCGAAAATTAAAGACTGAAGGTTCTTCGTGCAAGTTACGACCTACACCGTGTCCGGTAAACTCTTCTACCACACTAAAACCATTAGCTTTTACATGGTCTTCTATTGCCCCAGCCAAGTCAAGTAAGTATGCACCCGCCTTGACTTGTTCAATACCTTTATAAAGAGATTCTTCAGCTACGCGAATTAATTTAGCAGCTTCAGGAGTCACTTCACCCACGGCAATTGTAATGCAAGAATCACCATGAAACCCTTGATAATAAGCACCAGTATCTACTTTTAATACATCTCCAGTCCGAATTACTTTCTTCTTACTTGGGATACCATGCACAACTTCATTGTTAATACTGGAGCAGATAGAACCAGAAAAACCATGATATCCCTTAAAGCTTGGTGTTGCATCCATTTCTCGGATACGTTTTTCTGCATAAGCATCCAAGTCAGCTGTAGTCATTCCTGGCTTGACATACTCAGAAATTTCTTTGAGTACAGTAGCCACAATTTTTGCTGATTGCCGCATAATTTCAATTTCGCGCGGCGATTTAATTTCAATACCTCGGCGTTGTTTTTTTGCAGGTGTAGGCTTAGCTGGTTGAGAAAGTAAGTTACTGAAAATGTTCATGGGAAGTTAATAAATTACCTGTATCTTGGCGCTACAGTGGTAGTGTTTTTTCTAGATTAGTTGAGAAATAATATCTATATTTACGTTAACTTATTTTTCGACCCATACTCTATTTGTGAAAATGGGCATGGGGTATCTGTGTCTATATTGGAAATATTCTTGTACTTATATAGTAGTTAATTGCTGACTACAATCTCTCCAGTCATACCTGCTTCTGTATGTCCCGGTATTGAACAGCGTAAGCTATAGTTTCCTGACTTTAGCGGTACAAATACCCATTCAGCCTCGCCATCTGGCTTCAGTTCTAGTTCGTGGATGGCTCCTTTAATTTCTACTTTGCCCGCTTCGACTTTTTGTGTCCAGATGTCATCGGCAAAATCCTTAGCAGTAAAATAGTGCTTCAATTGACTGGGATTGGTCAGATGAAGTTGGTAACGTTTGCCAGCTTTTAATTCTAGGTGATTTGGTTCAAACTTAAGTTCATTGGCAGTATTGCCTAAACTAACTGTGATTTTTGTCGCTGGTTGTTTGAGTAAATCACCAGATAAATTTGCTGCCATTGCAGGAGTGGCACCGATCAAACCTAGACACAGCAATAATAATAACTGAAGGATAAATGCTTTCATCTTCTACCTGATACTTTGGTCTGCTACAACAGCTGGCCCAGCCGTCACCACTACAATTTTATCTGGATGGAGTAACTCACGAGCTGCTTGATTGACTTGGGCAAGGGTGACTTTCTGGATTTTTTGAGGAAAATAACTCAGTTCTGTTTCATTCAATCCGTACACCTTATTCTTCAAAATTCTATTTGTTAATTCTTCTGGATTTGCTAGGGAAACGTTGTAGCTGCTAACGAGGGTATCCTTAGCTGTTTTGACATCTAGTAAAGTGACACCTTGGCGATGAATTTGCTGTAGTATTTGACGGGTACTAGCGATCGCTTTATTCGCATCTTCTGGGCTGGTTTGCATTTCAATCCAAAATGTGCCAGCGTTCTTTTCTGCTTGAAAATAGCTATAAATTCCGTAGGTCAAACCTTGGCGATCGCGCACCTCTGCTCCTAGTCTACTGGATAAGGTATCGCCTCCTAAAATCTGATTTAATACTAAGGCTGCATAAAACCGGGGGTCTTGACGATTAATTCCTGTGTAACCCATATAAGTAATGGCTTGGGACTTACCCGGTAAGACTGGATTTACACGCACTACACTTTGTGGCATTGATACAGTAGGATATTTTAAATTTGGTGGTTGACCACTAACTTTCCAATTACCAAATGCTGTTTTCATTAGCGATCGCACTTTAGCTAAATCAAAATCTCCTACCAATACTAGTACTGTAGTATCCGGACGGTAATGTTTGGCCTTGAAAGCAATCAAATCCTCACGCCTAATCTGTTGTAGGCTTTTTTCTGTGGGAAAGGTGTGTAAGGGATGTTTTTTTGGATAAACCGATTGGACAAATATTCTTCTGGCTACTTCCAATGGGTCATCTAATTCTAGTTTGAGAGTGGTTAAAGCTTGCTGACGGTTCAATTCTAATTCTTTTTCAGGAAACGTACTATTTTTGACAGCATCCGCCAAGGTTTGAATCAAGATAGGCAAGTCTGTTGCTAAACTATTACCCTTGATACGCATACCTTCACGGGAAACTTCAAAATTGAGGGTAGCTCCGCGTTCTTCCAATGCTTTAGCAAGAGTCAAGGCATCTTTGGTTTTAGTGCCACTCATTAAGTTATTTGCCACGAGAGATGCCAGTCCGGCTTGCTCATCGGAGTCAAATTCTTTACCTGCCTTGATATTACCACTTAAGGTAATGGTGGGAGTACTCTTATCTGGCAAAAGCAATACCTGTAGACCGTTAGCTAATGTAAATTGTTGTGGTATTGAGTGCTTAACAGCATCGGTTGCCAAATCCACAGTTGGCAAATACTTTGCCACTTTTGATGAAGCTATGGCTGTATTGTCAGATAAATGTTCCTGAGTTTGTGTTGGTTGCGGTTCGCCATCTATTTTTTTTACCTCTTTGGTTTGCTTGAGGTTTGGTTCAAAAAAGCCTACTGTGCGGGCTTCTATTTTGAGGTATTTGTTGAATACATCCATAACATCTGCCGCCGTGACTTGACGAACGGCTGTTAAGTAGCGGTCTGTATAGCGATAATCACCAGCAGTTGTTTGATCATTACCCAATTGCATAGCCTGACTGGTGATGTCACGGTTATTCAAAATTACAGCAGCTTCTAACTGTGTTTTGGCTCGGTCTACTTCTTCTAGTTTCACTCCTTTTTGAACCAGATTAGCGATCGCATTATTTAGTGCGGCCTCAATTTTTGTCAAATCTTGATTAGGAGCAGCCTTTACTAATAACTCGTACCAACTTGATTCTTGCAAGGTGGCAACATAAGCTGTCAATTCATTTGCTAAACCTGATTCTATTAATGCCTGATATAGGTAAGAATTTCGCCCCTCTGTCAAGATGTAATCCATTACATCCAACGCTGGTATATCTGGGTGATTTATATCTGGTAGCGGATACACCATTTGCAACAGCGCTGCGGCTCCATGTTCTCGCAAAATTATGGGAGTGGAGGATGGGGAACAAGAGGCAGAGGGGCAGGGTGCGGGGTGCAAGGGGGAGTTTGAAATTACTTCGCCCTTATTCACTCTGCTTAACAATCTTTCTTCTGCCCCCTGCCTCCTATCTCTGTTTGGTAGTTTGCCAAAAATCTCTTTAACCGTGCTGAGAGTTTTTTTCGTCGATAAATCTCCGACAACTATTAACACAGCATTATCAGGACTGTAGAAATTTTGATAATACTTCCGAACCTGCTCAACTTGAAACTTCTCAACATCTGCTTTAGTACCTCCTACAGGCAACCCATAAGCATGATTGGGAAATACCGCCCGCATCACTGCGCGGTTTAGGCGATATTCAGGGCTATTTTCGTAACCTTGCAATTCAGAAGTTACTACCCGCTTTTCATTTGCTAGATGTTCAGTATCAATCAAAGCATTTTGCATTCTATCTGCTTCCAGCACCAACAGCGCTTTGAGCTTGTTTTTTTCTACAGTGCCGTAATATGCAGTTTGGTCATAGCTGGTAAAGGCGTTAGAATCGCTGCCTAAAGCACTAAACAATCGTCCAAATTGAATCGGACGGCTTTGCGTGCCTTTAAACATCAAATGTTCCAACTGGTGAGCAATGCCATTTACTCCTGGTTCTTCGTTGCTTGAGCCGACTTTATACCACATTTGCACACTCACGACTGGCGCAGTATGTACCTCCTTGATTAAGACAGTCAAACCATTTTCCAACACTGTCTTGTGGACGTTTTCTGTCACTGCCAAATGTTTTATATTGTTTGCAACTAATTTTGCTTGGGTATTTCCCTGTCTAGATATGGTTGCATATTGACTATAAGCAGGTTGATCACTGAGGAAAAATACCGCGATCATCCAGAGACTCAAAAGTAATAACGAAAAACGATATCGATACCCAACAGAAAACACAGCCATGATTTTGGTAGATGTATGCAAATCAATTTATATATTTATTTGCAGTGATGACAATAGTCTAATATTTTTGAGTAATTTGTTACATCGGCGACACTACCAAAAAAAATTGCTTTAATAATAAAAGTATATAAAGAAACAAACTCAATTAATTGAGCTTGGCTAACAATCGAATAAATTCCAAGGGCAAACCATCAGTATCAGCGATGAAAGCGACTTCCCAAATGCGATCGCCTATCTGCTGCTGTGTCGGTTCCAAAAGCACTTTCAGGGGTTGCAACTGTTCTGGCTGACTTTCTGAGGCTAATGCCATACGTTCTTTCACACTTGCCAGCCAGCTAGGCAAATCTGCTGTGATCTCAGTTACATCAAATGAGAGATGATAGTACCCTACATAATGTTCGTCTGCAAATGCATCTGGGGCTGGTTTTGGTTCTGGAATTTGGATTAATTCAATTCTGCCGCCCAATCCTTCCATCCAACAAGCTAGGGTGTAGCCTGTAGTGAAGCGTTCACAAACTGTAAACCCCAACTGTTCATAAAAGGCGATCGCTCGATGAATATTTGCAGTCCGAATAGAAGCGTGATGCATAAAAAAAGGAACTAGAGGCTAGAGACTAGGTTATAAAATAGTAGGTTGAGTTAAACACAGTACAACCCAACAAAACAACGCAAATGTTAGGTTTTCTGGCTTGAAGCGAGTGACGTTTGAGAAATTACGCATTATAAACCAATTTGCCCAACCTACAACTACAACTAATCCCTAATTCCTAGCCCCTAGCCCCTAGTTTATCTACTCAAATAACCTGAAATAAGGGTAGCGCACAGGAACTCCCGGCTCTTTTTCCAAATCAAAATTAATCACTTCCCAACAGGGATCTTCTGATGGATCAGGACTAAAATCTACAGGTAAGCCGTATAACCTTGCAGATGTCGCTTCTGGCTGTCCAGAACGCCAAGGCGTGCTGCGTTCTAAATAGCCACCCATCAATTCGTGATAACGTCTAGCAATTATTACTCTCGTTGCTCGGTAGCCCTGAGTATACAATTTATCTAGTGCTTCGTGAATTTCAAAGCGAATGCCATCGGGATGAGTATGTTGCCGATACCATTCATTATTCCACCTCCGCCAATGGCGGCCAGACTGGAGATGAATCAATTCCCCTGTTTTAGGATTAGCTTCAAAAGCGCCATGACGAGGACATAGATAAGTATCTGTTAGTGTCAATGCCGGAATAGTCTGACGACAGTGGGGGCACTGAATTTCAGGGCCAAATATGGGGTACTGCAAGCCTGGATTCATCATGAAGTGCATACAAACATAGTTTAGTCTTTACCAGCACCATTGGGTTATATTTTACACTTCGGCTCCGTTAGTTTGGGGAATTTGCTCACCGTTGCAAAGACATAGAGTTGCACCGGGAAAAATTTTCACTAGGTTTTTCCTCATTGTAGAGGCTTGACACCGTGATATTCTGGTTGTACGACCAGCCTCAAAGGTTGGAGTTTTTCCAGTGTTCCTGGGTACCATATTCATATTCTATCGTGTCTACCGCTTCTTACTGGCCATCTGTCGATTTTTCTCAAGCAGCCTTTGTTGCAGCTAATGCTGTTGTGATTGGTTCAGTAAACATAGCAGCAGGAGCAAGCATTTGGTATGGAACAGTGATTAGGGGAGATGTAGAACGCATTGACATTGGTGAATGTACAAATATTCAAGATGGAGCAATTCTACACGGTGATCCAGGTAAACCAACAATCTTAGAAGATCACGTTACTGTGGGGCATCGTGCTGTGGTGCATTCTGCTTATATAGAACGTGGTAGCTTGATTGGCATTGGCGCGATAATTTTAGATGGGGTACGAATAGGTACTGGTAGTATTATTGGTGCTGGTGCAGTGGTTACTAAAAATGTACCTCCCTTATCTTTGGTTGTGGGCATTCCTGGTAAAGTGTTGCGCCAAATTACAGACCCCGAAGCCGCAGAACTTATCGAACACGCCAAGCGCTACCAAAAGTTAGCTTTGGTTCATGCTGGTAAGGGTACTGATATCGGCTTTAGTTCAGTTTGAAAAGTGGGGAAGCAAAGAATACAAGGGGGAATTGTTGAACCAGTTGTCTCCCCAGAGCAAAGCATGGTTACTCAAGCGATCGCGTGTTGTTTTAAATTGATAACGACCAAGGCGGCAGCACTTACTTTTGTGCTTAATCATCTGATGATGAATAGCTACACCATCTATCCCAAGGCGAAATTTCGTCAGTAACGAAGAGTGACGAGTAAAGCTTTGCTAGAAAAGGAAGCTTGTATGAAGATCTTGAATAAAACTCAGCTTGACGAAGAAAAGCATCAAAAGTACGTATTTGAATAGTTTGTGAGTCCTTGTTAAAGTCTGCTTTATAGGCTTGCTTGCTTAAGTCTTTCCTGAGTTCAGATTCTCGTCCAATAATGATGACCCCAAAGGGTGAAGTAAACGATTTCAATCCCAATGCTTCTCGAATAAATCCTTGATTTTCTGTGCAATAGCGAATGTAATCTCTTACTTGACTAATGCCGCTAGCTAGTTCAGCAGTTTCAACTGGACGACCATCTTTATCTTTCTTATAGATTTGATGCTTAGGTGACTTCAGATCTACAACCCACCATGTAACTCCATCTGAGTTGTCGCCAGCGAAAAGGTAATCAGGAATTTTTCCAGTTCCATTTACAAACCCCCCTGGCTTTATTTTGGCTTGGGGAATTATCCAAGTGTTATGATGACCAGTACGGAAGAAACTAGAAGTGAACGAGAGCAAAGAAAGCCTACGCCTTAAAAAAGAGTCAATTTCGGTTTCACCAACATTTCTGCGAATCAAAGAAATCAATTGCCCAAGATCGCCCTCTTGAAAACTATGAGGATCAACCTTGTATTCCTTCGGGGGATAGTCAGCTTCTTCGGCATTAGCAAAGCGCATCGTTGAGGCTCCGATTGCAGCAAAATCAATAGCTCAGAAATGCTAGCACAAATGTTCTGGTTCTCACCCTGGGGCCTTTAATCAGCCATCCTGTTGAACGGGCCATTTCTATTGTCAAAAACCGTTATCAGCAGTGGTTTGACCAACAGGACACGGCAAATTATTGTAAGCAACTGTTGCATTCCGAGGGAATTATTCACTTCGGTAGTCTGGCGCTAATTTTGACTGGGGCATACTACCTGTTTGTTGACACTCAATGGTTCTTGGGAAGTTAAGTTCATCATTGTCGAGAATCTGGTGATTATTGGCTTTAGCCCGAATGGCACTAAGAAAAGCTCGAAGTTATTCTGCTTTATCAGCATTACTTGTCTACGTTGTCTGTTTTCTATGCCCCATTTTCAGTATTTTAAACATTCTTTACACATAAATTTGGAAAAATTGCCCACTTCAGCTAAAAATAAAAATGAGAGCAGTTGACAAAACTTTAATTTCTACTGAGTAGAGGGACTCTAGATATGGATATCGATTTTCGTGTTGCGATCGTTTTAGCACCAATTGCTATTGCTGCTGGTTGGGCTGTGTTTAATATTGGTGCTGCTGCTTTAAGACAAGTTCAAGGCTTTTTGGATAGAGAAGCTTAAATTTAGTTAAAATCATCAATATTCAACCGACTGTTTCTTCTTACAGAGGCAGTCGGTTTTATTAATATAGGGATTGAGCATAGGGCTTAGGGTATAGGAAAATTCTTATTCCCCTGCTCCCCCTGCTCCTCCTACTCCCCCTGCTCCTATTCTGTGGATATCAATTCTTTACTACAACCATTTCAACGCTTTGGTGTCCACCTGGGACTCTCACGCATTGTCAAATTGTTAGCAAATCTTGGCAACCCCCATCACCAAGTCCCGGTGATTCATGTTGCTGGTACTAATGGCAAAGGTTCTGTTTGTGCTTATCTTTCCTCGGTGCTGACTGAGGCTGGTTATCGTATAGGGCGCTACACTTCCCCTCATTTAGTTGATTGGACTGAACGTATCTGCTGTAATGAACAGCCAATTTCCTCTGAAGAATTGAGCGAACTATTGCAACAAGTCCAAGCTGCTATTAGCCCAGATGACGAGTACCCAACTCAATTTGAAGTAATTACCGCAGCTGCTTGGTTATATTTTGCTCAACAGCAAGTTGATGTAGCAGTAGTAGAAGTGGGATTGGGAGGACGCTTGGATGCTACTAATGTTTGTGCCCATCCGTTAGTTACGATTATTACTTCCATTAGCCGTGAACACTGGCAGCAACTAGGCCCTACCATTGCTGACATTACCAGAGAAAAAGCAGGTATTCTTAAACCTGGATGTACGGCTGTAGTGGGGCCATTACCACCAGATGCTCAAAAAGTTGTGCGATCGCGTGTTCAAGAATTACAATGCCCGATAATCACACCTCAACCTGCTCGTCAAATATCTTCAGGATGGGCAGAGTATAAAACCATTGAAAATTCAACATTAATTAAATACCCATTACCACTACAAGGACAAATTCAGTTAACTAATTCGGCTTTAGCTTTAGCTGCTTTAGAAATTCTCCAAAAACAGGGTTGGCAGATTTCCGAAGTAGCCATTGTCAACGGTATGGCTAAAACTAAATGGCCGGGTCGAATGCAATGGACTAATTGGAGAAACCAGAAATTATTAATTGATGGCGCTCATAATCCAGCCGCCGCCCAAGCATTGCGAAATTATGTAGACGCTCTAAATCCTCAAAGCATAACTTGGATTATGGGGATGCTTTCTACTAAAGAACATGCTGATATTTTTAAAGCTTTACTACGTCCAAATGAGCGATTGTATTTAGTCCCAGTACCAGATCACAGTTCGGCTGATCCAGTTGAATTGGCAAAGTTAGCTAGCGATATTTGTCCAGAATTAAATGTTTGCAGTTCATATCCAGATTTATTATCAGCCCTAGAATCAGCTTTTACTTCGACAGATAATTTAGTTATTTTATGTGGTTCTCTCTATTTAGTAGGATATTTTTTAGGTACAACATAAATTACATTGAAAATCGGACTAGCCATTGTTAAGGTAATTTTGCATTCTCTATAATTTTCCCTAGTTAAGATACTAAAAGAACGTGAGTTCGATGAACCTCTCCCGGACAGCCTCCCTTTCCGAAACGGAAAGGGAGGAGCAACGTAAAATTGAGCTTTTTGCTCCCCTCTCCGTGTCGGAGAGGGGTTGGGGGAGAGGTCAAATAAGACTTGTCGAACTCACGTTAAAAGAGTAGTAATTTCGCCCCCAAAAATAACCATGACGGAAAAACAGACGCGGCGCAATTTCTTAATTACTAGTGTTGCCGTTACTGGCGGTATTGTAGCAAGTACTGCTTTACAGCAAAATCCTAGTAATACTGCTGTGCCGCCAGCAATGATGCCAGAACGTTTATTGGGACGCACGCAAGTAAAAGTACCTATTTTCGGATTGGGAGGAGCAGGACACACGCCGCTATCCTGGCAAGAAAAAGAGCGTGATGCTGAAGCAATTATTCAAAAAGCGTTGGAACTTGGTATCCGCTACTTTGATACCGCCTCTAGTTATGGGCCAAGCGAAGATTATTTAGGTAAAGTGCTACCACCGCATCGCCCTCAGCTATTTTTAGCTAGTAAGACTGATAAAAGAGACCGGGATGGTGCATGGCGAGAATTGGAGCGATCGCTTAAACGTCTCAATACAGATTACCTGGATTTATGGCAGTTGCATCATGTGTCTTTTGTCGAAGAACTAGACACTATCTTTGGTGCATCAGGTGCAATTAAAGCTTTAGAAGAAGCCATAGAGCAGAAACTTGTACGCTTCACCGGGATTACCGGACATCATGACCCTGAAGTGATTGCTCAAGGGTTGCGTCGCTATCCCTTTGATACTACTTTGATTCCCGTTAATGCCGCCGACAAACACCATCCACGTCCTTTCATTCCTGTCGTTTTACCAGTTGCTCAAGAAAAAAATGTCGGTGTGATTGCGATGAAAGTTCCAGCTTACGGTCGGCTATTTAAGCCGGGTGGGTTAGCAGGTATGGAACAAGCTTTGGGATACACAATGTCTCAGCCTGGAGTTCACTGTTGTGTGATTGCGGCTGAAACATTTACACAATTGGAGAATAATGTCAAGATAGCGCGTGCTTTTCAGCCCCTCAAAGAACTAGAATTAAAAGCGATCGCTCAACGTGCAGCCAGTATCTGGGAAGATAGTACATTCTACCGTGCTTGGACTTAGTGCCACCTTGCAGATATTACAAAACAAGTCGGGGAAGCCGCCCAAGGCACTTCTCTTCTCTAAGAGACGCTACGCGATCGCAGAGCTTTTCGCTGTCTTGAAAAGTTGGGCGCACGGAAACCGTGACGCGCACACTTTTCGCTGTGGGATTTTTAATTTTTAATTTTTAATTTTTAATTCCCCCTACGGGGTGACGTTCTAGGCTAGCTTCGATTGTATTGGTTAACAAATGACCTGCCATCACACCACTGCTGAGATAATATGCATCATCTGAGATGCGATGCATGGTTTCAAAGCCACTACGACGTTGGCGATCGCTCAGTACCCAATAACGCTGCACAATGGTATCTAGACCAATCCAGCCTTCGCCTTCAACCTGACCCAAAAGATTATGTTGGAGTAAAAAAGTATACTGACGCGCTCCTTCATGCAAACGTCCTTTGTATTGCAGCGAAATTTCGGAGCGATCGCTACCTGGAAATATCAGCTTGGTGGCCATAGTAAACCAGTTATCTCGATTCCAAGCTATCAAGGTCATACCTTTAACGTTGATTGGCATACCATGACGATCCAGCCAACTTCCTTGTATTGTCCAGCGTCCTGGTTCTAATAAAAAAGTGTGAGCCACCTTCTATATTCCTTGTCTTGTTCGAGTACCGCCAAGACTCAAAGATATATTTGAAATATCCAAATGTCAGGCGGTAATATGAGTGCGGTGTAAATTAATTAACAAGACTTGGATGAATTTCTCCTAAAAGCATTTCTTGGGGTGCGCCAGTAGCAGCAGGTAGATTTCCAGGAATACCCAATTGCCGCCAATAAGCTAAAACTGCAAAGGCGATCGCTTCTTTAAAATCTGCATTCAAGCCGACTTCATCTGTAGTTAAGACTGGTATGGATGGTAACAATAACTGTAATCTTTGTTGCAAATAAAGATTGCGACTACCGCCCCCGCATAGTAGTACCCGCTGCGGCATTTGCGGTAAAAAAGTTTGGTAACTGTGAGCAATTGAAGCTACTGTGAGTTCTGTGAGCGTTGCTAATATATCAGCTGGGCTAAGTTGATATGCTTCGGCATCTTTTAAACACTGATGCAGGTAAGCCACACCAAATAATTCTCGACCAGTAGACTTAGGCGGTGGTAGATGAAAGTAATCTTGACTCAGCCATTGTTCTACCAATGGATTACAGGGAGTGCCACTTGCTGCCCATTTGCCGCTTTCATCGTAGGTTTCAGCACCAGCAGTTAAATGATGCACTGCCAAATCCAACAAACTATTAGCTGGGCCGGTGTCCCAACCGCGAATTTTAGCCAGCCAGTCATCACGACGAGGGGGAATATAAGCTACGTTCCCGATCCCACCTAAATTCTGCACACAGCGCCCTTCTTGAGGATGACTGAGTAAAAAAGCATCTACTCTAGGCACTAAAGGCGCGCCATGTCCACCAACTGCAATATCAGCAGCACGGAAATTACTTACAGTGGTAATACCCGTGAGGTGGGCAATCAAATCACCGCGACCAAGTTGCAGACTGTAACCAAGTCGTAAGTCGGGAGGAGTTTTCTTACCTATTCCTCGACTTTCAGGTGGTCGATGGTAGACAGTTTGACCGTGGGAACCAATTAAACTTGCACTTTGGTGGTTGAGTTGAATATTTTGGGCAGCTTGAGCAAAGGTACAAGCGATCGCATCATCTAATTCTGCCAATTCTGGGATTGAAATAGCTTCTCCAGCGCCAACTGCCAAGATTTTTTCTTTCAACTCAGCAGGATAAGAATATGTTTCCCCTGCTAGTAGTTCAATTTTGAGATCTAATTCTGTACCAGAAATCTCTACCAAGGCAGCATCTATACCATCTACAGATGTGCCACTAATTAAACCAATAACGCGAACCGGGACAGCAGTTTGTTCAGTTGGAGGCATTGCAACAGACTCTTTTGTTGATTGCAAGGGGTAGTTTAATTCATGCCGCTAGTGATGTCAAAAAGAATCAGGGAGCATCACTGTTAATACTGGCTTAAGAGACTATTTATAAAGTAAATCTGGCGTTGCATAAATGCGGGATGATTACCTCACGCAGAGGCGCAGAGGCAAGCCACCTCTGTGCGGGGGTTCCCCCCGTTGAGGAGAGTGGCGCGCAGAGAAAATAAGGAGTTTGAGATTTCAATACGTAAATTTCATCCCTTGATTAAGCAACGCCGTAAATCTTAAGTAGGGTGCGTTAGGCGCTTAAATTATCCTTTTTGTGACCAATCATATCTAAATATGCGCCATAACACACCCTACAAAAATTGTATTTTTACTTTATAAATAACTTCTAAAATGTTTTTTCACTAGCAATAATATGCAAATCAATATTTTTAAGTAAGCGTACCAGTTTTTGAGTTAACGAACCTTTGAGGAATAATTGCCAACGAGAATGCTGGCTTTCGCCAATGACAATTTGAGTAATGCGGTATTTTTCAGCGACTTCGGCGATCGCCTGAGCTATATTATTATTTGTAACTCGTAGAAAAGTTCCTGCAAATTCTTTACATAGTTTTTCACAAGTGTGAATGTGTAGACTTTCTTCTTTGGTGAGGAAGCGGTCTGAATTGGCTACAAATAAAACATAAAGCGGAGCATTCATGTAGTTAGCTAATCTAGCACCCCGGCGTAACAATTGCACTGAGTTAGGATAAGTAGAGATACATACTAAAACCCGTTCGTGGATATTGCAAAATTGACCATTGGGAGTTGTAGCAATTGCATTTTCTTCCACGCTGTCTGCGACTTCTCGCAAAGCTAATTCCCGCAGAGCAATCAAGTTACGCCGTTGAAAAAAGTTGGTGAGAGCTTGTTGGATTTTTTGGGGTGCGTAAATTTTGCCTTCTAATAACCGTTCTTGTAGCATCTCCGGTGTGACATCTACTACCACAACTTCATCTGCTGCTTCTAAAATGCGATCGGGAACGCGTTCTCGTACTACTATGCCAGTAATTCTTGCTACCAGGTCATTGAGACTTTCCAAATGCTGCACATTCATAGTGGAGTAGACATCAATACCTGCGGCTAAAATTATTTCTACATCTTCGTAGCGTTTTTCTCGTTGGGAGCCAGGGACATTGGTATGTGCTAGTTCATCGACTAACACTAACTGGGGTAGTCGCTTTAAAATTGCATCCGTATCCATTTCCGTCAGCATCAACCCACCACGAGGAACTTGTTTAAGGGGTACAATTTCTAGCCCCTCTGCCTTTTGGGCTGTCTCTTTGCGTCCGTGGGTTTCTAAAAGCCCAATAACAACATCAATTCCTTCTTGTTTGAGGGCGATCGCTTCTTCCAACATGCGGTATGTTTTACCTACCCCTGGAGCCATGCCAATAAAGATTTTATGCTTGCCCCGTCGTGCTGCTTGCATAGAAGAATTGACCGAAGTTAAAGGTATAATCCTAGCCGAACCATTATTAAGATTATTATCCTCCATGCTAGGGTGTTGACTTTGTGGGAAAATCCCTCAAAAAAGTTCATGCAAATTATGTGTCGTCATCTGAAGTTGAAAATACAATTTTTCTTTTTGAGAGCATCGACTGACCAAAAGCTTCAGATGCCCAATCCTTAAGGTCAATATAGCGAATACTTTCTAACGCCTGCTTGACTACAGAAGTTGTCAAATTCATCGTACATAAAAAAATACTTAAAATCATCACTTAATGAAAAGACACTTAATTTTCCAATTAATTAAAATCATGAAAACCTCCGCTAACGACCTCGTTCAGCCGCCGCTAACAACTTCTCGAACTCAACGAAAAGACTCTATACGGTCGGTGTGTAACGGGATTGTTAGCCTGCACTACGTCAACGCAAATGTAAGATTCTCAGTCACTTAGGAGCGCTTTGGCGATCGCTTCAATCTGATTCACAATCACCGAGATATGTCCTTCATTTAGATACATCACCAGCTTAATCGTCGGGAGAGTCGCAGCAATTCGCTTTACCAGATCAAGCGGAACATTCCTATCCTCTTCACCATAGAACAATGTCAACGGCATCCGAATTTCATCTAAACTAAAGTCCCATTTTTTGAAGTAAAGCTGAAGATCCCAGGCGGTTCCTTGTGTTCCTGAACGAAGTCCCTCGTTCAAAGCCTCACAGCTTTTCTTGATCCGACCTGGCGATTTTAATACCGCGTAATCTGCTGCCGGAAGTCTTTTCTTTAAAGTTTCTAATAGTTTGTCTGGAGAACCATTAAGCGATCGCTGTGTCAATTTCATTGAGGCTTGATACAGCCAGGGAAAATACTTGATTAAAATCAAACTCCAACGGTTGTATTTCAGCAAATCCGCAGTTGTAAATTCCCATGATCCTGAAACGATCACGGCTGAATGTAATCGATTAGGAATCTTTGCAGCACAGGCAGCAGTATAGCCGCCTCCCGCCGAAACACCCAACACTGAGAATTTGTCTAACCCCAAGGCATCGGCAAGAAATGTGACATCCTTCGTCCAATCAGAAAATCCGCGATTCGGTTGGAAGTCTGACTGTCCTATTCCCGGACGATCTGGCGCAATCAGTCGTAAGCCTAATCGGATAAATACTTCATCGCCTAACAACAATGGCTCTAAACGAGAAGCTCCGCCACCATGAAAGTAGAAAACGGGATGCCCGTTGGGGTCGCCATACTCTGCATAGGCTAACCGTCGATTGTCGGGTAGGGTGAGAAGATTCGTACTTTCCATAGCAGCGTTCTTTAATCGTAAACTGAGTCTGGCATCTCATTATCTCTCAACTAATAACCTTGACACATAACTTTGCAGGCTCACATTCCGCTTCACCCGCCGCCAGTAGCCTCGAAATTCTAACAGATCAACTTTATACGGTCGGGTGCATGGGCGTTGTTGTGCCGCGATTATGCAAATAGCGGTGAAGTGTCTATACAGAATCTGACCGAAGTTACTAACCCCTCTTCATTGCGATCGGTAAAAGCAACGGCTTGAATTGTAATTGCCTTCCCAATTACTCATTGGGAGTTCTCGTCTTTTGAATCATCTCTTGGATTGTTTCGGTTTCACCAATTTCATAAAGACTAATCAAATTATTCTCAATGGTAAAGATTTGCTGAATTGTTGCATCCGCGAGCAAATTGCCTTGCAAATCTCTGACGATTTGATGAACGGTAACGACATTTCGATTGTTTTCATCCGTCTCGAATTTTAAGGTTTCAAGCTGCACTTGAATAACCTTATATTGATTAGTCCAGTATTCGCGCACCGCGTCGCGTCCATAAACGAAACCGCCTGACACCCCGTTCGCCCATTTCACGTCCGGGTGCATCACCGAGATGATTGTTTCAATCTCGCCTTTGTTGAAGGCTTCGTATAAATTTTGCAGAAACTGCTTATTTGAACTCATAATTGCTCACCATCCGATACGAACGTCATTAAAACAAGAAAGCAGCCCAACATTTCGGTTGAGCGGTAGCTGCCATCGGCTTGCTCCTTTTACAAAGAAATTTAAATATTTACCAACCGTTTTGACAAAAGATGAAGTTTTAGCAATTATTCAAAAATTATCCGGCGTACATCAACTTTTAATTAAGTTACTTTATGGCACAGGATTACGCTTAACTGAAGAACTGAGTTTAAGAGTTAAAGATGTTGATTTTGCCAAAAATCAAATTATTGTGCGCGACACAAAGGGAAATGACGCAAGGCACTTCTCTTCTCTTCGAGACGCTACGCGAACGCAGCGCTGTGTCACCATGCCCCATGCCCATAGTTATTGGTTTTGTTGACGATTAATATCTTGCAAATCAAGAGCATAATTTAATCGCAGAACATTGACTCCTGGCTCGCCAAAAATCCACAAAAATCTCCCATCAGTATATTTATTAACTAAAGGTACTATTTCGTCTTCTTTGATTCCACGGGCACGGGCAACTCGTTCTAATTGCTGCCATGCTGTTTTTAAAGAAATATGTGGGTCTAACCCAGAACCAGAAGTATAAATTAAATCGGCTGATGGCTGAATATTTTCTTCGCCAAATTTATTTGCTTGTTCAACAATTCGGGTTAGTAGTTCTGGATTGCTGGGAGCAAGATTACTAGCACCCGAAATACCAGTTGGTCTGGCTTTTTTCCCTTGGCTATATCTCACCGCACTGGGACGACCATGAAAATATTTCTCAGATGTGAAATTCTGCCCAATTAAAGTTGAACCAATCGGTTTAGCGTTGATATTTACCATGACGCTACCGTTAGCTTGAAAGGGAAAAGCAGCTTGACCTACTACCAGGATGGCGAGGGGATAAATGATTGCTGTCAGCAACCAAAGCACTAGAGTAATACGAATTGCTCTAATAGTTTCTCGAATAAAAGACATAAACACTTTTCTACTTATTTTTAGAATTTAATTTGATAATGTTAATGTTTTAGAAGCGTTCTGGTTGAAAAACGACAACAAATAAATAAATGACAAGTGCCAGAGTCACTGCTCCTAAGATACCAATTGCCCAAGTTGAAGGACGCGATAGTGTGTCATCGGTAGCGGCATAAACTAATGGTACAATTGCTAAATTAAAGGACAAAAAAATAAAAATAGCGAATGAAAGTTGTTGTCTGCGCCGCTGTAGCCAAATAAAGGAAATCGATAAAAAATTCCTTGTTAAATCAACTCGTTTCATGATTGTCTTTTGTATTTAAGTCCTAGTCTGCCATTTTGGCAGTTATGTTTGATTTTTCAATTACCTAAGCCAATCCCACTACAGTAATCAACATATCTATCAACTTAATGGCAATAAACGGTGCTATCACTCCACCCAGTCCATAAATTAAGATGTTACGTTGCAGCAGTTGATTAGCCGTCAGAGGTCTAAACTGTACACCTTTCAAAGCTAAGGGAATTAAAACGGGAATAATCAAAGCATTATAAATCAGCGCCGATAATACAGCAGAATTAGCACTAGTCAAATTCATAATATTCAGACTTTGCAGATTAACAGCGGCAAATATCACTGGAATAATTGCAAAGTACTTAGCAATATCGTTAGCAATAGAAAATGTAGTCAATGCTCCACGAGTAATCAACAATTGTTTGCCAATACTGATGATATCAATCAGCTTTGTGGGATCAGAGTCTAAATCTACCATGTTGGCTGCTTCTTTGGCAGCTTGAGTTCCTGTATTCATGGCTACGCCCACATTTGCCTGTGCTAGTGCTGGAGCATCGTTAGTACCATCTCCAGTCATGGCAACTAATTTACCTTTTGCCTGTTCTTCTTGAATGACACTAATTTTTTCTTCTGGTGTGGCTTCGGCAATAAAGTCATCTACTCCTGCTTCGTTGGCAATCACCGCTGCGGTAATTCGATTGTCTCCAGTTAACATAACTGTATGAACTCCCATCCGTCGTAACTGGTCAAAACGCTCGCGGATACCAGGTTTAACTACGTCTTTTAGATAAATAACACCGTAGATGTCGCTATCAAGGCAGACTGCTAAGGGTGTACCTCCTTGTCGGGAAACTTGTTCATAAGCTGCATCTAGTTCTGGGGTATCGTCTCCATTACGGGAACGCACAAAGCCTTTGATTGCTCCTACTGCTCCTTTGCGGGCTTCACGTCCACCATACAAGTTTGTACCACTCATGCGGGTTTTGGCGGAAAATGGCACTCCTTCTGATTGGTTAGGGTCAAAGTCAAATCGTGCCCCTAATCTTTGTGCCAGTCGGACAATTGATTTTCCTTCAGGTGTATCATCAAATACACTAGCTGCCAAAGCAATATAAGCTATTTCTTCTATTGAGTGGCCGTTGATTGGGATAAATTCTTCTGCCAAGCGGTTGCCGAGGGTAATTGTACCTGTTTTGTCAAGAATGAGGGTATTGACATCTCCACAGGCTTCTACTGCTCGTCCTGAAGTGGCAATGACATTAAATTGGGCAACTCTATCCATGCCGGCAATGCCAATGGCACTGAGTAAACCGCCAATGGTTGTAGGAATCAGTGCCACCAATAGGGCAACTAAAATTGGTACACTAATGGGGCTTTTGACATAGTAGGCAAATGCGGGCAAAGTTGCGACGACAAAAAGAAATACTAAGCTCAAAATTGCTAGCAACACCGTCAAGGCAATTTCATTTGGTGTCTTGCTACGTTCTGCCCCTTCTACTAAGGCAATCATCCGGTCAATAAAGCCTTTGCCTGGGTCAGTGGTGATGCGAATAATCAGCTCGTCTGAGATAATTCGTGTACCACCAGTTACAGAACTGGCAACATCTGAGCCTGATTCTTTTAAGACTGGTGCTGATTCCCCAGTAATTGCCGATTCATCGACTGAAGCAACACCCATAATCACTTCCCCATCCGCAGGAATAATATCACCTGCTACTACATAGATGTTGTCACCTTGTTGAAGGCTAGTGGAAGATACTTCAGTAATTGTGCCATCTGGGGCAAGTTTTTTGGCGGTCGTCTCTGATTTAGTTGAGCGTAAGGCATCGGCTTGGGCTTTACCTCGCCCTTCAGCTACAGCTTCCGCAAAATTGGCAAACCAAACAGTAAAGAACAAAATCCCCGTCAATAAGCCGTTAAAAAGTTGCGGGTTCTTCTGTTGGGTTGGGCCGAATAAGTTGGGATCAATTGTTACCGATAAGGTAATTAGTGTCCCTACCCAAACCAAAAACATCACTGGATTTTTGATGGCATTTTTGGGATTAAGTTTAACAAAAGCATCTCTAATGGCTCTGAGGTAGATGCCTTTAGTATTAATCCTAGCTTTTTTGCGTGATTGGCGGCGATCGCCAGGACGAGAACGAAGTCTAGCTTTAGA
The DNA here is from genome assembly GCF_016056295.1 of Atlanticothrix silvestris CENA357. Classification (GTDB taxonomy): domain Bacteria; phylum Cyanobacteriota; class Cyanobacteriia; order Cyanobacteriales; family Nostocaceae; genus Atlanticothrix; species Atlanticothrix silvestris. Next base: position 65,310 of record NZ_JAECZB010000006.1, read on the forward strand.
GGTAGATGCAACGGGATTCATAATGAAGGCTGAAGTGTGAAGTATCAAGTGAAGCAATGAAGTATAAATTGAAGTTAAAGTCTCGTTTTTAGCCTTCATCCTTTTATTAGCTACCAGAGGCGAGTTTAAAACCTTCGGCGATTGGGCCTAAAGCTAAAACGGGAAAGAAGGTCAAAACCCCTAAAATGAGAACTACTCCAGCTGTAATAGTAGTAAATAGCAAAGAATCGGTTTTCAAAGTACCAGGGGTTTCTGGGGTTGTTGGTTTGCGAGACATGCTATCTGCCAAGAGTAGGATGGCAATAATTGGGATATAGCGTCCTACCAAAATACTGAAACAGGTACTGAGATTCCACCAAAGAGTGTTATCCGCTAATCCCTCTAAGCCAGAACCATTATTTGCTCCAGCTGAAGCATACTCATAAACTACTTGAGAAATACCGTGAAAGCTAGGGTTAGTAATTCCTGATAAAGAGACAGGATAAGCCAAGGCGATCGCACTGGGAATTAAAATCACAATGGGGTGAATCAGCAGTACTACACTGGCAAGGACAATTTCTCGCTTTTGGATTTTGCGCCCTAAAAATTCTGGGGTGCGTCCCACCATCAGTCCTGTGAGAAACACAGTCAGAATTAGATAAATGAATAAGTAAGCTGTTCCTGTTCCTTGACCTCCCCAAATCATCTGGAGAAATAAGTTAAATAGAGTAGAAAATGTCCCTGATGGCATTAAAGAATCGTGCATCCCATTGACAGCACCGCACATAGTAGCGGTAGTCATAACTGACCATAGTGCTGTTTGTGCCCAACCAAATCTAATTTCTTTGCCTTCTAAGTTGGGCTGTTCTGATCCGAATATGGGATTGACTAAAGGATTCCCTTGTTGTTCTCCACCCGCTGTTACCCAAACCAAAATCACAAAAACCACAAACACCATCCAAAAAAGCAACCAAGCCTGTTTAATGTTTTTGGCGAATACACCGTAGGTGTAAATCATGGCTGCTGGGATAGAAATCATGGCTATCATTTCTATTAAGTTAGAAGCGCCATTGGGATTTTCAAAGGGATGTGCAGAGTTAACGCCAAAAAAACCACCACCGTTTTCACCCAACATTTTGATCATTTCAAAGGATGCTACTGGGCCTCTAGCTATATATTGTGTTCCTCCCTCCAAGGTTTCCACAACTAAGGTTTCGCCTAGGGTTTGTGGTACACCTAATAAAACTAAGGCGATCGCCCCAATCACTGCGATCGGCAGTAAGATTCTAGTGATAGCACGGGTGAGATCAACGTAAAAATTACCCAGTTTTTTACTTGTCAATCCCCGAATAAAGGCAATTCCTACAGCTAAACCAGTTGCAGCTGAAGTGAACATTAAAAAACCTAAAGCGGCTACCTGGCTAAAATAACTTAAGGTTGTCTCGCCTGTGTAGTGTTGCTGGTCAGTATTTGTCACAAATGAAACGACTGTATGCAATAGTGTATCCCAGGTAGGCGTACTGAAGCCATTAGGATTCCAGGGTAATAATCGCTGAAAGTAGATCAGTGAATATACTAAAATACCCATTAACAGGTTGCTATACAGTATCGCCCGTGCATACTGCCAACCCGTCATATCATCTTTCCTGCGGACACCCGCAAGCACGAACAAGCTCCGTTCTATAGGATTCATTAAAGGATCAAGGAGCGTCTTTTCTCCCAAGAAAACACGCGCCATGTATCTCCCTAAAAGAGGAGTGATTGCTATCACGATACATAGGGTCAAGCCAATTTGTAAAAAACCTTGTGCCATTTATTTTGCGCTCTATCCAAGTGCAGTTATAGAAAGCTGATTATTTAGATATAAGAAATTAACTACTTGGCAATTAGATTGCCACATATTTAGCCCTGAGCGTAGTCGAGGCTTTAGCAATATCTCATATAAACCCAATTCATTTATCTGGATTTACTTGTTTCAGTCACTACTATTTTTTAGGTATTTTTTAAAGTTTCTGTCAAGAACGTTTAAATTTTACTCTTAGTCATCTATCTTGAATATTAATATTATTTGTCGATAGGAAAATTTTCTCGAAACGAGCAATTTTCAACTACACCATTAAGTAGGATATTTTTATTCTACAAATATAAATATAGTATCCTTTGATACAATTTTGCTTATGCCCCAATTTAAACGGAATTAGCCAAGGATTATATTGCATATTAAACGTTTTGGGGAAAAATAGTCACAATTTAAAAGTAATTAAGCTCATCCCCTGTACTATAGTCGAGGAATGAGCTAGTTGAGATTGACTTCACGGTGAAGTTGAAAGTGTTCAATGATGCTTAGTTTAGGCAGTCTTAAAAAATCTAATAATTTCGCGGACATGATCGAGAAATTGTCCGTCGGTGGAAAGTTGCGCGATCGCATTTCTGGCTTCCCTTGCCAGACGTTCGTGTTCAGTTTGATTTGTAGCTCTTAATTCTTCTAAATTAGCGGCAATTTTAGCTAAGTCTCGGCGCGTCTCATCGGCAAAGCGTTGTTGAGTGGTGGGTAAAGAATAGGGTTGTTCTGGATCTAGTTGTTCTGCTATTTGTTGTACTTTTTGTTCTAATTCATCAAAACGATTGCGGAGTTCAACAACATCTTCGCGGGGATATTTCCATTCTTGGCGAATCATTGTCAATCGCGCGTATAAATATTCGTAAGCACGGATAGCTGGACGCAGGATAGTTAATAATAAAGCTGCACCGGAACTAATATATCCCACAGCACTAATACCAATGGCCGCGAGGGTATAAAGACCAACGGCAGAGAATAAGTGTAAAGCAATGGCCAACCAGAGCGATCGCTTTGCTAAAACTTTGACATAAGTAACTTGTTTCTCATCGACTGGAATCCCCTTTTCGGTAGACTGTGCGGCTTCTGCTAAAACTTCTTTAGCCTGAAAATGCACATTCCACGGAACAGTAACAATGACAAGCAACCACCAAAAGCTAGCACCACCTATTACCCAGTCGAGGAAGTTACCAGCAGGTACATGAAACCATTGCAGCACGCCAAAACCAAGCAACACAGCCACCACAATTCCCACAATTGAACTGATGAAAAAGTTGAAATACATCTTGTATCAATTCTCCAAAATAAGACTACATATACAACCGATGAAAGCCAAATTTAATTTGGTTTTCTTAATTACGAATTACGTTAGCGCAGCGTAAAGCCTTCTCTACGAGAGGCTTCGCCAACGGCATAGCTTCTCTACGAGACGCTAACGCGAACGCTTAGAGCGAGTCCGCGATAGCGAAGCGGTAGCGACGCAGGAGCGTCGCGTCATTACGAATTACGAATTACCATGTCTTTAGTGAAACTATCACCTCGATCATGGCTACCCTTAGCAGTTATACGGATATAGTTGTGATAGTTTTTCTAATTGCACATGATGAGTTACTCAATTAGATAGCTACGCCAAGTAGGCTGAGTAGTTTTACCATCCTTATCTGGAAGCAACAATCGCCAGGTTTTGCCTTCTTGCTGAATTTGCATGAAAACTTCAAATGGTTGTTGCGGTTGCGTCAACTGTCTCTTTGGTAGCTTGACAATCAGATCGTATGTTCCCCGGACACGAAAAGCTGGTAAATTTTGAATCGTCAGGGGTTGCTCTTGGGTAATTGATAGATGCTTGATTTCAAATCCTTGAAAATCTAGATCTAGTTGTTGGTTAAGCTGCTGTTGAGTTTGCGATAGCCTAAGCGCGATCGCTTTTTGCACTAACTGGCTATTCGGTAACAGTCCAATACTGCCACAAGCTGTTAATAACACCAGTAGAATTGCTGTAAAAACGAGCCGCACCATCTTTTTTGTACACTACTCTCCAGCGATAGTATAACGGTAGACGTGTTAAATTCATGAACCAAACTATGTCATCACAGACTATTAATCTTGATAGCCGACTCTACGACTATCTTTTAGCTATTTCTGTGCGGGAGCCGGAGGTTCTGCAAAAACTACGCCAAGAAACCGCCAGTCATCCCAGGAGTGGAATGCAAATTTCACCAGAACAAGGACAGTTCATGAGACTGTTGGTGCAACTGATGGGAGCGAAAAAAACCTTAGAAGTGGGTGTATTTACTGGTTATAGCTCACTTTCTGTTGCCTTGGCGTTACCTGCTGATGGTCAGATAATTGCTTGTGATGTCAGTGAAGAATTTACTGCGATCGCTCGGCGATATTGGCAGCAAGCAGGGGTTGCCGATAAAATCGATCTACGATTAGCGCCAGCCTTGGAAACTTTAGATGCACTTTTGGCAGACGGTCAAGCCGGGACGTTTGATTTTGCGTTTATCGATGCTGATAAAGAAAATTATGATGGATATTATGAGCGATCGCTGCAATTATTGCGTCCGGGCGGACTGATTACTATTGATAATGTTTTATGGTCTGGACAAGTTGCTGATCCCCAATTTCAAGACAAAAGTACCCAAGCTATCCGCGCTCTCAACAAGAAGTTACATGATGATCAACGGGTAACACTTTCTCTTGTTCCTATTGGAGATGGGCTAACTTTAGCACTCAAACGAGATTGATGCTGATAATATTTAGGAGCATGAATTTATTAATCTGTTATTCCTAATAAAGGGTGTGTTGTAGGCAGTTAACACACCCCATTATTTTATATATTTTATGAGAACTGATTTTTTTGTTTTGGCAAAATAAATATTGAAATAATATGAAAATATACTAGGATTTGCTCAGTTAAAAATATAGGCTATTAATTTTTTACACTACCTTACACCTTATACCATTTCACGAAAAATCTGATACAGATGTAAACCCTGAAAACTTTGCTGCATCTAAGTTCTTTAATTGCGAATTGCGAATTGCGAATTGGTATTAGCGATCGCCTAGGATAAAAGTTGTGCGCTTCCAAGTCTATACTTATGTCTGAATCCTACAAGCCCAAACCTTTGCCGCCACTAGATCTTAATCTGGACATTAATCAAAACCATTACTGGAATTATCATAATGTCGAAACACTGATTAATTGTAAAAAACCTCTCACCGCCTCCAAAGACGAAGATTTATTTATCGCTGTACATCAAATTTGCGAACTCGCTTTTCACCAAATGATTATCGATATGGAGCGAGTTTTAGACGCTTTTTCTGAGGCGCTACAAGATGAAGCAAATACAGTAATTGGTGATACAGGGGAGACTTGTTATTTTTTTCGACGTATTTTGCGTTTTTACGAAGTCGTAAACACAAATATGCCAATTCTCACAACAATGCGAGCTTTTGTTGAATTTAGAACCAGTATTGGCCCTACCAGTGGTTTTCAGTCTTTTCAGTTTCGCCGTCTAGAAATTATGAGTGGTGTTCGCAAATATTGGGATGGTGGTACTAAAAATGCAGAAGGTAATTTGCACATTGCAGAAATAGAATTTAATCGTCGTTATGGCGAAGATGTAACACAATGGTTTAAATTATATCATCAGCGTAACCTTGCCCACTATTATCAAATTCTCACAAGTCGCGCTCTTGGAAACTCTCAAGAAGAACGCATCGCCAATTTGCAAAATCATCTCTATGCTGGTGCAATTCTTCAATGTTTACGTACTTATGACAAGTTGCAAAGACAATTTCATCAAGCTCATTTAGGATTGGCAATTCAGCAACTAAAGATGGTTGGTGCAGATATTGGTACTGGTGGGACATCTTTTCGCGATTATCTAGCTAAGTATGATCAAGAGGAAGCGCCACTATTTCCTGGCTTGAATTAGCTTTACTTTAGGTAAAACAATAATCCAATTCCCGCGATCGCAATTATCACACCAGCGATCGCTCTCCAACTAACTTTTTCGCCCATGCAGATAGCAATGGGAATGACAAACAATGGACTAGTTTGCATCAATGTTATTGCAATTCCCGCCGCTGTAAATTTAATTGCTGTTTGTTGCAGCCAAATTCCTAAATAAGTTCCACAAAAAGCAGCAAACAAACTCGTTAAAATTACTCGCCACGATTGCCAATAGGGATAAAATACTTTTGTTTCCCTACCCTTAGAGAACAATATACAAATCAAAATCACCAATACGCCTGCACTTAAGCGCAACAAGGCAGCCCACAAAGGTGAAATACTTGTTGTAGCAAATGCTGCACGAGATAAAATAGCCCCTGTAGCATTGGTAAATGCTGCTAATAAACCAAAGCCGATTCCCCGCCAGATGTGCATTGCAGAATGATTATTTGTGCCTGGAACTCGTTCTGTGACTACCCAAGCAACCCCCAAAATCGTCAGCAAAATACCGCACCAAGCCCTAAAGTTTAACTGTTCTTGCAGAAAAATCATCGCTGCGATCGCGGTTATGGGAGGTGAAAGAGTTCCTATAAGTAAAACGCGACGCGCTCCTAAATAATTGATGGCGGCTAAAAAAGCTGTATCACCCAAACCAATGCCCACAGCACCACTAAGTATTAAAAGGCATGTAGGTGCAAAAGTCAGATTTGGTAGGGATTCACTAGTAATCACAATAGTCAAAACAAGCAGGGCGATCGCAATTACCCCTTTAATTAAATTGAGTTGTAACGGTGGAATACGTTGTCCTAGAAGTCCATACACTACCGAAGCGATCGCCCACAAACAAGCAGCCGATAAAGCCGCCACTTCACCTCGCCCAGAAGTGACTGAGAAAACTAAACAATTATTAAAAATAAGATTTTTCCCTGAATAAGTGCCTGAAACTATTTAATAATACATCAAACAATTGCATAAATAGTTAGCACTCAACCTTAGCAAGTGCTAACTATTGAATAAAATTTAATTCCGATGACATAGACGAAAATCATCCTTTTTTAAGCAAAATTTTGGTATTTTATTAAACATAATGATTTATAAAATTTTAGATCTTCCAAATAACTGATTAATAACTGGGAGGAATAAGATGAAATACACTTTTGATCTTGTAGGGGTGTCTCCAGTTTGGCAATTTTTTCATACTCAACAGCAGAGTTTGGAAAAAACACAACATCAAGGAGTGGAATATTTAGGAACACATCAATGTACTTTAGACGCATTGATAAAATCTGTGGAACCAGTACCAGCCAAATGGGATTGGAATTTAGATCAAGTTGTAGATACAGTAGTTCAGTTTTGGTTGAATAACTCTGAGAGTATTCGTTATTGGAAAGAACGTTTAAGTGATGCTGGTAGGGATAACTTACTTGTTGCCAGGGTAGCAGATATCACGGCTTTACAAGCTGAATTTGAATCTTTACTAGAACAAAATTGGTAATTGCCACAAATTCAGCACTTTCTATAAGCTGTTACGCATTTCACTTGAACATTTAGATGAAGGCTGATGACCGATGACTGACGACTGATAACCGTCAACAGTTAACAGTTAACGACCGTAAAGAGTAATTACAAAATTTAGGCGCGCATCAGCTTTATTCCTTCTTCCCTGTTCCCTGTTCCCTGTTCCCTCTGCCTTTCCTGATAATTTGAGCTTAGAAGTAGCAGGCGTTACATAAGTTATGCCAATATCAAGTTTGAGTCATGCACTCATGACTATCGCTCTCCTAAGATTTAGGGAAAACACAATCTAGAGGCAATTAGATCTAGGATTGAATTAACAAACATCCAGTATAAAGATTTTCTAGCTGAAAGAGGACTCAAACAATGGAACTGACAACTGACAACGTGGAAACAGTTTTAGATGAAATGCGCCCTTATCTTATGTCTGATGGCGGCAATGTAGAACTTGTGGAGCTTGATGGGCCTATAGTCAAACTCCGGCTGCAAGGTGCTTGTGGTTCTTGCCCTAGTTCTGCAATGACCCTGAGAATGGGTATTGAGCGCCGTCTGCGGGAAATGATTCCTGAAATTGCAGAAGTCGAGCAAGTAGTCTAGGAACTGGAAGGTATTAGGGACTAGAGGAAGCAGGGGGCAGGGAGCAGGGAGACAAGGGGAATAACTTATGCCCATACCCAATGCCCCATGCCCTATGTCCCATGCCCAACACCCCATGTCCAATGCCCCATACCCCATCATCTACTATGTCCCATCCACTCTACGTTGCTTTTATTTGGCATCAACATCAGCCGCTGTACAAATCGCCTGACAGCGGCGTTTCCGTTTCTTCTAGTCAAAAGTACCGCCTACCTTGGGTACGGTTGCATGGCACTAAAGATTATTTGGATTTAATATTAATCCTCGAAAAGTATCCCAAGTTACACCAAACGGTTAATTTGGTACCATCGCTGATATTACAACTTGAAGATTACATTGCTGGCACAGCTTTTGACCCTTATCTGACAGCTAGTTTGACACCTGCTGAGCAATTAACTCAGCAACAACGAGAATTTATTATCCAACATTTTTTTGATGCCAATCACCACACCTTGATTGATCCCCATCCCCGCTATAGCGAGTTATATCAGCAAAGGCAAGAGAAAGGGCAATCTTGGTGTTTAGCAAATTGGGAGTTGCCAGATTACAGTGATTTACTGGCTTGGCACAATTTAGCGTGGATTGATCCGTTATTTTGGGATGACCCGGAAATTGCGGCTTGGTTAAAACAGGGTCGGAATTTTACTTTAAGCGATCGCCAACGCATTTATTCTAAACAGCGAGAAATCCTCAGTCGCATTATCCCTCAACACCGGAAAATGCAAGCAACGGGGCAATTGGAAGTTACCACTACGCCCTACACCCATCCAATTTTACCTTTGTTAGCTGATACTAATTCCGGGCGGGTAGCTGTGCCCCAGATGACATTGCCTAACTCCAGATTTCAATGGGCAGAAGATATTCCCCGCCACTTACGCAAAGCTTGGGATTTATATAAAGATCGCTTTGGGCAGGAACCCCGTGGTTTGTGGCCTTCGGAACAATCAGTCAGTCCTGAAATTCTGCCATACATTATTAAGCAAGGATTTAAGTGGATTTGCTCAGATGAAGCCGTCTTAGGATGGACACTGAAACACTTCTTCCACCGGGATGGGGCGGGAAATGTCCAAGAGCCAGAATTACTATATCGGCCATATCGCCTGGAAACTCCAGCAGGTGATTTGGCAATTGTGTTTCGCGATCATAGATTATCTGATTTGATTGGCTTTACCTATGGGGCGATGCCGGCAAAACAAGCAGCCGCAGACTTAGTAGGGCACCTGCAAGCGATCGCTAAAATGCAAAGAGAGCGTCCCAGCGAACAGCCTTGGTTAGTCACCATCGCCTTAGATGGGGAAAATTGCTGGGAATTTTATCCCGAAGATGGCAAACCCTTCCTAGAAGCTTTATATCAAAACCTCAGTAACGAACCCCACTTGCAACTCGTTACTGTCTCAGAATTTCTCGAACAATTTCCAGCCACCGCAACTATCCACCAAGAACAACTACATAGCGGTTCTTGGGTAGATGGCAGTTTCACCACCTGGATTGGTGATCCCGCCAAAAATCGTGCCTGGGACTACCTGACACATGCTAGGGAAACCCTCGCCAAGCATCCCGAAGCTACAGAAGAAAACAACCCAGCAGCGTGGGAAGCTTTGTACGCCGCCGAAGGTTCTGACTGGTTTTGGTGGTTTGGTGAAGGACATTCTTCAAATCAGGATGCGATCTTCGACCAATTGTTTCGAGAACACCTGTTTGGCATTTACAAAGCTTTGAATGAACCTATACCGCCATATCTCAGGCAGCCATTGGAGGTTCACGAAGCACGAGCAGACCATATCCCTGAAGGGTTTATTCATCCTGTGATTGATGGCAAGGGTGATGAACAAGACTGGGACAAAGCCGGGCGCATAGAAATCGGTGGGGCGCGAGGAACAATGCATAACAGCAGTGTTGTCCAGCGTCTTTGGTATGGGGTAGATCACCTGAATTTTTATTTACGGCTGGACTTTAAAAGTGGCATTGCACCAGGTCGGGATTTACCAGCAGATTTGAATTTGCTGTGGTTCTATCCCAATAAAACTATGAACAATAGCCCAATTCCTTTGGCAGATGTGCCTGATATAGCGCCAGTTAATTACCACTTCCACCACCATTTAGAAGTTAATTTGCTGACACAATCGATTCAGTTTCGAGAAGCGGCAGAACATTTTCAATGGCATCCCCGTTTTAGCCGCGCTCAAGTAGCTTTTAATACTTGTTTGGAAATAGCAGTCCCGTGGGCAGATTTGCAAGTTCCACCAGATTATCCCCTGCGCCTGACTGTAGTGCTGTCGGATGATGGATGTTTCCGTAACTATTTGCCGGAAAATACATTGATTCCGATTGAAGTACCTTAGTATATAGCGAATTAAATTTGCTAACATTCTGCGTCCTTCTGCGTTTTAAAATACTACTTTTTTAACGCAGAAGGGTGCAATGGAAGGCTATCAAAATTACATTCATTGCGATCGCTCGCAAAGCGTCTCGCAGATTAGAAGTTCCGCTGAATTGGTAAAATTCTTACCTTTGCTTTTACTTCATCTACTGTTACCAAAGCACCCATTGCTAGTTCCTGCTGAAATTGACGCAAGGCATTGATAACTAAATTACCTAACTTAGCTGGTAAAATATCTTGCGATCGCACTTGAATTACGCTGGGTGCATTAGCTTGAGTCATTGCCAGCAGTGTACCAAAATCTAAGTCATGGGTGAAAACAATGTAGTCGTTTGTAAGCGCCCATGTCATTATTACTTTATCTATAGCACTAGGATTACCAATTGTTGACCAATGGACAGCTTCAAATCCCGCATTTTCTAAGACTGGAACCCAGTCAGGAGAAAGATTCATATCAAGTAAAATTTTCATGCAGAAGCAAGAGGTACTTCAATTTCTTCTACTCGCCATGCAGCATAAGCTAAGGCTTCATAAATATCCTCACGTTCTAGGTATGGGTAAGCTTTGAGAATATCTTCTGGGGTATGTCTTGCTGCCATTAAACCGACAATCATACCTACAGTAACACGCATATCTCGAATGCAAGGTTTGCCACCCATGATTTCTGGGTTAAATGTAATTCGTTGTAGTGCTTTCATGTTTGCTCATTCACGTTTCAATCCCTAATAGGGATTTTAGTTGATTGGAACCTTTGACGACCATTCAGGAATAACTGAGCGTACCTAAAACGGTTTCAATCCCTAATAGGGATTTTAATTAATTGGAACCTTGGGCTTGCTGTTGCTGCTGTTGGGCAAGGCTAGTTTCAATCCCTAATAGGGATTTTAATTAATTGGAACGGGTCATCATTTGAGTTCATTCACCAGGGTACAGAGTTTCAATCCCTAATAGGGATTTTAATTAATTGGAACTATATATCTTTTCTTTCGTCCTAATGGGCCAGTTTCTGTGTTTCAATCCCTAATAGGGATTTTAATTAATTGGAACTCGCTGCCCTAGGAAAGTATGCGATCGCCTTTATGTTTCAATCCCTAATAGGGATTTTAATTAATTGGAACTCTGCTGAAGCAGCCTGAAAAACTTGCTCAACAGGTTGAAAGTTTCAATCCCTAATAGGGATTTTAATTAATTGGAACAAGTGAACCCTCCTCGTCATAATGCATGTTTATCTGTTTCAATCCCTAATAGGGATTTTAATTAATTGGAACGGGAATATCCCTAGCTATGATAATGACAACTTGTTTCAATCCCTAATAGGGATTTTAATTAATTGGAACTCAACGCCGCAAAGCGATTAGAGAAGGTGTTTTGTTTCAATCCCTAATAGGGATTTTAATTAATTGGAACTTTTAGGTGAGATGACAGGCATTATGAATGAAATAAAGTTTCAATCCCTAATAGGGATTTTAATTAATTGGAACACTTAAAGGCTGAGACAGATACCTTATTGGCTGCCAAGGTTGTTTCAATCCCTAATAGGGATTTTAATTAATTGGAACCCCTGCACTAAATAGCAGGGTTTTTTGTGTGATTGTTTCAATCCCTAATAGGGATTTTAATTAATTGGAACTGTGGGGCTAGTTGAGGTTGTGCCGTTTTCGTAGTTTCAATCCCTAATAGGGATTTTAATTAATTGGAACCCTAGGTTAACCAAGTTAGTATTTAAGAGTAAAGAAGTTTCAATCCCTAATAGGGATTTTAATTAATTGGAACAGAGGCTGGTCTGTAAAATATTTGGAGGAAAAGCGTTTCAATCCCTAATAGGGATTTTAATTAATTGGAACTTTAATTTGAAATATTTTAGCCGCATAATCACGAGCTGTTTCAATCCCTAATAGGGATTTTAATTAATTGGAACTTTTGATGATTGCATGATTCTTTTGATGAAGCATTTTGAAAGTTTCAATCCCTAATAGGGATTTTAATTAATTGGAACCACATTCTGGCTGCATGGAAAGCTGGGTTAATTCATCCGTTTCAATCCCTAATAGGGATTTTAATTAATTGGAACTCTAATACTGGATATTTTTGCAGATATAGAGCGAAGTTTCAATCCCTAATAGGGATTTTAATTAATTGGAACCGATCGCTCCTGGGCTGCTACGGCATCCTGTCCGGGTTTTAATCCCTAATAGGGATTTTAATTAATTGGAACTCCATGTGCTTAGTAACATTCTATCTACCTCTTTGGTTTCAATCCCTAATAGGGATTTTAATTAATTGGAACTAATCGCTGCAAGAAGTTCGAGTGGCTGGCTTTCGTTTCAATCCCTAATAGGGATTTTAATTAATTGGAACACTAAATGGTTTAGGAATAATTGAAGTATCTTCAGAGTTTCAATCCCTAATAGGGATTTTAATTAATTGGAACACGTAACTGGTGGCCTACCTGTGCCGTAGCCATGTCCGTTTCAATCCCTAATAGGGATTTTAATTAATTGGAACACTGAACCACTAGTAGAGACAAAACCAGAACCAGTTTCAATCCCTAATAGGGATTTTAATTAATTGGAACACTTAATTCCGTATGAGTAACAAAATTGGTAATTTTGTTTCAATCCCTAATAGGGATTTTAATTAATTGGAACACATATTCTTGAAATATGGGAAATAATACCAACTGTGTTTCAATCCCTAATAGGGATTTTAATTAATTGGAACACACCCCGGAGTCGGAAGCATTGATGTATTTGGTTTTCAAGGTGCTGTTTCGTCAACCTGGAACTAAAGTAGCTTTTTAGCCATTCGGTTGTCAAGAGTAACATTGAAAAAAGTAGCTCAAAAGCAGTCACTATAAGGATTTGGTACGCTTGCGTCAACCTAAGTTGTAGTGAAATAGCCTTTAAAGGCAGATAGACTAAGCTTTTTAGGCACAAAATTTCGCCTGTTTTGCCAAACACCTACTGGTTGACGCAAATGCAGCACTTGTGATGATTTTGCAAAGATACCGTAATAATACTAGCGTAAAATAATATATATAGTTAAATTGAAGACACTGTAAAGTAGCTTTCCTTGACTAATGAATCGTTTTACTGGGAAAACTCCGAATGTTTATGAGTATGGCTTAGAGCAGAATCAGCTTATTAGAATGTGTGGCTCTAAGCAGCTGTTTCGCGATCGCTATGAAATATTGCGAGTTTTAGGTAGAGGTGGATTTGGCATCACATTTCTCGCTCGAAATGCTGTATTGCCTGGGAATTCCCTGTGTGTGATTAAACAACTGTGTCCTAAAGTAACCAGTGCGAAAAGTTGGCAAAATGCCTGTCAACGCTTTGAAAAAGAAGCAAAAACTTTAGGTCAACTCGGTAGTCATTCACAAATTCCCCTACTCTTAGACTATTTTCAAGGCAATGGAGAGTTTTATTTAGTTCAAGAATATGTACATGGTCATACTTTAGCCACCGAAGTCAAGCAAAATGGGGTCAAAAGTGAGGCCGCAGTGAAACAGTTCTTGCGGGAATTACTGCCAATTGTACGATATCTTCATCAAAATCATGTAATTCATCGGGATATTAAGCCTCAAAATTTGCTGCGGTGTCAAGATGATCAGCGATTAGTACTGATAGATTTTGGTGCAGTGAAAGAAAAGTTAGCTGATACTAGTGAAAATTCAATGAGCAAAACCGCAGCTACTAACTTTGTCGGGACAATGGGATTCGCGCCTCCTGAGCAGTTTTCTCTACGTCCAGTTTATGCCAGTGATATTTATGCACTGGGTGTAACTTGTCTTTATCTACTGACTGGTAAATGGCCTTTGGAATTGGAACATGATAATCATACTGGTGAAATATGTTGGCATCACGAAGTAAATATTAGTGATAGTTTTTCCCGGATTTTAGAAAAAATGGTGAGAATTTCTTTAAAGGAGCGCTTTCATACAGTTGATGATGTGATTTTCGCTCTGGATACTGAAAGTAATTCACCAATGTTAACTAACTGTTTAACTACCCAACCACTAAGTAGTAAATCTCAGCCAACAGAAAAAACTACTCCGACATATATACCACCTGTAGCGCGAACTGCGATCGCTATTCGTGCATGGAAAGCCAAAATCAAAGACAAAAAGCCGCATTATAAGTTCAATAATTACTTATATTCAGTATCAAATTAACAAGTGAACAAAAATAAATATAGTTATGTTTTTAACTTCTAGTTATTATTAACCCTTTACCACAAATAAATATTGCTTAGTACCCAGTAAACTTTTATTCGTTCATATTCAAGCGAATTTACCGGAATTTTAAGTTTCAGAAAAATTTCAACTCAGAATATTCTATAATCGATAAAATATTAATTATCAGGTTCTCAAAGTTTTCTGGCATGGAAGAAAACTAACTAGCATTTACCAACATTGACTATATAAGTAATTCCCCAATCCCCAAAATTGTGTTTTCTACCAACATCACGCGAGAACTAATTTGAGTCAAGGGAATTTTCGGGGTAACTTTAGCATATTTTGTAGTGCAGTCGCGCCTGTCAGATTATGATCTGCTGCTTGAATCCCGATTGCCTAAATCCCCTAAATCCCAATGGAAAGAAGTTGTGCCAAAGTTGTAGCACCCCCTTGGTGCCACTGTTGAGAAATCGCTTCCGTGTCATCCGGGTACTTTCTGATGAAGGGGGATTTGGCAGAACTTATCTATCAGAAGATACAGATAAACTCAATGAACGTTGTGTAATCAAACAATTAGCACCAAAATTCCAAGGTACTTGGTCGCAAAAAAAAGCAATGGATTTGTTTGCTGAAGAAGCAAAGCGACTACAAGAACTTGGAGAACATCCTCAAATCCCGACATTGCTGGCTTACTTTGAGCAAGATAATTGCCTATATTTAGTACAACAATTTATTCATGGGCATAACTTGTTAAAAGAGTTACAGCAGCGCAAAGCCTATAAGCCTGGAGAGATTCAAGCAATTCTGCTGCATTTATTACCTGTCCTCAAATTTATTCACGATCGCGGTGTAATTCACCGAGACATTAAACCAGAAAATATTATCCGCCGTCATGGTGATGGGCGATTAAGTTTGATCGATTTTGGTTCCTCCAAGCAACTAACAGTAAAAGTCAGAAGTAAAATCGGTACATCAATTGGTTCACATGGTTATTCGCCGCTAGAACAAATTAGAGATGGTAAAGCTTACCCGGCTAGTGATTTGTTCGGTTTGGGGGCTACTTGCTTTCATTTGTTAACAGGAACTTCTCCCTTTCAGTTGTGGATGGAATATGGGTATGGTTGGGTAAATGACTGGCGGCAATATTTGCGAAGTCCGTTGAGTGCTGAATTAGATTTTATTCTTGATAAGCTGTTAAAAAAAGATCTGCCACAGCGGTATCAATCAGCCGATGAAGTTATTCAAGACTTGACTCCTAAACAACCACTTGCACTGCCACCAGCGGGTAAAACATCTGGAAAATTACCTGTAACTCAGACACCAGTTTTACCGGCTAGATATACTCTATTTAGAAATTTAGTTTTGGTAGCTGCTTTTATTTTATTATTCGGATTTGGAGAATCTTGGTATCAGCAATATCGTCAAATTCATACCACTTTACTTTCTAGGCTGATTCCTATTCAGCAAAAGTCAGATAAAGTTGATGTCGGTTTCGGTCAGTTACCAAACAATACTTTCAAAAAAATTTCTCTAGCTAACACCATTAAAGGTCACGAAAAATCGGTTTTATCGGTTGCTATTAACCCTGATGGCCAAAGCATTGCCAGCAGTGGCGATCGCGATCGCCTCATCAAACTATGGAATCTGACCACAGGAAAGGAAATCCGCACTTTAAAAGGGCATTCCCAAAGAATCAATGTTGTAACTATTAGCCCAGATGGCAAAACCCTAGTCAGTGGTAGTGATGATAAAACTATCAAAGTATGGAATCTGACAACAGGAAAAGAAATCCGTACATTAATAGGGCATTCCGATTCGGTTCAAGCTTTAGCCATTAGTCCAGATGGGAAAATTCTGGTAAGTGGTAGTGATGACAACACAATTAAAGTGTGGAATCTAGCAACCGGAAGACTAAGGCGTACTCTGACAGGACATACATTTTGGGTGCGGTCAGTGGCGATCAGTCCCGATGGTGAAACTCTGGCCAGTGGTAGTTTTGACAAGACAATTAAAATTTGGGATCTGACCAAAGAATATCCAATCCGCACACTTACAGGAAATACAGAGACAGTAACATCCGTTGCCATTAGTCCAGATGGGAAGACTTTAGCTAGTGGTAGCCGCGATCGCAAAATCAAACTGTGGAATTTAGCTACAGGAGAGAAAATTCGTACACTCGTAGGACATGCCGAAACGGTGACATCCATTGCCATCAGCCCAGATGGTAATACCCTGGGCAGTGCTAGCCGCGATCGCACAATCAAATTATGGAATTTAGCTACAGGAGAAACAATTCGCACACTGCTGGGACATGCTGATACTGTAACATCTATTACTTTCCGTCCTGATGCTAAAACTCTTGTCACAGGTAGTGAGGATAATACAATCAAGATCTGGCGTTTGTCTGATTAACATAGCGCTTCTAGGTTGTAAGTAGATCGGTGTGAATATTTAAGCTGATGCGTGTCTAAAGTATATAAACACTCTTGATGGTCGTTAACAGTCATCAGTCATTCTGACCATGCCCTTCGGGCAGGGAACAGGGAACAGCAAAAAAACCTGCCCGAATATTGGGTTTCAAGCCCCTAAATTTATTTATGAAAAAAATCAAAATATTTGAAACGAGATGGCGCAAGCCACGAAGTTTCAATGCGTCATTGTACAAATCCCCTGATTTTAATTATGGGGATTTCCCTGTTGCCTGTTGCCCGTTCCCTGTCCCCTTTTAATTTTCACGCTATGTGGAAAAGTCCACCAAAAACCTAACCCCCTAACCCCCTTCCCGCGTCGGGAAGGGGGAAAATTCAAAGTCTCTCTCCTTTTAGAAGAGAGATTTAGAGAGAGGTTTTCCAGATGCCGTGAAAAGTCAGCTACTTATGCAGTACACTCTAGTGAGGAAAAAGGACTAAAAATGATTCATCATGAACTTTAAAACACTAGTCTTTTATGGTTCCTACAGGAGCGATCGCCAGGGTATTAAAGCTGCCAAATTCATAATTGAGCAGCTCAAGCAAAGAAACCATGAGGTGATTTTTGTAGATGCGAAGGAGTATGACTTTGGCATCTTAGACCGGATGTATAAGGAGTATGGTAAAGGTCAAGCTCCTGTAAAGATGGAAGAACTGGCAGACCATATCCGAACAGCAGACGGTTTTGTAGTTGTTGCGGGAGAATATAACCATTCTATTCAGCCAGGGTTGAGCAATCTGATGGATCACTATCTAGAAGAATACTTTTTCCGTCCGGCTGGTATTGTTTCCTACTCAGCTGGTGGCTTTGGAGGAGTGCGCGCAGCCATACAGTTACGCGCTTTTTTGTCAGAGATGGGAATGCCTACTATTTCTAGCATTTTTTCCATTTCCAAAATTGGGGACTCTCTGGATGAAGCAGGCGCTGCACAAGAAGCAGCTTTGACGAAGAGAGTTAGTCGATTTTTGGATGAATTAGAGTGGTATGAACAAGCATTGCAACGACAAAGAAAAGAAAAAGGAACCCCGTTCTAATCAATTCAAAATAAGTACCGTGGGGCAATTATGGAGCGATCGCTTGTGCATAAAGTAGCATGACGATATTCATTAAAGCTTTTAACCGAAGTAATACGATGTATCGTGAGTAGCTGCCCATTCAGGTTTATAGGTGGTAATTGATCGCATATACTGGGCACGTTCAAAAGCGCTGGGATTTGGGCAATGCTTTTGACTGATACTCCCCTGCATTAGTTGTACTGATTCGTATTTATGTTTTTGCATCCATTCGCGCATTTCCTGCTCAATCACTCGAATGTGGTTGATCCCATGTCGTAGCAGTACCGAGCAAAGCATCGTAATCTTAGCACCAGCCATGAGCATTTTTAGCGCATCATCGCCCCTATGAATACCGCTAGTTGCAGCCAAATCGGCGTGAATGCGACCATAGAGAATTGCAATCCAGCGCAGAGGTAATCGCATTGATTGCGGTGTACTTAACAGCACATTGGGTTCAATATCAAGGAGATTGAGATTAATATCCGGTTGGTAAAAGCGGTTAAACATTACCAAAGCATCAGCCCCCACCTCATCTAAACGTTTTGCCATATTTGCTGTATTGGTTAAGTATGGGCTGAGTTTGACTGCTAGGGGGATAGTTACTACTGCTTTGACTGCACTAAGAATATCAATATAAGTCTGCTCAATTTGCTCACTTGTCAGTTCCATATCAGTAGGGACATAATAAATATTCAATTCCAGTGCATCTGCTCCCGCTTGCTGAATTTGTTTAGCGTAGTTTGTCCATCCACCAACAGATGAGCCATTGAGACTGGCAATAATTGGAATGTTTACCTTCTGCTTAGCTTTATGGATATGCTCTAAATAAGTTTCTGGCCCTACTCGAAAGTTGATTGAATCAGGGAAGTAAGTTAAGGCTTCCGCAAAACTTTCAGTTCCTTGGGTCAGGTGATGGTGCAGTTCAAAACGTTCCAGACGCAACTGTTCCTCAAATAATGAATGCATCACTACTGCTGCTGCACCTGCATCTTCCATCTGCCGAATATTGTCAATGTCTTCAGACAGAGGAGATGCAGAGGGAACAAGAGGCGATCGCAATTTCATTCCCATATAAGTTGTAGACAAATCCATCATTATTACTCCTATTTTTAATACTTTCTTGCAGCCAAATATTGATACATCTGCCAACGGGTTTTCACATCTGCTTGAGCTTCTTTAAGTAACTGCTGTGCTGCTTCTTGGTTACTTTTAGTTAACATTTTGAAGCGATTTTCTAGATACATATATTGCTCTAGCGGTAACTTTGGTGTACGCGAATCTAGTTGTAGTGGGTTTTCTCCTTGCTTGATGCGGTCTGGATTAAATCGATACAGTAACCATTGGCCTGAATCAACAGCAGCTTTTTGATTCTGCATTGCTGTACTCATGTTGATCCCGTGGGCAATACAATGACTGTAGGCAATAATTAGCGATGGGCCTTGATAAGCTTCAGCTTCTAAGAATGCCTTGAGGGTGTGTTCATCTCGTGCGCCCATTGCGACGCTAGCAATATAGACATTGCCGTAAGTCATAGCCATCAAACCCAAGTCTTTTTTAGGTGCAACTTTACCCCCAGACGCAAATTTGGCTACAGCTGCTTTCGGTGTGGCTTTGGACATTTGTCCACCTGTATTGGAATAAACTTCAGTATCGAGGATGAGAATATTCACGTTGTGTCCACTGGCTAAAACGTGATCCAGTCCACCAAAACCGATATCGTAACCCCAGCCATCACCACCAATAATCCAAACACTCTTTTTCACTAAATAATCAGCAATACTCAGGAGTTGCTTGGCTTTGTTTGTCAGCGGCGATTGACTAGTGATAATTGCTTCTAACTGTTGCTTCAAGATAGCAATTCGTTCGCGTTGTTCCCAAATATCAGCTTCATCTTTTTGTTCGGCATTGAGAATACTATTTGCCAGTTCTTCACCCACATCTGTTGCTAGTTGTTTGAGTAATTCAGCGGCAAATTCTGCTTGTTTATCAATCGAGATGCGAAAACCAAGTCCAAATTCGGCGTTATCTTCAAATAACGAATTTGACCAAGCTGGCCCACGTCCTGCGGCGTTGTGCGTCCAAGGTGTGGTGGGTAAATTACCGCCATAGATAGAAGAACAACCAGTGGCATTGGCAACAATCATGCGATCGCCAAACAACTGTGTTGCTAATTTAATATAAGGTGTCTCGCCACAACCAGCGCAAGCCCCAGAAAATTCAAACAATGGTTCTTGCATCTGTTGCTGGTTAATATGAGTCAGCTTGAGATGGCTTCTATCTGGATTGGGAATATTCAAAAAGAAATCCCAATTTTCCCGTTCTTGTTCGCGTAATGGTCTTTGCGGTTCCATGTTAATGGCTTTGCGGCGTAGTTCTGATTTATTCTTCGCCGGACAAACATCTACGCAAATTCCGCAGCCTGTACAATCTTCTGCTGCCACTTGGATAGTATATTTCAAACCTTGCCAATCGTGGTCTTTGGCATTGGCACTCTTAAACGTTGATGGTGCATCTTCTAACTGGTGAGGTTCGTAAACTTTACTGCGAATAACGCTATGAGGACACACCATCACGCACTTACCACACTGAATGCAGACATCTGTATCCCAAACGGGTATTTCTTGGGCAATGTTACGCTTTTCCCATTTCGCCGTTCCAGTAGGATAAGTACCGTCTGCGGGTAAAGCACTAACTGGTAATTCATCTCCTTCACGGGCAATCATTTTACCTAAAACATCGCGGACAAATGGGGGTGCAGCATCAAGAATTGGGGATTGTTTTTCTTTCCTATTCCCTATTCCCAATTCCCTATTCCCCACTTCAAACAAATTTTTCAAAGTGGTATCTACTGCGTTGATATTCATCTGCACAATTTCATCACCTTTCTTGCCGTAAGTCTTGCGAATGGATTTTTTAATTTCCGCGATCACTTCTTCTCGTGGTAATACACCCGATAAAGTGAAGAAACAAACCTGCATGACTGTGTTAATTCTGCCAGCCATGCCTGCTTGACGAGCGACTTTATAGGCATTAATTACATAAAACTTCAGATTTTTTTGAATAATTTGCTCTTGTATTGCTAACGGCAGATACTCCCAAATTTCATCCTTTTCATAAGGAGAATTAACTAAGAATATTCCACCTAGTACGATGTCTTTCAAAATTGGGAACTTTTCGAGAAAATCCCATTGATGACAGGCGACAAAGTTAGCTTTGCTGATTAAATAGGTTGAGCGAATCGGTTGTGAACCAAAACGTAGGTAAGAAACTGTAACAGAACCTGATTTCTTGGAGTCGTAGACAAAATAGCCTTGAGCGTAATTGTTGGTTTCTTCGCCAATAATCTTGATTGAGTTTTTATTAGCACCTACTGTACCATCTGCACCCAAACCATAAAAAATTGCTCGGATTATATTGTCCGGTTCGATACTAAATTCGGGTTCATAATCTAAGCTGGTGTGAGTAACATCATCATTTATTCCCACAGTAAAATGATTTTTTGGTTCAACTGTAGCAAGGTTATCAAAGATAGCTTTAACCATCGCTGGCGTGAATTCTTTAGAAGATAAACCATAACGACCACCGACGACTTGAGGAGGGCAAGAGAGGGAGACGGGGAGAGTGGGGGAAATGCTTTGCTGTGCTTTCAATGCTTCATAAATTGCATTTACCACATCTAAATAGAGAGGTTCACCAGATGCGCCTGGTTCTTTGGTGCGGTCTAAAACTGTCATGCTACGGATAGTGTCTGGTAAAGCAGCAACAAATCGCACAGCATCGAATGGGCGATATAGTCGTACTTTCAAAACGCCCACTTTCTCACCACGGGCACTAAGGTAATCTACTGTTTCATGTACAGCCTCGCAACCAGAACCCATCAGCACAATAACTCTTTCGGCTGCTGGGTCGCCGTGATATTCAAATAGTTGGTACTGTCGCCCAGTCATCTCGGCAAATTCGTCCATGACTTTCTGGGTGATGTCTGCACAAGCTAAATAGTAAGGATTGACAGTTTCCCTGGCTTGAAAGTAGACATCAGGGTTTTGGGTTGTACCGCGCAAAACAGGTTTATCGGGAGTGAGGGCGCGTGAGCGATGGGCGAATACTAATTCATCGGGAATAAAGTTACGTAGATCTTCTTCTATTAAAGTTTCTATTTTGTTAATTTCGTGGGAGGTACGAAAGCCATCAAAAAAATGCAGAAAGGGTATCCGTGATTCTAAAGTTGCTCGTGTTGCTATCAAAGCAAAGTCCTGTGCTTCTTGGACTGATGCGGCACACAACATAGCAAAACCAGTACCCCGCGCTGCCATAACATCGCTGTGGTCGCCAAAAATAGAGAGGGCTTGTGCAGCTAGCGATCGCGCGGCAATATGAAATACTGTAGGTGTTAATTCCCCAGCAATTTTGTACATATTTGGGATCATCAACAATAATCCCTGCGATGCTGTAAATGTGGTTGTCAGCGAACCAGTTTGCAAAGCCCCATGTACAGCACCAGCCACACCGCCTTCACTCTGCATCTGTACCACCGACGGAACAGTACCCCAAATGTTGGGTTTGCCTTCACTAGCCCAAGCATCTGCCCACTCAGCCATTGGTGAAGAAGGTGTAATTGGGTAAATCGCAATGACCTCATTCAGTCGATAGACAATTTGAGCAACAGCCTCATTGCCGTCTATGGTTGCATAGCTTTTCTTGTTCATCTTCTGGCACCTATATCTCTAAGGGCTAGCAATGACTAAGCTGAATCTATTTTTGACATTAGGACAAGAAGTTGAGAAACTTGTGAAGACTGGAGACGTTCGCCACTCCCAGTTTCAGCTATTGGTGATAAGCTGTAGCCTAATTCAAAGTTCACTCCTGGTACTTTTATCCACCAAGCTTGCAGACAATAAGCATACAGAGCTTGAGTCAGAGCAACAAGCGATCGCATTTACTGCTAGTCCCATAACCTGAATCTTGACAAAATTTAAGTTTTAATAAGCACCATATTTCCTCACAAGTTCCTCAAAATCTTTTTCTAACTTTAAGTTGAAAGTCCTGATTTAGCTTCATTCGCCTTGAGAATTCACAATTTTACCTATTAGAAATATTGAAATTGTTGAAACAACAATGTCTCATTCATCATAGATAGACATCTGACAAAAGTAGTTAGAAAAATTTGAACTTGTAATTGCTTAGGAGGTACAGACCATGAGTACCATTGTTCAACGTCGAAGAGAATTTAATTTTTTTGATTTATGGGATAGTTTTTGTCGCTGGATTACTAGCACAGAAAATCGGATTTACATCGGTTGGTTTGGTGTATTGATGATTCCCACTTTGTTGGCTGCCACCACCTGTTTTATTTTGGCTTTTATTGCCGCTCCCAGCGTAGATATGGATGGCATTCGTGAACCTATCATAGGTTCACTGATGGATGGTAATAACTTAATTACAGCCGCAGTTGTACCGACCTCTGCTGCCATTGGTTTGCACTTTTATCCTATCTGGGAAGCTGCATCAATCGATGAGTGGCTCTACAATGGTGGGCCATATCAGTTGATTGTGTTGCATTTTCTTATTGGTATTTGGTGCTATTTAGGACAACTTTGGGAACTGAGCTATCGTTTGGGAATGCGCCCTTGGATAGCAATTGCCTATTCTGCACCCGTCATCGCCGCTACTTCAGTTTTGCTAGTTTACCCTATTGGTCAAGGTAGTTTTTCGGATGGTTTACCTTTGGGAATTGCTGGAACTTTCCACTTTATGTTAGCTTTCCAAGGCGATCACAATATCCTTATGCACCCGTTTCACATGTTAGGTGTAGCAGGTGTATTCGGCGGCGCACTTTTGAGTTCTTTGCACGGTTCTTTAGTGACTTCAACGCTAATTCGGAATACCGATGAAAATGAATCAATTAATGCCAAATATAAATTAGGTCAGCAGAAAGTCACCTACAATTATTTGGCAGGACACTATGGCTTCTTGGGGCGGTTGTTGATTCCTACCTTTGCTAGCAAAAACCATCGGGCGTTTCATTTTTTATTAGCAGCATTACCAATTGTAGGTATTTGGTTCGCAGCGATGGGTATATGTTCAATGGCATTTAATATCAATGGGTTGAACTTTAATCATTCCATCTTAGATAGTCAGGGTGAAGTAATTAGAACTAACGCTGATATTCTCAACCGTGCCAATCTTGGTATAAGTGCAATGCACGCTCCTAATGTCCATAATTTTCCTTTGATTCTGTCTAGTGGTCAGCCTATTCCAGTTAGTTAAAGGGCTAACCCTCCCGCAGCACTGGACTCACCGCCTGCGCGGGTTTCAGATGAGTCCGCTTGCGCGGACTACCCTGCGGGAACGCCAAGGGCGAACGTTTGTGTAGCCCCAGACTTCTAGTCTGAGGGCGATCTGAAGAGTTTGGCTTAAATACTCATCTACATGGGTTTTATCAGAAAATATCCGATCAAGTTAAGGAGCTAACTATCATGCAAAAAGAATATATGGAGATTTTAGAAGCATTAATTGATAAATTGACATTATCGGCAATCTTAGAAATGTTAGAGCGAATATGCCATAAAAAAGCGGAAAATCTGAGAACTCATTGGCAAGATGAAACTTCAGCAAAGTTTTGGGATAAAGCTGCTAGACAGATAGAACAGATAAATGTTGATGTTTAAGGATGTGCGTAGGCATCGCTAACTATGTGAAGCATGATGTGAGGTCTTGAGGAGAGATGAGGAGTTTTGTATTCACGCTTTCATACTTTTGTTATCCTACCATTAGGCATTATCGCGCTCGGTAGATTTGCATTTTTAAATACAAATTACAAAAGAATGAATGTTGAATGTTATGATAGAACTTTTGTATTGTAGTTGCGTTATTTTTAAGCAAGAATTCAGAATAGATTAATCTCGCCAAACTTCATTTACAACACTTCCATCTTTCCCAACTAATTGAATATGCAAAGGCATTTGCCCCGCCGCATGAGTTGAACAACTCAAACAAGGGTCAAAAGCTCTGATTCCCGCTTCAACACGGTTTAACATACCTTCAGGAATTTCTGAGCCGTGAATAAAATGCCGGGCAATTTGAGCAACTGTGCGATTCATCGCTAAATTATTTTGACCTGTGGCAATTACTAAATTGATTTTCTGAAGTAACCCATTTTCATCAACTTGATAATGGTGAAATAATGTACCGCGTGGTGCTTCACTTACACCTACTCCTTCTAATTGATTAATGCCAGCATCAGCACGCAATTTTGTAGACATTAAATCTGGGTCGTCTATGATAATTTCTATGCGTTCAATACAAGCCAGAATTTCAATTAAGCGGGCGTAATGATAGAAAAATGATGAGCTGACAGTGCCTTGACCTCTATCTCTAAATTCTCTCAGTTCTGTATCAGCTAAAGGCGTACCAATGTGACTACAAATATTCAAACGTGCTAGTGGGCCTACACGATAAACACCACTATCCAAACGACAATGATCGCTTTGGTCAGGATAACCCAAAGGACGATAGTAGGGAGACTTTAAATAGGAATCTGGTTGAACTGCTTCACCAATAAATTTTTGATAATGAGTTGCATCGAGTTTATCAGCAATGATATTTCCAGCACTATCTACAAAACGGATATGTCCGTCGTAGTTTTCCCACAAACCATCGGGAGTAACTAACCCCATAAATAAGCTAGGAAAATTCCCGAATGTTTGCACTTCTTTTTGATAATCATTGAGTAAGCGTTTAAATCTACCTAGTGCATCTAAGATTATGGTGCGTGCTTCCGGGATGCGGTTTTGAATATGGGTGCGTCCTTCCTCGGATAATGGCTCGCGGACACCACCAGGAATTGCCCATGATGGATGTATTTTACGTCCTCCCAATTGTTCAATAATTTCTTGTCCAAATTGACGCAAGCGAATTCCGCCACGCGCGAGTTCTGGTTCTGCTGCAATTAAGCCAAATACATTGCGTTTTTGGGGGTCGCTATCCATTCCTAATAATAAATCTGGGGCGCTGAGGTGGAAGAAACTCAGGGCGTGAGATTGGATAATTTGTCCCAAATTCATCAAACGACGCAGTTTTTCGGCTGCTTTAGGAATTGTAACTGCAAGGATGCGATCGCCTGCTTTGGCAGAAGCTAATAAATGACTCACCGGACAAATTCCACAAATTCGCGCTGTAATTCCTGGCATTTCCCAAAGCGGACGACCTTCACAAAATTTCTCAAAGCCACGAAATTCTGTGACATGAAAACGAGCATCGCTGACTTGTCCTGTATCGTCCAGATAAATACTGATTTTAGCGTGTCCTTCAATTCGAGTAACTGGGTCAATGATTATTTTTTTCATAACCGTCTCAGATTAACCACTACACCAGGTGTCATAAATTCCTTTAGCTTCTGGATATTCATCACAGTATTCTTCAAAGGCTGTTTTTACGACTTTCTCTGCTCGTTGATGTGCAATCTCGGCTTGTAATTCCTCGATTATCTCCCAAGCAGCAGCACATTCTTCTGAATGGATACCTCTTTGATCGCAAACGATACGAGCTTGTTTAATTTCGTCCTGAAGTTGTTGTTCTAGCAGAATAGTTTGGGGTTGCTCAAGAAATTTACTATTAGCTAAAATGTCAGCCAGGGAAATGATACCAACTAGTTTGCCCTGAATAACAGGCGCCCTGTGTAAATTATGGTCGGCAAATAGTCGTGCTACGTATTCTAAGCCAAGGTCAGGATTGACAACGATACAAGGCTTAGTCATCACCTCATAAACACGTACCTTACTGGGATCTTTGCCATAGGCAATTACTTTATACACAATATCACTTTCGGTAATCATGCCGTAGGCATCTTGTTCATGGCGACGATCTACAATCAACGCTTTCCAGTCCCTTACTCTTAAGAGTTTGACTGCTTCAGCCACCGTTGCAGAACTGCGAATTGTGGCAACATCTTTAGTCATAATGTCTACAGCTTTTAACATAGTCAATCTCCTCAAAAACCTTTTACAATTGTTGATTTACTTATTAGGAAGATAATTCATTAACCAAATTTGATAAATTCGCGTCCTTCAAGATGTGGTTTTTCTCCCTTTAACAGTGGCTCTAAAACTGCTTTAATTCGAGTTGCATCAGGTGGGCAACCTGGTAAATAAATATCAATTGGAACTACTGTATGCACTGGTATCACTTTATCTAGTAAGGGCGGTACAATACCGGGTTCATAGGGAATTGTGCCGTGAATATCGACAGCTTCGATGTAACAACGTTGAAGAACAGGTTCAGCACTACCTAAAGGATTGCGTAAAGCAGTAACATTGCCAGTGACAGCACAATCGCCAAAAGAGACAAGAATGTGCGATCGCTCTCTCACCTTCCGAATCGTTTCTAAATGCTCCTCATTGGCAATTGCACCCTCAACTAATACCACATCCACTCCTTGGGGATATTGTTTGGCATCAGCAAAGGGACTATAAACTAAATCCACTTGTGCTGCTAAATCAATCAACCATTCATCTAAATCGAGAAAAGACATGTGACAGCCAGAACAGCCGCCTAGCCAAACCGTTGCTAGTTTTAAAAGAGACATAATAATTACGCACAAACGTCAGTTGTCAGTTGTCAGCGATGCACTCAGCTTGCCGAAGTGTTGTTATTCTCCTCATCTCGACATACCTAAAGGTTCCATTGTTGTTTTTCCCTTGCTGTGACTAGGAAATCAAGTTTGGCGCGATCGCGTTTCATTTCACCGACGCTGGAACCTTTGTCAAAAAGCGCACCTGTGGGACAAGCATTAACGCATTTGCCGCAAGAAGTACAAGTATCTGAGGTTCCCCAAGGCTGATTTAAATCAGTGATTACATGGGAATTTGTTCCTCTACCCGCCATATCCCAAGTGTGCGCTCCTTCGATTTCGTCACAAACACGGATGCAACGAGTGCAAAGGACGCAACGGTTGTGGTCAACACCAAAGCGATCGTGAGAAACATCGACTTTGCGATCGGGAAAATGGTAATCTAGACGCACATGATCCATACCCATCTCAATAGCCAAGTCTTGCAATTCGCAATTACCATTAGCGACGCAGACTGAGCAAATATGATTGCCTTCAGCAAATAGCATTTCGATAATTGTGCGACGATATTTTTGCAGGCGATCGCTGTTTGTTTGAATTTCCATTCCCTCAGTAACTTTTGTCACACAAGCAGGTTGGAGTTTATTACTACCAGCAATTTCCACCAAACACAACCTACAAGCCCCCATATCTGTCACCCCTTCCAGGTGACACAAAGTCGGAATGTGAATCCCTGCATCCTGCGCCGCTTGGAGAATAGTTTCCTCCTCACGGGCACTGATTAATTGTTCATTGATTGTTAGTGTTTTTACTGCCATTTTCACCTCACTTTTTTAGTCGTTGCGGCGTAATTTCGGGTGAATTACTTTTTGTCAAGCCGATGTATTAACGATGCAGGTCAATGTATTAATAGTTCAAGCCGATGTATTAACGATGCAGGTCAATGTATTAATAGTTCAAGCCGATGTA
>NZ_JAECZB010000006.1:93949-98749 GCF_016056295.1 Atlanticothrix silvestris CENA357
TTAACAATGCAGACCAGTGTATTAATAGTGCAAGCCGATGTATTAACAATGCAGACCAATGTATTAACAATGCAAGTTAAAAGACTTTTGTATACACCGTAGCTTTTAGAAAAATCTGAAAGTGTTTGCTCCATTACCAAAGACTTTTAGAGCATTTTCTAAATTACTCAACAAAACTCAGCTTGCTCAATTGTGGCTAGAAAGAACTCTGAATAACGCTCTGTCCCAAACCACCAGCCTGCACTTATCTGGGAGGGAATTGTAAATCCGCCAAATGTGTGTTCTTCTTGAAATTCTCCACCAAAGGGAATGTAAGTATAACTACCATCCTCGGTGTGTTCTCCCCAACGTGGGAAAGAAACCTTCAGCAGTTTACCGTCAATGTCTGTAACCATTGTCAGCGTTACAGGTTCACCATCAACCTTCAAACTAGCTTGGATAGTTTTATCATCAATTTCCTTCCAAGTTACGTTGCGTTGAAGTAGCAAAGCAGAAGGCAGCCAGAAAAATTCTCCTACGAATCGTCCAATGGCAGAGCGAGTAATATCAGGATTTTGGACATTTACTAAGGGAATTAGTCCCCAAAGGGCAAAGCGCATTTGACCCGACTTGTTGGCATAGTAATCTGCTCCCATAAATTTAAACAAACCGCTACCAATAACTGCTTTCCAAACAAATCCTTTCAGCGCTGAGGTAATCTGTTTTGCTCGCATCGGTATCCACGGTTTATCTTGTGCCATTCTAAAACTGCCACTCATTTCCAAGCTGACAGAGGAAGCAAGAGGAGTTCCCGGCGCAATGCTATGCAAAAAGTAGCGTTGCACAGGAGGAGGTAATTCTGCAACCATATCTTCAGTGAAACGATCGCCTGTTGGTGACGATTCTAGCGATCGCCAAATCCGATCAATTTCTTGTTCGTTCCTGACGCGAATAATAACTAGAATTATGAATGCGATCGCTAGCAATGCCCCAATGCCGAAGAAAATTTTGGTAAACATTTGCTCCACCTATTTAGATATGGCAGTTTCTTTAATCAAAGCCAAATATTCATCACGGAAGTAACGCAACGTACTAAACACCGGATTAGGTGCAGACTGACCAAGACCGCACAGGCTGGTATGTTTTACCATGTCGCATAGTTCTTCCAGCAATTCCAAGTCAGCTAAGGATGCCTTACCCTCACTAATCTTTGTTAACAATTTATACAATTGCACCGTTCCCACCCGACAGGGAATGCATTTACCGCAAGATTCATCCATGCAAAATTCCATGAAAAAGCGAGCGACATCCACCATGTTGGTAGTTTCATCCATGACAATCATCCCACCGGAACCCATCATCGAACCTAGTTGAGTGAGTGATTCATAATCTACTGGACTATCAAAAGCTGATGCTGGAATACATCCCCCAGAAGGGCCACCAGTTTGCACGGCTTTTACTACACCAACATTCGGTACACCGCCGCCCATTGCTTCTACAATCTGCTTTAATGGAGTTCCCATTGGTACTTCTATTAAACCTGTGTTACGGATTTTGCCTGCTAATGCAAAAACCTTTGTGCCTTTGCTCTTTTGAGTGCCAATGCTAGCGAACCATTCAGCGCCTTTGCGGATAATTGGGGCAATATTAGCGTAAGTTTCAACATTATTAATTAAAGTCGGATATCCCCATAAACCAGACTCAGCAGGGTAGGGCGGACGGGGATAAGGAGTACCCCGTTTACCTTCAATAGAAGCCATTAAAGCAGTTTCTTCACCGCAGACATAAGCCCCAGCACCGATACGAATATCAATTTTAAAATCAAAACGAGAGTCGAAAATTTGCGTGCCTAAGATGCCCAGATGTTGCGCTTGACGAATGGCAGTTTGCAAACGATTGATAGCAACGGGATATTCTGCCCGAATGTAGATGTAGCCTTGATTTGCGCCTACAGAGTATGCTGCGATCGCCATTCCTTCTAAAACGCGATGAGGATCGCTTTCTAGGACGCTGCGATCCATAAACGCCCCAGGATCACCCTCATCAGCATTGCAGATGACAAATTTACGTTCTCCTTTTGCTTTAGCAACCGTTGCCCATTTCAAACCTGTAGGATAACCAGCACCACCACGTCCTCGTAAACCACTGCGGGTAATATTATCTACTGCCTCATTGGGATTCATCTCCCGCAAAACATGGTAAAGGGCTTGATAACCTTTGGCAGCAATATAAGATTGAATGCGTTCTGGATCGATTTTGCCACTGTTTTCTAAAACAATCGGCATCTGGCATGTAAAAAATGGATGAGTTAAATCCCCTTGTTGGACTGTTGTCTCTCCTCCATTCACAGCGGCGATAATTGAGGGTGCATCATCAGGTGTAACTTTCTCGTAAAGCGTACCTAGACTTTCTGGCTTGGTGTTTCTTTCAACCTGTACCAATGGCCCTTGACAGCACAAACGCATACAGCCAACACCACGAACTTCTACTTTTTTTGTCAAATTTTGTGCTGTTACAGCCTCTTCCAAACGCAGTTTGACGGCTTGTGAATTGGCAGACAGACAACCAGCTGCAACACAACAGCGAATTTGCACAGATTTTTCTGAAGCACGTTCTTTTTGGGCAATTTCATTTAACTCAGCTAGATCCATCTTGCAGCCATCCTTTGATGCGATCAAGGACTGATTCAGGGGTTTGATTGCCTAAAACGGTACCATCAAATACTACAGCAGGGGCAATTCCACAAGCACCTAGACACCTTGCTGTGAGCAATGAAATTTGACCATCTGCTGAGGTTTCACCTGCATGAATGTGGGCAGATTTTTCTAAATTTGTCAGGATAGCTTGAGCGCCTTTGACGTAACAAGCTGTACCCGTACACACCACACAGGTATGTACGCCACTAGGTGCAAGTGAAAATAAATGGTAGAACGTGGCAACACCATAAACTCGACTAGGCGGCAGTTTAAGACTATGAGCAACGTAAACTAAGACATCATTTTCTAAATAGCCAAAAAGTTCTTGCGCTTTATGCAATATCTCAATGAGAGCATCCTGTTGATACTGGTAGCGTTTGATAGTTGCATCCAGCATCTTAAAGCGCTTATCTGTTGCCGTGTTCTTAGTTTTAACAGCAGATGCTGAATTCATCGTTTGAGCCTCTCATCTCTTAAGGATGTTCTGCGTCTCACAATTAGGATGATAGAAGAACAATTTGAGAAACTTGTGAGGACAGTTAAGTGAATTTTCGACGTTGCTGGACGAGGGTATGAATTTTCACGCAGAGGCGCAGCGAAAAGTTCCTCGAAGCCGGGTTTCCCGGCGTAGGAAACTTTTCAAGACAGAGACACAGAGAAAAGAGTTTCAGAGATGTTCGCACTGCAATGAAGCAAGGCGTAATATCTAAGATTAGATCTTCACAACTTCCTCAGATTTTTGATTTAACCTCAAAATATAGCCAAAATAAGGTTCATATTCCTCCTGCCTTTCTTGGTGTGATGACTATGCAAAAACGACTTGGCATTCTTACCAGTGGTGGTGATTGTCCTGGACTCAATGCTGTAATTCGAGCTGTTGTTAACCACGCCACCCTTACTTATAAGTGGCAGGTAGTGGGTATTCCTTATGCAACTAGAGGGCTGTTAGAAAGAAAAGCAATTCCTTTGAGCATACATGGTTTAGATCTACGTGGTATTGACCCTTTGCTGAATATGGGAGGCACAATTCTAGGTAGCATCAACAAAGGCGATACTCTAGCTCATGTTGACGAAATTATTGCAGGCTACCATGCTTTAGAATTAGATGCCTTAATTGGGATTGGTGGAGATGGCAGTTTAACGATTCTCAATCAACTACAAAGCCAAGGAAATTGGCAGTTCATTGCCATTCCGAAAACAATTGATAATGATGTCGGCAAGACAGAAAGAGTTGTTGGGTTTGATACTGCGGTCAACACGATTGTTGATGCTCTAAATCGTTTGACATTTACAGCTGCTAGTCACGATCGCGTGATGATTGTCGAAGTCATGGGACGCAAAGCAGGGCATTTAGCATTGCACTCCGGCATTGCAGGGGGTGCAGATGTGATTTTGATTCCCGAAATTCCTTATTCAATTAAAGGTGTGTGCGAACATTTGGCCGAATTACGCGATCGCTGGGGACGCAGATTTGCAATTGTCGTCGCGGCGGAAGGCGCTCAAATAGCAGCCGATTCATTTAGCCATCCATCCTGTGAAAAGCCATCTTGTGGTATGGGTCAATATATTGCTGATGAAATTCGCCATTGCAGTAACGATCAAATTGATATTCGGGTTTCTGTTTTGGGACATATCCAACGAGGTGGTATTCCTTCAGCTTTAGATCGCTTGATAGCCACAGTTTTTGGCAAAGCTGCGGTAGATTTGTTAGCTGATGGGCAATCGGCACAAATGGTAGCTTGGCAAAATGGACAAGTTGTTGCAGTTCCTTTAGAGGATGTTTTGGCTTGCAGTCCTTGTCTTGTAGATCCCAATAATTTCTTAGTGCAAACGGCGCGATCGCTCAGTACTTATATGGGCAATATTACTCCGGCGATAACCACAATTTAAAGTTTTACAATTAGACTGTGGCTTGACCGTACTTATGGATGTCATGGATACATTGGTGCGGAAAAACCTGGATACCCTTGCGGATACATCGGTATATAAGTTGGTACGAGAAAACCTGGAGATACTTGGGGAGAACTTGGTAAATATCCTGGATACCCTTGCGGATACATCGGTATATAGGTTGGTACGAGAAAACCTGGAGATACTTGGGGAGAACTTGGTAAATATCCTGGAT
>NZ_JAECZB010000006.1:98849-127986 GCF_016056295.1 Atlanticothrix silvestris CENA357
ACCCTTGTGGATACATCGGTGTGTAGGTTGGTACAGGAAAACCTGGAGATACTTGGGGTAAGTGTAGTGGACATCCCGTATGGCTTTGTGAATAAGTTGGTGCTGGACAGCCTGGATATGCAGAAGGAAAGTTAGTTTTTTGCTGTGTTTCTATCCAAGGTTGATTAGCATACGGTGCTGCTTGATTGTTAGAGTTAATCCCTAACCATTCTTCTAAAAGGCGTATACCTTCTTGAGCAAGAATAGATTCAATAGGTATGGCTAAACCTTCTTGGGCAGTCACAACAACTATTGAAATAGCTAGCATTAATGATTTAGCTAGTTGGTTAGACTGTTTTGAGAATAATTTATGTTGTCTAATCATATTTAGGCTTCAATTAGACATTTAGTATGATAAAAAATCGATGATAATTTCTTATTGTTGGCTGCTACAAGTACCAACCGCAACACAATAAAGCGCTGCATGATGTCTCCCGTCAATACCCAAAATGGCGTTCATGCTCATGTCATGGAATCCACCGAGACAAAGACTGTCGAGTCCCAATTGGACAGCCATTAGACATATATTTTCAGCTTGATGACCAACTTCCAAAAGCGCAAAGCGGTAGCCGCGCGCACCGTATTTGCACATCGAGCGCATAAACACTGATGTGAACACGAACAAAGCATTGGCATTAACTGCGTAATCTTGTTGCAATAAGGATTCTACAAAATCTGCTGGCACGGCATCATTGATTCGATGTAACCCGTGACCACGAGCTTCATAGTGATATAGTCCAGCAGCTAGACCTTCTACAGCCTGGGTAGACACGAAAATTTCAATTGGATAAAGTCCTCCCGCAGAGGGCGAGTTTCGAGCTTCATAAGTGTAACCATCCATCTGACGCAACCCATTAATACCGCATCCTGCATCGAGTAGCTGAGCCAATGAGATGAGTGGCATAACTTTCTTCTCAAACGATCGCACAGAACAACGTCGCTGCAAAAGCTCAGTCAGTGCGTTATCGCTTGGTGCTGGCGGCAATTCCAAAAAAGCAGCCTCTGGCAGATACCGCATTTCAGTAGCCGAAACACGCTTGACATAACTTTGGGGTACTGGAGAGTTCAAATGATACAAAAGAGCTAACTCCAGAGGTTCATTGGCTTTGTACATCGCTTTGATTTCCTCATCTTCCGAACTACGAATTACAAATTACGAATTACGAATTAGTACTAAGCCATAGGATGTGGACAAGGATTTAAGTCATTTTCAGTACGTCGTCCACCATAACCTAACCTTTCTGGAACCTCGAACAAACGCCGAGTTCCCAGTGGCTCTAATCCATAGCCAAAATATATAGGAACTAGTTCACTTGCCAAAGTCCGCACTACTCGAAAACCCAGCGATGCAATGTCAGGAGTTGTAATCTCCACTAAATAAGGTTCAACACCCACTGAATGCAACCTGGCAATTACTGATTGCAATTTCTCTGCTTCGGATTGAGACTCGTAAGTTGGTAAATCTCCGACTTTTACATATTGGTCATGGTGAAATAAAAAGTCCAATTCGCCCAGGCGAGCCGTTGTGTAAAAGAAAGCGCTGTGATCGTCCAAATTTTTAACATCTTCATATTTATTGAGATTAGCCCCAGCATCAGCAGCCATGTGTTCTATGTCACCAAAGCGGGCTTGGCAAACTTCAAAAATTGCTTTGCGAAGCGCTGTTGGCCCATCAAGATGGCATCCCAGACCAGTTGCAACAGCAGGACTTTTACCCGAATGGTCAATTAACATTGCCATCACAACTGAGACTTTAATATCGGTGGTGAAATTGAAGGCAGCTAGCTCAATGCCAAATCGAGCGTAGTGGCGTAAAATTTCAGTCTCAATTCCTGGCTGATGGTCGAAATAAATGCGTGGAGCAGGTAAATGATTTAACCATGTAATGATGAAAGCATCGCGCTCAATCAACTCGCACAAGCCACTGTAGGCAGCAAACTCAAGAGTTGGGCCGCTAGCCATGCCGTTAGAAGTTACGGGTAAAATATAATCTCCTGGTTGCTCCCCGCCCCAATCCAAATAAACAAAGAACGCTGGGACTAAAACTTGTTGCTTGCTTGCTAGAGCAAAGGCAGCCATCCACGAAGTCTGCATTGTTGGCTCGAAAGCTGGATATGGAAAAGTTGGATCAGAGTATTGTTTGTCAGAAAAAGAGAAAAAACTTGGAGGATGGACAGCGCGATTACCTAATTCTGCGTAGCTACTGAAAATTAGTTGTCGGCGGTCAATAATACCACCGCAGTAGCGCTCTATAGCTTCGCCTACAGCACCAAAAATTGCTTGTTCATCAGTCATGCCTCTGCCTACGCCGTAGCGTAAATCATCCTGCTGTTTGCAAAGCTGGAAATTGGCTAATTCGGCTTGCCACAAGACTGGCAAATCGAACTCTGTATAAGGCTTGGTGAACCTATCGATCGCACGGATGATTCCCGTATGTGGGCTGACTAAATCGCGCCAGCGTGGACTAGCAACTGCTGCATTCACTGTGTTCTCTCCTGTTGTGAACAATGCGGACAACCAGGTTTTTTTAGCACAACGTTGTGAGTCAGCTTTGTACCGAGCAAGTCTAGATGCAGTAATTTTCCGTTAGTGGCGATCGGTAGACTAAGCAACATCTTCACTGCCTCAAGAGCTAGGTAACTTCCAACCAACATCTGTCCTATCGGCAAACTTTCTCGCAGCCGTGGTTGCGATCGCCGTTCTCGGTTAAGAAACTGCTCAATCGCCAATTCTGCCTCTGGCAGTTTGGCACAAGCCATAGACCGCATCCGATAGCACAGATAGCAAGGGCCGTCCTGAGAAAAGACTAGCGGCCCAATAGTTCCCTCAACACCAACAGCTCCGCCCGGTAGCAGTGGTCGCTGCATTTTTAGACATAATCGATTCAGGCGATACGCTAGATTGACTGATACGGCATCGGTCGCCACAATCACGAGGTCAACGTCATCTAGCAAAGCATTGACTGTTGCGTCGTCAGTTAAAGGATCTGTTATGGTCTCAGTTCGGGTTAATGCGTTAGCGGAGCTTAACGAGGTTATCGCTTCGATTTGTTTAGCCGCTTCTACACCTCGAAAAGCACCGATGTTATTTACCTGGCCTGACATCATCAGGGAATCGGACGCAAGTGTCAAAGCATTATCACACAGGCGGAGAAATCCGATACCAGCAGTAGCTAAATTTGTTGCTGCTACTAATCCCGAACCTCCGAGTCCAAAAACAGCAATCCTAGCGTTGGCTAAATGCTTCTGAACATCTTTTTGTTCAAAGCCTAGCTCATGATAAAGGCTAATTTGAGGAAGTAAATAAGTACGAGCATCTAAATTAACTGTATCCTCCAAAGATTCCATCACTAAGCGATTATCAATCAAAAACTCTAAACATTGATTCAGTGAAGAATCTGTCAACTTTTCTCCTATGGCAGTCCGGATTTCTCCTATTGTTCGGGAGCCATCTAGTAAAGGTAATACAATTTTTTCTACATCATGCAGTGCTTGACCTTTTACTGTCAGCATTCGTCGCGTCGTATTGAAGATCATAGTTTCTTCGTCATTGCAATCTGGCGGTGCAACGTGAATAACAACATGTTCTAATAGACGTAAACGCTGGTTATCGTTTAATTTCATAAGCTTTGCTTTATTATCTCAAGCTTCATAAAAAAATATGAAAACTCAGTTTTATCTAAAAATGAGCAAAACATTCAGGAGCAATTCAGAAAATGAAAAACCCTGCTTTCGCAGATTTAACACTGATTAGGTCAAAATAGAGGGCAAAAACAGGGTTTTTTGGCTTTTAGAGCAAGATTTTATGGCTCTAATTTCAAAAAATTCGCTTTCTGGAATTACTAAATTGCTGTTCTATCTCCAGCTTTAGTTAGTATCCAAATCCGACCTGATCAGTGTCCTCTATCACACCTGATACTATTCCGAAATCACTAATTCCACATCCTTTACATCCGCCACATCCTTTACATCCACCACAACCACGGCAGCCGCAGCCACGACAGCCGCAGCCACGGCAGCCGCAGCCACGACATCCACGACATCCACGACATCCCCAACAATTAGCAAACCATCTTTGGGTAATTGGAGAGTCAAATTCTCCTGGCATCGCTAATTTTTCTAAAGCTGCTATTTCCTCATCAGACAACAGAAGTTGTTCTAGTTTGTCTACTTTATCTGCCAAACGCATATCTATTGTTTGTTGGGTCAGTGTTTTTTCTGCAAGCATTATCACTTACTCCTTTTAACTTCAACTTATTAATAGCCTGTTTGCAAATCTGCATTCAAATTTGTGAAAAACGTGGATAATATTTTTGAATCAACCAGTTTTCACTTTTGAACAAGCAAGTGTGAATAGTGACCGGAAATAAGACGCAGATTAATGTTTAATTAGCATCCCCATACAGATCTAATTAAACAAAAAACACTACAGTTTTTCTTCAGAGTTTTACTAGTCCACAATAGGTCAAAATCACTTTCTTGTAAGTGCAGGAAAATCCCAGATGAGATTTGTTTTCCCTAAAACCTTGTCTTTGAGAAAAATTTCGCTACTGTTAGCGTCGTATTGTCTTTTTTCGATCATCTAACTTTCTACAACAATATCTTTTTCTCTAGGTTTTTATTCTTTCTGAAGTAGTAGTTTTTTTATTTTCAAAAGTAGTCTTGCTATTTCTAAAGTAGGATTATTTTTACTTTTGATAGCACCTAAGATATTAGGCTGCATCGTGTTACTAATGCAGAAAAACTAAAAAAAATAGAGAATAAAAAGCATCTTGACGCTTAAGAGCAATTTTTGAATAGTGTTTATAACAAATTTAAAATTGCTGAATTCTACAACATAGGT
Source organism: Atlanticothrix silvestris CENA357 (assembly GCF_016056295.1). Lineage (GTDB taxonomy): Bacteria > Cyanobacteriota > Cyanobacteriia > Cyanobacteriales > Nostocaceae > Atlanticothrix > Atlanticothrix silvestris. The sequence goes on from NZ_JAECZB010000006.1 coordinate 103,731, forward strand.
CTCAAATTCAGGGATCAAAAATATTTTTCTTAACACAAAATAAAAAATCAGGTTTAATTGATGAGCGATTTAAGAGTTTGGGTTGAAGACTACACTAGAGCTTTATTCCGTTCTCTGCCCTTGTTATGGACAGCAGCACCGAAGGAAATGGTCTTTCTCGTTGCTGTTACTTTATTACAGGGGTTTCTTCCTGCCATAAGTGTTTGGATTACCAAGCTAGTGGTAGATACTGTCACAACAGCTTTGACATCCGGCAAAGAATTAGGCTATTCAATTTTGTGGCCTTTGGTAGCAGGATGGGTAGGAGCCTTGTTACTAGAAACGCTTTTGTATCCTTGGGTATTCGCACTTCAAGGAAATCTCAATGACAAGTTAACGGCTCATATCAGCTTATTATTAATGGATAAAGCTAATACTTTTCCAGACTTGAGCCGTTTTGAAGATTCTCAGTTTTATGATGAGCTACAACTTCTCCAAGAACAAGTCAGCTATAAGCCTTTGAACTTAATGGAGAATTTGGTTGAATTAGGTCGGTCTTTTGTGACACTCATCGTGATAGTAGGGCTACTAATTCCCCTAGCTTTTTGGATACCACTAGTGATTGCGATCGCTACCATACCGCAAATAGTGGTTTCTTCTCAGTATGGAAAAGCTATTTGGCTAACTTTATTTGAGAACAGTCCTCAAGCTAGGAGGATGGAGTATTACAGTTCGGTAATGCTCACTGACACCTATGCCAAAGAAATCAGACTGTTTAAGCTAGGTTCGTTTTTTATGGGGCGTTACCTGCAAGCATTTCAGTCTTTGCATCAAACTATGCGTCATCTGAGGGGCAAGCAGGCATTTTGGTCATCTAGTTTAGCTATTTTAAGTACTTTAGGGAATGGTTTTTCTTTTTACTGGGTAGTACAAAAGGCTTTTAGAGGAGAATTCAGCCCAGGAAGTGTGCTTCTTTTTGTACAGTCATTAACTTACTTCCAGAATAATCTAGAAAGATTTGTTGCTAATTGGCTAGAACTGTTTGAAAATGTCCTCTACATGCAGCAATTTTTCAATTTTCTCGATAGTCCAATCCCAATGACACTAAGTATACCTGGAGAGAAAGTACCAACTCCGATTCGTTCAGGTATTACTTTTGAGAAAGTTGACTTTTACTACCCAGATGGTCGATTAGCCCTCCAGGATATTTCTTTTACCCTTTACCCTGGGCAAACAGTAGCTATAGTAGGAGACAATGGAGCCGGTAAAACTACTCTAGTTAAGTTGTTGACTAGATTATACGATCCAACGACAGGAAGTATTCTAGTTGATGGCATAGATCTCAGAAATTTAAATTTAGAGCAGTGGCGGCAGCAAATTACTGGAGTTTTTCAGGACTTTGGTCACTATGCGCTCACTGTAGGGGAAAATATCGCTTTAGGAAACTTGGCTGCTCTGGAGCATCCAGATATTCTTAGATATGCAGTTGAAAAAGCCGATATTGCCAAACTAGTTGATCATTTTCCCACAAAAGAGGATACACCACTGGGCAAGCAATTTGGTGGCACAGAACTTTCTGGAGGTCAGTGGCAAAAGTTAGCTCTAGCTCGTGCTTTTGTCCGCCAAGAAGCCCAACTACTACTTTTGGATGAGCCTACTGCCGCACTTGACCCCCGCAGTGAATATGATCTCTACTTGCGTTTTATTGAGCTAACTGAGGGCAAGACTACCATTTTGATTACTCACAGATTAGCTTCAGTACGGATGGCTGACCGAATTTTAGTCCTTAAAGCTGGCCATTTAATTGAGGATGGCACTCATCAGAAACTTTTACAGCGTGGAGGCGAATATACTACGCTGTGGAATATGCAGGCACAACAGTACGGCATTTCTGCTTAACGGTAATTGATTTTGTAGTAAGGGCTAAAGCCCTTTTTGTAAAACCCTGTGGGCTTCTACCACAAAAAAACGTGAATTCGATGAACCTCTCCCCAACCCCTCTCCGACACGGAGAGGGGCTTAAATATCTTTGATTACCAACGAAAATTTAAGTCTTTAAAGCCTCTTTATATCATGTCCGCTAAATTAGTTATGATTCCCGCATCCATGCAAAAATCGGGAAAACCTCTTTCCCCCTGCTCCCTGCTCCCTGCGGTCTTAATGATAAGTCTTTAACCGGACGCGATATTACTTGCAGGGGAGAGGAATGGAAGCGGGGTTTTTTAAATCCGCCGAACTGACGTTAAAAAAGCTCATAATGGTTTTATTATGAGCTGCAAATTTTACTTATTGACAAAGCTGCTAATATTACTGCTTTGTTAACACTAACTCTGGCTGTGATACTTGTTCGTCTTCCTCATCTGGCAAGCCATAGATTGATCTGTACAACTTCACGTATTGCTTGGCAGATTGATACCAACTAAAGTCTTGACTCATGCCGCGTTTTTGTAACTCCTGCCATTGGGGTTTAAAACGGAAGCCTTCCCAAGCCCGGATCATACAGGTGAAAAGATCTAGCGGTTCGTAGCGGTCAAAGCAATAGCCAGTACCCGCTTCATTCATGGGGTCGTAGTGCGTTACTGTATCAACTAATCCACCTGTACGGCGGACAATAGGCACACAACCGTAACGCAAAGACATCATTTGGCTGATACCACAAGGTTCAAAACGGCTAGGCATCAAGAAGGCATCAGCACCAGCATAAATTCTCCGAGACAGGGCATCGTTATACAGCAAGTAAGTTGCCATCCGTCCAGGATAGCGGGATGCTAACTGCCACATTTGGGTTTCATAGTAGCGATCGCCTGTCCCTAATAATACGAACTGGGCATCTGTATACGCCATGAAGCGATCCAGAATTTGCAAGATTAAATCAATACCTTTTTGTTCTACTAACCGTGTGACTATGCCAATTAAAAAAGCATTAGAATTAACTTCTAATCCGACTTCTTCTTGCAGAGCGATTTTGTTAGCTTTGCGTTTATCTAGGGTATCGGCTGTGAAGTTTTGAGCAATATATTTATCATCTGCGGGATTATAAATTTCTTGATCAATGCCGTTAATAATCCCGGATAACTTACCACTAATGAAAGACAACAAACCTTCTAGTGTTTCACCATAAGCAGGTGTCTTGATTTGCTCGGCATAAGTCGGAGAAACTGTATTTACTTTGTCGGCATATTGTACCGCCGCTGCCATTGTGTTATGCCCTTGCATGTACCAAGGACACCAAGTAATTTTTTCTAAGAACCAACGCCACGGCCCTTGATAAGCCAGATTATGAATGGTGAAAACGCTGGTGATATCAGGGTCTTGGTTCATCCACACGGGAATCATCCCTGTGTGCCAATCGTGACAATGGACGATTTCTGGCTTCCAATAATTCCAGCAAAATTCAGCAGCACCATTGGCAAACAAAGTGAACCGCCAATCTTCATCATCACCAGAATAAATTCGGCGGGGTGAAAAGGCAAGATGTCCAAATAAGTACAAAGGAACATCAGTACCAGGCAGAACGCTTTCGTAAACGGCAAAGTCCTGGAACATGGCATATCCCCTCCAGATGGGTTCTCCAGGAACCTCCATTTTGTCTGGAAGGAAGCCGTAGTAAGGCAAGAAGATTCGGACATCATGCCCCATTTTTCTCAAGATTTTGGGCAATGCTCCTACAACATCACCCATTCCTCCTACTTTCGCAACGGGAGCTGCCTCTGCTGCAACGAATAGAATCCGCATGGTAATTTTTGTTTCCCCGGTTCTGCTTATCAGTTTTCAGTTATCAATGAACAGTTGTCAGTTTTTCACTGTTTACTGTTTACTGCTTACTGATTACTTATCTAATCACAATGCTTGCCCAGTAGCTTAGGAACCACGTTGAATCTCGGTAAAAATTTCTGACAAGATTTCCTGTGCGCCCTGTTGTCGTAAGATCTGTGCTAATTCTGCACCTAGAGCTTCAGGGTTGCTGGCTCTACCAGTAAGACTATCTTTGACTAGCTTTTGACCATCCACGCTAGCAACTATACCTGTTAATGTTAAATTCTCACCATTAATTTCTGTATTAACACCAATAGGTACTTGACAACCGCCTTCGAGAATCCGTAAAAAAGCTCGTTCAGCGAGACAGCGATCGCGTGTTTCGGGATGTTCAATGGCTTTGAGTAGAGATATTAATTCAGTATCATCAGCACGGCACTCTATCCCCAATGCTCCCTGTCCAACGGCGTGCAAAGAAACTTCTTTGGGGAGAATTTGATGAATGCGATCGCCCATGCCCAATCTTTGTAACCCAGCTGTTGCCAAAATTAGAGCATCGTATTCGCCTGCATCTAGTTTATTCATACGTGTATTTAAGTTTCCCCGCACATCTTTAAATGTAAAGTGGGGAAATAGATTGCGTAACTGCGCCAACCGCCGCAGGGAGGATGTCCCAATTACTGCACCTGCTGGTAATGTATCAATTTGTTTATCTTTATGTTTTTCATGTACCACTAATGCATCTGCTGGGTTTTCTCGCTCTGTGATCGCTGCCAGTGTTAACCCTTCTGGTAAATTAGTTGGCAAATCCTTGAGAGAATGCACAGCAAAATCAATCTCGTGATTCAGCATTCCTACTTCTAATTCTTTGGTAAATAGCCCTTTATCACCAATTTTGGCTAATGCTACATCCAGGATTTTGTCGCCTTGGGTAGACATGGTGTGGACTTCAAAAGAAATCTCAGGAAAACTTTTCTGGAGTTGCTCTTGTACCCAGTAGGACTGAACTAGAGCAAGTTGGCTTTTACGAGAGCCAATACGAATAGTGCGTGGGGGACTGGAAACAACTGAAGTCATAAAACAATATGTTAAACCAGGCGATAATTTCACTCTCATCTAGACTACCGCAGTGGGTGACTCAACGGATTGTTATTGCTGCATTCAGGTAAAATTTATTTTGGTTATTCTTTACATTTTTTTACAAATTATTGACCTATGCAGGATAGTTAATCCAAGATTACGACCAAATAAATCTAAGTACGGGATTGAGAATTGCATTCAGGGAATATCGCCTAAAATCTGGTGTTGCTCATTACTTACTCATCGTTAACCGTAAAGCAATAAGAGTAATTGAAGCCAAACAGCTAACAACCAAAACCAAGAAAGAAACCAAATTTCAGCCCCAATTATCTGCACCATTAGCATTACCATTAGAATAATGCCCAACTTGTACATTATCGGCGGTGCAAACGGTTCTGGTAAAACTACCGCCGCACTGCAAATTCTTCCCTACTTCCTATCTGTATTTGAATATGTCAACGCCGATGAAATAGCAGCCGGACTTTCTCCTTTTAACCCTGAATCTGTAGCCATTCAAGCCGGACGATTAATGTTAGAAAGACTAGAAACTCTGGTAAATGCTGAAGCTGATTTTGCCTTTGAAACTACATTAGCGGCTCGTCACTTTGCCCGATTCTTGAAAAAATGTCAAGTTAAAGGTTATATTATCAACTTAATTTACTTTTGGTTATGTAGTCCTGATCTAGCCATCGCACGGGTATGCAGACGCGTAGAAAGTGGCGGTCACAACATAAAAGAAGATACTATTTGCCGCCGCTATGAACGGGGACGAAAAAACTTAATTGAATTATACTTACCTTTGTGCGATCGCTGGATTGTTTACGATAACTCTAATCACAATTTTGCAGATAATAGCTGAACGTCCCTTAAATCAAGAACCTATAATTTATCAACCCCAACTATGGAGTCAAATCACTGCTAATACCTATGAGTAAGCCAATTCCTGAGAAATTATCTAGTCAAATCGATGCAGGGGTTAAACTCGCCATTGCTAAAGCTATTGAAAGACACCGCCGTTTAGGAGAATCTATTAGCATTTGGCAAGATGGCCAAGTTGTTACATTAACCGCCGAACAAATTCCTCCTATCAACTCAGATGATTAAACTATTTTCCCTAAATTTTCGCTTAAGTGATTTATCCCTAGAGCATACGTAAGCTATTACGCCTTTAAATTACACAATTACTTCCTAAGTTTGTTGATTGCTGAGCGTCAACAGTCAACAGTCCATACGAAAAGATGTGCAACTTAGATGCGTGACAGCTTGTAAGTTTTGCTAGAAGCGAATAAAACTTGCACTCCCTACAGTAGAAGCAAACCTGCCGCAAGAAGGAAGTCGATATTTTACACAGATGTTAGGAATAGTTTGATATTTTAGTGATTAAAGCTTAATTGTTATTCCTATGAGTCGTTCGGCCTGCCTTATTTTTAATCCAGTTGCGGGTCAGGGTGATCCAGAGCAAGATCTAATACAAATTCGGGCGATCTTAGAACCAGAAATTGATCTGGATATTTATCTTACAACTGAAGAAATCGGTGCTGATGAATTAGCGCGTGCAGCGGTGGAGCGAGGAGTAGATGCAATTATCGCATCGGGAGGCGATGGTACCTTGTCAGTAGCAGCAACTGCTGTAGTGGGTACTAATATTCCCTTTGGTGTTATTTCTAGAGGCACAGCTAACGCTTTTGCCGCAGCTTTAGCCATCCCTGACACCATCGAAGCTGCTTGTAATGTCATCTTGCAAGGCGCAACTCGGACTATAGACGTAGCTTATTGCAATGGTAAGCCAATGGTACTACTGGCAGGCATTGGTTTTGAGGCAGAGACAGTAGAACTGGCAGACCGAGAAGCAAAAAGGCGCTTTGGGATTATGGCGTATGTTTTAGCAGGAGTCCAGCAATTACGGAATTTACAGAGTTTTGATGTAGAAATTGAAACTGAGGATAAAATCATTAAAACTAGTGCCTCGGCGGTAACTGTGGCTAATGCTGCACCTCCAACATCAGTATTAGCTCAAGGGCCAGCGGGTATTCTTTATAATGATGGACTCTTGGATTTAACGATAGTTGCTCCAACGAGTAAAGCAGGTGCGATCGCAGCGACATTTCATCTATTTCAAACGGCTTCTACAGGCAATGCCGCAGAGCGAGATGATATTGGTTATTTGCGGGCAAGACAATTCAAAATTAAAGCAGATCCGCCACAAAAGGTAGTGCTAGATGGAGAAATGGTTGGTACAACGCCAATTGAAGTTAATTGCGTACCAGGAGGCTTAACTATTTTTGTACCACCAGCAGAAGAAATTGAGCCTGTAGAAAAATTAGAAGGGCTACCAAATTTGACTATTGAGTTGAAAGAATCAGCACAGGAGTGATAGAAGGGAATGAGAGGGATGCAAACAGATGAAGCAATATGGTTCGGTAATTAGTCCTTCGTAGAGACAGCGATTTATCGCGTCTGATGCTTTAACCGACTTCTGTCTTCCCAATCTAGAACAAAAAAGAAAATTGACGACTGCTGTAAGATTCAGGAGTTAACTTGCATTGAAACTCGTATCCGATCCGGCGATCGCCAAAAAAATTCGTAAAATGCAGCAGCGGGTACGGTGGCAAGACCCGCTAATTTTACAACGTGGTATTGATCAAACTCAGTTGGTATTGGAGGATGATCAAACAGAAGATAGTGAGTTCTCGTTTTTAGTTATTGGTGATAGTGGTACTGGTAAACACTTAGGACACGATCCCCAGCGGCGGGTAGCGGAACTAATGTTACCTCATCATCAAGAATGCCGTTTCATGCTGCACACTGGTGATGTAATTTATCTGGTGGGTTCAAGTGAATACTACCAACATAACTTTATCCAGCCTTACCGAGAGTTTCTCTTAGGCGGAGAACATCCCCAAAAAATTGCTTACGACCAAATGATTTTTAAATTGCCCATCTTACCAGTACCGGGCAATCACGATTACTATAACCTGCCGATTGTATTAAACTTACTTTCTGCAACTACAATACCCCTGCGTCGTTTGTTGCGATCGCGATTAGATATGGATGTTGGCTGGCATGGTTCAGGAACTGGTGACGCTTACGCACGGGCATTTCTGGACTATCTTCAGGCATTTCAGTTTCCAGGTGAATTAGCCCAACACTTAGATCAGTACTACACTGCCAAGACAGACACAGGTCGCTGTCTGAGCTATCAGCCTGGGGGTTTCACTCGTCTTCCCAATCGCTACTACACTTTTCGCTACGGCGGTATTGACTTTTTTGCTCTGGACTCTAATACATTTAATGATCCGCCACCGCTACCTCAAACACGAGAAGGTGACGTTGATCGTCAAATATTGCAAAAACGTCGTGAGAACTTTGAGCAGGAGAAATCACAAATCATTGAAACTTCCGCAAAGTTAAATCCCGACAATCCCAGCGAAGCTGAGCAACTAGACGACTTGCAGTCTAAGCTGTCGCAAATTGAGGAACTTATTGTTGATATCGATAAGCAACTAGCTACTGATCAGACAACTCTTGATATTGAACAACTGGAGTGGCTCAAGCAGAGACTAATTGCCTCTTGGAATACCGCAGAAGTTAGAGGTAGGGTGATTTATTTCCATCATCCTCCTTATGTCACGGAAGCTACAAAGTGGCAGCAATCACAAACTCTGGCGATTCGCAGCCGCTTACGTGAAGTCCTAGATGCGGTGGCTGAAGCATTAGGTGATTTAACTCAGGGTCGTCCCTTAGTTGATTTGGTATTAAATGGTCATGCTCACTGCTTAGAACATTTGCAAACTTTGGATACTGGACACGCTGATTCTCATATCCACTGGATTGTTTGTGGCGGTAGTGGATATAGTTTGCGCCGTCAGAGAGATGAAGGAGCAGATTTAATGGAAACTGTAGAAAATCAAAGTAAATTAGTCGCGCGATCGCATTTTTTTCTCGGTCGCAACGGTCATGGTTCCCAAAAGCGACGGCCCTACTCAAGTATCCGTATTGATGTTCGAGGCGATCGTCATCCCAAATTCATTGTCCGTCCTTTGGTTGCCGAATGGTATCAGCGACAGTGGCATAATCACGAATTTAAACCATTTATTATTTGATCAGATTAATTTATATAGGACTAGTATTTGATTTTTGAAAGAAGCTTAGTAGATAGATCTCATACCATTTCACGCAAAACCTGATACAGATGTAAAGCCTGAAAGCTTTGCTGTATCTAAGTTATTTAATTGGGAATTGCGAATTGCGAATTGGTATCATATCTCTTCCTCTTTGTTCCTTGTTCCCTATTCGCTACCTACGCAAGTAATTTCAGGAATTAAATCGGATTCCTATATAAATGTACAGACGCGATTTATCGCGTCTGTACAAAATGGAATTTTAACTTCAGGATTTATGTTTTATCGGTGTATGAATTTTTTGTAGAAATCCGATTTCTTTGATTAATTCTTAAACCTTGCATCCTGTAATTACGCCAAAAAAAGTGACAGATATTAACTAAACTATCCCTGGCCCTTTACCTCGTTTGTCGCTTTGTTCTGTCAATTCGCCTTCTTGATCTTCATTTATTTCTTGAAGTTCTTCAACGCGCTCTGCGGTATCTTCTGCTGCTTCTTGGCTGGCATCGCCTGGTGTTTCGTAGTACATTTCTGGTTCAACTGCGTAGTTGTTCAATAAACCTTCTTTGTCTACTGTGTAGCCATCGGTGGTGTGTATGCTCTCACTATCAGTTTGGTCGTCGGTAGAAGAGTTGGCTTCTCTTTCTTCTGTAGGAAGCGTTTTATACAGGTCTCCTTCTCTTTCTTTACGGGCAGCAGTTTCAGCCGGTACAATACCTCTATCATAAGAATCGACCTGAGCGCGTTCAGAAGAGTCTACACCTTTTTTAGCTGCTTCATTAGCCATAAATTATGTCCTCGTTAAAGAATTTGTTGAATAACTTTGAGAACCAGATTATGCTGTTACGCGTGATCAATCTACTATCTTAAGAAGTGATCTTAGATGAAGACTAACTATTTTTCTATGTCTTTTGGTGTAATTTATACCTGATTTAACAAAATATGGAAGCTCTGAATTCTTAGCGATCGCCTCATGCAGCTGGAGACAGCTAACATGTAAATTAAATTAAGGGAATGCTTTGAAGTGTGTAAGCGCTGGGCGATCGCTAGTCAGTGAGTCGTGACTGCTAATAAAGCAATTGATACTTTGATTAAAGAACAATGCGTCAATTTGATAGCTGGATAAAGTTGGCAATTAACACTCATTATTTTAACCTCCTAAGCTGAGGTCATTTTCGTATTAATAACTAATAAAATTAGGCTTCAATAATAAACATATTTACATAGATACAAAATTTTTATATGTGGCGATTGGATAATAAAAATCAGAATTTTATGTACTCTTTTTCTAAAAAAGAGTTTTACTTGAATTAGCAATAATATCAATATTATATTAGATCACAATTGATTAAAATTACTAGTGCATGAATAATCCATGACTTTAGTCATAGTTCTATCGTGTACAAGATCAAAAATAATTGTTAAATTAGTGATGATTTGCAGTAATTGCACAGTCAAAAAGTTCGATTTATATCTGGATTTGTGACTGAATTTTGTTACTCTTTGAGCAACGTCGTATTTTTATGTGTAGATTAATTGGCTACCTTGGTAATCCTATTCAATTAGATGAGTTGCTATATAAACAGGAGCATTCGCTCTACAAACAAAGTTACAATCCTTTGGAATTAAAATCAGGAGCAGTTTGTGCAGATGGGTTTGGTGTGGGTTGGTATGACAAAGCGGGCAAACCCTTTATCTACCGAAACACGAACCCGCTATGGAACGATCCGAATCTGGAAGAGTTGAGCAACTATGTACAATCTACTTGTACTGTAGGCTATGCTCGATTAGCAGGGATAGGTGAAGCACTCGACATTAGCAACTGTCAACCATTCCGCAGTGGTAAACTCTTGTTTGTACATAATGGTGAAATATTAAATTTTCAACAAACTCTCTATAGACCAATCCGTGAGAGTCTTTCTGATGCCACATACCAGCTGATTAAAGGCATGACTGACTCAGAACACATCTTCGCCCTGCTAGTAGAAACGTGGCAGTCATCTCCAGATAGTACTCTGCTGTCAGCCTTACGTGGCACATTGCAAAAATTGACTAAGTTGGCATCAGAATACAACACCAGTTTTAGTACCAATTTAATTGTCAGCGATGGTCAAGCAGTTGCTGCAATTCGCTATGCCTACCGCACACAAGCCCCTACTCTTTATTGGTCTTGTGATGCTGTGAAGCACCCAAATCAAGTTATTGTTGCTTCTGAGCGATTATCAAACCAAAACTGGACTGCTTTTCCTGAGCAAAGTATGCTATTTGTTCAAGCCGAGTCATTACAGCCAACAATTACCCTGTTGGAGAAGTTTGCTTAATTAGTTTGAGCTAATTTTGCCAACATTTTACTGCTATAGATGCACTCTTAGCCAAAACTGTCGATAGTCCTCGATATACTGCCGTATGGTCAGTGGTGAACGATTGAGCAATTGCTCTGTATCAGATGTAATCTTTCCTGCTAATCCTAAACGGGCAGTAGTGTAGATTGCTACCATTACCAAAATAAAATCCATTGGCAACCCCGATGAGTGCATTTGTTGAACAAACTTGAGCAAAGAGGGTTTATAGCATACTCGTTTACCTAAAATTGATGTGAAAATGTCTGTAACTTCGTAATAAGTCAGGGCTTCCCCACCAGTAAGTGCATAAGCTCTTCCTTGATGCCCATCTTCAATCAAAGTACGAACTGCAACAGCAGCAATATCCCGCACATCAATAAAACTTGTTTTACCATTACCTGCTGGCATCAACAATTCACCACGAGTTTTGATATCTTCTAAATGTGTGGTATTGAAATTTTGCATAAAAAAGCTACCCCGTAAAAAGGTGGCAGGAATACCTAATTGGTCAATATAGCGTTCAATTTTGAAGTGGGGTACAAAACGGTTGCGTTCGGCTTCCAGTATTGAAAGAAACACGATATGCTCAACACCTGCAAGTTTTGCAGCATTTAGGGCTGGGGCAATTTGTTGGCGAACATTAGCAAGAGCAGGGGGACGCACTAAAAAAAGTTTATTGACTTGAGAAAAAGCATTTACAAAGGTGTCGGGATTGGTAAAGTCGAAGGAAACGGTTCGGATATTGCTGCCTAAAATCTGTTTAGCGCTGTTGGGATTTCTAACTGCGGCACAGACATTACAACTGTGGAATTGCAGTAAGCGAAGAACTTCTTGACCAACATTTCCAGTAGCACCAGTCACTAAAATTTTCAGCATTATCAGCGATTCCCATTAGAACGTACTGAATTTCATGCAGTACTTTATATTTAACCTGCACTTTTCTCAAATAATTCTTCTAATAATTCGCTTACTTGCTCCAGAGAATTAAATACTCGGTAAGCTAAAGATGCTACTTCAGGGGAGGGCTGTTCTATATCAGGAACCATAATTGCATACATCCCAGCCTGAAATGCTGCTTGAACACCTACAGATGAATCTTCAAAAACCACGCACTGCAAAGGAGCAACATTAATTTGGCGACTAGCTTCTAAAAAAATATCTGGAGCAGGCTTACCTTCAGCAACATCTTCGCTTGTGACAATTGTTGTGAAATATGGGTAAATTCCAGCATCGGTTAAACGTCGGATTGTTCTAATTCGAGATGTCCCAGTTGCTAATCCCATAATCACCCCCAGAGTACTCAGTTCATTAAGTAAATCTAATACACCTGCTTTGATTGGCAAACCTTCTCGCATTTCTCGCTCATCACCAATTGTGATGCGTTGCGCTGTGACAGACTCAAAAGGAAAGTTTTCTCCATATCTTTTTTTTAAAATTTTTCCCCGCCATGATAGGTCTCGACCGATCAATTCGTTGTATAATTCGTCGCTCATCACATAACCATGATTTTCTATGGCCTTTTTCCACGCCCAGCGAGCAATGCTTTCCGTATCGAAAAGTAGGCCATCCATGTCAAAAATTGCGGCTCGGATACTTGATAACACATTCAGTCCTTTGATTCAAATTTGACAATATTGTAACTATGTAATTATCCTTATACGACATTCTGATACTAATTTTTAATTAATAATACTGAAAACGGCTTGAGAAAAAAGCTTTTCAGAACTTACTCTATGGCAATGAAACAATAGATGCTTTGCCAATTTTGTTAAAAATTAATCATCTTGATAATTTTCATATAATCGAAAAAGTGATATTGTTATCAACTTGAGTATTGAGCATACGGAAATAAATAACTAGAAGATTGTACTTGAATAATGCACCCCATTTCTAGAGAAACTAACCTGCTGACTTCATCTAGTAAATTGCCTCTATATGGCAAGAGAATTTTAATTACAGCACCAAAAAACTATGCTTTCAGATTTTCAGAACAAATCATCAAAAAAGGTGGGATTCCAGTTTTTATGCCCACTATTGAAACTTGCTATCTCTCAAATTACACTGAATTAGATAATGCTTTGAGCCGCATAGATAAATTTAACTGGATTATCTTTACAAGCAGAAATGGAATTATGGGATTTTTTGAGCGCATGAATAGTTTAGATATTCCCATCTCTGCATTACAAAATTGTCAGCTATGTGCTTTAGGAAAAGATGCAGAGATTTTAGTCACTTTCTGCGGCAGAGTTGATTTAATTCCTCAAGAATCTAGTCCAGCAGGAATTATTTTAGAGTTAGGGAAAATTCCTCAAATTAATCAACAAACAGTACTAGTCCCGGCTCCAGAGTTTGTTGGTATACCTGAGCCTAATGTGATACCTAACTTAATAACAGATTTGCAAAATTTAGGTATGACAATAACTCGAATCTCTAGTTATATTACCCAGTGTACAGATAAGAATATTTATACAGTTGAATTGAACCTGATTCGTCAAGGAATGATAGACGTAATTGCCTTTAGCAGTACGGCAGAAGTAGAAAGTTTTTTGAGGATGGTCGACTCGCACAATGATTATGAAAGTTGTATTGTGGCTTGTTTTGGCCCTTATACAGCTGCCAATACTCGAAAGTTAGGTGTAAATGTTTCTATCTTGTCAAAGGATTATAGTTCATTTGCAGGATTTACTGAAGCTATAGCAGAATTTTTGACTTGTGAATCCAAATAAAAAACCCATTCGTATGATTACGAACGGGCTTTGAATAACTGAATTTCAACTTATTCCACCCCTAAAAGGAGATGAAATTTCGCGTTGACTGATGACTGTCGACAGTTAACCAGATTATGCTAGGTTCACTTTAACAACTTTGTTCTTTTCTTCTTCAGCTTTAGGTAGTGTCAAATTCAAGATACCATCTTTATATTCTGCTGTGACGTTGGTATTTTGAATCCGAGTTGATAAAGGAATTACGCGTTGGAATTTACCATATTGAAATTCGCTCTTGGTAACACCTTTTTCTTCGGTTTTTGTTTCTGATTTACGTTCACCACTCACGTAAACAGCTTTATCTGTGACTTGCACATCTAGGTCTTTGGCTTCAATCCCTGGAAGTTCTAGCTTGAGGTGAATTGCTTCTTCTGTTTCTTGCAATTCAGCAGCAGGAACTCTGGATAAGCCTCTTTCAACTAATGCAGATGGTAGCATATCTTCATCAAATAAGCGGTTAATTTGGCGTTGTAGGGTGTTAATGTCTTGCCAGGGGTTCCAACGTACTAGTGTCATATCTCAACCTCGTATAAGTAGTATTTGTTTGAGTTTTTTCAGGCTGTAACTCTTTGATTTGTTCTCATCATATTCGCAACCCAAAGTGGTGTAAATTCGGTTTTTATTACTGAACTTATGATGATTACCGAACAAGAATATCAATAAATTTAGGTAGGTTAATTAACCTAGTTTTGGTTCGGTAAACTCGACTTCAATATAGATAGAAGATTTGCCAAATGAACGTAAAATTTTATCCTAAGATTTCTTTCCATGCTCTTTGCTAAATTTCTAGCAGATGTCCGTCAAAGAAGCGAGCCGGGGAGTAAATTCCTGGGAACAAAAGAGGGATATTAAAGGTTTATAGACAGAAAGCGATCGCCTTTAAACTGTTGTGCATACAAGTTGCACAATTTAAATTGTGGGTAAGAACTTCAAACCCTCTCCCTTGCTCCTCTGTTCCCCTGCGGTCTCAACGTATAAATTAAGTACTTAACAGCTTATTTATACCCCTTGCATAAATCGCAAGTAAACGGATGATAAGTTACGTATCTACAACTTCAAGAAATAGCTGTAGTGTTTATTACTTTTTAACTGTATCTTGTTTAGCTTTAACCATTTCTTCACATGTCCAACGTGAACAAAAAAAATATGACAAACTTGATACAATTTTGTTAAGAATAGTTACAGCACCCGTAACATAAGGAAATAGTTCTGATGATAAATTCACTTGAGAATAATCCACCCCATCAAGTTGTGATTGTTGGTGGTGGCTTTGGGGGATTATATACTGCAAAAGCACTTGCTAAGGCTAATGTCAACGTTACTCTGATTGATAAACGGAATTTTCACCTGTTTCAACCACTGTTGTACCAAGTTGCGACAGGTACGTTATCACCTGCTGATATTTCCTCACCCCTGCGCTCGGTACTTAGTAAGAGCAAGAATACAAAAGTACTGCTAGGAGAAGTAAGTGATATTGATCCAGAAGTACAGCAAGTGATGGTAGGTGATGAAGCAGTACCTTATGATACGTTAATTATCGCTACAGGTGCGAAGCATTCCTATTTTGGTAAAGACAACTGGGAAAAATTTGCTCCTGGTTTGAAAACTGTAGAAGATGCTATTGAAATGCGTCGTCGAATTTTTACAGCATTTGAAGCCGCAGAGCAGGAAACTGATCCAGAAAAACGCCGGGCTTGGTTAACCTTTGTAATTGTTGGTGGCGGCCCTACCGGAGTAGAGTTAGCAGGTGCGATCGCTGAACTAGCATATCAAACTCTCAAAGAAGATTTCCGCAACATTGATACCTCAGAAACTAGAATTCTACTTTTAGAAGGCATGGATCGGATTTTGCCACCTTTTGCACCAGAGTTATCACAAGCAGCAGAAGCATCTTTGAAAAAGTTGGGTGTTGTAGTCCAGACAAAAACATTGGTAACAAATATAGAAAATGACATTGTTACCCTCAAACAAGGCGACGAAGTTAAAGAGATTGCTTCAAAAACGATATTATGGGCAGCTGGTGTTAAAGCTTCACCAATCGGGAAAGTGTTAGCAGAACGCACAGGTGTAGAATGCGATCGCGCCGGACGAGTTATCGTCGAACCTGACTTGAGTATTAAAAAACATTCTAATATCTTTGTAATTGGCGATTTAGCGAATTTTTCACATCAAAACGGTAAACCTTTACCTGGTGTTGCACCCGTAGCTAAACAGGAAGGAGAGTATGTTGCAGGACTGATTCAACAGCGCCTTAAAGGAAATACCTTGCCACAATTTGCTTATATTGATCGTGGTAGCTTAGCAATGATTAGCCAAAATTCTGCTGTTGCAGACTTAGGTTTTATCAAACTTAAAGGTTTCTTTGCATGGCTGTTTTGGCTGTTGATTCACATCTATTTCTTAATTGAGTTTGACAACAAATTAGTAGTAATAATTCAGTGGGCATGGAATTATATCACCCGCAATCGTGGGGCAAGATTAATTACAGGTCAAGAATCATTACCACTAACAGTAACTTCTGATAGTAGTTATTACACAGCAACAGAAAATAGACAGCCAATCAATGTATAGTTGACAATGAATTTTCAGAATGGTGCATGGGACATAGGGAAATTTAAAATTCCCCATGTCCAGCCCTATTACCAATAAAAAAGAGGGGTAAAGGGATGAATTAGGTTGCCCAAAATTCAACTCGCTTTTAACCTTTTCCGTAAATCAATGTTGAAGGGTTTCGGGTGCTGCAACCCAATGGTGTACTCTCCATCCCACATTCTCACGGTACAACTGAACTTATTCACTGCGCAGACAATCCCCCCACACCCACTCTTACCCATTAATTACTTATACAAAAAAGATAAGGGATTACTCATATTTTCGGCAAAACCAAGAATACCGCGATCGCGATGTTCATAAATTAATTTTCCTTGAGAATCAAATAGAAAAGTTCCTCCCCGTTGTGTCAAATAAGATGAATCTGGTACATAAATATTCCAGTTGCTCAAAACTTCGGTCATGTTTCGCAGGCGCAGGGTTGCTAGCTCAAAAGGACGCTGAAAGCCTTTTCCTCCAGCAGCTTTGAAAAATGAACCTTTTATTGGTGGTAAAGGCGTATTCCTCACAACTTCCTCATCAGCAATTAACTGAGGAGCATTATAATCACCTTTATAACCCCGAAAAACTTCCTTCAGAGTTCCCGGACTAGCAATCCCAGCACACATTAGTATTAAATTTAGCCAAGCTTTTTGTGAAGCTGATAGTATTGGAAATTGTATATTTAAACCGCGATAAAGCCCTAAAATAGCGTGAATTTCCGCATTTGCATCTACAAATAACCATTCTTGAGGAAATCCTGTATATTCGCAAAATTTGATCCCAGAATTGCGGTTTCCAATTCCAATAGCGCGAATTGTGATTCCTCTTGCTTGAATCTCTTCTTTTTCTCTGAGTAGCCACCAAGCGTATTCTAAATTATCAAAATCTCCTAACTGCGACCAAATCAGTACGAGCAACTTTGAAGTATCTAAGCAACAATCTAAAACGGGTTTAATCTCTCCATCACTAACTCGCAAGCGTTGAGTTTGACTCAAAATCGAGTAAATATCTGGAGAACTGGCGCGTGTTTGAGTATTCATATACGTGAGGGCAACAGTCTTTAAAGTAAGGTGGGCAATGCCACCCTACAAATAAAACTTAAAGAAAATCAACTTATAGCTACTACTAAATTGCTTGTAGCTGACAAAGCAACAAACCAAACCACTGATTAGGATCAGTCCAGACATGGCGTGGTGCTAAACCCCATGCAGTGAGTTGCTGCTGTATAGTATTTAGGTCAAATTTGCGGGAAACTTCAGTGAGGATAGTCTCATCTGCGGCAAAATTAACGGTGAGGTTGAGAGACTTTAATTGGACAGTTTGCGATCGCAAGCTTCGTAGATGCATCTCTATTTGCTGCTCTGTTTCATGATAAAATGCCCAGTGTTCAAACTGCGTTGTGTCAAAATTCCCTTCAAACCGTCGATTTAAATGATCTAACATATTAAGGTTAAAAGCTGCTGTCACGCCAAGGCAATCGTTATAAGCTGGTTCCACAATATGTTTGGGTTTTTGCAAGTCTATCCCTAATAAAAAATACTCTCCTACTTGCAGAGCATCTGTAATTTGGGAAAAGAAGACATCACATTGTTGAGGCTGAAGATTACCTAAAGTGCTACCAATAAAACAAAGCATCCGACTGGATAATTGCCTTGGTAAAAGTTGTGCCAAAGCTAATTCATAGGTTCCAGCTAGTGCATGAACTTGTAGTGAAGGATAATCTGCTAGTAGTTGCCTAGCACTACTTTCTAATATTCCTGCACTAACATCAATCGGCAGATAGCGCAGAGGGTAGCCTAGTTGCTGATAAGCATTTAGTAGGATACGGGTTTTGGTAGAACTACCGCTACCAAGTTCTACCAATTCACAAGCACCAGTTATCTTGGCAATTTCACCAGCACACTGCTGTAATATCGATGTTTCTGTGCGCGTCAGGTAATATTCTGGTAACTCACAGATTTGCTCAAATAGTTCAGATCCACGGTCATCATAAAAGTACCACGGTGGTAGAGATTTGGGTGTTTGAGTTAACCCTTTGACTACATCACTCCCAGCACTAGACGCAACTATTCGGGTTGCTTCTATCAAACGCTCTATCTGCAAGCGTTTTTCAATATTGTCTTGGGAAATCTTGCTGATAGCAGCTTTAGATATTGACATTCAACCTCCAGATGTTCGGTGTAATAGGTTCCTTTTGAGGACTAACCTTTACTCCAGTCAGTGAAACACATAGCCATGGCTGATAAAATCAAGCCTGAGCTAGATTACTATAGTTTCGTAGCTATATTTACGGGTTTACCTATTAAAATAGTGCCGATTGTTTTTTAATCAGCACTGATGATTTTGCTACTAGCACAGCGAAACCCGGCAAAAATTTGGCGCACACTGGGATGATACCAGTTGCGAAAACTCGAACGCAGTGCCCAAGGACGAGTCGCCCAACTACCACCTTTTAAAACACGGTGCTTTTGATCGAAATAAACCTGGGAGTAACCGATGTAAGGGTAACTTTGAAAATTTTTGTAACTACCAAACCAGGAAGCCGTCCATTCCCAGACATTGCCTAGGGTATCGTACAAGCTGTATGCACTTTGCCCAGCAGGGTAGGCATTTACTGGTGTTGTTTTGCCAATGAGGCGATCGCAATTACAATTTTGCGATTGGGCAGTTGGTGCTTCATCTCCCCACGGATAGGTACGGCGACGATTAGCTTTAGCATCCCAACTGGCTGCTTTTTCCCACTCGGCTTCTGTGGGTAATCGCTTGCCCACAAACCGCGAATATGCATCGGCTTCGTACCAACTAACGCCATAAACTGGATGATCATCCCAAATGCAATTGTTAGGCCAATAAAGTGGTTGTGTTACTTGCTCAGTTTGTAGCCATTGCCACCCAAGTTCTGACCACCAGCAGGGATTTTGATAGCCTCCTGCCTCTATAAATGACCGATACTGTCCACAAGTCACAGGATAGCGGTCAATATAATATGTATCTAAATATACCTTACATACAATACGCTCATTATCTAGAGCATCAATTGAGTCGTTCCCTTGCTCAAATTCACCCGCTGGAATTTGAATCATCTCTTCGAGATTATGAGCAGTTTCTTGTTGAGCGATCGCCAAGGATAGAGTTGGTATAATAGAGTGATGCTGATATTTCCATTTTTGAGTGTTGACTATTGACTTTTGAGCATTAATTAACTCCAATACAAAACTAATAATTTCGCAGTGTTGGCTTTCGTGCTGAATTAAAAACCGCCAAAGACGTTCTTGCTCCTCAATATCAGCAATTTCTAGGCATTCTAGGACTTTTTTTCGAACTGTGTTTAGGTAATAATAAGTTTCTTCAAGGTTTGGTAATTGGACACGTTCTGATTTGGGTAAACCATCAGCCGCAAACAGCTTACGGTATTGAGGAAACAAACAAGGTAAACCCGCACTATGCTCTAGCAGCCATAAAGACTCGGTGTAGGCAATATGTCCTAAATGCCAGCCTACAGGGCTAAAATCAGGATGAGGCTGACTACGAAATGTAACATCGTCCATACCCTCAAATAGCGCCATAGTTTTAGGGCGACATTCTCCTAAGGCTTGAAAAATAGCCTGTTTAACACTAGATTTGCTCAATTTGGATATCACAATCTTCTCCCACACTGATAATGCTATTTTCCGGACAAGCAGTCCAATTGCCAACAAATAGTGGTTCAGAGGCAATAATTATAGACTGAGGAAAAGTCGGATCATCTCGTAGCCAGTACAGCGATGGAGCAGGTGAAGTACTAGCAAAGCGAGAAGCAATCAACCGATTTCCATCGCTAAAAACTATATTTGCTGAGACTGCTAATTGATAGCGTTTTGCCATTTCTAACAGCGTGATTAATGTCATGCGTAAAGCATATTCTGGAGGCCGATGTCGATTGATTTGTGCTTGAGAAAGTAACAGCGCAAAGATATGTTCCGAATCAGTATTACCATTGATTTTTTCGTAAAAATCAGGGGTTAAAGTACTGCGAATTTTTCTATGTAATGTTTGCCGAAAATTTTGGATGTAGCCATTGTGAATAAATAGCTGCTGTTGATAGTTAAACGGCTGACAATTAGCAAAATCCAGTGCTTGCCCTGGTGTAGCACTGCGAACATAAGCCAGTACACACTTTGATTCAATATAGCGGCTAAGATTAGGTAAATTTACGTCATTCCAAATAGGCAGTGTATTTTTATAGGTAAAAGGTTCAGTAGCTTTTTGACTATGGTACCAACCCACACCAAAGCCATCTGCATTTACTACTCCAGAAGTCATTTCACGGGGTTGGTAACTTTGTACTATTAAAGAATGTTCTGGTTTATATAAAAGATGCTCTAAAGAAACAGGCGAGCCGAGGTAGGCAAGTAAACGGCACATCTTAAAAGTATTTGCTCCCAATTTCTAATAGAACATAAGCGCCAGAAAGACAAAGTAAAAGGTAAAAAACTGGCCTTGTTATCCATGTTACTTTTTTCTTCTTCCTTGTCTCTAATGTTTTGGATAACTACCGTTAAGTCAAGCCAACTACTAGGAATATCTTTACTTACAGACAATTTCCTTGATTGATTTTCTCAAAGCAGATGAGCTAATCTGATAAGTAAAAATGCTTATTTACCAAGAGGGGTAAAGGGTAAAGGAATTAAAGTTAAAACTTTTCCCCAGATGGTATGAAGCCCGCGAAGCTCTCCGGGCAGAATCCTTTGTCCGGAAGACTTCGCCTATTTTTAAATATGGGTTTCCCTTTCCCCTTCCCCTTTTCCCTTCTTCATTGCCAGATGCATCTTGCGGAAGTTCCTCAAATATGAATATCCGTAGGAAACTAAAGAAAGAAAAACACAACATAACTATCACGGGTCTTAAAGCAGCAAATGCTGCAAACAGTTAAGGAGGATTTATGCGTGCAGTGCTGATGGCAGGCGGTTCAGGAACGCGGCTTCGCCCGTTAACTTGCGATTTGCCCAAACCGATGGTGCCTATCCTAAATAGACCAATTGCCGAACACATTATTAATCTTCTCAAGCGACATCAAATTACAGAAGTCATTGCGACATTACATTATTTACCTGATGTCTTGAGAGACTACTTTCAAGATGGTGGCGATTTTGGCGTACAAATGACTTACGCCGTCGAAGAAGACCAGCCTCTTGGTACGGCAGGCTGTGTAAAAAATATTGCCGAACTTTTAGATGAAACTTTTTTAGTGATTAGCGGTGATAGTATCACCGATTTTGACTTGAGTGCAGCGATCGCCTTTCACAAACAAAAACAATCAAAAGCAACTTTGATTTTAACCAGAGTTCCTAACCCGATTGAATTTGGAGTAGTAATTACCGATGAAGAAGCAAACATTCGCCGCTTTTTAGAAAAACCCTCTACCAGTGAAATTTTTTCTGATACCGTCAACACTGGCACTTATATTCTGGAACCAGAAGTTTTGGAATATTTACCAGATAACACTGAATCTGACTTTTCCAAAGATCTATTTCCCTTACTCCTAGAAAAAGGCGAGCCAATGTACGGTTACATTGCTCAAGGTTACTGGTGTGATGTGGGTCACTTAGATGCTTATCGTGAAGCTCAGTATGATGCATTAGAGCGTAAGGTAAAACTCGACTTTGCCTATAAAGAAGTTTCAACGGATTTATGGATAGGTCAAAATACTTTCATTGATCCTACAGCTATTATTGAAACCCCAGCAGTTATTGGTGATAATTGCCGCATCGGGGCTAGAGTCCAAATTGAGCCTGGAACTGTAATTGGAGATAATGTCACCATTGGCGCTGATGCTAATCTCAAACGCCCGATTGTGTGGAATGGAGCCATTATTGGGGATGAAGCACATCTGAGCGCTTGTGTAATTTCCCGTGGGACTCGTGTAGACCGCCGCGCTCATGTATTAGAAGCATCTGTAGTAGGTTCCCTTTCTACTGTGGGAGAAGAAGCCCAAATTAGCCCAGGTGTACGTGTTTGGCCAAGTAAAAAGATTGAATCCGGTGCAATTTTAAACATTAACTTGATTTGGGGTAACACCGCCCAACGAAATTTGTTTGGGCAACGTGGTGTACAAGGATTAGCTAATATTGACATCACCCCAGAATTTGCTGTGAAGTTAGGAGCCGCTTATGGTTCTACCTTAAAACCTGGTTCTAAGGTGACAGTTTCTCGTGACCAACGCAATGTTTCGCGCATGGTAACGCGATCGCTAATTGCTGGTTTGATGTCAGTAGGAATTGATATTCAAAACCTTGATGCTACGGCTATCCCCATTGCGCGGACAATTCTCCCCACAATGTCGGTAGCTGGTGGTATTCATGTGCGGGTACATCCAGATCGCCCTGACTACATCCTGATTGAATTTATGGATACTAAGGGGATTAATATTACCAAAGCTCTAGAAAAGAAAATTGAAGGGGCTTACTTTAAAGAAGACATGCGGCGATCGCAAATTCATGAAATTGGCGATGTGTCTTACCCCAGTCAAGTCATTGAACGTTACTGCACTGCTTTTGAGAAGTTATTACATGTTCATACCCTGCGCCATAGTCGGGCAAAAGTGGTAATTGACTATGTTTATGCTGTATCTGGGGCAGTTTTGCCTTTAATGTTAGATAAATTTGGCGCTGATGCAGTGGTATTAAATGCCAGTGTCAATAAAACAGCTATGTCGGTTACTGATCGCGAAGGACTACTGACTCAGTTAGGTCATGTAGTGGAAGCTTTGAAAGCTAACTTTGGTGTCCAAGTATCGGCTAATGGGGAACAGCTGATTTTAGTTGATGAATCAGGCTTCCCGATTCGTGGGGAAACTTTAACAGCCTTGATGGTGGACATGATGTTAACCTCTAATCCCAGAGGAACGGTGGTAGTACCAGTTCATGCTTCCAGCGCTGTCGAACAAGTGGCTCGCCGCCACGATGGTAGGGTAATTCGTACCAAGGCTAACCCTACAGCCTTGATGGAAGCTTGTCAGAAAAACTCTAACGTAGTCATCGGAGGTAGTGGAGAAACTGGTTTTATTTTCCCACATCTACATCCGGGATTTGATTCCATGTTCTGCATTGCCAAGCTGATTGAGATGCTCACCATCCAAGAGCGATCGCTTGCGACTGTGCGCTCAGAATTGCCTCGTGTAGTTTACAAAACTCATACAGTCCGCTGTCCTTGGACAGCCAAGGGAGCGCTGATGCGTTACTTAGTCGAAACTCATCCAGCCCAAAATTTAGAACTCATCGATGGGGTGAAAATTTGTCAGCCTTATGATGACAGCTGGCTGTTAGTTTTACCAGATGCCAGTGAACCTTTAGTACATTTGTATGCAAATAGTAATGATCGCGATTGGGTAGATGAAACTTCCAGAAATTATCGCACTCGTGTTCAGGCCTTTATAGAAAGGCAACAAGAACAGCACCCCGCCGAAGTTTGAACTTTCCCTGAAAGTATTCAGGTACATCAATAATTAAAGTAACTCGCTTGCCAATGCAACTAAGAGTTAGTTGTTTTCCTCTTAGCGTCATTGTGCGCTTATCGTACCTTAATCCTGATGGGGAGCAACGCGATTTTGTGAAGTGGCAAAGCTGGGGGGGCTGGGGAGGCT
>NZ_JAECZB010000060.1 GCF_016056295.1 Atlanticothrix silvestris CENA357
GGCCCTTCCCCTTTCCCCCTTACCCCTTCTTTCCCATGCCCCATATCCAATCATCAACAAAAATTAGCAATAATTCTTTGCCTCAAGCGCTACATTTGTAAGAAATCTATGTTGCTCCATCGACTTGGAAAGTAGTGTTCCTATGAATACTTCTGCTTCTGTTAAAGGTGGCTCGTCTTCCTTTGACTTTTTTAGTTTAGATTTGACGATACCTTTGTCTTGGCAAATTACTAGTCAAGACAATCTGATTGCAGACTGTCCGCAACCCACGTCAGATGCGGAGTTACTCAAGCAACTGTCATTTATTCCAGGGTTGAAAGAAATGATCATGGTGCGGCAAGTTCACGCCCTAGAACATGCTACTGTTTGGGTTCTCAGCGAATCAAAAATTGCCCATCCCCCTACAGTCAGGCCCCCCAAGATTAAAGTTGATGACGAATTATTGAGTGGTTTGTCTACAGAGCAGGGATTTTACCTGTATGGTGAAGTGAATATTAGCGATTTGCGGCGTGCCGTGAGCCTTGGTCTACATCGCCTCACTAGTGGCGAATGGAATTTGGCTGTACATCCTCGTTGTGGTACAAATTTATCGGTGGCGATGTTATTGACAGCAGGACTAGCCGTGGGTGTACATCTTTTGCTACCGTTTCGACCGATCGAGCAATTGATAGGTTTGGGGTTAGCAGCTACAACAGCAGCCGAAATTTCAGCAGATTTAGGTTCTATGGCACAGCGTTATGTAACTACTGCCATTCCCTTTAATCTGAAAATTGAGAATATTACTCGTACATCTGATAGTTGGGGACGTGAGTCACATTTTGTCAAGGTGAACTGGCAAGATTGATGTACAAATTTTTTAAATCATCTCTTCAAATTAATTCCATAGCTTCAGCAACTTTGAATGTGTCAGTATTCCCAAGGGGTAAGGAATGGGAACGGTAAACAGGATAAAAAAGTTGAAATTATTTAAGTAATATTAATCTTTTGACGAAGGTAGTATTATTTTAAACTGTTACAAATACATACAACTTAATTTTAGGTGTTTTGTAAAACTAACAGCGATCGCCTACGGCAAACGGATACGCCATCACGCATAAATTAAGCTAACCTACATGTTAGTACATTTTACGAGGTTTACATCATGAGAAAGCTTTATTTTTTGCTGCCAGGAACTGATGGTAAATTTGCTTGTGGTGGTCTTTGGGCAGAATTAAAAACAGTGCATCTCGTTCAACAGATATGTAGTGCTGAAGTTGTGACTTATCGTCAACGAGAAAAAGGCAAACTTTTCCTAGATGATTTGCTAAAGGAGTCAAAATTAGATGATGTGATTTTTGTAATTAGCTGGGGATTTGATATTGCGAAACTTGTTATAAAGCTAAAACCTTACAATGTGGTTTATCATGCCCATAGTGCAGGTTACAACTTCCGACTTCCTGGCAGTATTCCTATCATCGCTGTGAGCCGTAATACGATGGGATATTGGGGACAACAATCTCCTAACTCTTTGATTTATTATTTACCTAATCAAATTAGTAACGAATTTCAAAATTTACATTTGCAACGTGATATTGATGTTTTAGTTCAAGTGCGGAAATCTTCTGAGTATCTAATTAAAGAATTGATTCCAGCATTGCAGCAGCAATGTCAAGTGTGTGTGGTTGACTCTTATATAGAAGACTTACCTCGACTATTTAATCGAGCTAAAATTTACCTCTATGACTCCGCTGAATATTGGGCACAACAGCGTGTGAGTGAAGGTTTTGGACTGCAACCAATGGAGGCTTTAGCCTGTGGGTGTCGAGTATTCTCTAGTGTGAATGGTGGACTCTCAGATTATTTAGATCCGGGATTTAATTGCTATAAAATTGCTGGATATTCCAAAGAGTACGATATCCAGCGAATCATGAAATTACTTAACTCTCCTGTATCATTTACTTTATCTGAACAATTTTTTCTAGAGCATCGGACTGAAAATATTATTAAGCGTTTGCAAATAATTTTAGAACAAATAAATGAATTTTTTGATCATAAAGTGCATTATCCAGCCAATATTAAGGGTTTATCGAGAAGACGTATAGTAAAATTACTTACTCAAAGGATATATGGAAAGTTAAAGAAGAAATATTTTTAGGGATTGTTACGGTAATTTGCCCTAAGTTATATAGAATTTAAACTCGTGGTACATTAGAACTGCTCTAAGCTATTAGGTCTATTTTTTGTCAATAATTGTGTGCTTTCTTGATAACTCCAGATAACATAGAATTGCACTCGCAAGCATTCTCTGGGGAGTTGAATGATGAAATACCCACTTCTAAGTTTATTGACGGTAATTAGTGCGATCGCTTTCGCTCATCCTGCTTATGCCAACGAGGAGAATTTACCTCATATAATTACTGAGCGTCATCAGGCTGCTGTTCTAGTCACTGAACCAGTTACTATTAATGGGGGCACAAATAATGCCTTTGATCGAATTGATAATCTCAAACAAGTTGCTGAAGAAATTGGTTCAGCCCGTGCAGGAGAATGCCCAAAGATGAATCCTCTAGATTTCATTAACAATCCGGCGGCCATCTTGAAGCAATGTCAACAACAAACTAATAACCCAAATCCTCAACGTACTGCTGAGCCAATTGAATATTTCAAGGTGCCACGACTCGATTCTGGTATTAGTGTAACAGTCACTAAATTTTGAAAAATGGCAAGAAACAATAAACTTAAAAAATTATCGTTTCTAATGCCTCTAAGCATTGGCGGTTAACTTTTGGGTAGATGTTCAATTTAGGAATCATAGACTAACTACAATTTCATGAGTAAATTTCAGATTGATATCGACTTTAGCAGTGTAGATCTAGCATCTCTAGAAACAGAAGAAGATTACCAGAGAGAGGCAAAAATATTACTACCCCAAGCGCTCTTTAAAGTAGGCGAAACTATTGGTGAGAAGACATGGGAAGAATTAAATAAAAATCTTAAGGAACCCGGAATGAAGCAAAGATCTTCTCAGAGTGAAAAACGTAGATTTATTCAAGAAACAGGAAGAACTTATCAAAGAAAGGCAAGTAGCCGAGAAAAACAAGAACTGGAAGAATATATAGTAGAACAATTACGTACTTACCATAAACCATAAGCTACCTTGCTCTGGTTTTTTTAGTACTGGTTGAAATTAATGTCTCTCAATATTTTAGTCACAAGCTCCCAGAGTGTACTGTGAGATACGATCGCCTGTCTTAAAAGTAGTATTAGATATGGAAATATTCTCTAAGCGTATCTGAATTATCAGAGCGATCGCAGAGGATTTTTTCAGCAAATTAGTAGATTTGGATGACTGGTACAGAGATTACATCAATCTGTGGGTATGACTACTTTTAGCGATGAGTGTCATAAAATACAAAATGAATCCTAATTTCTATCTTAGGATAGATGAAAAAATAATGATTACAGGATTTTGTAGACTCATGTAAATTTTGTTTTTTGTAGTTAGGGATTATTACGTAAAATCACAAGACATTGGTTTACTCAGAGCTGAAGCTGGGAGGTAAATTACCTGATTCATTTCGTAAAAGGGAGTTAACTAGGTTGCTAGTTTTACTACTTTAGATAAAATCAGTTATTTTCCTGAAAGGAGAATCCGATATTAAGACGCACAAGTTGCTATCAGTAAAGATGAATCAAGTGTCTCCCATATCAATTGCTCAGTTAACAGATATACATCTGTTTGCGTCGGAAAATCAGCGACTCCTAGGAATGCCTACTACAGAGTCTTTCCAAGCAGTTATAAAACGATTAAAGAAACTACGATCTGAACTTGATTTACTACTATTAACAGGAGATTTATCTGGTGATGGTACACCTGAATCATACGAAAATCTTCAAACCCTGCTAAATCCATTGCAAATACCTACTTACTGGTTGCCAGGAAACCATGACTGTGCTACTGCCATGGATGAAATCTTAAATATGGGGATGCTTTCCCGCCGTAAATCCTTTAAGCGCGGCAGTTGGAATTTTATCTTGCTTAACTCTTCCATACCTGGGTGCGTGCATGGGGAGCTTGCACCTCAAACCTTAGATTGGCTGGACTCTGAGTTGAAAATACTAGGCAATAACCCGACTGTGGTAGCGCTACATCATCCACCTTTGCCAGTAAATTCTGCATGGTTAGATACCATCTCTCTCAGAAATCCTCAAGAATTTTTTGCCGTTATTGATCGCTATCCCCAAGTTAAGTTAGTCTTATTTGGTCATATCCACCAAGAATTTCAACGCCAGCGCCACAATGTTGAATATCTAGGTACTCCTTCAACTTGCATTCAGTTCCAGTCAAAAAGCCCAACTTTTGCCATCAACCAACAACCTCCAGGATTTCGTTTTTTGAAACTATACCCCAATGGCAACTGGGAAACTTGGGTTGAGCGAATTCCTTATTTTCATCCATTGGAGTTAGCCGCTACAGGGTATTAAGAAGGGGGCATGGGGCATGGGGAATGGG
>NZ_JAECZB010000061.1 GCF_016056295.1 Atlanticothrix silvestris CENA357
ATAAAAAAGACTATCCAGGGTGTGATGAATTTTATCGCCCAGAACGATGAATAGGGCACTTCTGAATCACAAAACTAGTAATTTTGTTCAAATCTCTATCTAAAAAGTTGATATAAAAGGGAATTCAAAGCATGGCTATCATTAGCGTTACTACTTCCGCAGACAGCGGAGCAGGTTCTTTGCGAGAGGCAATCTCTTCAGCTCAAGCAGGAGATACTATTAAGTTTGCTTCCAGTCTTGCCAACAAAACCATCAAACTCACCAGTGAGAAGCTTGTAATTAACCAGGATATAAATATTGATGGCATAGGGGCAGCAAATTTAAAAATTAGCGGTAACAATACCACAGGGGTATTTCTCGTAGAGCGACAAGTCAATGTGACATTTAATAATTTGACTATTGCTGACGGTTACACATCTGGAAATGGTGGTGCAATTCAAGTCTTAGACTACGGCAGTATAAAAATCACCAACTCTCAATTTAACAATAATAGTGCTGGCAAAGGTGGAGCCATCTACCTTGGCTTTGGTGGTAGAGCAACTGTAGTTAATAGTGAATTTGATGGTAACGATGGTAGCTTAACAAACTCTGGCTTCAGTAGTGGGGCGATCGCCACCGCTGGTGCTGGTAATCTTGTTGTCAAAGACAGCAAATTTACTAACAACAAGGGAGTAAATGGCGGTGCGATTTATAGCCTACTGGGTACACTGACTGTAGAAAACTCAGTCTTTCTCAAAAATAGTTCAGAAGGTGACATGGGTGGCGGCGCTATCTTCACCGATGGTGCTAATCCGGTAGGGACTAGTTCCAAAGTAGGAGGTACAATTGCTATCCGTGGTAGTCACTTTGAAGAAAATAAGACCAAAGGAGAAGGAGGCGCACTTTTTCTCTATGGTTATGGCCCAGACAAAATTATCCTCGAAGACAGCACCGTAATTGGCAACTCAGCTGATATTAATGCTCAAGGAATTTCCCGCGGGGGTGGGTTGCGAGGGAACAGTGACCTAACAATTCGCAACGTCACCTTTGCTGATAATACTGCCATCAAGCAAGGTGGGGGTATATGGCTCGATGGTAAATCACCAGTTGACATCATCAACAGCACCTTTTCTGGGAATAGTGTCAGCAAAGATGCAGGTGGAGCAATATTTATTAACACTAGTGATACCGCCCCCGTTAACATCGTCAATTCCACTATCGTTGATAACTCAGCTGGGCGAGCTGCGGGAGCAATTTGGGTACGAAATGCAACTGTCCCTGTAACACTCACCAACTCGATTGTTGCTAACAACACCTCAAGTACTCCAGTACAAATGCAAGTGGATTTTGTACTTAGAGACGGTGGTGGCAATATTGAATACCCAAGTCCAGTTTGGGGAGGTCGCCGAGTTGTAGCAGGTAGTCAAATTGTTGACCCGATGCTTGATTCGCTAAAAAACATTGGAGGGGTTTTAGTGCATCCCCTTAAATCAGACAGTCCTGCTATTAATGCTGGTGTCAAAAATAGTTCTGTACCGACCTTTGATGCTGGCATGGTACAGCGAGATAGTAAACCAGATATTGGTGCTTTCGAGGCAAATGTCAGTAGATCTAATCCACTCAGTGGAGTCACAAGTGCGTCCAATAGTAATTTGATTAACAACATTATTTATGGCACTAAAGGCAAGGACACATTAGTTGGTAGTAATGGTAACGATATCCTGATGGGTGGCTATGGTAACGATGTCCTGATTGGTGGAGGTGGTAGCGATGTTCTAATTGGCGGAGAAGGTTATGACCAATATGTCTTCCAATACTATTCACAAAGAGGTGACATTATTATGGGTTTTGAGCGAAAAAGAGATATCATTGACCTCAGCCAAATCTTCAATATGGCTAAGAATAAAAACTCTAATCGTTTCCAAGATTGTATACGACTAGGACAAATTGGCAACAATACAGTTGTTAGCATTGACACGAATAATGACAATATATTTGGTGATGTAGTAATGCTAAAAAGCTTTAAAGCCAACACTTTAACTGCTGATAATTTCAAATTACAGTAGATGTATTGAGCAGGTCTATTACCTGAAGTACCTGTGATCATGACAGATATTCATAGCTTGCTGTTAAGGTTGGGAGTTAGGAGTTTAAAGTTTTTAACTTTTGATTTCTAACTCCTAATTTTTAAAGCTTGAAACTCCAAGCAGCCAGAGCTAAAGCACCCCAACCAGCAAGAAAAGCCACTCCGCCTAGTGGTGTAATTGCACCCAATGATTTAACACCAGTTAAGCTTAGGGCGTACAAGCTACCTGAGAAAATAGCAATACCAATGATAAAAAGCCACCCGCTAGCTATGAGAGTAGGTTGAGGTGATGGGGTGCGACTAATTAGTAGTGCCACAAACAAAAGTGCTAGAGCATGATACATTTGATAGCGAGCGCCAGTTTCAAAAATTTCTAGCGATCGCTCACTAATTTTTTCCCGCAAGGCATGGGAAGCGAAAGCACCTGCGGCAACTGACAAACCGCCAAAAAAAGCAGCTATGCTCAAAAAAAACTGTGTCATGAGACCTAGCCGTAATTTGATTGAAAATTCAACGAAGCACAATTATAAATCCTGAATTAGGATTTATATTTAGATGTCAAAATGATATGATAAGGCCCCTTCTTCAGTCACTTTAAAATTAGCGTTGAATTCTTTAGCTTTTTCGTCTAAATATTCTCTGGCCACGGCTGCTGGTAGTTGTGAATGCATCGCAAAACCTAAAACAGTTACGTGTCCATGATTTTCTTTTAGCATCTGATAAAAAGTTGATTGCAGGCGATCGCTTATTTGTTTCTGAATTGCCTTTTCTTCATACTTGCCTTGACGATATAATGCTAAGCTTAACCATCCCCCAAGTAACATAGTGGGAACGCCAAAAATAATACCTTGTCTGGCAGTAGTATCAAGTAAATACAGGGCATCTCTGTTCAAATATTCTTTAACTAATTCCTCATCATCATTTGTTGAGATTGTCTTTAACATAGTATTTTTTTCAAGTACCGCTGATACTGATAGTGTTAAAAACATGAATCCAAGCGTTAATAACCAACCCGCAGCCAATTTTTCAGCAGTCTTCATAGTTTCACTTCGGATTTACACTTTGCTTGCGATTCTAACCTCACTTTCACAAAGCTTTCAATAATTGGGAACATCTCGCAATACTAAAAAAATTCATGAAACTTTAATATGAAGAGAGAGGAAAATCTGCAAACTCCTCTCATCAACAGTTTGTTAATTACGTGTTGCTTCCAGTATGCGGGAGAAATAAAAGCGAGTCCGAGTCATTGACTGCCGTTGTACTGAAAAGCCATTACTTTCTAGAATTTTCATTACATCAGCCTCACGGTGCAAATAAGCACGAGTTGTCTTACTTGGCCCCGGAAAGAAACTACCAATTTTCTTGAGTATACTCAGGGCACAAGTCTTCGGTGCAAAACTGATAATTATCCGTGACTGTGCCAAAGAACATAGATGAGAAATCATCTCATCGGCTTTTTCTTGAGGGTAGTGAATCAGAACATCTAAACAAATTACGGTGTGGTAATTACCGCTTAATGATTCTAAATCCTGCACAGCAAAAGTAGGATTTTCGGCATTTCCCAAGGTTTGTAAGGCTCTTTCTTTGCCTTCTTCTATCATTTTTTCGGAAATATCACTAGCATAGATTTTGGCACCATCTGCTGCTAAAGGAATGCTAAGGCTACCTACACCACATCCAGCATCGCAGATTGAAAGCTCTGATAAATTTTGATCAGCCTTCAGCCAACCGATAACTGTATCTACAGTTTGCTGGTGTCCAGTGCGGATATCTAACTGGACTTTATTAACTTCACCATCACCATAAATTCGCCTCCAGCGGTCAAACCCTGTGGAATTGAAATACTCACGAACAATCGTTTTATCGTCAGCTGCGTTCATAAACTTCGATTTAAAGGGTTCCCACTGCTTAAAATTATCATTGTTAGGAACCGACAAGGGCGATCGCTTTCACAGATTTTTAGGATGAAGTCTCATGAAAAGGTCAAAGTTGAAGTTTTTATGTTCCTCAAATCAGTTAAGTAATTAATTCTTGCTAAATTGTGATTACCATGCCGTGGAATATGGCAGCTTTACTGGAAGCAGGAGATAAAATCATTACTATTCCTGACATTCACGCTCTCAAAATGTCCAAGGTACTTTGGTGAGATTTAAAATTCATGGGTTTGGCAGTAGGACAAAATAAAAGTACTGGAGCATGAAAATCCATTGCGATCGCTAGCTTTAAGTTTACTAAAACTCTTTATCAGGGTGAATTTTCCAACTGTTAGTCAGATCACAACAGAAGAATTTGCTGACTGGCTCCTCAATCCTGTAAAGCCACAGCCATTTGTGCTTGATGCACGAAGCCAACCAGAGTATGAAATTAGTCACATCAAAACAGCGCTACGTATTGATCCTGTTGCACCCGGTCTAACAGCACTCTCGACAGAGTCAAAAGACACACCAATTATCGTATATTGTTCGGTTGGTTATCGTAGCGCCAAAGTTGCCCAACAACTTCAAAGGCAAGGATTTTCCCAGATTTACAACTTGAGTGGTGGTCTTTTCCAGTGGGCAAATGAAGAACGGCCCATATTTAAAGATGACGCACATCCAACACAACTTGTGCATCCTTATGATCCAATCTGGGGAAAAATGCTAAAAACTAGTTACCATGCTGAGAATTAGTCAAGTTACAGCAAATTTCATTTGGATAAGGTACATTACTCTCGCCTTTAGTCCCTAGTCTCTAGCCCCTTTCTTCTTAATAGGTGTAATACATCCAACCGAAAAACGCTGTAGACTCAAAACCTTCAGCGCGATCGCCAAGTTAATACCAAAGCCCAGGATAGGCTAATCTAGTTAGGCACTTTTTAAACTGGCATAAAGCTCTAATTAATTTTAAATACTATTAGACAGATAAAATACCCGATTTACTAGTACTTACCTAGCTTTTCAAATAAGATCAAATATTCGGCTGTAACGGTTATGGCAACAAGGTATAGAAGAAATATATAAAGTTAAATTTTAGCAATTTTCATGGAGATTGAATAATGCTAACCGCTGCAAAAACATTATCTGGTTTGATGGGTTTATGTGTCGGTGATGCGTTGGGTGTGCCAGTAGAGTTTACTAGCCGCGCTGAACGAGTTAAATCTCCGGTGACAGAGATGCAGGGTTATGGCACATGGAATCAACCACCGGGAACTTGGTCTGATGATAGTTCTTTGACGTTTTGCTTGGCAGAAAGCCTTTGTAGAGGTTATTCCTTAGATGCGATAGCTAATTCCTTCTGGCGTTGGTACAAGGCGGCTTACTGGACTCCCCGTGGCGACTTGTTTGATATTGGTCAAACTACCCATGCGGCAATTATGCGCCTTAAACAGGGAGTTTTACCCCACCAAGCCGGCGGTAAGGTAGAAAATAGTAATGGCAATGGTTCTTTAATGAGAATTTTGCCGATGGCTTACTGTCATCAAACCTTAACCTTTAGTGAATTAATTTTGCGAGTGCATGATGTTTCAGCAATTACTCATGCCCATCTGCGATCGCAAATGGCCTGCGGCATTTACATTACTATTGCAGTAGAGCTATTAAAAGGGGCTAATCTCCAAACAGCTTATTTACAAGGCTTAGAAAATATCCAAAAAATTTATTCTGCTCGTGAACATATCCTAGAGAAGCCTCATTTTGGCAGAGTCTTGGGTGGTGAAATTGCCCAAGTGCCAATTGAAGAGATTAATTCTGGCGGCTATGTGATTGATACTTTAGAGGCATCTTTATGGTGCTTATTAAATAGCTCATCCTACTCGGAGGCTGTATTGAAGGCTGTCAACTTAGGTGGTGATGCAGATACTACGGCTGCGGTTACTGGTGGGTTAGCCGGAATTTACTACGGCGTTGAAAGTATTCCCCAAGAATGGATCAATCAAATCGCCCGCAAACAAGACATTATTAACTTGGCAATGCGTTTTGCAGCAGCTGTTTATAATTCGTAATTCGTAATTCGTAATTACCTTTTTGCAGAGGTTTCAGACATTTAAAGTGGATGGTTTATTTCCGCCAAACTGTATTAGGGATTAGGGAGCAGAGGATGAACAATCTTGGGAAAAGGTGAGCCAGCGCGGTCTTGGGGGTTTCCCCCATGAGCGACTGGCGAACCCTGAAGGGGTTAAAGGGTAAAGGATGAAGAAATAAACCCTTTCCCCCTTACCCCTTTCCCTTTACCCTTCTTCCTTATGCCCCATGCCGAGTCTTAGACCAGAGACAGAGAGTAAACTTGACCATCAATTAAAAGTCGTGTGATACCTTTGGCTTGCAGATGAGTACTAGCCTTATGTAACAGTTTACTATCAGGGACTTTAATGACGCGATCGCGCTTGGTAGAAAAGCGCTTTGCCACCCGGTGATTATCAAACACAGGCAAAGTTCTTTGCTGTGTTTCCAGGCTAGGAATTTGCCCTAAGTCGCCAAAATCTTTGAGTGGTCGAGTAATCAATTCGGAGGCGCGGTCAATTACCAAATAGC
>NZ_JAECZB010000062.1:0-3766 GCF_016056295.1 Atlanticothrix silvestris CENA357
CAATTGTTTCTCCTGAGATTGTCTGCTGTTTTTAACCCATCTTTTGAGTAATGGAAACCAGATGTATTGAATTGATAACTCTGGCAGTAATAAAAATCTTTGGATGCTTCGTCGCCGACTCTCAAATTTTATCGGTTGGGGAAATACTGTCGCCAGCTTCTCAATTGTCACAGTTTTATGAAATTGTAACAGCATAATCAAGATTTCCAACATCTTGTACTGTGCGGGTGTCAGTACATTTTGAAAGCAGTTTTGGTAGAATTTAGGTAACATTATCATTTGATAGGTCTTGTTGAGAATACCTGACCTATCTTTTTTTACCCCAAAACAGTCACACTCTTGTATTTCCTGAGCTTCAGCCTCTTTGTCACCCCTTCAGTTAAAGAACTTAGATGAAGCAAAGTTTTCAGGGTTTACATCTGTATCAGATTTTTCGTGAAATGGTATTAGTTATTTATCGTTTGTCATTTGTCTTTAGTAAATGACAAATGACAAATGACAAAAGATACCTATCGATGCTGATGTTGCTGTAGGAGTTGTTTAGCTGCGGGTTTGTAAATTAAATAGAACAAAGCCTCAATATAACGCAACAAATCCTCTCGATTTTCTTTTGAAGTAAAGTTCCAAAAGCCATAAATTCGCGCTAAAGATAGCAGCTTGCTGGTATGAATTTTCCAAGTGTACGTGCTATAAACTCGGTCAATGGCTTTACGGGAAATTTCATCCCAATATTGAGGATTATGCTCACATTTAGTGACAAATTCCAGAATTTTTGTAGCTGTTTCCTCTAGATTGGTCGGGTTAATGTAGAAACCATTCATTTTATTCTGAATAATTTCTAGTGGCCCACCAAATTGTGTGGCAAAAGTTGGTAATCCCGAAATCATGGCTTCTAGAATCGTTAAACCAAAAGCTTCAAATAAAGCTGGTTGGACAAACACACCTTTGTGATCAGCAATAACTCGATAAATTTCTCCAGAATCACTTTTTGATAGGCGCACACCCAGCCAACGAATCTTGCCGTGGAGATTATACTCATCAATGATGTGGTAGAGTCTAATAATTTCGTCACGTTCTTCATTGTCGCCTGATTCTTCCACACGCAACTTACCAGCTACTAAAATTAAGTTGCAATGCTCCTGCAAATCTTTACTCTGACCGAAGCATTCTGCTAAACCTGTGAGGTTTTTAATTCGGTCAAGACGCGCCATTGAAAAGATCGGGCGCTTAGTAGGATCATCGAGTTTGCCAAAGATTTGTGAGGGATCTTCAAGAGTAAAGAGAATTTCCGCAAGGCGATCGCGATCTTCTTGTACTCGGTCTTCAGTGCGCGTGTAAGGAAAATAGGCGTTTTCATTTACCCCAGGTGGTACGACATTAAATTTGGGGCTAAACAATTCAATTCCATTCACGACATGGTATAACTCCGGCATGGTAAAGCACTTGTATGACTCGTACTGTCCCACGCTGTCGTTTGTGCCGACAATTTCTTGATAAGTGCTGCTAATGACAAAATTGGCAGCATTCATGGCAATTAAATCAGCAGTGAATTGCAGTGAAAAATGATATTTTTCTTCTAAGTCTTGCCAGTAAAGGTTACTGAACAGATATTTGGATTTTTCTAAAGCGTGGGCGATATTACACTGGGTAACTTTCATCCGCCTTGCTAGTAAAAACGCTACTAAATTCCCATCTGAATAGTTACCCACAATTAAATCAGGTGTACCATGAAACTCTGCTAGCAGTTCTTTTTCAGAATCAATAGCAAAAGATTCTAGGTAAGGCCAAAACTCAAACCGGGAAATCCAGTTTTGAGTCATGTTGGGATTGAAATCTCGCAGAGGTACTCGCAAGATCCAAGCATTTTCTGTGCCGTGGACTTTTTCTAGTCTTTGATTACAAAGAGTTCCATCGCTGTTAGGAATCAGGCGGGTGAGAATAATCACCTTGGGCTGGACATTCAGTCCTTCTAACCCAGCTAAGACGACATCTTCTTGTAGTTGCTTTTCTAGATTTTTGGCTTGGTCGAGGACATAAACTACCTGACCACCAGTATCAGGACGACCCAATACTCCTTCTTGGCCAAACCAACCGTGGGCGGAGACCAAGACGATTCTAAAAATCATGGGGACGCGAGAAATGAAGGCTTCTAGCGTCTGAGGAGCAGGTGAATCGATTAATTCATCTAAAATATTGAGAGTTTCCTCTACACGCCCAGCTGTGTTACCCCAACCCGGTTCAAAACCCATCATTTGTAGTTGAAAGCGGAATTGTTCGTAAGGTTCATCGCTGGGGCGATCGCTAACAAAAGCTATGGCTTTTTTAACTTGCAAAGAAAGTTGCTGCTGTGTTTGAATGCGATCGTTGATCAGCAGTTGAACACCGTTGTAATGGTGTAGACGCAAGAAATTTAATAAGCTTTCCAGCCATTGTTTAGCGTCTTGAAAAAGTTTGCTGGATAAGTAGCGGTTGAGATACTGTACCCCTTTACCAATATTTTTCGGGTCGCGGATTGTAGGGGTATAGTCATAGAAAGGGCCAAAATCTAGTTCTAGCAGATCACCTTCTTGGGGTTGAAATTTGTTCACCAAGCGATCGCGCAGATCCAGCAGTTCCTGTACTGTCATTGGTTCAACATCCAAGTCTGCTGTCAGCCGATACACTTCTTGACTAGCAATTTTGGGACGAATGATGAAACAAAGATTTGAGTCCTCTTGAATAATTTCTTGAGTGTAGTAAATTAGTTTACCTAAGTGGGAAGAAGTGTAAAATGTTTCGGGCTTCTGGGACTTAGAGCAATATTCACCAAATACATTCAATATGTCATTTCGCAACAAGTAATTTTGTTCATGTTGGCGTAATTGACTTATAAAGGAACGCAAATCACTTTTTTCTTCGCTATCCAGGATTGCTTGGATCAATTCAGACATGTGTACCCCTAAAAATGATTTCGTATTCTTGACTTTCAGGCAGAATAAGTTGCTACCTTTTCGTCTAATCGCACATAAACACAAATAAACACAGATAAATTGCTATCTTTGTCTCCCTCAGGCAGCGATTCTCCATAAGGCGTTGAAATTCGTGTTACTCTTTACTTAAAATATCTATTACTCAGTATTTTTTCACTCTAACTAAAGGCGTACTATTTACTATGCTTTTGACAGATAAGATGTATATAATGATTTTCTCACAAAGATTTCAAGCCATTGGCTATTAAATATCTTTTCGTAATTTGGAAGTTTGTCCCAATTATTTGTTATCCAAATTACTTTAACTAGACGACAAATGCTAAATTCAGAATTAGAGCCACAATCGTAAAGAACATTATTTAACAGTTTGACAATAAGTAGAACGGCGTAAAAAATTCAATGTTTGTAGTGAGTTAGCGCGGTCTTCTCCCAAAGGGAGAGGCTAGCGCTAAGGGGGTTTCCACGCCACTTGCTTTATGCCGGCGGCACTTCCTTCAAGTCGGCATAGCCGCCCAACGGAGTGCCTTGGGAACCCGTCCACCGCAGTGGCTCCCCACGAGCGACTAACGATCTTCGTGGCGTTAGAGAGTCATCGAGCGTCACCCGTAGGGTAAGGACTTTAGTCCTAAGAAAAGGGCTAAAGCCCTTACTACGAGATAAATTTAGCTAACTTTATATTAATTAACATAGTTTGATTTATTCTCATCGACTTACTTATGTGTGACTTTACCGCGCTGTCTGAAAATTATCAGATCATCTTCCTGGGGCTTACACGCATTTTCTTTAGATGTATTAAT
>NZ_JAECZB010000062.1:3866-120728 GCF_016056295.1 Atlanticothrix silvestris CENA357
AATATCAACCTATTCTAAACGCAATTTTAACAACGGTGTAATTGCGTTAACAATAATACATTTTCTTTAGATGTATTAATAATATCAACCTATTCTAAACGCAATTTTAACAACGGTGTAATTGCGTTAACAATACTACAATTTCATCCATTGCTTGCCGCACAACACTTGCAGGCTGTTCAGATTGATTAACCATAATACTAAAAATTAATGGATCATATTGAGGCGAATTAATATATCCAGAAAGAGAAATTACACCATTCATCGATCCTGTTTTAGCTTGTACAATTCCTACAGCAGTTGTGTTCAAAAAGCGATTTTTCAACGTACCGTTAACACCTGCGACAGGTAGGGAAGCACGAAAAATTTCTGCTTGTGGTGATTTTGCCATCACCTGTAAAACTTGCACTAAAGCTTCTGGACTAATTAAATTTTTGCGAGATAATCCTGAACCATCTACTAAAACATAACTTGTAGGAGCGATTCCCATTTGGGTTAAAGTAGTTTTCAAAACTTTTAACCCTGCATCAGCAGTAGTTTGATTTTTTTCTGGTGGTTGTTTAATAGCTAAAGTTTTTAGTAAAGCCTCAGCATATAAATTATTACTATTAACATTTATTTCAACCAACAACTGAGACAATGGTGGAGATTCAACTGCTGCTATTTCTTGTACATTCTTAGCACCAATGCCGCTAAACATCTTTGTTACAGAAATTCCTTCTCTTGCCAAACTTTGACGGAAGTGTCGCAAAAAGTTTTCAATAGGATCAAAAACAGCGATCGCAGTTATGTCAGGCTGAGAATTCACAGCCAGTTGACCTTGAATCCGTAGTATCGGCCCTTTTAAATCACGACTAACTTCAACTGATCCTGGTGTATCTGTTTGAGTAGTTACAGAGTTATTTTCAATTTGCCACCGATATGCTTCTGTAGGTTCAGTCCACCTAAGCCGTAATGGTTGTCCTATAGTTTGAGGCAACAACGACAACACAGCAGCATTTTCATTTAAAATTAAGCTGTTGACTGGTGCGCCATAATAAGCCTGTACATCTTCCCATTGCCAACTGGGATTAATACTTTCTCCTTGAAAATAACTATCATCGGCAATCAGTTGCTGGACTTGACTAATACCAAGCTTGCGTAACTGTTTGGCTAATTCTGTTAAGTGGGCATTTTTGAGGCTGGGATCTCCCCTACCCACAACACGCAAAACACCATCACTGTCTTGATAAACAGAAGTGCGAATGCGAAAATTTGCACCTAATTGCTGTAATGCTGCTGCTGTTGTGAGTAACTTGGCATTGGAAGCAGGAGTAAAATATTTTTCAGCATCTCGACTGTAAAGAGTTTGGGCAGATGACAGCGACTTGGCAAGAACACCCCAACGCATCCGACTGAATTGAGGACGATTGATTAACACATCCACCGCTGATTTTAGTTCGGTAGGGCAAATTGACTTGGGTCGACTTGCCGATGCAACAGGGGTTTGTGCTTTAACACCAGTAAAACTAAAAGCTATCTGAGTAGTTAAAAATAACAGCAAAAAACTCAGTGGTTTGTTGAATGTGTTCAGTCTCACTCATACTCCTTCTACCAATCACCGATTTTGACTACAACTTCTGTTTTCCAACAGAGGTAGCTAAGTATAGTTACTTAATAAGTCTGATTAAGACGTTAACATATTTAGTAAGCACGCAGTTCTACTATACTAGTAACTTAAGATACCTAGATTGGGGTAATCGTTGCACCTTACTTGGTTGTTAAAAGGGTAGGGTATCTGAGTGCGATCGCGCTTTTTGCATTTTACACATCCAAGAGCCGCAGTTTTTAAGCCGCCACTTATCTACGCTAGTTAAAATCAAGAGTTACTTTTAATTACGTGTAAGATTTGGGGAATACTTAAATACTAGTAGTCTGCCAACCCAAAAATGCGCTTGTGAGGGCTGGGGAAAGGGGAAAGGGAAAAGGGTAAGGGATTTAAACCCTTTCCCCCTTCCCCCTTACCCTTTACCCCGCCAAGTTCCCTTGGCGTACTACTAGATAGGTTACAGCCTAAAAAACTTGTGAATAAAAAAATATTTTTTTTAGTAATAACTTTTGGATTCTGCTAACCGTAAAACCGTGAAGCCTGTCTTTGAAAAGTACAATCATCTGCTGATTTATCCTGTTCAGTATGAAGGACTGGAAGAGTCACCAAATATCGTCTACACAGGCGCAGCACCAAACCAACAAATTATATCGGCAAGTAGATAACAAGTATCGCAAATTTTTCACTAATTATTTAGAGATATTTGGTTATTCTGATATTTTATTAGTATCTCAGTTTGGAGATACTGTTTTTTCGGTTTCAATGGGTGTTGGCACTAAAAGAATTACAGAAGAATTTATAATTACCATTCCCTTATATCAACATTTTAAATAGAATAACTACGAATGATTATGGCAATCATACTGTATTTAATGTTCTAAATAATACTGCAATCGCTAAACTTAAGGCGATTCAGCTACCACAAAAGTAACTACAGCACTATTGTCAAAATTGTTATTGCATACCTGTAATTTTAAGTTCCAGTGTAATAACTGAAGTCTGCTCAAGTCGACTCCCATCCATACCTTGAATAGTCATGAAGTCGTGAAAATAGAGTAAAATGCCTTTTTAATATGGAAATAATGCTAAGATTTTTATACTTAAAACTAATAGTGTTAGCTAATGTTAAATTGGTTTGATAAAAAACTACGTAATAATAGGCAACTTAGATTATACAAGTAATAACTATATAAAAGATGTTGTGTCTAGCAAAGGGAGTAAGAATCAAATGGTATTTGATTGATCAATAGAAATAATACATTGATTTATGTGATCTAAAAGCTAAAGAGTTTTTTCAAACTAAATATTAGGGTGCATCTTGATTGATCTGAATCAACTCTTGTTGCTAAACAAGCATAATAAAATACACTAGCTACCTAGTAGAAAGGTTGCAATGCAAATTCTTAAAGTTCTAACAAGAGTCTATCTCAATCCAATAGATTTAGATGATGCGATCGCTTTTTATGAAAACCTCTTTACAGAAAGCTGCTGGTTGTGGTCTCAATATTCTGAAGCGGGATTGGAACTTGCTGGTGTAGGTTCTATTCTCTTAATTGCTGGTTCGGCTGAAGCACTCTCCCCCTTCGAGAGTACAAAAGCTACATTTCTAGTCGATTCACTTAATGATTTTCGCGAGGCACTGACTCAGCAAGGTGCAGTGATTTTAGCAGAACCGGATAAAGTCCCTACTGGAAGCAATATGCGAGCGATACATCCTGACGGAACAATTATTGAATACATTGAATTTCGCTAAGTGAACTATTTGCCCCGAATATTTAGTACTGACTACGGTAAGTGTTATTAGTCTGATTTATTTCAAAACTTCACTTTTATACGCAGTTATGTAAAGTTAGACAAAAGAGGATAAATCTCTTAATTATCTCGATTTACCGTATATTAGACAATATTTCTACCAATAGCGGGAATTAATTACATTATTCTCTGATGAGAGTGATGTATTTCTTTTGTAAAGCTCTCAAATAAATATTGATTTTTCTGAAATATGCAGGCATATTATATTTGTAACAATTTATAAGTTTTTTACGTAAAATTACTTGTTTGTCTAAGTAGCTTGCTTGCTCCTATTTTGTCTTTTTAAATACAAATACTGTTAAAAAGGAAATATTCAGTTTTTTGGCAGCAAAAAAAATAAGTAAGTAGATCCACGGTTGTCAGTTTTTATCAACGTGATATCTTCAGAAAATAATCTTAAGAAAATATAAAATTTTATATTCTTTATTTACAAAAGATAGGTAAAGTCAATGTACTTTAATTGGAGTCAAAAGCAGCAGCAACTATATGAGCAAACATTAGAGTTTGCTGAATACAACCTTAAAAAATTATTGTCTGAACCTGTTTATCAAAGCTTTTTTCCTTATAGTCAGTGGCAAAAATGTGGAGAAATAGGCTTATTGGGTTTATGTGTCTCTCCACAATATGGCGGCATGGGGTTAGATGCATTAACTACAGCTAGAGTTGAAGAAGCTTTGGGCAAAATATGCGAAGACGGAGGGTTTCTTTTCTCAGTTGCAGCTCATTTATGTGCTTGTGTGATGCCTATTTATGAGTATGGCAGTGAAGAACTCAAGCAGGCTTTTCTTTCTTCTCTATGTTCTGGAAAATTGGTTGGCGCAAATGCCATGACGGAAACAGAGGCAGGCTCAGATATCTCCCATCTTCAAACTCTAGCGGTTCGTGAGGGCGATGAATATATCCTCAATGGAACCAAAAGTTATGTGTCTAATGCCCCCATCGCCGATGTTTTTATTGTTTACGCAACCACCAATCCTGCTCATGGACACATGGGTATTAGTGCCTTTGTTGTTGAACGAAATATACCAGGAGTGGTGATGGTGAATCTTTAAAAAAAATGGGATTGCACACATCCTTAATTAGTCCTGTGACTTTCGAGAACTGTCGAATTCCCTGTAAGCAACGAATAGGAGAAGAAGGAAAAGGAACTACCATCTTTGCTCAATCTATGCAGTGGGAACGGAGTTGTTTATTTGCGACATATCTAGGCATGATGGAACGCCAGTTAGAGAAAACTATTGCTCATGCTTCAGCGCGAAAACAGTTCCGTAAATCTATTAGTAAAAATCAGGCTGTTTCTCACCGGATAGTCGATATGAAACTCAGGCTGGAAGCGGCTCGTATGCTGGTTTATCGGGCGTGTTGGTTAATGGATCAAGGTGAAGATGCTGTTATGGATGTCTCGTTAGCCAAATTAGCAGTGAGTGAAGCGGCAATTCAATCTAGTTTAGATGCAGTGCAAATTCACGGTGGAATTGGCTATTTAACAGAAACAGGTATGGAAGAGATGT
This sequence comes from Atlanticothrix silvestris CENA357, assembly GCF_016056295.1. GTDB lineage: Bacteria > Cyanobacteriota > Cyanobacteriia > Cyanobacteriales > Nostocaceae > Atlanticothrix > Atlanticothrix silvestris. The sequence goes on from NZ_JAECZB010000062.1 coordinate 8,778, forward strand.
TGCGAGATTCCATCCCTACAACTTTGTTTTCGGGAACTTCAGAAATTCAACGGGATTTAATTGCTAGGAGACTAGGTTTATGAATTTATCAGACCTAGTAATTGAATCTGCTCGCAAGCACCCACAGGCTTTGGCGGTGCGATCGCCTGAACAAAATCTTACATACAGCGAACTGGATGCTTTAGCTAATCGTCTGGCTCGCGCTCTAGCTGAACTTGGTGTCAGACAAGGAAGTAGAGTCGGAATTTGGTTAGATAAATCGGCTGTGGCGATCGCTTTGATGCAAGGGATTCTCAGACTAGGTGCTGCTTACGTACCTATAGATCCGTTGAGTCCGGTATTGCGAGCTGCAATGATTATTAGAGACTGTCAGCTCAGTGCGATCGCTACTACACACTCTCGCGCCGAACAACTTTTAAAAGATGATTTCGCAGATATTAAATGTTTAACTATCGATAAATCTTGGCCAGAAATACTGGTTTTTTCTGATCAACCTATAGAACGTTTACCCCAAGAGGATCATGAATTAGCTTATATCCTTTACACATCCGGTTCTACTGGTAAGCCAAAGGGAGTGTGTCTCAGTCACCAAAACGCTTTAGCATTTATTGAATGGGCAGCTGAAGAAATAAATGTCCAACCAACCGATAGATTCTCGAACCATGCTCCTTTTCATTTTGATTTGTCGGTACTAGATATCTATGTACCTTTTTTGAAAGGAGCTTGTGTTTGTTTAATTCCAGAAGGAATTGCCTATATTCCTCAGCGATTAGTTAACTTTTTACTTCAAGAAAAAATCACAGTTTGGTACTCTGTTCCTTCTGTTTTAATCTTAATGATGCTGCACGGTAGTTTATTAGAAGTGCAAGAACACTCCTTAAGAATCATACTTTTTGCAGGAGAAGCTTTTCCTCTTAAGTACCTAAAACAGTTACACCAGCATTGGCAAGATATCCGTTTACTTAATTTATATGGGCCTACAGAAACTAATGTTTGTACTTATTTTGAAGTAAAAAATATCTCTGAAAAGCAAACAGTATCAATTCCAATTGGTAAAGCTTGTTGTCGTAACAAAATTTGGGGAATTAATCATCAAGGGAAAGAAATTGCAATAGGAGAATAAGGGGAATTAATGGTATCTGGCCCTACAGTGATGTTAGGTTACTGGGGTCAATCATTACAGAAAGAGCAACCCTACGCTACAGGTGATATTGTTCGCTTACAGGATGATGAAAATTATGTACTTGTAGGTCGTAGAGATGCTTTAGTTAAAGTCCGTGGATCGAATTGAACTAGGTGAAATAGAAGCTGCACTGCTTTCTCATGCTGACATTGCTGAAGTCGCTGTTGTTGTTGTAGGTAAAGAAATGACAGCCCGCTTAGCGGCTTTTGTAGTTACCAAGAATCATGCTTTATCTTTGATAGATATCAAACAATATTGTTCTTCTAAATTACCTCGTTACATGATTGTTGATAAAGTTTATTTTTTAGATAGTTTACCTCAAAATCGCAATGGAAAAACTGATCGCTTGAAATTACTGGAATTAGCAGAAAAATAATTGCAATTCAGGACTTAAGTTCAGCAGTTTATTGATTTACTTACCTTACTTAAACAATATGACAACTATCACAAAAAATAATGCCAAGATTCAGGCAGAATTGATTACTTTCATCAATGCAGAAATTCTAGAAAGTGAAGATAGTGGTTTAGATTCGGATACTCCATTATTAGCTATTGGTATTTTAGATTCTTTAGCAATGGTTTCTTTAATTGCAAAAATTGAAGATGCCTTTGGTGTAAGAGTACCTGATGAAGCTGTAAACCCGGATAATTTTCAATCTGTTGCTGCTATTGCTCAGATGATAGATTCAATTCAAGAAAAAAATGCTCAATTATCACCTTTAGATAGTCATCTAGACCCGTACATTAAATCTTTAACAGATTCCCTAAAAATTTTAGAATCTGCTGGTATTAAACGCCATAAACTACAGTTAACCCAACAACAAGGAGAGTTACATTATCTTCAAGTAACAGGCAATACTGATTACAGTTATGTGTTTTTACCTGGGGTGGGAAACCCTTCTAGTAGCTGGGGAAATATGCTATTGAGTTTAAACGGTGAACAATCTGCGATCGCAGTTGATTTACTAGGATTTGGCTTGTCGTCTATAGCTAGCGATCGCCCCAATTATGCTGACAATATTCAAGCTGTTTTAACTCTACTAGAAACTCAGCAAATTCCCCAACCTTGGATTTTAGTAGGTAGTTCAGCCGGAGCTATGATTGGGGCAGAAATTAGCCGTTTAAAACCAGAGTCAGTTAAGGCTTTAATAATTACAGGATTTGGTTTTGTCCAAAATCCAACTGCATGGTGGGAATATTTGATGAATTTATCAAAATCTCCTCAAAAATTTCTGGAGGCTGCTTATTATCGTTAGCCTAAACTGACTAAATCCTTACAAAAGTTAGTTGATGGTGTTCTTTCTCGTCCTGCATATCAGAGTTTTTTAGATCAAGGAGGATTTGAATTTATGCAATCCTGCTTTGAAGATCTAAAAGTTCCGACATTAATTGTTGCTGGCGAAGAAGATAAAATTATTCCTCAAGCAGATGTGATCAAGCTTTCAGAAAAGTTACCAGATGCTCAACTGGATTGGTTAGCAAGATGTGGTCATTTTCCACCTAGTGAACAACCAGAAGAATTACTCTTTTTGATCCAAAACTTTCTCAAACACAATTAACTAATATGCTGACAGAATATCGTCAAAATTGGAATACATACTGGAGTCGTATTCAAGACTCTTCAGAAGTCTTGTGGAATGTATCACATCTTTTAGGTGTCAAACTTGATTTTGAACGTTTCCAGCCTTTTTTAAAAGATCCTCATTTACCACTGATTGATTTTGGCTGTGGAGACGGGACGCAAACTCAGTTTTTTGCCCAACATTTTTCCCAAGTTCTTGGTTTAGAAATTAGTCAAACAGCAATAGAACTGGCGCGTCACCAAGCACAAGATGCAGGATTATCTATTACTTATGAAGTTATAGATAGTTTAGAAACTGTACAGCATATTCATGAGCATTTCGGAGATGCCAACATTTATATGCGGGGTGTATTGCATCAAATTGATCTAATAAAACTTTTCTAGTAATAGCTTCGTGGGCTGTAGCGCAAAATTTACATTCATTTTGCAAAGATACATAAGTAGCAATCAATTCCCTCTCTCCAGCAGACAAAGGAGAATCTCCTTGTAGTAATGCCTCTGTCAATTCACCGATAAGTTTACCTGTATCAGATCGGTATTTCATTAAAGCAATAATGCCAGGGAACTCAGATGGTAGATCAATATAACTCATGTTTTACTCTTTTATTTTCAATGGTTTAGCTTGATGGAATTAGATATTAATAATAATAACTATATCTATAACATTTGTCATTTATTTTACTTGTAATTAGCAATAAGAATGAACAGATATGTACCTTTCTTATCCCAGGTCAAAAACCACAAAATTTTGAATATAAAATATGTAAATAATCATGTTATACATCAATAGTTTAAAGTTCTTTTAAGAAATATTTAAAGTACAAAATTATACTTTTTTAGTCGCAGTAAAAAATAAAAATCTATTTTCTATTACATTTTTTTGAGTAATTATACTCATTTTGTCTTAAAGTAGTTCCTGAGAAGCTTGCTAGGCTTAATTTTTACTAAATATCTTAGTTATTTAATTAACGATATACGAGTACCATTTTTTGAAATCTGTCTTTGGTTTAGGTGCAATAAGTTACAAACGATGATATGTTGAGAAATATGAAGGGAGCCTTAAGCAACCTAGAGCAGCTAAAATAACTACTCTCAATTGCTTACAACTCTTTATCCATAGGCTAAAAACTGAAAATTTATTCGGACTGTATCTGCCATGAAGGATTAAAAAATGAGAAATAATCTATGAAGTTTTATTGCATAAATTTGCAGAAAGCTTAAACTCCAGCAAAACTGATAATGTTTTTGCTGCGGAGAATAAACTAAATGCGCCCAATCTTCAGCGCAATTTTTTGATGCGCCTAAATTCATAACTATAATCAAATATTTATAGAAACTAACCTCTTTGGCTAATGCATCAAAAAAGTTTCAATTGCTGTTTACTTTTAGTAAACCACTCTTGTAAATCACCAAAATTTTAAATTTAAGCAAATACGGAAACTAACTTAAAACTTTCCTTTTTTCGTTAAAGGCAGAAATGATGGACATTCTCTCAGCCAAGTCTGAAACTATTAAAACAGCTTTTCGTTTACAAAATCAAAAAAATGGGTGCAATAATTTACAAACGATGTTATGTTGAAAAATGTAAATAATTCTGAAGCAACTTAAGCAAATTCAAATAACTGCTCTAGCTTACTTACAAGCTGCTAAAAGTCCATAACTTCCTGGATTATATCTAGCGCCATAAAGTTTAAAAACGAGAGAAAAATTCTGATTTTTCCGACTCTTGTTTATATAGTTTTTCAAGCTTATCAAAGACCTTGAAATGTTTTTTTGCACTTGTGAAAGTAGATGTGCCAAATATTTGGTGCGTTGTTTAGGCACACATAGCCTTGCAATGATCTAATTATAGTCTTCTCGAAATTACCTCTTGATTCTGAGTGAATTAAGGGTACTTCAGTTGCGCAATACTTTTGGCGAACAAAAAATCAACTCCACCTCTTTATTTCATCTAAGGAACACAAAAATGAGCATCGTTCAAGCTGAATTTAAAGCTAATGAAACCAGCTTTCACGTCAAAGGATACGAAAAGATTGAGTACGACTTAGTTTATGTGGATGGAGTTTTTGATATTAAAAATCAAGAGCTTGCTGATACATATAGAAATTTTGGACGTTGCTTAGCTGTTGTAGACGCTAACGTTAACCGTTTCTACAATCAGCAAATTGAAGAATATTTCCGTTATTACGGCATTGACCTGACACTTTTCCCGATTACGATTACCGAACCTAACAAGACTATTCAAACTTTTGAGAAAGTTATAGATGCATTTGCAGACTTTAAATTAGTTCGCAAAGAACCAGTCTTAGTAGTGGGTGGCGGTTTAATTACAGACGTTGTAGGTTTTGCCTGCTCTACTTACCGTCGCAGTAGCAATTACATTCGTATTCCTACAACTTTAATTGGTTTAATTGATGCCAGTGTTGCCATCAAAGTGGCAGTTAACCATAAAAAACTGAAAAACCGTTTGGGTGCTTATCATGCTTCCCAAAAAGTTTTCTTGGACTTTTCCTTCCTTCGTACTTTACCAACAGACCAAGTGCGTAATGGCATGGCGGAATTAGTCAAAATCGCCGTGGTTGGTCACAAAGAAGTATTTGAGTTGCTGGAAAAATACGGTGAAGAACTGCTGCATACCCATTTTGGCAACATTGATGCTACTCCAGAGATCAAAAAAATAGCTCATCAGGTGACTTACAAAGCCATCAAAAAAATGTTGGAGTTGGAAGTACCCAATCTACATGAGTTAGATCTAGATAGAGTAATTGCTTACGGACATACCTGGAGTCCGACATTAGAACTTGCACCCATTGTGCCAATGTTCCACGGACATGCAGTCAACATCGACATGGCTTTATCTGCAACGATCGCCTCATCCAGAAACTATATCACTACCGAAGAACGCGATCGCATTTTAGGATTGATGAGTCGTATTGGTCTAGCTCTAGATCATCCTTTATTAGATGAAGAACTCTTATGGCGCGCAACTGAATCTATAAGCTTAACTCGTGATGGTTTGCAAAGAGCCGCAATGCCAAAACCCATCGGTAGTTGTACCTTTGCTAACGACTTGACCCGTGAAGAATTGGCAGCAGTTTTACTTGAACACAAAGAACTTTGCACAAGCTATCCCCGTGGTGGCGAGGGTGTAGATATGTACCCTGTGAGCTATAAAACAGAACTAGTTGGAAGTACAAAATAATGTCTAGTACAATTGCAAAACCGACAGCTAGACCTGTCACACCACTAGGAATCTTAGCCAAAAAGCTAGAAACTGTTGTTCAAGAGATTAACCAACATCCAGACTTACCTGAATCTTTAGTTACTCAAATCCATCAAGCATGGCGTTTAGCAGCAGGTCTAGATCCTTACTTAGAAGAATGTACTACTCAAGAATCTCCTGCTTTAGCTGCACTATCTGAGAAAACAGCCACAGAAGCCTGGAGTGAACGCTTTACCCAAGGTGCAACCGTGCGTCCTCTAGAGCAAGAAATGCTATCTGGTCATATAGAAGGACAAACTCTAAAAATGTTTGTTCACATGATCAAAGCTAAAAAAGTTCTAGAAATTGGCATGTTTACTGGTTATTCGGCGTTAGCAATGGCCGAAGCATTACCGCAAGACGGAGTATTGGTTGCTTGTGAAGTTGATCCTTTTGCTGCTGAAGTTGCACAGGCGGCTTTTGGGGAATCTCCTGACGGAGGTAAAATCCGTGTAGAACTAGGTTCAGCTTTAGAAACCTTGCAAAAGTTAGCAGAGGCTCAAGAATCATTTGATTTGGTGTTTATTGATGCCGATAAAAAAGAGTATGTAGCCTACTTTCAGATGCTGTTAGATACCAATTTGCTAGCACCGACAGGCTTTATCTGTGTAGATAACACCCTACTACAAGGAGAAGTCTATTTACCAGCACAAGAACGCACCGCCAACGGCGAAGCGATCGCCCAATTTAATCAAATTGTAGCCCTTGATACAAGGGTAGAACAAGTTTTATTGCCATTGCGAGATGGTTTGACCATTATCCGCAGACGGTAATCGGTATATGGCACAATCTATTTCCTTTTCTTCATCGCCTGCTAAAGAGTCTCTTTCTAAAGAGGCAAAAATAGCCGCAATTATCCAAAATATCGGTACTTTGGTGCTGCTGTTACTAGCATTGCCCATTAATGCCACCATCGTTGTTATATCTTTGTTTTGGGGTATTATTTTGCGTCCCTTCCAGCGTTCAGCCAAGGTCGCAAACCCCAAAAACATTTTGATCAGTGGCGGTAAAATGACCAAAGCTTTACAACTAGCTAGGTCATTCCACGCCGCCGGACACAGGGTCATTCTGCTGGAAACTGATAAATATTGGCTATCTGGTCATCAATTTTCCCAGGCGGTAGATAAATTTTATACAGTTGCCGCCCCTCAGGAAAACCCAGAAAGTTATATTCAGGCACTAGTAAACATCATCAAACAAGAAAATATTGATGTTTACGTTCCTGTAACTAGTCCAGTTGGAAGTTATTATGACTCCTTAGCCAAACCAGTGTTATCCCAACATTGCGAAGTATTTCACTTTGACGCAGATATCACCCAAATGTTGGATGATAAATATGCGCTGGTTCAGAAAGCGCGATCGCTTGGTTTATCAGTACCGAAATCCTTTAAAATCACCTCTGCCGAAGAAGTCCTGAATTTCGACTTTTCTAGAGAATCTCGTCAATACATCCTCAAAAGCATTCCTTACGACTCAGTGCGGCGTTTAGACTTAACCAAACTCCCTTGCGCTACCCCTGAAGAAACAGCAGCCTTCGTCAAAAGCTTACCAATCAGTCCCGAAAAGCCGTGGATTATGCAAGAATTTATTCCTGGTAAGGAATTTTGCACCCATAGCACTGTCCGGGATGGTGAATTGCGATTGCATTGCTGCTGCGAATCTTCAGCATTTCAAGTCAACTATGAAAATGTGGAAAACTCTCAAATTAGAGAATGGGTGCGGCATTTTGTCAAGGAATTGAAACTAACTGGACAAATTTCCTTCGATTTCATCGTCACCGAAGATGGTACAGCTTACGTAATTGAGTGTAATCCCCGCACTCACTCAGCAATTACTACCTTCTACGATCACCCCGAAGTTGCAGAAGCCTATTTGGGAAATGAACCAATGGCTGAACCCTTACAGCCATTGGCCACAAGCAAACCCACCTATTGGACTTATCATGAAGTTTGGCGTTTAACTGGTATCCGTTCTTTTACACAACTAAAAACATGGATGCAGAATATTTGGCGCGGGACTGATGCGATTTACCAGTTAGATGATCCTCTACCATTTTTAATGGTGCATCACTGGCAAATTCCTTTACTCTTGCTCAACAACCTGCGCCGACTTAAAGGTTGGACACGCATAGACTTCAACATCGGTAAGTTGGTGGAATTGGGAGGAGATTAACTCGAATTTCTCACGCAGAGGCGCAAAGAAGACCGCAAGAGTCACTCTGTGTCACGGACACTTTGCTCAAGTCGGGAGACCCCTTCGGGTGACGCTCGCAAGCTCGCTACCGCTGCGCTAACGCCAGTTGCCTGCGGAGGGAAACCCTCCCGCAGCACTGGACTCACCGCCCACGCAAGTGTCCTCCTCTGTGCCTCTGTGGTTCATTAATTACAGGACTTACGCAAAAATCACCAAAAATCTTAATTTATCGAACCGCCAAGACGCTAAGAACGCCTTCGCGCAGCGTTTCGTAGAGAAGAATTTGTAGAGTGTGCGTAAGTCCTAAATTACTAAAACTATATTATTTACTCTTATGCTAATCAAGCATTTGAGATCATCATTCAACTTCATCCATCTCTGCGTAGCACTTATAGAGAAAAGCAAGCTCAGTTAGTACAGCAAGAATTAGAAAAAGTTAATCCTGAAATAGACCATTAACGAACTATTAACCACATATCAAGCTCTCCTAAATAAGACACCGATCAACTTACTTCATATTTATACTATGTACAACAAGAACTAAATTTGTTAATAATTTCGCAAATAATTTAAGACTGTTATAGGAGGTAGCAAAAAAATATCGCGGTTATTAGATAACTTTACATGAATTTTATTTATGTGAAAATTTATATAAATTAGCAATTTTACGTGGTGCAATTTTAATTAAAAAATAACTATCTAATCAGCTTTATCGAAAGTACATCTGAACATTGATCAAGTGGAAAGCAATATTGGGAAATATAAGATACAGCCTGATTTAGATTCACAATCTATTAGAGCTTATTGCCGTAGATGGTGAATTTAAAAAATCTTTTTATCAGGGTACTTCATAACCAATTTGCTAATTTTTGCTCAGAATCTATGAAGCTAAATCACAAACTTTTCCTGTACTCTTCCTTGGCTCATTTCAGATTACTCAAGAAAAGTTACACCGCCAAAATCATGTTGGTGGCATTTTTAGGCACACATGTACCACTTCTGACCTTATTATTCAGTTTCGTTATCTCTAACTCCTATTCTTTGGAGATGGCAGTACAAGTTTTGATCATTGCTTTGTTCGCTACGTTAGTGGGTACGGCAGCCACTCTCTATGCTCTCCGCCATCTTCTCGCCCCAGTTATTTTGACATCTGCTGCGTTACAAGATTATCTTAATACGAAAACATTACCTGAATTACCTACACAATTTGCCGATGAAGCAGGAACACTGATGGCAGATACCTCACAAACCCTGCACAAATTAGATGAATTAATTCACTACATTACTAACTATGACGACTTAACTGGTTTACCCAATCGAGATTTGTTCCGCGATCGCCTCAATGATACCTTATCTCAACCTCAAAACCACCAGCGACTTGTAGCAGTCTTTTTGCTGGGTATTGATGATTTTACTTCTATGAGTCATGCATTAGAGCATGAACAAACTAATCTCTTATTAAGAGCAGTTACCCAGCGTTTGACAACCTGCATAGCTCAAACAGATATTCTGGCTCATTTGAGTAAAGATGAATTTGCGATCGCTCAAATCGAGATTCATTCTTTTGAGAGCGTAATCAAATTATCTCAATTGCTATTAACTACCCTGGCAAAACCTTTTTCTATAGAAGGCAACTCGATTCACATCACAGTTAGCATCGGCATCACAATTAATGATTTCGACGCTTCCAATGGAGTGGATCAACTCTTACAACAAGCTCACATCGCACTTTATGAAGCAAAACAGCAAGGACGTAACCGATTCCAGTTTTATTCACCAGAAATTAATGCTCAGTTACAGCAGCGACTGACCTTAGAAAATGAATTACATGGGGCACTTGAGCGCAACGAAATGCTGGTATACTATCAACCCCTGATTGATTTACACAGCAGACAAATAATGGCTATGGAAGCGTTGGTTCGTTGGCAACATCCAACTTTGGGTTTGGTTTCTCCCGCACAGTTTATTCCCATCGCCGAAGCTAATAATTTAATCATCCCAATTGGTGAATGGGTTTTGCGAACTGCTTGCGCCCAAAACCGTGCTTGGCAGCTTGCCGGATTTTCCCCAATTCGCATTTCGGTAAACTTATCAGCTCGACAATTTGAACTGCCGAATTTAGTAGAGGTAATCAGCCAGATTCTGCAAGAAACGGGGCTAGAAGCATCTAAGTTAGAATTAGAAGTTACTGAAAGCTTCTTAATGGCTGATATTCAGCGATCTGTGAAAACCCTCAAACAATTGCGAGAACTGGGTATATCGCTGGCTTTGGATGACTTCGGCACTGGTTATTCTTCTTTGAACTATTTGAAACGTTTTCCTGTGAATATGCTAAAAATTGATCGGTCATTTGTGCAAGATGTAACGACCAATCCTGACAGTGCCGCTGTCACAGATGCGATCATTGCCTTAGCCAAAAGTTTGCGATTAAACATCACAGCCGAAGGCGTAGAAACTCAAGAACAACTTGAATATTTGCAAATGCGCGGGTGTCATGAAGGTCAAGGGTATCACATCAGCCGCCCTGCCCCTGCCGATATAGTTACTCAAATGTTGCAGGATAGTGTTCAGCCAGTAGAAGCGATCGCTGCATAACGAAAATCTTAATTGCATATTTATCCCTTTCAGATCTGGGTATGGGTCTATCCTGTTAAGTGTGGCTAACTAAGGGAGAAAATTCGTGGAATTTTTATCCGATTCTGTGGTGCTATCACGGATGCAATTTGCTCTGACTGCGATATTCCATATACTTTGGCCTGTCTTAACTACAGGGATGGGGATTTATCTGGTAATTGTCGAGGGAGTGTGGCTGAAGACTCGTAATCCAGATTATTATCTCCATGCCCGTTTCTGGTCTAAGTTTTACGTTTTGAACTTTGGGATTGGTGTAGCGACGGGTATCCCAATGGAATTTCAGTTTGGCACTAATTGGGCACCCTTTTCTGAAGCAGCAGGTAACTTTTTTGGTAGTGTCATTGGCTTTGAAGCTTCTTGGGCATTCATGCTAGAAGCTGCATTTTTAGGAATTATGTTATTTGGCTGGGAGCGCGTCAACCCTGCCATTCACTATCTTGCTACCATTTTGGTGGCTGTGGGGGCTAACTTATCAACCCTGTGGATTTTGACAGCAAATTCCTGGATGCAAACTCCCGCAGGTGGGGAAATGGTCAATGGCAAATTTATTGTCCACGATTACTTCCAGGCAATTTTGAATCCCTTTATGGTCAACAGTGTGCTGCACATGTTCTTTGCCACATTGGAGACTTCTTTATTTGTAATTGGGGGAATTAGTGCTTGGTATGTGCTGAAAGAACGCCATCCAGCTTTTTTTGCTAAATCTTTGAAGATTGCCTTAGCCGCTGCGATCGCAGTTGCTCCATTACAAATATACATTGGGCATTTAAGCGGCGAACAAGTTTTTCACTATCAACCAACAAAATTAGCTGCAATGGAGGCACAGTGGGAATCTTCTCGTGCTGGACAGCCTGCCGATTGGAGTCTTTTAGCTATACCCAACGAAAAAGCCCAAAAAAATGACTGGGAAATTACCGTACCCAATGCATTGGGATACATTCTGGAATTTAAAAAGAATCTTTCCGAACCCTTACGCGGTTTGAAAGAATGGAAACCAGAGGATCGTCCCCACATGGTTGGTTTGATTTACTACGCTTTCCGTACCATGATTGCTATTGGCTTTTTCTTTGCAGGATTAATGCTATTGAGTACGCTGCAATGGTTGCGGGGTAAGCTCTCAGGTGAAAATATTACTCAGCAAAAATGGTTAATGCGTGCTTGGATTTTAGCGGCTCCTTTGGGATACATTGCTGTAGAATCCGGTTGGATTGTGCGCTGTGTGGGTAGACAGCCGTGGACTCTCTACGGACAGATTCGTACAGTTGACGCTGCATCTCATATACCTGCTAGCAACGTCTTAGTCTCGCTGACTGGCTTTGCCACAGTCTACAGCATTTTATTTGTTGCGGTTTTGTACTTTGGAAGTCGCATTATCCGTAGAGGCCCCAATTTAGATTTACCAATACCAGGTATGGAAGTCTACAAGCCAGCTGTGGAAACTACCCCTGGAGAATTTGTTCCCGATAAACGTCCTGTAGAAGCACAAGAGTAGGAGATTATATGGAGACGCTAAGTTATTTTCTCCCCCAAGTATGGTTTGTGGTTTTAGCTCTCTTCTTATTCCTCTATGTGATGTTAGACGGGTTCGACTTAGGGGTAGGGATATTATCTCTTACCTCCTCTGATGATGAACGTCGGGGCATCTTAATGACCAGCTTGAGCAATATCTGGGATGCTAATGAAACTTGGCTGGTGCTGATGGCAGGAGGTTTGTTTGGGGCATTTCCTTTAGCTTACGGCACGATTTTAACTGCCCTATATATCCCTATTCTCATAATGGTGTTTGGGTTTGTTTTTCGGGGTGTGGCATTTGAGTTTCGTGAGCTTTCTAATCGCAAATTCTTTTGGAATTTCGCCTTTGGCGCTGGAAGTTTTTTGGCTGCACTCGGTCAAGGATTTGCTCTTGGTGCTGTACTCAAAGGTATCGCCGTTGATGAGGCGGGACACTTTATTGGTACAACTTGGGATTGGCTAAGTGTTCCTTCGGTGCTGGTAGCTTTGACGTTAATTCAAGCTTACGTGCTGATTGGTTCTACTTATCTAGTGTGGAAAACCACAGGAGAATTGCAGGTAACTCATTATAGAACTGCCAAAATTGCCGCTTGGACAACTTTAATGGGTGCTATTTTTATCACGATTACAACACCAATAATTTATGAAAGTGCGCGATCGCGTTTGTTTCAACAGCCCTTAGTTTACATTTTTGCTGTCATTCCCATTTTGGGAGTATGGTTAATTTGGCAACTTTTACAGAGTCTTGGCCGCCAAGAAGAAAGAGCGCCTTTCGTCTGGACAATTCTGCTATTCGTGTTGACGTTCCTAGGCTTAGGACTAATTGTCTTTCCTTACATTATTCCTACTAAGATCACGATCTATGAAGCCGCTGCTGATCCTAGTTCCCTGGTAATCATGATTATCTTTATTGGCTTCCTTATCCCTGTAATGCTGTTTTATAACCTCTACCAATACATTGTTTTTCGGGGTAAGGTAACAGGCGGTCAATATGGGGAATAGATCCCATTTTTAACAGGGAACAGGGACTGTCTGTGACGCGGGATTTAAGTCCCCGTCTTCTCTGCAAGACACTACGTGAACGTACAGCGTCTCGTAGAGAAGACTTACCACCTATAGGTGGGGGACTTAAACCCATTGGCGGTGAGAGGGAACGAACGGACAAACTGTTGCCTGTTGCCCGTTAAGAGTTCCCTCTGCCGTTGGTGCAGCCTCTCATAGAGAAGGGAGTTGACTTATAAATACTTGGTGTCTTAGTGGTTCAAGATTTTTTTACCACTAAGACACTAAGGCATAAAGGTTCTCATGAGTTCTGGTGTACGCAGTTCATGATGGCTATTTGTAGTCAACCAAAAAGGTTCTTTTAAAAAAAACGGATTATAGCATTTTTTCTAAAAAAATATATGGATATAAACAAAACTATGTTACAAAAAGTAAATAGAAATAAAATTCTTACCAATACCAATTGATAACTATTATCATTAAGGAAGGAGAATAAATACCCATAAATTCAGGCGTTCAGTGAACGTCAGTCAAACAGTGATTTAACAAGGGCACTTTTTTTTAAAGTTTATTTAGCTCTATTGTAGAGATTTTATTAATGGCAAAGACGTTTAGGGAAAATGATGTTATAAAGTGCCTACTTGGTATTAACTAGTAAATGCAGATTATTCTTTTTTGTTCTTTTTAATTTTATGAGAATGTAACCCAAAACACAATTTTAGTTTGTTGTATCTTTTGTCCCCAATGTAGACCTAATGAGTACGATCAATGAATACTTTTTTTTGTTCTGATTATGCACGGCAAGTAGGAGAAGATGTTATTGGTAGTGCGAATAATTACCAAACTTATGTTCTAATTGAATGTCCCCCACCGTGGATGCCAGAAGCTTTTAATTCCAAATGGATACCAAAAAATTTACAGACTTTGGTAAAAGAGGTAAACCGCACTAAATTACCGATTAGATTTCTTTTAATTGCTAATGATTTATCGCATAAGTCAAATCATACAACTTTGTTGATTTATCAAAAACAAATAGGTCTAAGCTACGGGTATTATAAGCACGAGTTTAAACTGCCAAATATTGAACAAGCATCTGAAGTAGTCAGACAATATTTACAGGGTAAATTATCGGAATATGAAATAGAAACAAATATAACTAGAGATATTTTAGTATGTACCCACGGGAGCCATGATCAATGCTGTGCTAGATATGGGAATCCTTTTTATTTTTATGCTAAAGCTACTATCTCTGATTTACACTTAGACAATATTCGAGTTTGGCAATCCAGTCATTTTGGCGGACATCGATTTGCACCCACAGCGATAGACTTACCAGAAGGAAGATATTATGGCATTCTGGAACAAGAATCATTCCGGTCAATTTTGACGCGTACTGGTGATATTCAATGCCTAAACAAAGTCTATAGAGGCTGGGGAATTTTGCCTCCACCAATTCAGATTTTAGAAAGAGAATTAATTCTGAACAAAGGATGGGATTGGTTCAATTATAAAGTTACAGGTAAAATTATTGAGCAAAGTTTAGATAATAACACCATTTTAGGTGAGCTAACTTTTGAAGACAAATCTGGTTCTCTCTACACTTACCAGGCTAAATTTGTCAAAAATCAAACAAAGACTCTACAGGTGAAGAGTTCTTGCAAGGCAACCGAAAAATCTGTATTTGTCAAATACACTGTCGATAGTCTTTGGCTTGTATCTCATAAAATCGTAACTTATAGTGCATGATTTTGTGAAATAAAAGGGTTTTCATCTACTAATTCGTAATTCGTAATTCGTAATTAAAAAACTCCGATTCTATGTAGGTTTCCAGGTTTATATTGATATTGCTGGCAAATTATCTAAATCTCAAGCTAGCTTTCCACTAAAAGCTGAGAAATTTTCTCTAGTTTCCTAGTAAAAACAAGAAAGCATCAAATTCTTAAATTAACTAACTTCCTAACATTTGCAAATTGTGCAAAGTGGCATACATTCCTCCTTGTCGTAATAATTCGTCATGGTTTCCCTGTTCGATTAATTCACCCCGCTTCAACACAAAAATCCGATCCACATTGCGAATTGTAGATAAACGGTGAGCGATAATGATTGCAGTACGTTTTGATAAAAGCTGGTTTAAGGCTTCTTGAATTAAGGCTTCTGTCACTACATCCAAACTAGCAGTTGCTTCATCTAGTATTAATATTTGCGGATTGCGAATAGCTGCACGGGCGAAGGCTAAAAGTTGCTTTTGACCACTAGAAATATTTGTACCTCTTTCTCGCAATTGAGTATCATATCCTAGGGGTAATTGTTCAATAAACTGAGCAACGTTAGTTTTTTGTGCAGCTTCTTGGATTTCTTCAAAGGTATAGCGATCGCCTAAAGTAATATTACTTTTAACATCGCCAGCAAACAAAAAGCCTTCTTGTAAAATTACTGCCAGATAGCGTCGCAGTTCTGCTTGGGGTAGTTCTCGAATATCTACGCCATCAACTAAAATCCGTCCTTGAGTAGGTTCGTAGAGGCGGCATAAAAGACGAATGATTGAACTTTTACCTGCGCCAGTGGGGCCTACCAATGCCACTTTTTCACCAGGATGAATAATAAAGTCTAAGTCTTTAATGACATAATCATCATTTTTGTAAGCAAACCAGACATGTTCAAAGCGGATTTCTCCTAATTCCGGTGTAGTTTCGAGATTTGGCGATTCTAAATCGGCAGCAATCTCATCGATGTAGCCAAATTTAGCATCAAACATAGAAAAACGCGGATTGGCGCGATCGCGGATTTCTATCGGTTCATCCAAAATATCACTTACACGTTCAATAGCAGTGAACCCAGCTTGAATGACAGTAAATTTTTCGGCAAAATCGCGCAAAGGATCAAATAATCTTTGGGCATATAAAACAAACGCAGATAAAGTCCCAAAAGTGAGATTATTTCCTAATAGTAACCAACCACCCATCCAAAGAACACCTGCAATGGCTACCAAGCCAATCCATTCCAGAGTTGCGGACACAGCTGAATCATAAAAAATGGTTTGATCTACTTGGTCGGTGTAACGTTCGTTGCTGTTACGAAACACTTGGGCATTAAACTTTTCTCGTCGGAACAATTGCACTACATTCATCCCAACCACATTTTCTTGTAGCTGGGAATTCAAAATTGAAAGTTCTTCCCGTGCTTTGTAATTGGCTTGGCGATACTGCTGCTGAAAGTAAATAATCATTGAGGTGATAGGTAAAAGCATCAACAACAGCAAGCAAGCAAGTTGCCATTGAATAGAAACCATCACGCCAATGATTACTAACATAGAAAATATATTGGATACAATCCCGATCGCCCCAGTAGAAAAGACATCTCCCAATACTTCTACGTCACTGGTCAGTCTAGTAATTAACTTACCTACGGGTGTGCGATCAAAAAAACGCACTGCTAGAGATGTTACGTGATGGAACAAGTCTCGGCGAATTGCAGCTGTGATTTGTTGTCCTAGCTTCTGTAGTAGATAACCCTGAACACCTGTTATTATCAGTCGTGTAGTAATTGCAACCAGCAGCAACCCTAAAAGAATGTTTAACCCTTGCCCCAAGGGGCGATTTTTGAGAAATTCGTAGGTGCTTGGTTCATTGCGAATTAGAGAAATAATCTGTCCAATTAGCAGAGGCTGTACAGCCCCTGCTATAGCTACCAGCACAAGTAAACCCATTACTAGTGCCAGTATTCCTCTGCTATTACGGACATAGGGTAATAAACGCAGAAATAACCGCCAGTCATTGCTACGCTCGCGGCTTTTTCTGTAAGATTTTTTGAAGGATTGGTAGATGCTCATAGTAAGAGCATTATATTAATTTTTGCAATCCGAAAAACACGTTTTTAATCTAGCATCCCCATGTTTATTTTGATGCCATGCCTGAGATAGAAACCGCAAGACTGCGGCTGAGACACTTCACCTTAGAAGACTTCAATGATTTGTTTGGGCTTTACACTGATGCAGACGTTATGAGGTATCTATCGCCTAGAACCAGAGAACAGACGGAAGCTAGCTTGTGTAAACATATTCAACATTGGCAAAACCATAACTTCGGGATGTGGGCAGTCATGCACAAAAATAGCGGTAAAATGATTGGCCGCTGTGGATTGGGCTTTTTAGAAAATACCCCGGAAGTTGAACTTGGCTATGTATTAAACAAATCTTATTGGAATCGGGGACTAGGTACAGAAGCATCTATAGCTACATTAAATTACGGTTTTTGGGAAGTAGGACTAAATCGAATAGTGGCGATCGCTCATCCAGAAAACATTGCTTCAGTGCGGGTGATTCAGAAAATTGGCATGAAATACGAAAAAGATGCCCACTTCTACAACACAGATGTGGTGTATTATGCCGTAACACTAGATTTATGGCAACAAAGTGGTCACAAGTAGTGTGTTTTTACTCTAAAAAATTGAATTATTGCTCGTCGCTGTCACTTTTTAATCACATTTATTGTTAATGCTAAAAACAGAGCAATAAAAATTGTCTGTTATTTATAGAAAACTATAAAAACTACTTCTACTGGCAGAAGTCGAAATCAATAATATTATTTAATCTTGTTCAGAGCTTGTAGCCAATCAAACATGAAAAACTTTTACATGGATTACGCAGTTTACATAACACAGGCGCACAAACTGCTGTAGATGATGATGTTGTTAGAAGTACATTCAATATTTTAGGAAATATAACTATTTTCTCGAAGGCACGACGAAAACTAATCAATAAAAGAGTGCGATCTTTACCAGGAGATTTTTAATGAGTCAGTCAATAGGAAGTACTTGTTGGGCGATAGCTGAAGGATACATCCCTGCATACAGCAACGGCCCAGAACCTCAATTTACTAGTCATGAAACTGTATGCATCCTCAATGCTGGTGACTCTGATGCCCATGTAGAAATGACGATTTTTTACAGTGACCAGGAACCTGTGGGCCCTTATCAAGTGACGGTTCCCGCTAGACGCACACGACACATCCGCTTTAACGACCTTACCGATCCAAAACCAATTCCTCATGACACCGATTTTGCTAGCGTGATTAGGTCAGATGTACCAATTGTAGTACAACATACTCGGTTAGATTCTCGACAATCAGAAAATGCTCTTCTCAGTACTATTGCTTATGCCAGTAATTGAGTAGCAGGGGTAGCCTCAATCAATAAAATGAGATTGGAGGAATTGTAATGGCAAAGTTTTGCTATCACGCCTTCCATGAGCAGTTTATTACAGTACGTTTAAGCTGCCGAACAAGCTGGTTTGACCGTCAAATTTTGTTCACATTCTTTGCTAATACTCTAAATAGAAACTTGATAAATCATTGAAATAAAGGAGTTTCTTATGGGTGGGCTAATACTTACTTGGCTAGTTACCACTGTCAGCTTTTTAATTATTTCAAAGCTGCCAATTGGAGTGGAGATTGATAACTTTGGTAAGGCGTTAATTTCTGCTACTGTTTTTGGAATTTTAAATGCTCTTTTGCTACCGATTTTGACATTTTTTACCTTTCCCTTTATTTTGATTACCTTAGGCTTGTTCTTTTTTGTTTTGAACGCCATTATCTTTGGTTTAGCCGCTGCTATAGTGCCTGGGTTTAGCTTAAGGTGGGGTTTTTGGAGCGCTTTGATCGGTTCAATCGCTTTATCAATAATCAATACTATACTTTTGCGACTTGTAGCACCAATCTTCTAAAATTAACAACAGCACCAAATAAAACTCACAATTTGATGAATAAGGAATGATGATGAATTTTTTACGGCAAAAAATCAGCTATTTATTGATGGGAGTAATGCTATTTATGGTGCTAGGTGCTTGTCAGCCAGTACCAACAGTTGAATCACAATCAGTCACAGGGACACCAATAGCCACATCCGTCGCAACTCAAACTCCTGCGACATCTTCTGTTCCCGTAGCTTATCCTGATCGGGAACTGAGCGCTTCTCCAGCACAATTGCCAAAACTACCTTACGCTTATAACGCACTAGAGAAAGCGATAGACGCGGAAACAATGAAACTGCATCATGACAAACACCATGCAGCGTATGTTAACAACCTGAATAATGCCTTGAAAAAGTATTCAGACCTGCAAAACAGAAGTGTGGAAGCTATACTCCGGGATTTGGAAAGTGTACCAGAAGATATTCGCACAACAGTACGCAACAACGGTGGCGGCCACCTCAATCACACAATTTTTTGGCAAATTATGAGTCCAAATGGTGGTGGGCAACCAACAGGAGAAATAGCAGAAGAAATTAACAAAACCTTCGGCAATTTTGAAGGTTTCCAAAAACAGTTTAATGCAGCAGGTAGCGATCGCTTCGGTAGTGGTTGGGTTTGGTTAGTGCGTAATCCTCAAGGTCAATTGCAAATTACAAGTACGCCAAATCAGGACAGCCCGATTATGGAAGGTTTGTATCCCATTATGGGTAATGACGTGTGGGAACACGCATATTACCTCAGATATCAGAACCGTCGTGCCGATTATTTAAATAATTGGTGGAATGTGGTGAATTGGTCGGAAATTAATAGACGCGCCCAAGCCTCATTGAAGCAGCCAGCCTAAGAATCTATCACATTAATTTGGATGGTGATACGTGTTTGTAGTAAGGGCTTTAGTCCTTGGTTTTTTAAGCACTGAAGTGTTTACTACAAACCTAGACGCTAAGGGAGACAAAGAAAAAACTATTGCTATTGAAGATTTATCCATCAAATTAACCTTAACGCTCTACTAGAAGGTCAGCGCTGATGAGAAGTTTGTTGATGAAAAATCCCGTAGCTATAGCGGTATCTTGGATAGGTGCGTATCTCGTGCTTATTCTGTTACCCCTACTGATTTTGCTGTTATACCCACCAACATCAAATGAACAGCGGAGTTTTTGGCTAGAATTTTCTGTCGCCCTTGGGTTCATTGGTTTAGCAATGATGGCAATGCAGTTTGCTTTGACTGCGCGCATCAACCGTATAGAAGCTTCATACGGCATTGACTTGATTCTTCAGTTTCACCGCTACACTTCAATAGTTGCATTTTTCTTCATCCTTGCCCATCCGTTAATCTTATTCATTGATAACCCCCAGACACTGCAACTATTAAATTTCATTCAAGCCCCCTGGCGAGCAAGGATGGCAGTTATTGCTACTTTGGCGTTAGTTGCAATTATTGTCACCTCCATTTGGCGAAAAGAATTGAAAATCCCTTACGAGCCTTGGCGCACGGCTCATGGCATCTTAGCTGTAATTGCTGTTGGATTTGGTTTAGGACACGCCTTAGGTGTAGGTAACTATCTGGGGCTGTTTTGGAAGGGAGTTCTCTGGACTGGGATTGCACTAATTGCCCTATGGTTGTTGATTTACGTCCGCCTAGTCAAACCTTGGTTGATGTTGAAAAAACCTTACTTGGTAGAAACAGTAATTCCCCATCAAGGCAATGTTTGGAATCTAGTTTTGCGTCCCAGAGGACATGAGGGAATACGTTTCCAGCCTGGTCAATTCGCTTGGCTCACCTTAGAAATTTCCCCGTTTAGAATGCGGGAACATCCATTTTCTATTGCTTCCAGTGCGGAAAATTCTGAACGTATTGAATTTGGCATTAAGGCTGTAGGAGATTTCACAAACACCATCAAAGATGTCAAACCAGGCACTAAAGCTTATCTGGATGGCCCTTATGGAGTTTTTACCACAGATCTTTATGAGAACACAGCAGGATTTGTCTTCATCGCTGGAGGTATCGGCATTACACCAATTATGAGTATGCTCGTTACTTTGGCAGAACGCGATGATGAACGCCCCTTGCTATTAATTTATGCAAGTAAGACTTGGGAAGACATAACTTATCGTGAAGAATTAGAAGCTCTTAAGAACACATTAGACCTGACAATTATTCACGTTTTAAGAGAACCACCAGAGGAATGGTCAGGGGAGACGGGGTACATTGACAAAGAACTGCTCGAACGCTACATCCCCAAGCGTCCTGCAACGCGAAATTACTTTATTTGTGCTGTACCCAAAATGATGGATCAAGTCGAGGTGGCTTTGCATGAATTAGGAGTCCCTGTCACCAACATCCACATGGAACACTACAACCTTGTTTAACAATTAATCATTTATAATTCAAAATTCCAATCTTATGCGTTACAGTATCATGCTTCAACTTGTGGCAACTATCACCTTGATTTTTCTGGGGACATCTGCGTTATTTGCTTGGTTACAATACCGTCCAGCACCAGATGAAAATAGTATACAAGGTAGTATTTCATATAATTAAGTATTTCGGGAGCGATCGCCAGACGCAACTATTAGATACTTTCTTGTTCAAGCGATCGCCTTAATAGATGCTGCCATTTTTCGCATTGCTAAGATTATTGCCCAAGTTGAGGCAATTTTATAATGGGGCATGGATAAGAAGGGCAAAGGGGAAAGGGTTTATTTCTTCATCCTTTACCCTTTACCCTTTAACCTTTTCCCAAGATTGTTGCTCCCTGCTACCTAAACGTGTAACAGTTCAGCAGTCTTCGCTGTCTGCGTAGACCAGCGGTCAATGACTTTGCCAATTACTGACATATCTTGAACCAAGCGGTCAAACTTATCAGGAGTGAGAGATTGAGGGCCGTCAGATAAAGCTTTTGCGGGATTGGGGTGAACTTCAATCATTAAAGCATCTGTACCAGCTGCGATCGCAGCCATTGCCATCGAAGGAACATATTCCGATCTACCAGTACCGTGGCTAGGATCGATCATGATTGGGAGATGAGTAAGCGATCGCAATACGGGAAGCACTGATAAATCTAAAGTATTACGGGCATATTTACCATCAAAGGTTCTAATTCCGCGTTCGCAAAGAATTACATTCGGGTTTCCTGATGCCAAAATATACTCTGCTGCCATCAACCACTCATCAATGGTGGCGGACATTCCCCGCTTGAGCAACACGGGTTTATCTTGAGCGCCGACTTTCTTTAGCAGCGAGAAGTTGTGCATATTTCTAGCACCTATTTGGATGACATCAGCAACTCTCGCTACTGCTGGTAAATCAGCAGCATCCATCAGTTCTGTGATGATACCCAAACCTGTAGCTTCACGGGCTGCGGCTAACAAATCTAAAGCGCTTTCACCATATCCTTGAAACGCATAAGGTGAGGTGCGGGGTTTGTAAGCTCCCCCACGTAGAAACTTTGCTCCTGCGGTCTTTACCCGCTTGGCTGTCTCTACAATCATCGCTTCATTTTCCACAGAACAAGGCCCAGCTACCACCACAATCGGATGATGTTCTCCGAAAGAAACGTGACCGTTGGGTGTGGAAACAACGACCTCGCTAGCTTCTCCATGTCGAAATTCTCGACTAACCCGCTTGAAAGGTTTTTCTACTCGCAATACTTGTTCAATCCAAGGGCTAAACTCCTGAATTTGCAGCCGATCAAGAGTTGCTGTTTCACCAATCATTCCTAGAACAACTTTATGCTTGCCGATGCTTTTTTCTACTTTTACTTCCCAAGTGTCACTTAGTTCTTTGGTTAGGCGAGTAATTTCCTCTGCAGGTGTACCAGTTTTAAGTACTACAATCATTTGATTTTTCCTTTGTCGGTTGTTAGTTGTCAGTTGTCAGTGGTCAGTTGTCAGTGGTCAGTTGTCAGTGGTTAAGAATCGTGCAAAAATTCGGCGAGTTGTTCTAATTTTGTCCAAGCAGCACCGCTTCGTAGAACTTCTTTAGCCAGGACAATACCTTTGATGCAACCTGCTAAAATATCTGTTTCGCCAGCGATCGCTTCACCAACTTGCAGGGCTAAGGCTGTATTTAAAGCGACTACATCTTGCTGCGCTTGAGTACCTTTTCCTTGCAAAACTGCCTTTAAGATTTCCGCATTTTCTTGGACATCTCCACCCCGCAATGCTGTAGTTGGTGCAGGACTCAAACCCAGTTCTTGAGGATTTAGTGTTAGACATCGTACCTTTTTTTCTTGGAGTACAGCTAAATCAGTGACATCCGCTAAACCAGCCTCATCTAAACGTTCGCGTCCGTGGAGAGCGATCGCACTTCGGCATCCCAACTGCGATAAAGCTTGAGCTATTTCTTCTATTAACAGCGGATCGTTCACACCAATAATTTGTCCCGTCGGTCGCATGGGATTAACCAAAGGCCCCAACAGATTAAAAATAGTCCGCACCTTCAAAGTTTTTCGCAAAGCAGCAACCGCCTTCAGTGCGGGATGCCAACCAGGAGCAAACAAAAACGTGATGCCAATTTCGCCCACTGCTGCTTGCACTTTTTCAGGGCTAGCATTGAGATTAATACCCAAAGCTTCCAACACATCAGCGGAACCAGTCTTACTAGATGCAGAACGATTACCATGTTTGGCAACTTTCACCCCAGCCGCCGCAGCCACAAAAGCTACAGCAGTGGAAATATTAAAAGTTGAAGCGCCATCTCCACCAGTTCCACAGGTGTCAATTAAAGGGAATGAAGACTGGGAACTAGAGGAAGAAGATTGAGATTGTAAGACACTGGCCATGCCTACTAATTCTTCGGCAGATACCCCTTTAGCTTGAATTGCCGCTAAAATCGCCCCTGATAAAACGGGAGGAATAGCATCTTGAAGCCAACCTTGCATTAAATCAGCAGCTTGAGTGCGAGTTAAAGATTGCCGAGCAAACAACTGTTGTAATAAACTTGGCCAGTCGTAATCATCAACAGTTACAGAGATATTATCCGGTGGAGTTTGAGTTGCAGCTATCATTACGAATTACGAATTATTTAAGGACTTTCGCCACAGTTTGTACATCTTTGTCACCTCTACCAGAGCAATTGATGACAATTTTGGGATTACCATCGAGCTGAGGACAAAGAATTTCTAAATAAGCGATCGCATGAGCAGTTTCTAAAGCTGGGATAATTCCTTCTAGTTGGGAAAGCTTCTGAAATGCATCTAAAGCTTGTTTATCGGTGACGCTGTAATATTCGGCACGACCCAGATCCTTTAAATAACTATGCTCAGGCCCTACGCCAGGATAGTCTAAGCCTGCACTAATTGAATGTGCTTCAATTATTTGACCATCATCATCTTGCAATAGGTAACTCATTGCACCGTGTAAAACTCCAACTTGTCCTCGTGTCAGAGTTGCTGCGTGTTTTTGGGTATCTACACCTTCACCGGCCGCTTCAACTCCAATCATCCGTACAGCAGATTCATCCATAAATTCATGGAATAATCCGATCGCATTGGAACCGCCACCCACGCAAGCAAGTAAAATATCCGGTAGTCCTCCCCATTTTTCTTGACATTGAGCGCGTGTTTCTTGACCAATGACGGCATGGAAATCACGCACCATCATTGGGTAGGGGTGGGGGCCAGCCACGGAACCTAAGATGTAATGGGTGGTTTCGACATTCGTCACCCAATCCCGAATCGCTTCTGAGGTGGCATCTTTGAGGGTTCCTGTTCCTGCTTCTACGGGGCGAACTTCTGCTCCCATCAACTTCATCCGAAATACGTTGAGGGATTGTCGTTCCATGTCGTGGATGCCCATGTAAATTACGCATTCCAGACCAAACAGTGCACATACGGTTGCAGTTGCTACTCCGTGCTGTCCGGCTCCGGTTTCGGCAATAATTCGCTGTTTACCCATACGCTTGGCTAGTAGTGCCTGAGCTAATGCGTTATTAATTTTGTGAGCGCCTGTGTGATTTAAGTCTTCGCGTTTTAAGTAAATTTGCGCTCCTGTGCCATCAGGTCTAGCGTAGCGTTTTGTGAGGCGTTCAGCAAAATATAATGGGCTGGGTCGTCCGACGTAATCTCGTAGGAGGTTTTGCAGTTGGGCTTGGAAGTTGGGGTCGTGGCGATATTGTTGATATGCTGTTTCTAGTTCTGCTAGGGCAGGCATTAAGGTTTCGGGGACGTATTTACCGCCGAATTTGCCAAATCTGCCTAGGGAGTCTGGTTGTTGAGTTGTTGTTTTGATGTCTTGTATGCTGACCACTGGTTAAAATCCTTGCTTGATATTTTTGAGAACTTACACTAAAGCTAAGATTTTCTTGGTGTTTCTTCCTTGGCGCTCTTGGCGTCTTGGCGGTTCGTTACTCTTTCTCTTTTTAGAAAAAGCTCACGCAAAGGCGCAAAGACGCAAAGGTAGAAAAATACCAAGATTTTTTACTTAGCAACACCAACTTGTTGCAGGGATGCGGGGGTTATTGCTGTTTTGAGTTCGCGACAAAGTTGTTCTATGGCTTGTAGTCCTTCGGTGGGAGTACCTTGGGCGAGGCGGTTGACGAAGGCGCTACCAACAATTACTGCGTCTGCACCCCATTCTTTGATTTGATGTGCTTGTTCTGGCCCTGAGATGCCAAAACCAACGCCGATGGGTTTGTCGGTGACGCTGCGTAAGTCTGTGATCAGATGTTTCACGCGGTTTTGGATTTGAGAACGTACACCTGTTACACCTGTTACACTCACGAGGTAGATAAATCCCTGAGATTGACGAGCAATCGCAATAATCCGATCTTGAGAACTGGTAGGAGCTACGAGTAAAATGACTTCAATTTCAAAAGATGCTGCGGTCTGTATTAATTGTTTTGCTTCTTCTAAGGGTAGGTCTGGTACTACTAACCCTTGCACTCCGGCGGCGGCAATTTCTGTTAAAAATGTCTTGATACCCCGGTGCAAAATGGGGTTGTAGTAAGTAAATAAGATGATTGGTGCTTTTAGGCTAGGACTCACAGTTTGCAACATCTGGAGAACTTGCTCTAATTTTGTGCCTCTTTGTAAAGCGCGAGTGGCGGCGGCTTGAATTACTGGCCCGTCTGCTAAAGGATCGGAATAAGGAACGCCCAACTCGATGAAGTCAGCACCATTGCGATCTAAGATGCGTAAAGCTTCGGCGGTGGTTTCTAAATTAGGATCGCCAGCGGTGATGAAGGGAATCAAAGCACACTTTTGCTGCTGACGTAAAGTTTGAAAGGAATCGGAGATAGAAGTCATTCTGAAAATTAGTTAATAGTTTTGGAATAATCAACAATTAGCAATAGCTACGCTATATTTTTTGTTGTTGAGGCTTTAAGCTTCATCGTTGAGGCTTTGAGCTTCATCGTTGATGCTTTAAGCTTCATCGTTAATGCTTTAAACTCCATCGTTGATGCTTTAAACTCCATCGTTGATGCTTTAAACTCCATCGTTGAGTCTTTAAGCTTCATCGTTGAGTCTTTAAGCTTCATTGTTGAGTCTTCTACCTCTCACATCAGTATTGAATTTAAACAAGGCTCAAAAGATTACGCACAGCTTGTTCTATATCGCTTTGCTTAATTAAAGACTCTCCTACTAAAACTGCACGTGCGCCAGCCTCAGCAACAACAGACAAATCAGCAGGTGTATATAATCCCGACTCACTGACAACGGTAATCCCCAAGTTTTGCATTTGTTGTTGCCGCTGTGCCAAAAGTAGCTGTGTTGTGGCTAAATCAACTGTAAAATTGTCTAAATTACGGTTGTTGATTCCTAATAAACGTAAGTCTTTAAGTTTCAGCACCCGATCTAGTTCAGCAATAGTATGGACTTCTACCAGCGCAGTCATGTCTAAATTGTGAATCACTTGCAAAAAGTCCTGGAGTTGTTGACCGCTCAAGATTGCAGCAATCAATAACACTGCATCAGCGCCAGCGGTTCGTGCTAAATAAATTTGATAAGGGTCAATGATGAACTCTTTACACAGTAAAGGTAATGCAACTTGCGATCGCACACTCCGTAGATTACCAAAACTGCCTTGAAAAAACTTCTCGTCAGTCAAAATTGATAAACAAGCCGCGCCACCTCGTTCATAAGCGGTAGCGATAGCCACTGGGTCAAAATCCTCTCGGATGACTCCGCGACTCGGTGAGGCTTTTTTAACTTCGGCAATTAAGCTAGGTCGGTGGGGATTTTGTTGCAAAGCAGTCAAGAAATTTCGCACAGGGGCGGCATAATCTAATTGATTTTGCAAAGATTCTAAAGGCAGTGCCTGCTGCATTTGTGCAACTTCCTGCTTTTTATGCCGCACAATTTCTTCAAGAATATGACTAGGAGGGGTAATTTTGTTCATCATAAAAGGGGCTAGGGGTTAGGGATTAGGGGCTAAGCCCATGCTTCGCTCAATGAAAAATCAAGAATTAAAAATTGAACTGATTCGATTTAATTTTTAATTTTTAATTCCCAAAGGGATGCCCCGTGCCCAATAACTCTCTAGTCTGCGTATATTTATGTACCACGTTTTGAATCATTGCCAAACCAACTTTACCATTTAAGGTCATGATGGATTCTGGATGAAATTGCACAGCAGCAATCGGAAGTGCTTTATGTTCAATAGCCATAATTACGTCATCATCAGAAATCGCTGTGACGTTAAGTTCTCTTGGCAACTGTTGTGGGATAGCAAACAATGAGTGGTATCTACCTACTGTAAAAGATTCTGGTAAGTTCTTAAAGAGAACAGAATCTGAGTCGGTGACGAAAATCCGCGAGGATTTACCATGTTGGGGATAGTTGAGAACTCCGAGTTGTCCGCCGAAAGCCTCGACGATGCCTTGTAGTCCTAAACAAACTCCAAAAATGGGAATTTGGCGACGGATACAAGCATGAACCATCTCTGGAACTAGAAAATCACTTGGTCTACCAGGGCCAGGAGACAATACAACTAAATCAGGGCGTTCTGTGTCGAATAGTGATTCGCAAAAGCCATGACGTAAGGTTGTGACACTTGCGCCAGTTTGGCGAATGTAATTGGCTAGTGTATGTACAAATGAATCTTCGTGATCTATTAGCAAAACACGTTTGTCAGATTCCACATTTGAGGAACTTTTACTTAATTTTATCGAAGTGCGATCACCTGTTTTCTCACTCGTTTGTTTTACGCGACGAATCGTTTCAAATAAAGCCGCAGCTTTGGTAATGGTTTCTTGTTCTTCGGCTTGGGGTATGGAGTCATAAAGGACTGTAGCACCAACTCGCACTTCGGCGATCGCATCTTTTAATCGAATTGTCCGCAAGATTAAGCCAGTGTTTAAGTTGCCGTTGAAGTTTAAATAGCCAACAGCTCCACCATACCAACGTCGGGCGCTGCGTTCATGCTGTTCGATAAATTCTATAGCAGCTCTTTTGGGTGCGCCAGTGACTGTCACTGCCCAAGTATGACTGAGAAACGCATCTAAAGCATCAAATTGCGATCGCAGTGTACCTTCGACATGATCGACTGTATGGATCAAGTGACTGTACAATTCAATTTGGCGACGACCAATCACTTGTACTGAACCTGGTTCACAAATCCGTGATTTGTCGTTGCGGTCAACGTCTGTACACATGGTTAACTCAGCTTCATCTTTGTGTGAATTGAGTAATTGACGAATTTGCACAGCATCATCAATGGCATCTTGTCCCCGGCTAATAGTGCCACTAATTGGACAAGTTTCTACACGTCTACCCTCAACCCGCACAAACATTTCTGGAGATGCACCAATTATGTATTCTCCACCTAAGTTAAAAATAAACCCATAAGGACTGGGATTGATTTGTTTTAAGGTTTCAAATAGTTTACTGGGTTCCTCTTCACAAGCTGCAAAAAAACTTTGACTCGGAACTACTTCAAATAAATCACCCCGGCGGAAATAATCGAGGGCACTTTCAACTTGCTGCTTGGCATACTCGCCTACTTTATGGTCAGCAATTTGAGTTGGAACTAAACGTTTGCCGCGATAATCAATAGATTCACCTGTTCTAGGCAAATTACAAGTACTGCCATACTTTGTTTCAAATTCGTATTGCAGACAAAATGCCCGTTGTTGGTAGTAATCGACTACTATTAATTCATCAGGTAAGTAAAGTAATAAATCACGTTGATCTGTAGGACGTTCTAAACATTGGGTAATTGGTTCAAACTGAAAAACTAAATCATAGCCAAACGCACCATACAATCCTAGATGTTCGTCTTCATGACTAGAGAAAGTATGGAGGATTTCGCGCACAACTGCAAATGCCGAAGGTTGTTTACTGCGTTCTTCTTCAGCAAAGAATTGTTTGGTAGGTTTTACCAATCCTGTGATGTAATCTTTAGCTTGGTTGACATCCTGAACTTGCTGTGATTGCGAGAGTTTCTCTAAAAATAAAGGTAAAAGAACTTGACCGCGATCGTTCAAGGCTGTCAATGTGAAAGTATTTTCTCTGGTTGTCAATTCTAGTGGCGGATTGACAAATCCAATTGCCCATCTTTTATATCTTCCTGGATATTCGTAGCTACTATTTAACAAACCTCCACGTTGAGAATTTAAGTAAAATAGAATATCTTCAAGGGCAGTTTCTATCTTTACTTCTGTGATGGAACGAGAAATACAAACACCACCAAGGGTTGTGTAGGAATGGGAGTCAATAATCATAGATGATTTCTCTGGAACAGTTATTAGTCAAAAGCCATTAATCATTAGATTATTAGTTAATTTAAGAACCAAAAAATTAGTATAGCTAGATAGGAATCTAACTACATTTGTCTTGTTTCAGTTTCTCTTTATTTAAAAAGTAATTAAAAAATTTGTGTTTGCTTTGTATGATTAAAGTTTACTAAATATCATGCAGATAACACATTGATAATTTTTTCGATTGAGGTATCAATTTATTCGTTGTTGATGATGCTTTTTTAGTAAAATTTATAAAATCCTTACTGGAAAATACCGCCTCTTCCTAAAGATATATAAAAAATCTATTTAGGGAAGATTTATCTCCTGAAAAAATGAGGAAACTAAAAACAGCAATATTATGTATTGCCATTTTTACTTAAATGTCCAAGAATTAATTGACAAACATCACTTGCTTGGATTGAATCAGTGTCTAATAAGTGAGCTTGATTGGTAATTAATAACGGCCCCTCAGCAGGAGAAGGCGCAAGACAACCATGAGAACCACGTACTAAAGAAGCATCCAAAGGAATAACATCCATCAAGTAGCGAAATCCTAGTTGTTTCTTTAAAAGTTTGAGTCCAATTTTTGCTTTAGGAAGTTTGATTTTGGGGTCAATAAAAAGTTCTACAGGATCGTAACCAGGTTTGCGGTGAATATCAACAGTATTGGCAAAATCTGGGGCGCGGCGATCGTCAAGCCAATAATAATAAGTAAACCAAGCATCAGGTTGGGCTACTGCAATTAATTCTCCCGATCTAGAATGAGCCAAACCATAAGCTAACTTGTCGGTATCATCTAAAACGTATGCAACTCCTTCAGTTTCTTCTAAAAGCGATCGCACTTTCGGAATATAAAACGGATCGTTGACATAAACATGAGCAATTTGATGATCGGCGACAGCAAACGCTTTACTCGCACCAGCATCTAATAATTCTCGTCCCAGTTCTTCACGTACTGTTAGCAAGCCTTGTTCTCGCAACATCCGATTGAGGTGAATCGGTTGCGATACTGATGTAATTCCATATTCTGACAAAACAATAACTTGAGCGCCGCGATTTTCGTAGTATTGAATCAAATCACCACAAACTCTATCAATTGCTTGTAAATCTTCAGCTACTTTATCTACATCAGGGCCAAATTTTTGTAAGCAGTAATCGAGATGTGGTAAATAAACTAGTGACAGCGTAGGGTTATGGCGTTCTTCAACACACTTGGCTGCATCTGCAATCCATTGGGTAGCACGAATAGATGTGTTAGGCCCCCAGAAATTGAATAAAGGAAATTGACCGAGTTTGGTTTGTAATTGCGATCGCAAATTTCCCGGTTGCGTATGAATATCAGGAATTTTTCTCCCATCGGCAGGATACATCGGTCTGGGGGTAACTGCATAGTCTACCGATGAGTACATGTTGTACCACCAAAACAAGTTGGCGCAGGTAAAGTTGGGATCTAGCGCTTTCGCCATTTCCCACATTTTGGGAGTCTGGACGAGTTTATTAGACTGTCGCCAAAATTTAATTTCACACTCATCTCGAAAGTACCAACCATTAGCGACAATTCCATGTTCGCTAGGTGACTTTCCTGTAAGATAAGTTGCTTGGGCTGTGCAGGTGACAGCGGGTAATATTGGTGTAATTGGGATGACTTGGCCTTTTTTTGCCCAGCTAGAAAGAAGGGGTGTGTGTTTACCTAAGAGGCTGGGTGTTAAGCCGACTACGTTGAGAACAACAGTTTTTTGCATGAAAACAATTAAGAGTAAAGCCTATCGAACCGCCAAGCCGCCAAGAGCGCCAAGAAAGGAAACTGAGAGTTTTATAATTAAAATATTTTGTGATTAATTACTAGTGACTAAGGATTTTGTTAACAATTTTGATAGCACCCATTCGTATTCGCGTTGTATTGATGCTGATAAATCGAGTTTCATGTCTTCTGGTAAGACTTCCCAGGTGTAGGTTTCTATTTCTAGATGGGTGCAAGTTTGGCGATTTTTTAAGAGATTTAATACGGTAATAATGTCATCTTGGGTAGACTGCAACAATTGGTAATCGCGGATAAAAAGCGGGACGTGGAAGTGAATCCGCCACTCTTCATCTATGGTATTTTTGAGGTTTGGTAAAGCAGTTTCTAAGTCTGAATAATGACGCGATCGCCCGTAAGAATCACGAGCAATTACTTGATGTAAATATGTTGATTCTGCAAAAGGATTTAATCGCTCTTCTAGCTGATGGCGTTGTTCAGCACTTTCGGGTATATTCACCTGCAATGCAGCACTAATTTGAATTTTGCCAACTTGAATCCCTGCTGCTTGAAATTGTTGGAAAACTGAAACAGGATTTTCATACTCGACAGCAAAATGGCAAGTGTCATAACAAACACGCACATGCTCTAGTAAGTAATTTTCAGCGGCGACTTGCGAAATTCCTAAATGTTTTACTAAATAAGCACCACCAATAGGTAATAAATGCATTTGGAAATAATCAACCACTTCGGTAGCGTTTTCAATTAATCCATCTGGTTCTGGTTCCAAATCCAGGTGTAAGAGTTTTCCTTGTTCAGCATGGATACGTATCATCCGAGACACAACCTCTGCTATGTGGAGACTAGCACTATCCATAACAGATGCTTGAACAAGTTGATTACCCTTGTACCAAGGTTTGTAAGACAACGGCAATGTAGAAATACTACCTTCAGTTTCATTTGGTAATAATGCCGCCAAAATATTCGTTAATTGTAAAGTGTAATCCAATCGCTCTTGCTGTGACCAATCCGGCGCATAAACTTGGTCTTTCACGACTTCTCGATGAAATCGCCCATAAGGAAAACCATTCAAAGTAAACACATATAAATCTTCTTCCTCCAACCACAATTGAAACTCACTTAAAGCATTTCCCCCTAACAACTCCCTAGCTGCTACCTCTGCTAAACGTAACCCAATCCCGAAAGATTTACCAGGTGCCAATCGTGCTTTAAGAGGTGGAATATACTGCTTTAAATTAGCAAAAACTTGACCCCATTCTTCCCCAGGATGAATATTAGTGCAATAAGTCAAATGAAAATTATTATTAATTCCAACCTTCATCTTTTGCCCACTTTAACTTAGTCTTTGTTTTGAACCACAAAGACACGAAGACAACTATCTTCTTTGCGCCTTTGCGTGAGAAAACTTATCCCTTACACAACAACAAAATAGCCTCCTTATACAAACTCAAATCCACCTCATGCACCTCAACTCCCTTGCCAACACCTTCCAACAAAGTCAAAGTTAACTCACCCCCCAAATGCTCCCGAAACTCACTCAAACCCTGAAACAAAGAGTAAGAATCTTCCAACTCTGGTAAATACAACATAAAACCCAATACTGTCAGTGTATGTAGTATTTGTTGCCATTCCGAGCCATCAAGCAGCCCTAAAAGATAAGAATAAGTACTATCCAAAGCAATACCGATCGCCACTGCTTCGCCATGACGTAAACTGTAATTCGTCAAATGCTCTAATTTATGCGCCGCCCAATGACCAAAATCCAAAGGACGGGATGAACCCATTTCAAAAGCATCGCCACTGTTGGCAATATGTTCTAGATGTAACTGGGCACAGCGATAAATCACCTGTTGCATAACATCCATATCTCGACGGACAAGGGCGGTGCTATGGCTGTGAATAAAATCAAAAAAGCTAGCATCCTTTATTAACGCTACTTTCAGCGCCTCTGCAATCCCAGAACGCCAATCGCGATCGCTTAATGTTGTCAAGAATGCAGAATCATTAATTACTGCATAAGGTGGGGCAAATGTACCGAGAAAGTTCTTTTTACCAAAGGCATTGATACCGTTTTTTACTCCCACCCCAGAATCATTTTGTGCTAGCACTGTCGTCGGAATCCGAATCAAACGAACTCCTCGGTGAGCAGTTGCGGCTGCATATCCTACCAAATCCAACACAGCCCCACCACCAATTGCCAATATATAGGAGTGGCGACATAATCCCGCGGCTTCAATTTGTTGATGGATTTGTTCTAACAAATTTGGATCATTCTTCGCAGCTTCACCAGCCGGAACGATCATCGGTTCAACAGCCAATGTTAGTACTTCTGCATAAAACTTGCTATAAACTGCTAATTGCTTCAGTAAATCAGGATAGAACGTTAATAATCCTGCATCTACTACTGCTAATACTTTCTTTGGCTTTTGCTCTCCATCGGCTGTAATTACTTGCGCCAACGTGGGGTTTTTTAATTCAAACAAATTATTAGTAAAGTAAATTTCATAGTTGAAACTCACTGAAACACGTTGATGGATTGGTTGTAGATTAAATGTCTTTTTTTGTCTAATCTCTAATATCATCTTTTTATATCCTGAAGTGCAGCATTATTTAAAGCTTGTAGAAAAACCTCAACAGAGTGAGAACCATTTACCTTGACTTTGTTGTTGATGATGAAGAACGGCACACTAGTAATACCATGCGATCGCACTAAGGTTGATTCAGTGACAATTGCCTTAACCGCAGCTTCATCACTTAACTGCGATCGCAATTCAATAGCATCCATTTGATAGGCTGTACCAATGGCAACCAAAACATCAATATCTCCAATGTTCAAACCATCTTCAAAATAAGCTTGATAAATTGCTTCTACAACATTATTTTTGACGTTTGTTGGTGCTAAAGCAATTAATCGGTGAGAAAGCTTAGTATTAACAGCCAAATCGATTTTATTAAAATCGAGCTTAATTCCAGCAGCCTCCCCTGCTAGTCGCACATAATCAAACATATACTGGAGTTCTTTGACTCCAATACCTTTTTTTGTTTGCATAA
Organism: Atlanticothrix silvestris CENA357; assembly: GCF_016056295.1. Taxonomy (GTDB): domain Bacteria; phylum Cyanobacteriota; class Cyanobacteriia; order Cyanobacteriales; family Nostocaceae; genus Atlanticothrix; species Atlanticothrix silvestris. The sequence goes on from NZ_JAECZB010000062.1 coordinate 43,383, forward strand.
AGCTGCGAAATTCATGCCCAGAAGCAGGAACAGTATCATCGAGAAGAAAAGGATGCCAGTTAATTTGTACTGCTGCTTCTTGCCATTGTGCTAGAGCATCGAAAAGATGCTTTTTACCAATTCGGCACCAAGGGCAAACAGTATCATGAAAAATATCGATTAACATACTTATTATTTATAGTTTTCATCTCTCTTTATCGGTACTTATCTGCGGTTAATTATTTCTTCCTGTACTTTAGATAAGCCTTATAAACTAAATCTTTTTTATCCCACGCAGAGACGCAGAGGCGCAGAGAGTAAGAGTTTTAAAATGCTACTTTTTGATTTCATATTTTACTCAAAAAACTTTTGAGTATTTTTAAACTCTTCAATTAATGCAACTCTATCTTTCTTTGCGACCAAACTTGCTAAACGGCTATAATTATCAGCTAAAGAACTAATTGCTTGACATCTTTCTTGCGAAGCTAGCATAATATCAACGCATAAATTAGGACTTTGAGCAAACAAACGTTTTAGAATCTCAATTTCTTGGCGGTAGCTAGGAGTTGACATTGTTAAACTCCGACCAATATCGATGCTTGCTTCAGCCAAAAAAACGCCCATGCTAAATCTACAAAAATGCTGCATCGCTTGAATAATCACCATCATTTCGTCGTGTTCTTCAGGCGTACAAACAACTAACTCTCCACCCTGACCTTTAATAAAGTCTAATAACCATTCAAATGAATTATCGTTCCGTCCTGGACATACGACCACTTTTTGCTCTAAGAACGATGTGATATTGGGCCCAAACATTGGGTGTAAGCCCATAACAGGCCCACAATGATGTTCGAGCATTGCTTGAGTCGGCTGTATTTTAATACTTGTGATGTCACACAATGCCGTAGTTGGAGCTATATATTTAGTTGCACGCTTAATGACATCAACTGTATATGCAATGGGAACAGATACTAACACTAATTCTGCTGGACTTAACAGCTGTTCTGCATACTCCCAATCTTCTTGTTCGAGAACACTAACGTTGTGGCCTCCTGCTGTAAGTTGCTCTTTAAATAATTTTCCCATTCTGCCATGTCCACCGATGATAGTAATTCGTCGGGGTTTGACATGATTTACTAATGCAGCCTCAAGAGTGATGGCTTTCAAAGGCATTTTTTTTGTCCCCAATTTTCAAATATCAGCCAGTGATTCTTTGGAAATGAATTTGGGTAAAATATCCAAATTTGTAGCTCGATTGGCAACAACATCAGCGAATAATTTTTCATAACTATCCAGCGCTTGTTCAAAGGCATAGTTTTTAACTGCAAACTTTCTCCCTTTATTACCTAGCTGGGCTGCTAAAGCAGGATTTGCATATAAATGTTGCAGTGCATTTGCCAAAGATTCAGGTGATTCTGGCTCAACAACTATGCCACCACCACTTTGTTGAATGGCTTTGGCAGCAGTACCAGTGGCGGGAACTGAACCTACTATTGGGCGACCACTAGCCAGCAACAGTGGTATTTTGGAAGGCATATTGAAGGAAATTACATTGCGCTTTTGCACAATTAAGCCTACATCTGCTGCTGCCAACATTTGTGGTAATTTTTCTCGCGGTTGTAGCGGCACTAACAAAACATTATCTGCCCCACAACTGAGACAATGTTGCTGCAATCTTTCCAGCGCTTTCGATTCACCAGCAATCACAAAAGCAATATCTTTGATATGGCGCAAGCGAACTGCTGCTTCTACAACTGTTTCTAAACCTTGAGTGAGAGCAATGTTACCTGAATAAAGCACCACAAATTTATCATCTAATTGATGCGCCCTTCTCCAAGAGTTATTCTGCTTCGACAAAGGTCTGATGAAATTAAGATTTACCCAATTGGGAATACAGGCAATTTTATTGGCAGGTACACCTTTTTGTAATAAATTATCCACAAAACCGTCGGCAATTACACTGATAGTGTGGGCAGTGCGATAAGCAAATTTTTCTAAAGTTTCAAAAGCCCGAATTATTAATTTATTCTTGATTAATCCTACACGTACAGCAGCTTCAGGAAGAATATCTTGCACATTCAATACTACTGGGCAGTTGTATAACCAACCTAGTAAAGTTGCAGGTAAACAAACCAATAGCGGTGGTACTGTTAAGAGAATTACATCAGGTCGCTGCCCTTTAAGAGCTTGTGGCAAACTTGTAAAGACAAAGCTTAATTCTAATAACAGTCGGTCTATAAGGTTGGGTTTGGATTTTATCCGCAGGTAGCTACGTTGAATAGTAACGCCATTTTTTTGTTCGTTAACGTACAACTTACCCCGGTAGCCCTCGTAAATTTGGCGCTGGGGATAGTTGGGCATTCCTGTAATTACCCGTACTTCATGACCCCGTTCTACCAGGCCTTCTGCTAGTTCAGTCATCAAAGGCGCAATTCCAATTGGCTCTGGATGATAGTTGTAAGAATAAATCAGAATGTGCATGAGCTATTATTTTCCTAGAAGCACCTTGAAAATGTTGGCTTTACGCTATGAGGGTTAGTTGTCAGTTGTCAGTTGTCAACGATGCACTGAGCTTGTTGCTCTCTGTGTACTCTGCGTCCTCTGCGGTTTATTTTCCTTTACCCATGCGTAAGTCCTGACATCTTTACTACAAACCACTGACCACTGACCACTGACAAAATTCTATCCCCGTATTTTCTGCGGCAATCGCCAATAAATATCAATCAGTCCAAATTGTAAAATTTATGCTTTAAGTCACTGCAAACACTTGTGCCAGTTTGATCGAAATGAGTAGCAGGCTGAGAACTAGCAAGCCGTAGAAGAAACCTGCAAAACCCGCTGCTATAGTACTATCTAGAACAATCAGTGATAAAACTCCAGCTTTAACTGCAATACGGATTTGCTCTGGGGTAGGTTTGCGTACTGCTTGGATAAAAGGAAACAATACCCGCGCAGCAAACACAACTACAAATGGTAATGCTGTGAGAAGTCGATAATTTGTTAACAGCCCTAACCCTAACAGTCCTGCAATAACTATCAAAATTAGCGATAGCGCTACTAACGCAGTATTTAGCTTTGCGCCGTGTACTTCACCCCGACTGAGGATAGTAATCGCAGCAATATACACTATGGGAATCAAAGCTAAAAACCAATATTCTCTAAGTACCATTGGCAAGATACTTGCACCCAATAACAAGTTACCTCCACGGCAAACTCCCATATTGATGGGGCCAAGAATAGAGTGATGCTTGCCAAAGGCATCATACAACAGAGCAAAAGACGCGATCGCGATCGCCACAGTTGCACTTAACCAAGAGACTTGAGCCGCTGCTGCTACACCTACACTTAAAAGCATAATACCAAGTAAAGTTGCCCCGTTTCGAGACGCTCTACCACTAGGTATCGGTCGCTCTGGTCGTTCTTTGGCATCTAGTTGGGCATCAAATACATCATTAAATACAATTCCCCCACCGTATAAACCAGTAGTAGCTAGTAGCAACCATAGCAGTGGAATTATATTGAACTGATTATTGAGAACAAAATACCCCGAAGCAGCAAAGCCAGCCATGATATCTGCCCATGCAGTGATAATATTGGCAGGTCGCATCAATTGCAGATATGCCCACCAGGGGTAAGAAGTTAATGTTGCAGTGTTCATAATTCTCATTCAATTAGGGCGTAATCATGGCGCGACTCTACTAATGGTTGTTGTCCTCGCAGTACAGAATTATCATTGAACAACTGTCGCTGATCGATGGGAGTTGGATTCAACCAGTCAGATTCTTGGATTTGACCGCTTTGGCTGTAGGCTGCCAGAGCATTTTGATAACAAACTTTTTGCACATCAGCTTTTGCAATTCCCCGTTCCAACATTAATAAGGCAGTCTTAGGTACAGCTAAAGGATCGCTAACTCCCCAATCCGCGCTACTATCTACGATGATGCGATTACTTCCATACTCCCGAACAACTTCTACCATACGAGCATTCCCCATTTTGGTGTTGGGGTAAATTGTGAAAGCCGCCCAAAAGCCTCGCTCTAAAACTTCTGCAACAGTCTCTTCATTGTTATGATCTACAATTACTTGCGATGGCTTTAAACCATGTTCAATACACACATCCATACTGCGACTTGTACCCGCTTTTTTGTCACGATGGGGTGTATGAATCATCACTAACATATTTAGTTCTTTCGCCAGTTCTAACTGTAGGCGGAAGTACTTATCTTCGGCTGGTGTCATGTCGTCGTAGCCAATTTCACCAATGGCAACTACACCCTCTTTACAAGCATATAGAGGTAATAATTCCATTACTTGTTCTGCCAAAGCTTCATTATTCGCTTCTTTAGAATTTAAGCCGATTGTGCAGTAATGCTTAATACCAAACTGTGCAGCCCGGAATCTTTCCCAACCAACCAAACTACTGAAATAATCTTGGAAAGAACCAACATTAGTACGCGGTTGCCCTAACCAAAAAGCAGGCTCAATCACTGCTACAATTCCCGACTTCCGCATCATTTCATAATCATCAGTTGTGCGGGAACTCATGTGAATGTGAGGATCAATATACATCATAATTTTTAGTATTAATCAGGTAAATTCTTTGAGGTAAATTCTTTGTGCCTTTGCGCCTTTGCGCCTTTGCGCGAGACATTCATTCATACCACCAATCGCCAGAGTTCAGCAGGTATAGAACGGTTAGCGCTATGACGTTCATGAGCATAATCAACTACCATCCTCGCCAACTCTGGGTTAGCACGAGAATCCAACCCCTGAATTAAATGCAAAGGACTACCTACAAATAAAGCTTTTAATATCATCTGGTTCCATGCCAGAGTATCAAAATATTGCGCTGGATAGGGGTTTTGTAAAGCGATCGCATTAAAAACTGCTATCATATTGCTGCGGACTCCTTCAGCAGCCCTCTTTCGTAGCCGTTCTGGGTAAGGTAGCAGGGGTAAGGCTTGATATAGTGCGACTAATTCTCCGACATCAGCAGTTGTGAATACTTGTTCTAGGGTGTGTAAGTATTTCTCTACATCATTGTGTGGCAGAGTTAATACTAATAATGTCCGAGCCGCTTGATCCACACTCCAATTACCAGGAAACCAGCCTGTTTGAATTGCCGAAGCTGCTTTTAAGTCTTTTAAAGTTAGGTTTAGTTGTTTTTTGCCTGTGTAACGTGGCACAGCGCTGAATGCAGTGAAAAATACTCGCGTACTAGCACCTTTAGCAATCTGCTCTTGCTTTTCATCTAGCCAAGTGACAGCTGAGTGAGTAACTTGCAGTAAAATCCAGTGACGCAGTAAGTCGGTAATACTAGTTAAATTTAGATGAATTACAGCAGACATGACATTACAATTATTTACATAAATTTTGAGGGCTTCTTGTTCCCTGTCCGACGAGAACAAGAAAAATTACCGTTCTTGTTTAAGTCTTTACTCCGCGTTCCCTGTGTCTCTGCGGTTAAAAAAGATGAACCACAGAGACAAGGCAGCGTGTTAAGCGGGTTCTCGACTTGTAGCGATTGCCGCGCAAAGAGCCCTGAGACACCTAGAGAGCTACTTCTAAACTTTAAACACTAGTCTTTTTTTATGCTTTCTCTAAACTAACGATTGACTTTTGCTGACGACGTTTCCTTAACGTGACAGTAGTAGCTCCCAGCCCAAGTAACGTTAGACCTAATGCTGAGCTAGATTCAGGTACTTTAGCTCTGTCTTCTATGTTTAGCACTTGGACGCGACCTTGGAAGAAATCACCCACATAAAGCTTGTCATCTTTGAGGGTTGTACCACCCGTCCAGTTAAATCTGCCGGGAGTGAGGTCAAGGGGATTGCCAAAAGGAGGGCCAGTGAATGCTGGAGGCGGGACTGGGTTCCCTGACGCATCTAGGGCTGGTTGACCGAAGGAAGTCAAGAAATTACCGTTTTTATCAAACACCTGTACGCGGCTATTGATAGAATCAGCTACATAAATATTTTCTTCTTCGTCCACTTCGATGCCAATTGGCTGAAGAAACTGTCCAGGTTCGCTACCTGCTGAACCAAATGCCAATAGAGGATTACCATTTGGATCGAGTACTTGAACGCGGTTGTTATACTGGTCAGCTACAAAGATATTTCCACTAACTGGGGAAATTCTTACACCTGCTACACCTTGAAATTGTCCAGGTGCAGTGCCTCTAGTACCACCAATGGCACCAATTTGCTGTCCGTCTGATGTGTATTTAAGAATCCTTTCGCCGTTAAAATCACCAACGTACACGTTGCCATCCTTGTCAAATGTCAAACCAGATGGCCCAAAGAACAATCTACCTTCTACCAGAGGGGTAAATTCTCCATTTGCAAAAGATCTAATAAAGTTACCTTGAGAATCGAATTGATTGATGCGGTTGTTGTAAACATCACCTGAATACAGATCCCCTGTTACTGGACTAAAGTCTACAGTTGTTGGCTCGTCAAACTGCCCAGGTCCTGTGCCGCCGGAGCCAATTGCTCCAATATACTGACCGCTAGGATTAAATATTTCAATTTTGTTACCGAGGTCGTAGTTAGGAGTACCATCCGGGTTAACACCGCGTCCGTTAGCTATGAGGGTATTCCCTTGGCTATCCACCGCTATACCTTGGGGAACAAATAGTTCGCCAGGGCCGAAGCCAGGACTGCCGATACTTCTGTCGTAAGTTAATGTTACAGCATTGGCTTGGGCTGCTGTCGCCAGCACCATGAATCCAGTACCGAGAATGCCGATTGATAAGTTTTTGACTAATCCCATGAGTTTGAAGTCCTGGTTGTAGGAGTGTATACTCTTTCCTAGACTAATATTCGTTCCCAGTCCTAGTTCGGGAACCCTAATATTTGGGCTGCTGCCTCCTGTTTGAAATGCAACTTTCTGTGTGAGGCAGCAGCCTATTTTCTAACCATTACCTGACGCTAGGTAATGAGGAATTAGACTATCTCTGCTTTGGGTAGCAACTCTTCACCCAACTTGTCTTGGCGTTTACGCTTGGCGATCGCACTGGTTGCGCCTACACTAGCAAGTGCTAATAAACCAAGTATTGAAGTAGGTTCGGGGACTTTTTGGGTAACAAGACCATCCACCCGAACAACCTGCCCGTTTTCTGGGCCGACACCACGGTTGGTAATATAAATCTTGCCGTCAGGGCCAATATCTATTCCATCAGCCGAATCTAGCCCTTCACCTGCTGAAACCAGTGTTGTGCGAGTGCCGTCAGGAGCAACTTGGATCAGAGATCCAGGTAGATTTGTGATGTCACCGTTTAACTGGGACTCGTCACTGAACTGTAAGACCAGCAAATTGCCTTTCTCATCAAAAGTTAAGTCGGTAATGTGCGTAAACCCATCTAGAAAAACCTCTGGGTTCCCATCTTCGCCAATGCGGAAAATCCGTGATTGATCTTCTGGATAAGGAAAGCCCGTATATTCACCAACGTAGAAAGCTCCATCGGGGCCAATTGCGCCACCTGTTGGTACTGATTGAATCGCTACTTGTCCTCCAGGAAGTATCTCTACTAACCCTGGAAGTAATTCTACTAGGTCTGGAGGTAATTCTTCCCCTGGTGGCGCAGATGGCAACACTGAGGCACTAGTGATTTTCTTAGGAATTGCGATCGCTTCAGAGTCACTGCCATCAAGTTTAATTTTATAAGCAGCATTTCCACCTCCATCAACGACATAAGCAGTATCGCCATCGATAGTCAGATCGTAGGGATTGGTAACTACATCTTGACCATCTGGATTGTTGATAATTTCATACTTGCCAAAGTCGAAAATACTGTTGAGAGAGCCGGTATTCAGGTCAACTTTGTATAGTTGTGCTAACTTCGGGGCATTCAAAACTTCATCGGGTGCGGATGGCGGGAAAACGTTAAGTTGCGTTTCTGGGATAGGGTATTTGGAACCAAGTTCAAGTGTTTCTTTATCGCGGTTTCCAGGATATCCAGCAAACCCAGTTAAAAGATAAGCATTTCCTAAAGAGTCGAATTGCAGATCTTGAATACCAGCTCCTTGGTTGCCGGAGGGTTGTTCTGCGACAGACTGAAAGTTAGTGAGTAAACGCGTTTTGGTACCGTCTGGTGAGACTTTAACGAGTGAACCAGTATTGCCTACACAAAGAGGCTGAAATATTGTACTTGGAGATGGTTGGCAATTCCCGTTTCCTCCTATACCTGGTTCTGCCACGTATAGACTTCCATCAGGGCCAAAGCTATTAGCCCGTGCATTACTGATTCCATCGACAATTGTCGTTAGTGTTGCAGCTTGTACAGATGGCGTTCCACAAATAGCGGCAAAGCAAAATGTAACAGATGTAAGAGCAAATGATTTGAGCTTCATGTTTTTCGAGATTAAGAGTTAGTAGTTGGGGTAAGTTTTTATGGTTTTAGACACAACTAATCCCAGGTTTTGGGGAACACAAGGTGAAACTTTTTACTTGAGCGCCAGTACTTTATTTGCGAACATTTTGTTGGCTCTGTTTTTTTGCCAACAACCAATGCCCAAAGCGGCGATCGCGAGTAGACCTAAAGTAGAATTAGGTTCAGGTACAGATTTAATATTTTCAATTCTCAGAACTTGCCCATTTCCAGGACTACTGCCTCGATTGGTGACGTAAATTGCACCATCAGCACCAATAGTCAAAGCACTTGGCGACTCTAAACCGTTGCCACTTAAGAGGGTTGTCCGAGTGCCGTCAGTAGCTATTTTGATTAAAGAACCTTCTAAATTGCCCTTCCAAGCCGACTGATTGGCGTACTGCAAAGCATACAAATTACCTGCTGGATCAAACTCCAAGTCTGTGAGTTGAGTAAAATTATCTGCATAGATAGTTGTTTGACCATCAACACCAACGCGATAAATTTTTGCGCGACCTTCTGGAAAAGGGAAACCAGTAAATTGGCTGACGTAATAAGCACCGTCGGGGCCTTTGGCTACACTAGAGGGTACTGCTTGACTGGGAAACTGTGACGGCGGTACTGCTTCTTCCTGAGATGGTACTTGTGATGGTTCATTAGATGGAGAACCAGAAGGTGGGAAGACTGGATTCGTCAATATATCTTGGGGAAAAACAGTAACTGTCTGTAAATTACTGCCATCAGTCTGTACACTCAGCAAGTTGTTTGCACCCGCATCAACTGCAACCAAAGTATTGCCATCAATTAACAAACTCAAAGGATTGCTAGCTAAATCATTGCCGTCGGGGTTGTTAACGAGTTCATAGTTAGCTAAATCGGCAACACTTGTCCAGGAATTGGTGTTAAAGTCAGCAGTGATGATTTTTCCTAGGTCAGTGTCACCTAAATTGCGATCGCGAAAGTCTGGATTAGCCGAATACCCAACCAAAATATAAGGCTGACCTGTGGCATCAAATTGGATATCACGAGCCCCCCCGGCTCCAGTACCATCTGGTAATGCTAAAGAAGGAAGTCCTGTCAGTACACGCTCTTGCTTACCATTTTTAATCCTGGTAACTGCACCGTTTGTGCCATAACATAAAGGATCGCCTTGACCACTTGATGGTGGAACACAAGCTCCATTGCCTCCAGAACCCGCCTCTGTTACGTAGAGATTACCGTCAGGGCCAAAACTGAGACCTCCTGCATTGTTCAGACCATCAGCAATTACCTTAAATGATGCCGCTTCCGCAGCTTTCATTCCAGAAAAGGCGGCAATACAAAAAGCGAGAAAAGTAATTGTCAGTTGTTGCAGTTTCATATTTTATCTTTTGTCAGTTGTTAGTAGTCAGTTGTTAGTTGTTTTTCTACTGACCACTGACCACTGACTAGTGACTAGTAACTAACTCCTCTTGAATTTTTGGTAAATAGCTCATTCCCCGGTCGAATGATTGCAGATTGCCAGCTTTAGCTTCAAGCAAACGTTTAATGTTCATACTTTCAGCCCCAAAGTCTTCAATCTGAAGTTTGCCGTGGGTAACAGTTCCATCGGCTTTCCAGAATGTAATTCGGTGCAGGATAAAACCAGAAGCTTCTGGATCAGCGAAAGCATAAGCGGTGGGGATGAGTAACGCTACAGAGCGCTGATAATATTCATAATCTGGATAAAAGTGTTCTTGTTCAAGTAAGTAGTATTTACTCAAACTATGAACTCGCACAGAGACTTTTACCTTCTGGTCATATTCATCTTTGAATTCGCCTGATCCATCGGTAATGTTGCCATCTGGTCGTAGCAAATGCGCCCACTCATCGATGTTTTGTAAGTCTTTTAAGTATTCAATGCCAATTTCAATTGGGGCATCAACATAGATAGTATCAGTATCAATAAAATAGCGCCCTTTTGCGGCTGTGGTATGACCAGCTTTGCGTTCCAAATTACCTTTAAGAGAGCGACATTCGGAAGTGTGTACTGTGTGAATCCCCTGCATAATCATTTGAGTTTGACGTTTAGGATCGACAAAACTCAACCAATGAAAGTACACACCTTGTTCGTCTGTTCCTGGCTCAATGTAGTCGGTGGGGAATAGCAAAACAGGGTAAACTTGAAAATATTTTTGATACTCTAACCCGCAGTGCCATTCAATGCCGTAGAAAAGCGGATTCTCTAATTTCTTAACGTGATAGTAAAGATTTTTGTGATAACCAGATGCCGTGCCCAACCAAGTATCTTCGTCAACTTGCTCTTTCATCCGGCTATAAAGTGTCCATTCGTCTAAGTTCTTTAAACTACAAAGGTAGTCGAAGGCGCTCTTTGATGAAGTAGCGATATAAGCCGATGTTGCAAACGTATTTTTTTCCACTTCTCACTCCTGAATAAAATAAAAATTAAGCTGCGATCGCTTTAGTCTTGCTGCGTTTGCCGCTTTGAATGCGGTCTTCTGCTAATTGCCTAGCGGCATCATTAGTTGTAATTTCTTGTTGTTTAGCAATATCAAAAATTGCTAACAATGTGTCGTAAATGTTATGCACTTGCTGGAAAGCTTTTGCTTCGTCATAACCAATCATTTCGTTATAAACATTAATTAATCCTCCAGCATTAATTACATAATCAGGAGTGTATAGAATGTCTTGTTTTGCAAGCATTTGGCTATGCAATTGCTCATTACCTAATTGATTATTAGCTGCACCAGCAATAATCTTGGATTTCAAAAAAGGAATTGTGTGACTATTAAGAGTTCCTCCTAAAGCACAAGGTGCGAAAATATCTACATCAAGAGAGTAAATTTCTTCTGGCTCTACTACAGTTGCAGTAAATAGGTTTTTTATTTCTTCTGCTTTGACTGGATTGACATCACTCACATAAAGCTTTACGCCTTGTTCATGTAAGTGGCGACAAAGGTTTTTTCCAACATTTCCTAAGCCTTGGACGGCAACTTTCATCCCCTCAAGGTTTTCGCTTTGCCAACGGAATTTTACAGCGGCTTTAATACCTAAGAAAACTCCCCAGGCTGTGATGGGAGCAGGGCCACCAGACTTTTCAAATACGCCGACTACATGATTAGTTTCTTGGCTAATAGTTCGCACGTCTTCAGGAGTAATATTGACATCTTGTCCGGTAATAAAACGACCATTAAGGCTGTCAATAAAGCGTCCATAAGCTCTTAACAAGTCATCTGTTTTATTTTCAGGGTTAGCAATAATTACTGCTTTTCCTCCGCCGGCTGGAATGTTAGCACAGGCGGCTTTATAGGTCATTCCCCGACTTAAACGAAGCGCGTCTTTTAAAGCAGCTTCTTCGTTGATATAAGGAAATAATCTTGTTGCCCCCATTGCTGGGCCTAAGGTCGTGCTATGGATAGCGATAATTGCCCTAATATCTGGGTTTTTTCCATGACAAAAGAGAACTTGTTCATGACCCATTTCTCTAACAGTTTCAAATAACAGCATTTTGGTTTCTTAGCTATTGATGTGGGAGTAGTTGCAATACTGTTCGGTTAAGACAGTGATCTATCGAAAATACCTTAACCGAACCGTAATGAGAGTAGTTGGGATGGTTTATCTCAGGTAGAGAAGACACAGATGAATAAATAGGGTAAATCTATTCATCGGATATGGGTTTGTTTGATAGTGTCTGGATGTCAAACTGATGGGAATGAGACTGCTTTGGCTGGAGTTTTGGTTGGACTGGATTTAACTCCTTGGGCTGCCAAACTCTTGTTACGTCCACCAGAGGGTGCAAGTCTATCGGGATCAATTACTACATCAATTAAAAAGGGAACCTTTGCAGCTAGTGCTTGTTCTAATGCAGATTCGAGATCTGTCTCTCTTACAACTGCGATCGCTTCGGCTCCCATACCACGAGCAATCATGGCGAAGTTTGTCACTGGCATTGTGGCATCTGCACCTTTTAATCCCAGTATTTTCATCCCTTGATGGCACATGTTGTAGCGAGCATCGTTAAGTACAATCCAGATGGCAGGAATTTTGTATTTAACGGCTGTGCTAATTTCATTATTCATTAGCATTGCTCCATCGCCTACAATAGCTACGGCTTTGCCATTGCGTGCTTGCGCTGCACCTAAAACTCCTGTGACGGCGTGACCCATTGCGCCAACTCCGGTACTAACTCGGTAACGATTAGCTTGGGAAAATTGCAGGAAATGAGTTGACCAAGTAAAGGAGTTACCACACTCTGCCATAACTACAGCATCGCTACCCTCAACGATTACCTTTTGAATGGCTGCCATCAATACTTCTGGTCGGACGGGATAATCTATATCTAGATCTAGGGGAACTTCTTCGTGTTTTGGACGAGGTAATGTCTCTACAGAAGGCGAATCAGTCTCTGGCCAATGCTTTAATAGTTCCTGCAAATAGGTCTTGATATCAGACCGCACTGAGAAGGTTTCAGCGTAGGGATAAGCTACTCCTGGTACTTCTGGGTCTATATCTACATGTACGAAACCTCTGGGAGGAACCATCGCTGGACTCCAAAAAGAAGTCGGTTCACCAAGACGGGTTCCCAGTACAAGGGTGCGGAGTGGTGGTTGTTCTTGCATGTAGGTAAAGACGGAAGCATGACCGCCTAAACCTGTGACACCTATATATTGAGGATGATCTTCAGGAAAGATGCCTTTGGCGCGGGGTGAGGACATGACCGCTGCACCAGTTTTTTCGGCGAGTTGGCGGATTTCTTCTGCTGCTTCCCGCGCCCCAAAACCTACCCAGATCGCAAAGCGGCCAGCAGATAGTAACTCTACAGATTTAGCGATCGCTTGTTTATTCGGTGCGATCGCGCTATGGGGTATATCTAATTGCGGCCAGGATACATCTTCAAGCAGACTTGTTTGTACACCAGTAGGAATGCTCAAATGAGCTACGAATCCTCCTGGCTGGGCTAAAGCCAAAGCCAGTTTGCGGAAAATTTGCGGTAGTTGTGCAGCAGATTCGATAGTGATTGCATAGTTGAACAATGCTCCCGATGTAAACATTCCCCCACTGGGTAATGTGTAGCTGCTAGTCTCTTGAATTGCCCAGCGTCCGCGATTTTGTGCTGAGGTGCAAGCTGATACTAAAATTACCTTTGCACCTTCACCACGGGCAGCAAATAAACCTGTCAGAGAATTGGTGATCCCCGGCCCTGCTGTGGTAAATACTACGGTAGGGCGATCGCTAGCAAAATATGCCTCAACCGCTGCAAAAGCAGCTCCTGCTTCATGGCGGAAGTTCAACACTTCTATAGAGCTATTTGACAGTGCGCCCCACAAACTAGCCATTGCACCCCCAGCAACACCAAAAGCGTAGCTCACTCCCAAGTTTGACAACATTTGGGCAGTTGCATCTGCGACTGAAGGCGTTGGGTCGGTACCGTCAGGCAAAAAAGGCTGAATGCCATTCTTTCCTGACTTGTCCAGCTGATGAGATTCATCTAACGCAGATTCTACATATTTGCTGTATGGCTCAGTGGTGATGAGAGGAGAGTTTGAACCAGTATACTTTTTACTCATTGCTTTCACTTAATTTCAGAAACTTGCACAAAGATTGACTATTTCTTGCCCAGATTCTTTGTAATATCTAATACAAACAACTCTGTTGTTTTTGATGACTATAACCAAGCTTAGTTGATAGCAAAAATAGCTATGGCTTTTGATTGCTGCTTTATAGAACTGCTTTCAAGGCCATTTAAAAAACTTTATAAAAAGAGCAAAACAATCAAGTCTGTGCTTCTAGAAACCAGAATATCGGATGTGAACACTGATTTACAATGAAGAATCTGTTGATGGGGTTGGCAATTCTTTTGCTTTTGTTACAAAACTGGTCGAAATTCTCATTTAACTGCTGTGCAAAATTGAGACGTTGTGATTCTTAATAAAATAAACTCATATTTGCAATGAATAATCTTTTGACAAAATTATCAATTCTTTTGCTTTTGGCAAAATTGATGTTTGGGTATAGTTGTGAAGCTTTTTTATCCCATTGACATTAAGTATTCATTTATAAGCGATCGCTCTGAATTTCTACGCTTTACGTCCAGTAAATACTGATTTGATGTCAATCAAATCTGTTTGAGCTTAGGTAATAAAATTTGGCTAGACTAGAGTTGGCTACCACTAAACACCAGTATCGTAGCAGTCTTTACGCGATCACTAAATAGTCTTTACAAAATTTTGACATTTTCTTATGTCAATCAAAATGACTGATGTAAATATCTAATCTTTCCAAGGAAAAATTACTAAAAACTCAATACAGACCTGCCCAAAAATCTATTTCTAATGATAGATGACTAACACGTTATTACCATCGATGCCCGTACTTGATGTACGTTTTTTTGCAAAAATCTGCAAATACTGGTGCTTTTTTGCAATATAAATGTACTCCTTGTTACGGATGACTAGACACATTCTTCCATAGTTAAATTTCTGAGAGGGTAAATTAAGAAACGTTAAGTACTTACACTTAAGGAGTAAAACATGCAGTCGTAATCCAGTAATAACTAGGTCAGCAGACCTAAATTCACAATTTAAGTAGTTTTACATCGTTATTGCTTTTGGCCTAAATAAAGGTGAAAGGCTAAAAACTCTAACCACTAATTATTAGTTAGATCGATATTTATCTAAATAGATAGCATCAAATAGCATTATTTTTTAAATTTATATGTTCTGATACAAGTAAAAATATTGAATTTATTGGTATAGTTGTATCAAGCAAAAACCATCAATAACTTACTTTAATCCACAATATAGTTCATTTGTTTTTAACAAGCTCATACTGCACTAATAGTTGTAAAAAACAATGATTATCAGTTTATTAATGGCTGTGGTGCTGACTTAAAATACTGAGGAGTAAGTAAGTAGGGATATGAATTCTGGCGATTATAGGTTAGCTCGATCCAACTCTCAACGGGCAATGCAGCCAGAAATAGAGTTGAGGTTCGCTCATTTTCTGATCAATCAAGCTGTAGACGCTGCCTTCTGTTTGGGAGCCAACGGGCAGTTTCTCTATGTTAACGATGCCACTTGCCAGATGACTGAGTATTCTGGTGAAGAATTACTCTCAATGACGCTGCATGATATAGATGTAGACTATTCTCTACACAACTGGTTAGATATCCAATCACAGGATTCTTTTACCTTTAAATCTCGTTATCGGACAAAACAAGGTCGAATATTTCTGGTAGAAATATCCATTACCTATATAGAAGATCAAGGTAGGAAATTTGGCTGTGCTTTTGTGCGCGAAAAGAGTAATGAAGTGGTAGATGTGAGCGTGCAAAAATGGATTAATGAACTAAGGGAAAGCAAAAAAAAATTGCAGCAGGAGGTTTATCAACTCAAGGCTAAGGAAGTAGAACTGGAAACATCTATATCTATACTTCGTTCTACTCTTGAATCTACTGCCAACGGTGTGATTGCGGTTAACTTTGAGGGAGATATTCTCAGCTTTAATCAGAGATTTATAGATATGTGGCAGATTCCAGAGTCTCTGATACTCTCTAAAAAATGTCCTCGATGTAAAGCTTTTTTTGAGAACCAACTTAAAGATTCAGAAGCGTTTAATCGGCTTGTTTGGGAAGTTTCTAGCCAATCTGACTTTGAGAGCTACGACATTTTGGAATTAAAGGATGGCAGAGTCTTCGCGCACTACTCTCAGCCTCAGCGGATTGATGGGAAAATTATTGGCAGAGTATGGAGTATTTGGGACATTACTGAATTTAAACAAACTGAAAAAGCACTAAGGCTGAACGAGGCTAGATTTCGGACTCTGGCAGAGACTACCGATGCTAGCACTTTCTTGATTCAAGGCACACGGCTTTGCTATATCAATCCCGCAGTAGAGCTACTCACTGGCTACACAAGAGAAGAACTATTGACTGGTTTTGATCTTCGCCAACTAATTAAAAACAAAAAACGTAGACAAGTACGCAACCGCAATGAAATAGGTAACTTTGAATATCAGGAGATAAATATTCTCACAAAAAACGGTACAGAGCGCTGGCTGGCTTGCACAGTAGCAGTACTAGATGGAGTGCTGGATTTTGGGAATAAACCAGTGAAACTAGTTGCAGGGATTGATATCACCGATTACAAATATGCGGAATCAGAGCTTAACCAGGCTCTAGAACAAGCCAAACAACTAAGTGAACTGAGAGCGCGTTTTCTGTCTATAGTCTGTCATCAATTCCGCACACCGCTAAATATTGTTTCATTCTCTAATAGCTTACTCAAGCGACATATCTGCGAATGGACAGAGGAAGAAATACGACCGTTACTCGATAATATTCAAACAGCCACCGAACATATCAGCCAAATGGTGGATGATATATTGTTTTTTTCTAAAGCAGAGTCTGCAAAAATCAACTTTGAGCCAAGACCATTGGAACTGGTTCAATTCTGCAATGATTTAGTGGCACAAATGCAGATGAGTAGTAGTCAGTGCCAAATCAATTTTGGCAGTCAATTAGACTGCTTAGTAGCCTGCATGGATAAAAAATTGCTAGAGTCGATTTTAAAAAATTTACTCGATAATGCAATTAAGTATTCTGCATCCAACAATACGGTTGATTTTCAGCTTTGGTGCGAAAGGGAACACGTGATTTTTCAAATTAAAGATCAGGGAATTGGGATTCCAGTTGCGGATCAAGAGTGCTTATTTGAACCATTCTACAGAGGTAGCAATATTGATGATATTCCTGGTACTGGGCTAGGGTTATCAATCCTCAAAACTCTTGTGGACTTACATAAAGGTCAAATTAATGTAGAGAGTGAAGTTGGTGTAGGCTCTAAGTTTACTGTGATTTTGCCATTAGCTCAATGAAAATCTATCAACTTCATTCCCGCTGAATACTCAGCTTAGATTTGCGTAATTATTACCTGCCAAAAATTTTAGTGATAGCAATAATCATGTACGAATCTTCAAAAAAAATCCTCGTAATCGAAGACGATAACGTTACCCGTAATCTTTTCGTTAAGGGTCTTAAAGCTGAAGGTTTTGAGATCATCGATGCTAACAGCGGTCTTGATGGTATCCAGCAAGCACAAGAGCATGTACCTGACTTAGTGATTTGTGATATTGCAATGCCTGATATAGATGGTTATGACGTTTTAACCACGCTGCGTCAAGATCCCGTGACAACTATTATTCCGTTCATTTTTCTTACTGGTAGCAACAGTAAGACAGATGTTCGCAAGGCTATGGAATTGGGAGCAGATGATTATCTTACCAAACCTTCGACAGTAGACGAATTGCTCAGAGCGATCACTAGCCGACTCCAAAAGCAAGCTAGCATTCAAGACTGGTTTGCTGCTAAACTCCAAAAAGCTGCAAAACCAGTATCTGTAAATAAAATTCCTTCAAACACCCCTCCAAAGTCCATCTTTCCTTGCGTTCCACAATTAAAAGAAGTTTTCGACTTCATTGAAGCTAATTATGACCAAGGAATTACTTTGTGTGACGTGGCTGAAGCGGTAGGTTACTCGCCTGCTTACTTAACTAACCGAGTAGCAAGACAGACAGGCAAGACTGTCAACATCTGGATTGTCAAACGCCGGATGGCTGAAGCTCGAAAGTTACTTCAAAATAATAATCAGACAATCGAGCAAATTGCCAAAGCGTTAGGCTATCAACATGTCTGTCATTTTTCTCGCCAGTTTCGTCAACATCACGGTTTACCTCCCCATGCTTGGCGCAAAGATCAGCAAGCAGTTGATCAGGTTATGTTGCAAGAGTTAGAGACAGCTTTATAAAAGTAATTACAGGGTTTCTTGGTTGGATGTAGTACACCTCTTACGAAGAAAGGGTCTAGAGGCTAGAGTCTAGAGGCGAAAGTAATGTACCTCATCCAGATGAAATATGCTGTAAATATCAGCTAAACTAATTATTTTTCATGCTCTTGATGATGATTACTTACATCTTGATCAGATTCTAATAGCCGTGACATAAACACATCAGTTTTTCTACTCACAACAGACTTAATCTTATCAATAGCAATTACTTCACTGACTTTGACAACCATTTCCCACAGAGTATCTTCTTCCGTGTCTTTGTTGTAAGTTCTGTGTTTGAACCACAACAAGTCGTCCCAAACTCCGATAACTGTAGCGAAATACCACTTATCTCGGATTAGTATCCAGATTTCTTGTTCTAAATAGGTCTGTAGAATTGATTTCACAATGACTGAGATTAATTATGCAAATATATTGTGCTACATAATACACAGATACTAAAGTTTAGGTCGTCCGTCAAAACACTGAATTAATCAATAGTTTTTTAGTAATTATTAGGACTATTAAAAATAAAGTATAGTACCGCTATTAAGGCTAAAACCCAGTTGAAAAGAACTTTTACTTCTTGAGTGATTGGTAGTTATATGTAATTTCCTCAATGACTATAGTCTCATAAATGGTCAAATGCTGACTTCTTGATTGGTGAGTACCAAACTCAGACGTTTAGCTAATTCTTGTGGGTTTAAATGAGATATATTTTTGCCTAATAGTTGCACTTCACCGCATATTAGTGATTGCATTCCAGCGATCGCAGTAATTTAGATTTACCCTTTAATAATTTAAACTTTTTTTGATAACTGCCAGAGTTGGATAGAATAACACAGGTGGCTCTCAAAAATAGCACGCGCTGCTAACCCCTCGACAATCGACTTTTCTAGCCAGCGCTTAAATGCCCATTGACCAAGTGCGTGTAACGGTGGAACTGCGATCGCCACAACATCAGCAATATATTTAACAGTTGTTAGCCCAAAAGTACGGAAGTTATTAACACACAAATCAATCGTTGGCGCAATATGAGTTGAAATGTCTTCAGTCTTAATTAACTGAAAGCCAGACTGTTCTAACGCCGTTTGGAGTTCACTGGCGACATGACAATTAGAAAAAATACCTTTTTGGTATTCAGCATTGTAACGCATCATGTCTGCAAGCAACAGGTAGCCACCACTACCCAATAAACGAGCTGCACCTTGAGCTAAATCAAAAGATGCAATATATTGACTGCTTTCGCTCAATAAGATCAAGTCGTAAGAGTTTAATGTGTGAAAATCTTCAAATCTCGTTAAGTAGAAAGGTACTTGACCATTGGTATTTTTAACAAACCTCTCTTGCTGGAGTGCATCAGGTGCTAATCCTTCAACAGTGAAACCGCGATCGCATAAGTATACTGCGTTACCACCAATACCACAGCCGACATCAAGCACAGTTTTTATCTTTTCTGGAATAAAACTCAAAAGTTTAGCTGTATATGCTTCCTGAGCCACACGCAAACGAGTTATAGTTAATTCTTCACCCTGAGTAGGCAGTGGTTCCCAATATCCGTAATGGAGATAGGACGAATTTGTGAGTCCCATGTAATAATCTATCGCCGCATTTTGGTAGCGAGTTGGTTTCGGAATATTGATTGATTTTGTGTTGAGCATTAAGGAATAAAGTAGGTTTTAAGGCATTAAACTGGGTTGAAATTCTTCCCAGCGTTTGTAAACTTGTTCGTAGCAATCGGGTGGAGTAATTTTCAGATTGTGTAAAAAATTCACCTCAATCTGAGGCTCAGCCTTCTCAAGGTTCGCGTAGCGTGTTGCAGACAGACGCTGAGTGAACAGCACCAAAACAATGTCTTGATAGGGACTGTATGTTGCGACTGCTGGGATAATAGATGAAATTATTGATGAGTTAGATGATTGTAATATATCTTTACAATCTTGACGCGATCGCCAGTAAAAACCAATCAGATCAGAGGGAATAAATTGGAGGGTGAAGGGAACTAGATCAAACTTGGTAGTTGTCGAGTGAGTAACTTGAGTATCCACACCACAAATAACCACTCCTCGTCCAAATGACTGAAATCCTTTCCATGCTGTATAACCGATTATCAGCAGATTACTATGGATAAAACTGTTTTGCCAGTAGCCAAAATTTCCTTGCCAGACACTATCAGATGGTCGCATTCACTTGCTCCCAAATACTGCCACAAGTTGTACAGGCAAATAAAGTATGTTGTTTATTGATCATTGAGGTTGAAGTATGTAGGATTAAGTCCGAATCGCAGACATAGGATTATGTTGCAGTGGTGCAACTGCAACATAGCTACGAGTAGATTTTGCAAAAGCTTTCACCCCCGCATAAAACTAGCGCAACATGCCTATAACCTCATACCCATAAGTGAGCTATAGCTTATCTTTGGCACTACGAGAGCGTAAAACTGATGTATGGTGGAAATATTTATAGCAGTATTCACCTGTACCTCGCAGATGGGTGTGAGTTGGTCTTGTGACTTTCGGCGGGCATTCTGACTTTGAGGCATAAGGCTCATTACAGCTGCGGGACAGCGACGGATTTACACCGAACTTTCCCCCTTGCGTCTGATGGCTGACTCCCACCAGAACCGAGTTGATTACTGACCTAATAATAGCATAATAATGATGCTGAATTTCAGCAGTTACTTAAAACGTCAAGGTCATCCAAAGCGTATTAAAATTAAGAAAAGCTAGGGCGATCGCATAATTAGGATAAAAAGTAAGACTGAACACTAGGCATCGCCAAATACTTAGAAAAAATCTTAATTTTGTTTACCAAAACTTCAATTAATTAAATTTACTTGACCATTTAGACTTAACTTTTTTATCCCACGTTGTTGAATCAATTCGTACCAATGGCTACTGTTATTCCCATAATAATTAATAAAACTTGCTATAGATAAGTTTTTTCTATAATCATCCAAATGGTAGAAGCAAAATCTATCTTATAAGAGATGTTAAAACTTATAATATTTTCCAAAATGGTATAAGGATTCTTAGAAAACCTATCTGTAATTTTTAGGGAAAAACAATGTTGGGAACATTTCTAACAGCCATAGCTACGGCACTTAGTTTATTAATTGTTGATCTAGTTGTACCAGGCGTTAATATTGCTAATTTTCCAGCGGCTTTAATTGCTGCTTTAGTAATTGGTTTAATTAACGGTTCAGTGAAGCCTGTTCTTTCTACTCTTTCTTTACCACTAAACTTTCTGACATTAGGAACATTTTCGCTTATTGTCAACGGTTTGTGCTTCTGGTTAGCATCAGTCTTGGTTCCTGGGTTCGCAGTTCGTGGAATTATTGCTTTTCTTTTGGGGCCCGTGATTTTATCTTTTGCTAGCACGTTTATTAACAATTACTTTGTCGAAAAGAATCTTGCTTTAAACAGCAGCCAAGATATCAACACTAAAGGTGAACTACCCTCTAGATAAGTATGAACTTGGGTGGAAACCTCAGTTAAGTCAAATAAATATTCTACCCAAACAATCTCTAATGAAGATGACCACTTTAGGTTGATTTCTTAAGGTTACATCTGGAAGAGAATGTCATTAAACAAAGTCAAAACATCGTAATAAAGTCATGAAATTAGTTCGTTTTCTTTTAGGTTTACTTGTGCCTCCTTTAGGCGTTTTTCTGACTGTTGGAATTGGCCCAACTTTTGTGATTAATATTTTACTCACACTTTTAGGTTGGCTTCCCGGTAGTATTCATGCAATCTGGGTAATTGCTAAGCATGAAGAAAATATGAGTAGACAAGGAGATATCTACTAAAGTTCTCGGTTAGATTTAACGGGGAGGGAGAGGTCTGTCGAACTCACGTCAAGTTAATAGGTTGGGTAATATCCAACCTATTTTTATTTTATGAAGAAGGTAATGTAGAATCTTCTCTGAGAATAAGGTAACGTGAGTTCGACAAGTCTTATTTGACCTCTCCCCCAACCCCTCTCCGACACGGAGAGAGGAGCAAAAAGCTGAATTTTTCGTTGCTCCTCCCTTTCCGTTACGGAGAGTGAGGGAGTGAGAGGTTCATCGAACTCACGTTAAGGTAAAAGTCTAATTTTTTAATGGGCGAAATAAAAATAAAAATCCACAGACATACTTTAAGTCTTAGTAAAATCTGTGGTGAAAGTTCTTGAATTTGAGAAAGTTAAAAAGGCTTATTTATGAACATGATCTTTTTGTTGATCAGCAGGTTCTTTTTCTTTAAACAAATCTGCTGTTGCTAGCAGTAGTTCTCTGAGAGTTTGTTTTATTTGACGTTCTTTTTTAGCTAAAGATGTACCTGCTTCACCCAGTTTATCTTCTAATTGCGCCCGCTTTTGTTCTATCTGTATAGCTACCGATTCGGCTTGCGGACGAGCTTGATCATACCAGTTTTTTGCCTCGTCAAGATAGTCTTTAACTTCTTCAGAACGTCCACCATAACGGGCAGCTAAGTTAGCTCTAACAATAGCTAGTTGCGCTTGTAATTGAGCATAACGTTTCTTGAGTAAAGCTACTTCTTCACTGTTTTTGACACTACTGACAGCAGATTCAATTATAGTTTTATTATCCGCAGTTTCTTGTTTACCGGTTTCTTCAATTTCTGCTAAGATTCCATCAACTTCTTGCTGGAGTTGTTCTTCTTCGTTATCGAGTTGAGCTTGCAGTTTTTTGACTTCTGCTTGAGTTTCAACAATAGCCATGTGTCTTTTGCTATTAACTCCTTCCAAGGCACCTTCAATTGATGCTGTCACATCTTCTTTGAATTCTGTACCTTTGTCTTGTAAGTTTTCAACGACAGCAGAAACAGCATCCTTCACAAGGGTACGAATTTCGGTGGAGCCTGCTTTAAACTCTGAAGCCACCTGAGAAACTGCGGCTTTAACAATTTCACGAATCCGTTCAGTTCTTAACTGTCCAGTTTCTTTGACTTGTTGTAGGTCTGTTTGAATTTTTTCTTTGATATTATTAGGCATTTTCAACTCTGGCAATTTAGCTAATTTGGATAAAATTTTCTAGACATAATGTCACTCTTCTATTATGGCGTATGCCTTTTGGATCAGGAACTTCCTTTAGATAGAAAATATTTTTTATTTATCAATGTTGGAAAAATTAGTACATCATATACATATTCTTCGTGTTCCCTGTTCTATACCTACACATACAAGTAAGTTAAAAATTAAAGCAGGCTACTATATGAGATGATAAGTATTGGTTGTTAATAAGTGATAATTAATTTATGTGGCAAGTGAATATTTCTTGTTCAGGTGATGCGTGGAAGCGTTATGCAATTGACTTTAAAGCAACGGCAGAAAAGTATCAAGGCGAACTGATTGGTTCCAAGAAAATGCCAGACGGAACGCGAATTATGGCGTACAAAATTGAGGATGTCAGCGATGCCGAAGCTTTTCAGGAAGATTGTGTAAATTTTACAGGATTTACAGCAGATTTTGAATCCTTGTAGTATTAACTTTGGCACTTTATTAGGATCAGGAATAGCTAAATGAAAAAATTCGTTACCTTAGTATTACTAACGTTATTATTGTTAACAAGTAGTTTTACATTACCTGCGATCGCAGTTGAGCCAACCGATGGCGCACAAATATTTAGCGTACATTGCGCTGGTTGTCATATCAACGGCAGTAACATTATTAGAAGGGGTAAAAATTTAAAAAAGTCAGCCCTCAAGAAATACGGTATGGATTCAATAGAGGCGATCGCATCTATTGTCACTAATGGTAAAAATAATATGTCAGCCTACAAAGACCGCCTCACCAAAGAGCAAATTCAATCTGTCGCTGCTTATGTTCTCGAACAAGCTGAAACAGGGTGGCATTAAAAGTAGTTGACATTTAGAACTTGGTAGTTTTTGAATTACTATCTTTTTGAATTAAGAATTTATTTCTTAAGTTATACATAAAATAAGAATTTTTACAATGAATCTACCAGCCCAAAGCCGCCTTCAATTTATTCCCGATTTAAATATTTGTCGAACATTAATATGGTATGTGGCAAGTATCTGGTGGACACGGACGCATCAACCCACGAACTGCCATTCAAACTATGTTTCAGTATGTGGATGCAGGTTTTACTACTTGGGAATTTCCGCCGTCAAATGATTGCTAAGTGTGGACAAGAAGCGTTAGCTAACGTGCAAGCCTTTACAAAGTGGGTACATCGTCCCGGTAATAATGACGAATAACTGGTCGAAGAAAATGCTAAAAATAGCATCGCATAGATGCAATATCTCGCAAATCACAGGATTTATATCAAATAATCGGCGATTGTGGCAACGAATCTCGGCGATAAACAATACTTTCGACGTAGAGGTCAATTAGCTATAACCAGATTCTAGATAGATAAATTCACACCCTTGATCTTCTTATGATGATGCCAATACTAAATAACAGGAGTGTTTATTATGGCTGAAGAAAA
This sequence comes from Atlanticothrix silvestris CENA357, assembly GCF_016056295.1. Taxonomy (GTDB): domain Bacteria; phylum Cyanobacteriota; class Cyanobacteriia; order Cyanobacteriales; family Nostocaceae; genus Atlanticothrix; species Atlanticothrix silvestris. The sequence continues at coordinate 67,984 of NZ_JAECZB010000062.1, forward strand.
AAAATCTAAGAATCAAGAGACACCCAGTGCTTCTGGTGGCTACCAAACTCCCATTGAGGAAGATATCCGCAAAACTGGCAACGCTGCTAAATCTGATGCTAAACCCAGCGCTACACCAGAAGCACCAGGAGAAGATAGTGTAGCAGGTAGCCCCAATCAGGGAACTGAATCACGCTAATTGGTTAAAACTGTCCCAAGTTGAAATCATCTAATCTGGTTCTTTCTAATCATCCCAATTCAGTAAAGTTTAAGTGGGTAATTGTGGTTCAAAACACAATTACTCATTTTTGCTGTTGGTATTAGAATCTTCTTGAGAAAGATTGGAGGATATTAGGTTGAATACCAGCAAATCTTGCATTTGCTGGTAGTAGTCTATTAGTAGATAGGGTCAACGATACGGAAATAGTTTTGGTCAAGACTTAAACCTGAAACTCCCTCTACAATCCCTATTAGAACATCCGTATTTAAGTCAAGATATATTGCCGTTCCTTCTGGTAAACCTTCAGGAGAAGAACCCAAAATATATTTCGCTGACCCGGAGTCTGAAGATCCATCAATTGCACTATAGAAACTATAGAAACCATCAAGTTGGATAACGTCTTGACTGCTGTTGAAGTCAGTAATAAGGCTGTATCTAATGACAGGGGTCTCTCCAGCGCCATTTTCAGTTGTATAATATATTATTATATAAAGCTCACCAGAACCCAAAATAAATTGGTCTGCCCCTGCGCCGCCTGTTAAGGTGTCGATCATACTTACCCCATCATTATACTGAACATCAGCAATCAGCACATCATTACCCGCACCACCGTCTAGAAAATCACTTCCGTAACCTGCGTTTAATATGTCGTCACCGGAGCCACCAATTAAGGTATCGTTACCTGAACCCAAAATCACGGTAACATCATCACCAAATAATGTATCGTTACCTGAACCGCCATCTAGAAAGTTATCATCAATACTGCCCTCAAGGTAGTCATCACCAGAGCCACCATAGAGGGTGTCGTTGCCACCGTCATAATATTGATATCTGCTCATAATAACTTCATAATTGGCAAACAGGCGATCATTGCCAGAGCCACCATACAAATAATCTGTTCCTCCAGCACCCTCCAACAAATCATTTCCGGAACCGCCATAAAGTGTGTCATTGCCAGTAAAGTTCTCAAGATATGTCAGGGAGATATCTGCATAAATTGAATCGCCGCGTAAGGTATCATCTCCTGATCCACCTATTAACAGATCGTCACCATAAGCATTGTTTAAGTATTCGCTAAATCCTAAATTTTCTTCAGCGTTATAACCACCCCATAAAACATCATTTCCCTTGCCACCAATTAAGGTATCCTTGCCAGCACCACCTTCTAGAAAATCATTACCAGAGCCGCCTAGCAAAGTATCCTCTCCCTCAAGGTTGAGTTTCAAAATCTCATCAATATTACTATTTTCTGTGTTTGAGCTAAAATCATAACTCGCCTCATACGGAATAAAGCGATCGCCACGCAAAGTATCATTTCCAGCATTACCAAATAGCCAATCCCTACCGTCACCGCCATTAAGGTTATCGTTTCCAGCTTTACCTATTAATATGTCGTTTCCGGCTGCACCACTAAGTGTGTCAGCATATTGAGCGCCAATTAAGATTTCGTTTTTTTGAGTTCCAGTAATTTGCAATCCAGTTGAAGAATCATCGCAAATATCGCCTGAAACGATTTGTTTAGAATCAATTAACGATAACCAATTCAAAGAATGGGAAAGGAATTTCATGGTAGTTAATTTCCCTAAAACTTAGTAGTTGTTAATTCCTCCTAATATCTACTGTGGAAACTTTTTACTTGGTCAAAAATTAAACCATTATTTAAAAATATTCATAATTAAAAATGAATTAATTCGCCTCGCAAAACTGTGACTGCTTGACCAGCCAGATAGACGCGATCGCCTCCTGTATAGCTTACCTTCACAACTCCACCGCGACTAGAAGCTTGATAAGCCAAGAACTTATCTTTGCCCAGGCGATCGCGCCAAAAAGGAGCAAGACAGCAATGGGCAGCACCTGTTACTGGGTCTTCATTAATACCTACTCCTGGGGCAAAAAAGCGAGAGATAAAATCGTATTGGGAATCAGGACGAGTCAGACTTGTGACAATCACATCTGTAACAGGTAATGTTTTCATCTGCTGGAAATTAAGCTGCATTTGCCGTACCAAATCTTCAGACTCTAGCTCAACTAAATAGCCTAGAGAATTTTGAAAAACAGATTTGCATGGTACACCCAAAACTTCGCTGAGTTCTGAAGGAGCAGTTATTGCTTGTGAGTGATTTACAGGAAAATCTAATTCAATCCACTCACCCTGCTGTTTGGCGATAAGTACTCCGCTTTTGGTGTGAAAACGCGCCGTTTCATCAGGGGATAAATGCCCTTCTGACCAAAGTACATGGGCACTAGCTAAGGTTGCATGACCACAAAGCGGTACTTCCACCGTCGGCGTAAACCATCGTAGATTAAAGCCATCATCTCGTCTGATCAAAAAAGCCGTCTCAGATAAATTCATCTCCTGGGCTACGTTCTGCATCCAAGTCTCATCTTGAGCAGTAGATAAAACACAGACACCCGCAGGATTCCCTGCAAAAGGTGTATTAGTGAAGGCATCAACTTGAGTAATGATGTGTCCCATAGATTTATTCTAGAATTGGATCAGCAAATTTATAGTTTTGTATACTTATCAAGAGTAAGTTAAAAATCTACACAACTATATTTAGTAACACTGTTATTTACTATCATTGGGAAGCTATAGCTGTACATTAGATATTAGTAATACAATTTCTTCAAGCTAGAGTCAATGTTAAACACAAAGGTCAGATTCATTGCAGGTATTCTTGCTGTTATCAACTTAGGAGTAATTTCTGGAGGATTGGTCAGTTGCGGTGCCCAAGAAAAGCAACCATTGGCTCCCCGTGAAGAAGAAAGACCAACCGAACGATCTAATGAAAGTGACGATGATGATGACGATCAAGAAAATGATCGTAGGGATGATGACGAGCAAGAAGATGATCAAGATTAAATCTAGGCAGCATAACCTTTATTTTTTGGTGTGAGTTTCCATTTATGGTTATCCACAAAACTTTTAATTCTCTAGCCGATACTCTACACTCCCGACGGCAACGATTAACCAGCCTAATTGATTTTCCCGCAATTCTATGGTCAGGAAGCATTAGTCCGCGCAATTTCCCAGCAAATCATTTCCCTTTTCGCGCCAGCAGTCATTTTCTCTATTTTGCCGGGCTACCACTGCCAAACGCGGCAATTCGCTTAGAAACTGGCAAGCTAGAATTATTTATGGATGATCCCCAGCCTAGCAGCGCCCTTTGGTATGGAAAAATGCCAACGCGTGACGAAATAGCCCAAAAAATAGGGGCGGATGCTGCTCGACCAATGACAGAATTAGAGTCCTGGCTAGAAGGTGCAGCCACAATTGCCAACCAGGACGCGGCGACTTGGACACAGCAATCGCAATTATTGAATAGATGGGTTTTACCGCAAAATCCTCCCCAAGGAATTGACTTAGAATTAGTCAAAGCAATTATTACTTTACGCCTCACCCACGATGCAGAGGCATTAGTTGAGTTGCGAAAGGCTGCTGCTGTGACTGTCGCAGCACACAAAGCTGGTATGGCAGCAACAGCCAATGCCAAACTAGAAGCAGAAGTTCGTGCGGCAATGGAAGGAGTGATCATTGCTCACAACATGACTACTTCTTACAACAGTATTGTTACCGTTCACGGCGAAGTATTACATAATGAGCAATATCATCATCCTATACAAGCAGGTGACTTGCTACTTGCCGATGTAGGTGCAGAGACTGAGATGGGCTGGGCAGCAGATGTTACTCGTACTTGGCCTGTTTCTGGCAAATTTTCATCTACTCAAAGAGACATTTATAATGTCGTATTGGCTGCCCATGATGTTTGCATTGCTAAAATATGCCCTGGTGTGGAGTATGGGGATATTCATCTGTTAGCTGCTGCTGTTGTAGCTGAAGGTTTAGTGGATTTAGGTATTTTACAAGGCAAGCCTCAAGACTTAGTAGAAATGGATGCCCATGCGCTGTTTTTTCCCCACGGTATTGGACATCTACTAGGTTTAGATGTTCATGATATGGAAGATTTGGGTGATTTAGCAGGGTATGAAGAAGGACGATTGAGGAGCGATCGCTTTGGCTTAGGTTACTTGCGTTTAAATCGTCCCCTACGTCCAGGAATGTTGGTGACAATTGAACCTGGTTTTTATCAAGTACCAGCAATTTTAAATGATATTAATCTGCGCTCAAAATATCAAAAGATAGTCAATTGGGAGCGCTTATCTCAGTTTGCCGATGTGCGAGGTATTCGCATAGAAGATGATGTTTTAGTGACAACAGAAGGTAGTGAAATTTTAACAGATGCATTGCCGAATAAAGCTAATGCTGTAGAAGATCTGCTGGGTTGCTAAAATGCACTGAATGCAACCGGGTATTATTTGTGTTTCGTTGTCATATTGTTCAAAGTAATTCCAAAAGTGTAAGCAATACTTCTGTATATAGAGTTGTTAAACAGAAAATTATGATTTGTTTAACAAATGGTTATATTAAACGTATTTAATAAAAATTCAACCTTAAGAAAGAAGCTTGTACTTTAATTTCTAAGACGAAATCTATCGCAAGTTGTAAAAAAGCCAGCAAGGCAAGCTATAGAATACTACGTGTTCATCATAAAACTAAATCAAAATTAAATTAAGTAACTATATTTACTTATTGGCTTTTTCAGCTTTAGAGAAATACAGTTTATGAAATAATTATTGTTTTTAATTAATTGTACATTAATTAAAAAAATCTCTTTTTATTCTCTATATTTGGTGAAAATATTTTAAACAAAAAATTCAATTAACTAAAAAACATTAATTACATACATTATTAACTTGGTTTTGATAGAGGTACTTCATGACTTTAACAGCAAGCGATGAATCTCAAATAGACTCTCAAACGGCGCGATCGCAGACTGAAAAAACGCTAGATCAAGGTTTTTTGTGGGGTACACGTATATTAGCGCTTGCTGTTGCAGCAGTCTTACTTTGGATAGCCGTACAAGTTGCTATAAACTCAATACCTGCTATTCGAGAGTTTGGTCTACAATTCCTTATTAACAGTGCTTGGAACCCTGTAGAAGATATTTATGGAGTGTTACCGATGATTTACGGAACACTCTTGAGTTCATTAATTGCCCTGCTTTTAGCTGTGCCAATTGGTTTAGCAAGTGCAATCATTTTGAGCGAGAATTTTTTACCGTTATCAGTTCGGACAGTACTAACTTTTTTAGTGGAATTACTAGCAGCTATTCCTAGTATTGTGTATGGACTTTGGGGTATTTATGTCTTGATTCCATTCTTGCAACCTATCGGTAATTGGCTTCACGATAACTTTGATTACATACCTCTTTTTTCCACTCGATATATAGGGCCAGGAATGCTACCTGCTGGGGTAATTTTAGCCATTATGGTTTTACCCATTATTACGGTAATCTCCCGCGATTCTCTGGCTTCTCTACCTTCGGAACTGCGTTGGGGATCTTATGGTGTAGGGTCAACTCGTTGGCAAACAATTTTCAGCATTCTGATTCCAGCAGCTTTTTCGGGAATTGTAGGTGGAATCATGTTGGCATTGGGTAGAGCCTTGGGAGAAACAATGGCTGTAACATTGGTAATTGGTAACAGTAACGATTTAAACTTATCTGTACTTGCACCTGCAAATACAATTGCTTCTTTGTTAGCCAATCAATTCGCAGAAGCTAGTGGTTTGCAAAGAGCTTCCTTGTTTTATGCTGGTTTAGTTTTGTTTGTAATTACACTCGTGGTTAATATGCTAGCCGAAGTCATTGTGCGTCGAGTTAAAAAATTTTAATAGCGAGAAAAATTGAATCGCAAATTTCAGCTTAGGTAAGCAATTATGACATCTAGTAGTCAAGGTAGACACTCTGCAAACACAGATGAAAGCATGGAATTTTCTTATGCTACTCGCCGAACATTAATTGGGACTGTGCTGACAGTATTAGCATTTGTCATGCTGGGTATTGCAATTTTGCCTTTAGGATTAGTCCTTGGTTATGTAATTCTCAAAGGAGCTAGTCAATTTAATTTAGAACTATTTACTGGACAAATACCAGCTGCATTACAAAAAGGTGGCGGTGTTGGTGCTGCCATTGTAGGAACATTAATTGTCGTGGGGATTGCTTCGGCATTGAGCATTCCTTTTGGGATTCTAGCAGCTATTTATTTATCAGAGTTCAGTTCCGGCACAATAGTTAAGTGGATTCGCTTTGCTACTAATGTACTGAGTGGTGTACCCTCAATCATCGTGGGACTGTTTGCTTATGGTGTGGTAGTTGCAACTACAAATCAATTTTCGGCCGTGGCTGGGGGTTTTGCCTTGGCAATTTTGATGTTACCAATAGTAGTAAGAACTGCTGATGAAGCCTTACAATTAGTACCTCAAGAAGTACGTTGGGCATCAACAGGTGTAGGTGCTTCTAATTTCCAAACAGTTTTACAAGTTGTTCTACCATCAGCGATGGGAGCAATTATTACAGGTACGACTTTAGCGATCGCTCGCGCGGCTGGTGAAACTGCACCTTTAATTTTTACAGTTTTGTTTTCACAATTTTGGCCTAGAAGTATTTGGCAACCAATTCCCACTTTATCGGTATTAGTTTATAACTTTGCCACCGTTCCCTACGAAAATCAACAACAACTTGCCTGGGCAGCTTCACTCATTTTAGTTTTATTAGTGCTAATTACTAGCATACTTTCTCGCTTGGCAGCACTTAAAAGTACCTATTGAAATAATACTCAACAATAAACTCTTAATTAGGTTGCCGAGCGAAGCCGAGGTACGAATTATTTTCATATAGGATTAACAAATATGTCTGCTCAAAATCAAACCAATAATCATCGAAATACTCAAAATTCAGGCGAAACTACAGCAGTTTTGCAAACAGAAAAACTGAGCGTTTACTACGGTGATACTTTAGCGCTACGCGATGTTTATATGGAAATACTAAAGCAAAGAGTAACTGCTTTTATTGGCCCTTCTGGCTGTGGCAAAAGTACGTTACTGCGTTGCTTTAATCGTCTAAATGATTTAATTGATAAATGCCGAGTAGAAGGCAAGGTACTTTACCGTAATAAAAACCTCTACTCACCTAAAATCGATCCAGTAGAGGTGCGGCGGCGGATTGGTATGGTATTTCAAAAACCAAACCCCTTCCCCAAATCAATTTATGAAAATATCGCTTATGGAGCCAGGATTCAAAACCGTAAAGATGATATGGATGAATTAGTCGAGCGATCGCTCCAACGAGCTGCTTTATGGAGTGAAGTTAAAGATAAACTAAAACAAAGTGGTTTATCCCTTTCTGGTGGACAACAACAGCGTTTATGTATTGCCAGAGCGATCGCCCTCAAACCAGAAGTAGTCTTGATGGATGAACCTTGTTCTTCCCTTGATCCTCTCTCTACTCAGCGAGTTGAAGAATTAATTCACGAACTCAAAGAAGAATACACAATTATTATTGTCACCCACAACATGCAACAAGCCTCGCGGGTGTCAGATTACACGGCTTTTTTCAATGCAGAAGAATCAGACAAGGGAAACCGCTTCGGTTACTTAGTAGAATATGACGAAACAGGGAAAGTTTTCGCCAATCCCCAAGCCCAAGCAACTAAAGAATATCTCAGCGGTAAATTTGGTTAAATCAAGAAGCAGGGATGCAGGGGAGAAGGCTTTTAGGTTTCTGCTGAAAAAAGGTAATATTTGCGAGTTCACAAGCGCTATTACGAATTACGAATTACGAATTACCCACAGCGTTACTGGCTATTAATCATCACAACAATAGTAGATAAAGGCACTTCTGCAAAATACTGTCGCTGAAATTGTTCTTCACTAATGGCGGCTAAAAATTTCGCAGCAGCAGTATCAGCTAAAGTTACCGACACATTTTTGGAATCATGGTTGATTCGCAAATTATTATCTTGTAATTTAACTGTGAATCCCAAACATTTTAAAGCTTTGAGTCCTAAAAGTAATGTTTGGTCACGAATGCCGAGTTTCTTTAAAAGTTGCACGCGAGTAACTGTATGATTAGTGCGACTGAGATATTTAGCAATCCCAACTAAGGTCAGCCAAATTTGGCTAGGTGGTTGTTGATTAGGTTTAGACCAAGCGATCGCTAGCTGTTGTTGATTGTAAAGCGATCTCTTCCACCAGACGCGTAAATCATCCCAATTTGTGGGACAATCTTGAATAATGAGTGCTGTTTTATTGAGACTGAGTGCTAAGTCTTTTTGATTTCGCCAGTCTAATATAGTTGCCGATTGATGAGTTGTCAGTTTCAAATTAGCAGCAGGACGCACAGCAATTAATCTAATTTCATAGCGTTTTTTGAAGGTGTTGTAATCGAGTTCGGCGATACAATCACATCGTCCTATTGGTAATTCATCTTTGTAATGTCCCCACCAAATCCCAGGAAAAGGACTTTTACAAGAATCATCCCGAATATCAAACTCGGCTTTAATATACTGTACTTTTTTTCCTTTCCAATCTTGTTGATTGCGATGCCAAGCATTATCAAACCAGCAATTTTGAATTAGCAGTTTCGGAACAGGATTTCCCATCCCGCAAGGTTCTAAAAGTTTCAATTCTAAAAATAACTCTTTGCCCAAGTCTGCGACTGTCACCGTTAAATCTGCTTGCACTGTTGGCGTGAGAGTTGTACCGCCTAAAGATTGTCGTAACTGTTGATTTATCGCCGCTGTAAATAAAGGAATATTTTCTATCGGTAAACTCAAACCTGCTGCAAAGGGATGTCCCCCAAAGCGATGTAACAAATGTGCTTGGTCTTTCACCAATTGATATAAATCGACGGAATTTATCGAACGGGCGGAACCACGGGCTAAAGCAGAGGGGCTAGTGTCTTCTGTACTTAACAAGATGGTGGGGCGGCCTGTTTCTTGTGCTATTTGTCCAGCGACTAAACCCAACACACCTGCGGGCCATTGGGCATCTTCTAAAACAATAACGCTGGTAGTTGATAAGTCTAATTGAGTAAGTTTTTGGCCTACTTGTGCTTGCACATCTTTTTGTAAAGACTTGCGGCGGGCGTTGGCGAGTTCTGTAACTTCGGCTAGTTCGTTACAACGTTGAATATCTCGACTAGTTAGTAATTCTACGCAGAAACTGGCATCACCTTGGATGCGGCTGACGGCATTAATGCGCGGCCCCAAACCGAAGGAAATATCTGTGGGGCGATCGCCGCTTTTCTGGCACAATTCTAATAATCGCCCTACTCCTGGTCGTCGTCGTGCTGCTGGTGGTTGTTTAAAGTCGGCTTGCAGTCGTTGGATTCCTACTTGCGCCAAATAACGACAATCTCCACTTAACTGCACCAAATCAGCAATTAAACCTATAGCTACTAAATCTAATAAATCTGTTACAGGATGTTTAGGAACATCAGGCAAAGTTTGATATAGGGCTTCTATTAATTTGTAAGCTACCGCTACCCCAGAAAGATGAAATAGCTGATGTTCATTGGGCAAATAACGAGGATTAATAATTGCTACAACTGGCGGACGTTCTTCAGGTAAGGTGTGGTGGTCTGTGACTATGACATCTATACCTAATTGTTTGGCATAAATAATTTCATTAATATTAGTGCTGCCCGTATCGCAAGTAATAATTAACTTACAATTTTGTTTGGCTAAATTATCAATTCCCTGATGGTTGAGTCCGTGGGATTCTTTCAGCCGATTGGGAATGTAAAAATTTAACTGGGTATTTTGAGCAAAAAACAGTCCTAAACCATCCCACAAAACAGATGTAGCAGTAATACCATCAGCATCAAAGTCTCCCCAAATAGCAATTTTTTCACCAGCATTACGTGCCTGTTGCAGCCGTGCTACTGCTAGATGCATTTCTTGCCCAAATTCAAAAGGACTCGCTGGTTGATAAACTTTATGGTTGATAAATGCTGCTAATTGTTGATGATCTTTAATTCCTCGTTGCCACAACAATTGTGCTGCATGTAATCCACTTGATGCAGGTGTATGCTGTTTCACCGCTTGGATAAACCAATCCGGCGGTTGTTCTGTTGCTGTTATTTTCCACTGTTGTTGTTCTGACATACCACATTGAGAGTTGGAGTTTTAGCACTGCCCTTTTCGCAAGACATTCTTAATGTTGGCAGTAGATATATTTTCTTATGATTGCGAACGATTTCGCTATAACTATTGATTGATTGTTCATATCTCAAATTTAATTTTTGAATAGTTAATAATCCCCTTTTTTATGTTCAGTATCTTTACTGAGTTTACCTTATAAAATACCGTGATATCTTGCTTAAGTACATTTAGTCATTCATTAATAACTCTGTTTTTATTTTTATGAATCAAATATTTCGTCCAGCATCAATAGTAGTTGCAACAGTTATCTTGACTATTTTCTTGTTTATCTCTGTAATTTGGATGGCACGACAAGAATATCAACAATTCAATCATCTCATCCAGCATGAAGTACCAATCAACACTATAACTGAAAAGATTATTTATCTAGATGAAGTACTCACTATGTCAGCAAATATGTATACGAATACAAGTAATGTTAATTGGAAAACTAGGCATGATTTATTTAGTGAAAAATTAGATTTAGAAATAAACAAATTTAGAAAATTAGCCTCTCATCATTTTGTAACTGAACGCGTTAAAACAATTGATGCTGCTAATCAAAAATTAACAAAAATAGAGGAACAATCTTTTATCTTAGTCGAACAAGGTAAAAATGCAGAAGCCCAAGCTTTATTATCTAGCGTTGAATATGGAACAGAGAAAATTAAATTAGGGGCCAGTATTGAAACCAGCCAACATTATATTTTCAAAGAATTGCAAGATGCTATTACATCTTATCGTCAAAAAATGTTTTTTTCTATTTTCTTTGCTATCGTAAGCTTAATCTTACTTATTCCTTTATGGATAATCGTACTGCGCTTGCTAAAAAAATATTTAAAGGCTAAAAATAATGCCCAATCTGCTTTAACAAAAGCCAATCAAGAATTAGAACTACGAGTTGAACAAAGAACACAAGAATTAAGTCATAAAAATATCCAACTTAAACAAATTGTCAAAGAGCTACAACAAACTCAAACACAGTTAATTCATGCAGAAAAAATGTCTTCTTTAGGTCAAATGGTAGCTGGTATTGCCCATGAAATTAATAATCCCCTAAATTTTATTTCGGGAAATCTAAAATACACGCAAACTTTTATACAAGACTTATTTAAGTTAATAGATATTTATCAGCAGCATTATCTCACTCCCCCTAAAGAAATTCAAATAGCAATTGAAGATATGGATTTGGATTTTGCCAGTCAAGATTTTACTCAAATGCTCAGTTCTATGACGCAAGGTGTAAATAGAATCCAGGGGATAGTAAAATCGCTGCGGACTTTTTCGCGTTTAGATGAGGCCGAACTTAAAGAAGTTGATATTCATGAGAGTATCGATAGTACGTTGCTCATGTTACAGTATCGATTGCAATCAACTCATAAGCAGTGTAAAATTTGCTTAATTAAAGAATATGCTGCGCTGCCATTAATTGAGTGTTATTCTAGTGAATTAAATCAGGTTTTTTTAAATATTTTGAGTAATGCAATTGATGCTTTAGAAGAACGGCGTTTACAATGTATGGTTGAACAAAAAAATACTCACATCAGCAATCTTTGCATTCGTACTGAAATAATTTCCAAATCATGGATAGCAATTCATATTATCGACAACGGTACTGGCATTGATGAATCTATCAAGCACAAAATATTTGATCCTTTTTTCACTACTAAAACTGTAGGTCAAGGCACAGGGTTAGGACTATCAGTTAGTTATCAAATTGTTGTTAACAGACATTCTGGAAAATTATATTGTAATTCGACAATTGGACAAGGCACAGAAATCGTTATTGAAATTCCTGTAACTCAAAAATCAGCGATGAAGGCAATTTTATAAATATTTTTCAGAAAATAAATTTAGTTTAGCAGACGCGATCGCACAGATACAATAAAGTGAAATAAGAGAATGCAAGTCAAATTGATAATCGAGTCGAGTTATAGCAGAAGCGATCGCACTTTACGAAAATTTACTAGAACAGCAGGAAAAAGCTCACAAAGAGACTCTAAAACAACATGAGGCTGATAAAGTGCTGATTTCCCAAAAACGCCAAGAACTTGAGCTGATACAGAATGAAGTAGAAATAATTTTTAGTAAAGATATATCGCTCTGCAACTGAGGAGATGAACGCTAGAATTTACTCAACTTCGTAAACTGAAACTACTTTAACCTCAGAGTTGACGGCCTAATTCTATGACCACCCTCAACCAAGTGCTGGAAAGTGCTTTGCTACTGCCCTACGAACAGCAGGAAATGCTAATCGAAATTCTGCAAAATCGCCACCACGAGAGTCGTCGTGCAGAAATGGCTACGGATGCCCAACAAACCTTAGCTGATTTTCGAGCAGGCAAATTTCAACATCAGTCAGCTGAGGATGTTATTGCAGTATTGCGCCAGTCTCTGGATGAACCAGAAGTATGAGATCACTGGTTTTGACTCCCAAATTTAAACGAGCATTCCGCAAGTTTGTGAAGCGAAATCCTGACCTTCAACAACGCATTGAAGATACCCTAAAACTAATGGAAGTTGACATATTTGCCCTAAGTTTAGGCACTCACAAACTGAGTGGCAAACTTGATGGTTTTCAATCCTGCTCTTGTGGCTATGACTGTCGTATTGTTTTTTCACTTGAACAAGATACGGAAATGACTAGTGAAGTCATTGTTCTACTTGATATCGGAACCCATAATGAGGTGTACTAAATCACTCACTCTTGCCAACTCAATGTCTAATCTCATTTCCATTACAACGAATCTTGCTTCATAATAAAGAAATATTAAGCTAGATTTAACAAACTCATAATGAGCCAGACTGCCCTAAATTTAGTCGCCATATCTATATTTCTCATGACCCTATCAGTACTCCTGGGGCCATTAATCCATTTATCCCCAACAGTACCAGCCCTTGCTACCTTCACTATTTTGGGCATAGCCACATTAGATAATTTTGGTTTGCAAGGTAAGGGAGGTACTATCTTTTTAGATTGGATTGCGAGATTTTCTCCTGAATACCGCGATCGCATTATCTACCATGAAGCTGGGCACTTTCTTGTAGCTCAGCTATTAGATATTCCTGTCACTGGCTACACTCTCAGCGCCTGGGAAGCCTGGAAACAAGGACAACCTGGACAAGGTGGCGTTACCTTTGATGATGGTGAATTAGCATCTCAACTAGAACGGGGTACAATCAGCGCCCAAATGTTAGATCGCTATTGCACTATTTGGATGGCGGGAATTGCTGCTGAAACTTTAGTATTTGATCATGCTGAAGGTGGAACTGATGATAAAACTAAGTTAGCAGGAGTCTTGTCAGCTTTAGGTTTTTCTGAATCATCTCGTCAGCAAAAACAGCGCTTTCATACCCTGCAAGCCAAGACTTTACTACAAGAAAATCAGTCTAGTTACGAAGTCTTAGTTCAAGCCATGCGAGAACGTGCTTCAGTAAAAGATTGCCAGAATTTAGTAAAGAATGCTGAATTTTAATTCTTTTCGCTACAAGTTCTGCACCGTCATATTTGTTATTTAAACTATAACGTTTATTTCTCTGCGTCCTCTGCGCCTTGGCGGTTCGTTAAAAAATTGACTTGGATAACAGAGTTTTAGCTTTAATTGAACCGTATTGGTTTAAAAGTAATTTATTTAATCACAGAGGCGCTGAGAGCGCTGAGAGAGAAAAGAAAGTTACAAGTCACCTTGAAAAGGCTAGTTCTATTTACTTGGATTGAGGTGCGTATTTTTTACGACTAACTATTGCTAAAAATAATACTAAAAACGTCAGGATTCCGGCTAAATATAAAGGATAGCCGTAGGTTATGGGATGTGATTGATGAATGAGTGTTCCCGCAATTACAGGGCCAATACCATTAGAGATACTTAAATAAGATGCGTTCAAACCCATAGCAGTTCCCTGGTCTTTTGCTTGAGCATTCAGAGAAATTAGTGTATTGATCATGGGTTGAACTAAAGAATTGAATAGAGAAAATAATATCGCAACTATCACAAAATAAATGATATTTTGCCAAATTGGCATGAGAATAAATGACAAACTGCGGATAAACAAACCTAAAAATAATATACTTACTATATTAAATTTACGGCTGAGAATAGAAACACCCCAAGTCTGCATGATCACGCCCAAAACTCCAAAAAGGAGAAACATCAGCGTCAAAGACTGGCTATTTTGACCCAATACATTAATAAAGTAAGGTTGAAAAGCATAGGTAAAAATGGTGAATGTAGTGCCAATAAAAAAGTTGATGATTAAAAGTACGCCAACTTTTGGCATAGCCAAACCGCTAATTAAATTTCCTAAACCTAGATCAAATATATTTTGCGCTTTGTCAGCTTTATTTTGCAGAGTTTCAGGTAAAAGAAAGATTGTCACTAAAAGTCCTACAAATGCAACTACGCCCGCAACTAAAAAAGCCGTCCCCAAAGAAATCTGCTGCACTAGCAAACTTGTAGCTGGGCCTAATACAAAACCCAAACCAAATGCTGCTCCATAAACCCCAAACCCTCTAGCTCGGTTTTCAGAAGTAGTGACATCTGAAATAATTGCTTGAGCAACAGAAGCATTTCCGCCAGTTATACCATCCAAAAATCGCGCTAAAAACAGAACACTTGCTGTTGTCGCAGTTCCCGCGATGAAGTTAGCAATTACAGTCCCGGCTAAACTGATAATCAATAAAGGTTTGCGCCCAAAGCGGTCAGAAAGTTTACCAATGACAGGCGTTGCAAAAAATTGAGCTACAGAGTAAATCGAAAATAACAAACTAGTCTGGAAATCGCTAAGACCAAATCGTTTGCCATAAAGATAGATAATAGGAATTAAAATTGTAAAACTCAGGGAGTTAATGAAAGCAATTAAGGCGGTAATCCAGAAATTTCGATTCATCAGCGATTTATAACCACCAGTTTTTTAGTTAGCAATTTGTCAACTCTAGTAATACTACCCACTCGCCGTTTTTTTAGCTACTTCCAATGAAACTTCGACTGACGAGACTTTCACGAAAGCAAAAACAGCGTCTAATCCCCCGGATTCACATTAAGATCCAAAATGGACTGTTCGAGATTATGGGTATGGGTGCATGGTATTCTTACTGGCGTGATCCCTACCATTTGCTGCTGACAATTCCTTGGGCTGGCTTTGTCCTCATAATTTGTACTTTTTATCTAACTATTAATATCCTGTTTGCTCTGGCTTACTGGGTAGGGGGAGATTGCATTGCTAATGCTCAACCTGGCTCGTTTTTAGATGTCTTTTTCTTCAGCGTGCAAACCTTAGCATCCATTGGCTACGGTGCAATGTATCCTAAAACCACTTACGCCAATATTATTGTGACGATTGAAGCGATGATTGGCCTGATGGGAATTGCTGTGATGACAGGATTAGCATTTGCTAGATTCTCTAGACCTACTGCCCGTGTCATGTTTAGCCGAGTTGTGGTGATTATACCTCATGAGGGAGTGCCTACTCTAATGTTTCGCACTGCTAACCAGCGCCGTAACATGATTTTAGAGGCACAGATGAGGGTTTACTTAATGCGCGACGAAGTAACCGCAGAAGGGCAATTTATGCGGCGGATTTATGACCTTAAACTGTTGAGGAATCAAACGCCTAGCTTCACATTAACCTGGTCTGTAATGCATGTAATTAATGAGCATAGTCCTCTATATGGAATGACTCCAGAATCATTAACCCAGACAAATGCTTTGCTGATTATCTCTGTGAGTGGTATCGATGAAACAGTTGCACAGGTCGTCCATGCTCGTCATACTTATGGTGCTAATGATATTTTGTGGAATAGTCGCTTTGTCGATATTATTCACCATACGCTTGATGGACACCGCTACATCGACTACAACCATTTTCACGATGTCCAAACTTTAGATGAAGTGGGGGATAGGGACTAGGGGCTAGGGGCTAGGGAAATGTACTTAATCCAAATAAAATATGCTGTATGTACCTGTATTATTCGTCTATCTGACCCACACGGCGGATATTGAGAATATCACTCATTTTTTTAATTTGGATAAACACTTGCTCTAATTGAGAGCGATCGCGTATATCTATTCCTAAGTCCATTAATGCTGGTTGACCAATAGCAGTTTTCACTTGAGCATGACGCACATTGATCCCTTGGTCACTCAACCGCGATAAAATATCCTTTAATACCCCCACACGATCAAGGGCTTCGATTTGAATATCCACTGGGTAAGTGTGAGGACGACCGCTATTTTCGACTGCTGAGTTCCAACTTACTGGTACTAAGCGCTCATATTCCACATTCTCCAGATTATGACAGCCTTGGCGATGAATTGAAATTCCCCTACCTCTAGTGACTACGCCAATAATTGGTTCGCCGGGAATTGGGCTACAACATCCAACGATATGATACACCAACCCTTCCACCCCAACAATAGGCGAATCAGTAGCGCGGGAACTAGCAGGAGGCGCTTCTCGTAAAGCTTTGGCTGTATTGGATTCCTTGGGAAGAAACGGAGGTGCAGTGGTAGCTGGTTGTTGTCCCTTCGCTACTTCTCGCCAACGATTTAATACCAAATTTAGCGTCACTTCACCGTAACCCAAACCAGCGAGTAAATCTTCCACGCTGTGATAGTTACATTTTTCGGCAACAGTCTGCATTGCTTCTGATTTCAACAAGCTCTCAAAACCTGTTTTACCCAATTCTTTTTCTAACAATTCTCGACCACGGGCAACATTTTCTTCACGGCGCGATCGCTTGTACCATTGTTTAATCCGATACTTCGCAGCCGATGTTCTGACAAAGTTCAACCAATCCAAACTCGGATGACCGTTCTTTTGGGTCATAATCTCTACAATGTCGCCATTGTGCAGTCGCGTAGATAGAGGTACCATTCGCCCATTTACCCGCGCCCCAGCACAATGATTTCCGACTTCTGTATGAATACGATAGGCAAAATCTACGGTAGTAGAACCAGGGCTTAAAGGTACAACATCCCCCTTAGGGGTGAAGACATAGACATCATCTTCAAATAGATTGTCTTTGACACTATCAAGATATTCTTGTGCGTCTTTAAGATCACTTTGCCATTCTAGGAGCTGCCGCAACCAAGTAAACTTCTCATCTGTCGTTGTTAATTGGCTATTAGAACCACCTGTTTCTTTGTACTTCCAATGAGCCGCAATCCCATACTCGGCAATATGATGCATCTCTACCGTCCGAATTTGTACCTCCAAAGGACGACCTGTCAACCCAATCACACCAGTATGCAACGACTGGTAACGGTTAGGCTTAGGCAATCCAATGTAGTCTTTAAATCTACCAGGAATTGGACGAAAGGCATCGTGAACTACTGCCAAAGCGCGATAGCATTCCTCATTGGTCTGGACAATAATCCGCAGGGCTGCCAAATCATAAATTTCACTAAATTCTTTTTGCTGTCGCTGCATTTTCTGGTAAATGCTATAAAGATGTTTGGGACGGCCGCTAATATCCTGGCAGTGAATCCCAGCTTGCCGCAAACGCTCCTGCAAAATCTCTGTAGCTTTGGCCAGTTTTTCTTCCCGCGCTGTCCGTTTTTCAGAAACATGGTGCTGGATTTCGCGGAAGGCTTCAGGTTCCAGGTATTTAAACGCCAAATCTTCCAATTCCCACTTAATCCGCCAGATCCCCAAGCGATTGGCTAGGGGTGCAAAGATATCTCGCGTTTCTTGAGCGCTACGGCGGCGACTACTTTCTGACATGTACTGTAAAGTTCGCATATTATGCAAACGGTCTGCCAACTTCACCACAATTACTCGGATATCTTGCGCCATTGCCAAAAACATTCGGCGGAAATTTTCGGCTTGGCTTTCGGTTTTGCTTTTGAAGTTGATTTTAGAAAGCTTGGT
Source organism: Atlanticothrix silvestris CENA357 (assembly GCF_016056295.1). Classification (GTDB taxonomy): domain Bacteria; phylum Cyanobacteriota; class Cyanobacteriia; order Cyanobacteriales; family Nostocaceae; genus Atlanticothrix; species Atlanticothrix silvestris. Next base: position 86,096 of record NZ_JAECZB010000062.1, read on the forward strand.
GACACCTTCTACCAACTGCCGCACTTCTGGGCCAAAACGCTCTTCTATTTCTTCAATTGTGACATCTGTATCTTCAACTACATCATGAAGAAATCCAGCTGCTATCATGGCAGGACTACCTCCCAAATCACGCAGCAATCCAGCTACAGCAACGGGATGACTGATGTACAACTCTCCTGATTTACGATATTGACCTTGATGTAGTTGGTAAGCAAATTCAAATGCTCGACCAATCAAGACCAAATCATGATGCCTCCGGTCGTCTTCTGTGACGCTGCTATTGGTGGATGACTCCTTCAAACATTTCTTTAACCATTCCGGAATGGCAAGATCACTGGAAGAACTTATAGCTATGCTGCTCATATAATTATGACTAAAGGGGATCGGTGGATAGGTAAGAAAAGTGATCAGTTATCAGTTACTGATTAATCATCCATTCCGGGGTTAAGGAATCATAATGCTGAAAATCCATTTATGGCAAACGAAGCCTCGAAGCATGACTTGAGGCTTGTGGTTTTAATAAGAAGCTTAGTAAAGTCTATTGTAAAAGAAAATTTTCTTGACATTAATACTATCTTAACTAGCACTGGATGTCTCTAAAACGTGAGAAATATCAGGCACTAGCAAAATTGCTAGAAAAATTACGCTCTGATGCCACTACTAACCAACTAGATGCAGCTGAGCTGCGGCAGCGTTTGGCTTCTTTACAGCAATTTTTTGGACAACAAGTTATCCCTTTGGCTGATGCAGACTCAAAAGAGCAGTCTTACCGAACGGAAATAAGTAAGCAACTGCGCCTGTTGGAAATAGATGTCATGTTTTTCCAAGGAGCGCGGCAGCCAGCTACTGTACAAGCTAGACTTCAGACAATAGGCGATCGCTTGACAACTCTCATTAAATATTGTGATGCTATCCTCCAACAAGAATAGAAGGGGGAAAACTAACAATTGCTCTCCTTTTTTTAGGTTATCTTATCATCCCACCTAATACTTGTATTGGACAGTTATTTTCGCCACAAGTCTAAAATCAGTAAATCTGATACAAAACATAAGATAAACATATCAATTAAGTCGGTACAAATAAAGTTAACTAGTGAGTGTCGTCAGTTGTTAGTTGTCAGTGGTCAGAGTTGAAGCAGCAGAATTAATTACACAATGTCATTGCGCTAAGCGAAGCCATGCCCGAAGGGCTTTATGGAGCGTTCGTCCTTGGCGTTCTCGCAATGACTGTAAATATTTTTGTCCATCTACTTAGTTATAATTAAATGCCTCATGCCCCATGCCCTAAAAACGGTATAATTTCGCGTGATTTCACATACGACACCCGCCGATGAAAAGCCCCAAAAAACGTTGGTTGCGAAAGGGACTCAAAATCACTTTAGTTATGTTACTGGTTGTGGGGCTGTCACTGTTGGGATTTACCATTTATATTGTGCGGCGTTCCTTTCCTGTAGAAAGTGGGGCGATCGCATTACCCAAAATTAAAGCTGAAGTTACAGTCCAGCGCGACAAATGGGGCATTCCTCACATTTGGGCTGACAACTCCCACGATTTATTCATGGCGCAAGGTTATATCCACGCCCAAGACCGCTTCTGGCAAATGGATTTCTGGCGACATATCGGTTCTGGGCGACTGGCAGAAATGTTTGGTTCTTCTCAAGTGGAAACCGATAGATATCTGCGAACAATGAATTGGGCGGGGATCGCTCAGCAAGAAATCCAGCAAATGGATGCACAGATGAGATCCAATTTGCAAGCTTATGCAGATGGTGTCAATGCTTATCTGGCAAAGCATCAAGGCAGTGCTTTGAGTTTAGAATATGCTGTACTCAAGTTCCTCAATCCGGGATACAAGCCAGAATCTTGGCAACCGTCACACTCCCTGACTTGGGGTAAGGTGATGGCTTACGACTTGGGCAGAAATTTTCAGAGAGAAATTGAACGTACTATCTTGCTCAAAACCCTCACTCCTGTTCAAGTAGAGGAACTTTTCCCACCCTACCCCCAAGACTTACCTGTAATTTTGCCTCAGTCCCCAGCTGTTATTGGCCACTCTACAAGCCAAGATAATTTGGATTTATCAACTCAGATCCCCGCCGAAGTTTTAACTCCTCTCAAATCAATTACCAAACCAATCATGGCTTTGGAAAAACTCATTGGTAAAACAGGAGTCAATGTTGGCTCAAATAGTTGGGTGATCTCAGGTCAACGCACAACTACAGGTAAACCGATTTTGGCGAATGATCCCCACTTAGCTGTGCAACTGCCTTCTATTTGGTACGAAGTTGGGTTGCACTGCACCCAAAAAAATGCCGAATGTCCCTACAACGTCACTGGCTTTTCTTTTGCAGGCATGATCGGGGTGATTGTTGGTCATAGCGATCGCATTGCTTGGGGTGTCACCAATGCACAAGCCGATGTGATGGATTTATACATCGAAAAAATTAATCCCAACAACCCCAATCAGTACGAAGTTAATGGGCAATGGGTAGATATGCAACTTGTCAACGAGACATTACAAGTTGCTGGCAGTCAGCCGATTGTCCAAACAATTCGCTACACCCGACACGGGCCAATTCTTTCGGATGTTTCACCCGATCTGAAGCAGTTTAACCAAAATCAGAATGTAGAACTACCACAAAACTATGCTGTTGCTCTACGCTGGACAGCCTTGGAACCTTCAAAACTGGTGTATGCAATTCTCCAGATGAATCGCGCCCAAAACTGGCAGGAGTTCCGGGCGGCTGCCAGCAATTTTGATATTGCTTCGCAAAACTTGGTTTATGCTGATGTTGCAGGCAATATTGGCTACCAAATGCCTGGTAAATTTCCAATCCGGGCTAAGGGACAAGGACGCTATCCCGTTCCTGGTTGGACAGATGCTTATGAGTGGCAAGGTTATATAGACTTTGAGCAGTTACCTACAAGTTTTAATCCACCTCAAGGTTATATTGCTACCGCTAACAATTCGGTTGCTCGTGAATATGCTGATTCAATTACTACTGACTGGGTTTACGGCTACCGAGCCAAGCGTATTGTTGAGATGCTAGAACAGCAAACCCAACCAATCTCTCTTAACTATGTGCAACAGATGCAGGGCGACAATCAAACTTTGAATGCACAGACGTTAGTGCCACTATTACAAAGTATCTCTTTGAATACTCCCCGTCAGGAAGCAGCGCGAAAATTACTGCTAAATTGGAATTTACAACTAGAAATGACATCGCCCACTGCTGCTTTGTTTGAAACATTTTGGAAGCACTTGCTAGCGGATACTTTCCATGATCAGTTGCCTCAAGAATACTTTCCTGACGGAGGCGATCGCTGGTATGCTGTAATTCAAAATATTGTTAAACAGCCTAATAGTATCTGGTGGGACAATCGCAACACCCCAAAAGTTGAAAACCGCGACCAAATTCTGCAACAAGCTTTTATCGAAGCTGTGGATGAATTGGAACGCCTACAAAGCAAAGACCCGAAAAATTGGCACTGGGGTAAGCTGCACACTATTACTTTTCGCAATGCAACTTTAGGTAAATCTGGAGTTGCACCGATTGAAGCTTTATTTAATCGTGGTGCTTTTATGACTACGGGTAATGGGGAAACTGTAAATGCTAACCGTTGGAAGACAAATCAATCTTCTTTTGAAGTGACTGATATTCCTTCTATGCGGATGATAGTAGATTTGGGTAATCTGGATAACTCACTTGCTATTCATGCTCCTGGACAATCAGGTCATGCTTTCCATAAACATTACACAGATATGGCTGATCCCTGGCGTAAGATTGAGTATCATCCAATGCTGTGGAAACAGCAGACAATTGCAGCCAATAATCCTGCAAAATTGAGGTTAATTCCTAAATCGGGAGATTGATTTAATGGTTTTATCAGACGCGATTTATCGCGTCTCTACATGAAGGTTTTTGGTTTAACGTGAGTTCGACAAGTCTTATTTGACCTCTCCCCCAACCCCTCTCCGACACGGAGAGGGGAGCAAAAAGTTGAATTTTTCGTTGCTCCTCCCTTTCCGTTTCGGAGAGGGAGGCTGGGAGGGAGAGGTTCATCGAACTTACGTTAGTTTAACTGAATGGTATTGACGTATATATACAATTTAAAGTTGATTTTTCAGTGTTATCACGTAGGCACTTTAGAAAAAATAAAGTATAAAGTAACAGGGCTGAAAGAAAGTCAGAAGCAACTTTATACTCATAAAGGTATTTTTGCCAATTACCTATCTCCTCTGCCCAATTTTTTTAGAACATCATCGGAGATTACATAAAAAATGCCAAATGTGCTTAAAAAAACGGCTATACTTTCAGCAACTGCTGCGATCGCATTACTATTTGCTGGTTGTGGTGAGAGTAAAGTTGCCCAATGTAATAAAGTAATCAAAGTTGCAAATCAGGCAACTGTATTAGGTCAAGAATTTGATAAAAATTCTAAGTCTGCAAAAGGCGCTAAAGGTTTAACCGAACTTGCTAATAAGATAGACCAAATAGGCACAGAAATGAAAGGATTAGAAATCAAGGATGAAAAACTGCAAGGTTTTCAGGGACGATTTATTAAACTCTATCAGGACATTAGCAAGAATTTAAACGAGACAGCAACAGCCATAGATAAAAAAAATCTCCCAGCTGCAAATAAATCTTTAGCATCCTTGAGAAAGAGTAGTAGCGAGGAAACTGCAATAGTTAAGGAGATTAATGGCTACTGTGCTGGTAAATAAGAAATTTTGTACCTGAAAGCGATATTAGCCGCAAACTTTTATCTGAGGTCATGCTTTCAGGGATCAATCAATTACTTTAAAATATCCAGTCGGAAGATATTGATAACCACAGATAATTAGGAAATCATAATATTTATCTGTGGCTCATTCTTCATAAAGTTTATTGAGAGCAATTATATTGAATGACCTCTTAAATAAAATCTAAAATATCCCATCCAGTAAAAGAGATTTACTGCAATTAGTAATCCTTTACTAAAGTGCGATCGCAAAATAGGAAATAGATGAATACTTGCCAGTAATACCAGGGAAATTTCTACCAGAGCGACGATCCCGCCGTAATGTTTACGATCCCAGTAAGAAATAGGGCTAATAAAGCGGTAATTGCTAAACGGAAAAAAGTGTCGGTGAGCATCGTTGTTGTGGACTGGTAGGTCTAAAAGACTATGTAAAACTGTACTCATAAACCCTATTTCTATTAGTTGCCAACTCAAAATATGGGCGATAATTAATCCAATTAGTGCTAAAGATATAGAATGAAATGTACTGATGATCCCTTGCCAAAACGGCTGATAGTATACTTCTGACCAAATTTGTTGTGGCGGCAGACGATACACAAATTTCATCAAAAAGTAGAACACAAATATAGGAGTATCTGGCAATATTGCACCGATAAAAATTGCACAGCTTGCGGAATTTTGCATCTGTTGCTTAAAAACAAACAGATTAAGAATGGCATGACTGGGAGTATTCATTATATAAATCCAGTAAATTTGCTGACGACAATCTGCTGTGCAATGTTTCTAGAACTATATGTCTTTTTTGGATCTTAAATATGACTTTAGGCATAACATTTTTCCAAGTTATTGTATACCTTGTTACTGATTGCGAAGAAACTCCTATATTTATCTAGCGGTATTCATAAAAACTTATTTCTCAAACCATTGTTTATATATATACTGTTTGTAAACAAGTATTAAGAAATACTTATTAAAAAATATTGCAATCTCTTGATTTAATTGTTAGCGTGTGTAGTGGCAGCGATACTGGTGAGCGCTCTAAATCTAAGAGAGGTAAAACCTATGAGCTATATCCATCCAAATAATGACGTGAAGTGTTGATTTTCAATCTGGGAAACGAGGCTAGTTTGATTTGTATGAGCAATGCAGATTAGCCGAGGAATTTCTCGTTGCCACAGGCTTATTTTCATGTTGATTGATTTGTCTTACCTGACCCAGGATGCAAGACGAAAAGTACGGTAAGACTTAGATTCTGGAGGTGAAAACCGATGAATATTCAAGGTAAAGTTGCCCTAATTACTGGGGCTTCTCGTGGTATAGGACGAGCGATCGCGCTGGAACTAGCACAACAAGGAATGCAGCGGCTGATATTGGTAGCACGCGATCGCCGCAAGCTAGTTGAGGTGGCCGATGAAATCGAAGCGATGGGTGTCCAAACTACAATATTGGCAATAGATTTGACTCGTACAGCTGAGGTCAATATTGCCATTGCCCAACTATGGCGCAATTATGGCCCGATTCATCTGCTGGTGAATTGCGCGGGAGTCGCATATCAAACTTCATTTTTGCGTTCAAAACTCCCCCAAGTTCAAGAAGAACTCTCTGTGAATTTATTGGGAATGTACACCCTCACTAGTCTCATCGCCCGGCGCATGGCTAGTCAAAAGCAAGGGACAATTGTGAACGTATCAAGCTTGATGGGGAAAGTTGCCGCGCCGACAATGGCGACTTATTCCGCTACAAAGTTTGCCATCTTAGGGTTTACCCAAGCTCTGCGGCGCGAACTAGCAGAATACAATATCCAGGTAAAGGCATTACTACCTTCTTTGACAGATACAGACATGGTGCGCGACTTAAAATTATTCCGCTGGGTGATCCCCATGAGTCCCCAACAAGTAGCGCAAGCATTGATCATTGGACTACAAAATGATGCACCAGAAATTTTAGTTGGATGGCAAAGTCATCTAGCTGTGTGGTGTCAACGCTTAGCCCCTTGGTTGCTAGAGTTGGTTTTACATATAGCAACTCCGCCAGCGTCAAAAAGACCACAACCTGAGCCAAAACCAAGTTTCTGGAGTAAAATCCAACGTTTCAGCGATTTCCTCTTTTCTAGAAACACGGTTCCCTTTGTGTTTGCACGGAAGCCCTAATTGCAAAATCCATAGATGAGGAGTGGTAAAACTGGCAATCCTACGGCTAAAACTCGTGGGATTGTTGAGTAATACGTATTTAAAATTAAGACTGCTGCTGCGATCGCATAATTAGACATACCTTGTTTCGGAGCAACCAGAAATGCTTTCATCACCTACTACTCTTTCTCCTTTGCCCGAAATCATTGATGGCTTCCCAAATATTTCTGGTTATGAAACAGAAGTACTCGCCGTTGTTAACCATGATGCGCCTGTATTCTTACCCTCGACGAATATCCGCCTAGAAGATGTCAAAGCTGTATTTGCGATCGCCTTGCACATGCATCAGCCAACTATCCCTGCGGGACATGACGGTGGATTGATTAGCAATCTGCAATATATGTTTGAACATCCCAACGAAGGAGATAACCACAACGCCGGGCCTTTTGCTTATTGTTATAGCCGCATGGGAGATTTCATTCCCGAACTTGTCAATCAAGGTTGCAATCCCCGTGTGATGTTGGATTACTCTGGTAATCTTCTGTGGGGACTCAGACAGATGGGACGAGTTGATGTCTTAGACAACCTCAAGCGGATCACTTGCGATCCCACCTATCAACCTTATGTAGAGTGGCTGGGTACAATGTGGAGTCATGCCGTGATTCCTTCCACACCCATACCAGATATTAAATTGCACATTTTGGCATGGCAACAGTATTTTGTAGCAGTTTTTGGCTGGTCTGCACTCGCACGAGTCAAAGGGTTTTCTCCTCCAGAAATGCACCTGCCAAATCACCCTGATACACTGTTTGAATTTGTCAAAGCCCTCAAAGAATGTGGATATCGCTGGCTACTTGTGCAAGAACATTCCATAGAAACTATTACTGGTCAACCTATTACTCATAAACATTTACCACACCGTCTGATTGCCCGTAATTCCCAAGGTGAAACAATTAGCATCACAGCTTTAATTAAAACCCAAGGTTCAGATACTAAATTAGTGGCTCAGATGCAACCGTACTACGAAGCCAAAACTCTATCTCAGCAACAAGTAGGTAGTGTGTTGATCCCACCAATCGTCAGTCAAATTGGTGACGGCGAAAATGGTGGTGTGATGATGAATGAATTTCCCAGTGCTTTCAAACAAGCTTGGCATGAGATGGCTCAACAAGGAGGAAAGTCAAGTGTTGTGGGGGTGTGTGGTACAGAATATTTAGAATTAATCGAAGCGGCTGGTTGTAAACCTGAAGATTACCCAACTTGTCAACCAGTGGGACAATACCAAATTTGGCAGCGAGTTTCACTAGAAAATTTGCACCCTAAAGCCGTAGAAAATGCTATTACAGAATTAAAACAAAGCAACTCTAATTTTCACATGGACGGTGCTTCATGGACGAATCATATTAGTTGGGTACAAGGATATGAAAATGTCTTGTCTCCGATGAATCAATTCAGCAGTTTATTTCATCAAAAACTTGATCAATTACTGCCAACTAATTCATTTAAATATCGCAATATTCTTCTGCATAATCTTTTGTTGCAAACTAGCTGTTTTCGATATTGGGGACAAGGCGCTTGGACTGATTATGCTCGTGAAATTTATCGACGCGGTGAAAATTTAATGTGATTAATATGATGGACAAAGCTGCGGTAAACTTGCGCCTAGAAAAGGTGAGAGAATATCACGCCCATCTGCTGTACTCTCGTTTGAGTGATCCGATATTATACGAATATCTAGAAGATGAGATCCCGACGCTCTCGGAACTGAAGCAAAAGTTCAAGTTCGCCGCATTAGAAAAATCGCCCGATAACAACACTATGACATGGCTAAAGTGGGTTGCGATCGCCCCAAAACACCAATTTGTTGGAGTTGTTGAGATCGGTATTTTCGATGATGCATACGCAGAAATCGGCTTTATGACTTTTGCCGACTGCCAAAAACGGGGGTACGCTCCTAGCTACTGCTCACAAGCGATCGCCTTAGCTAGAGAACGCTTCGACTTTCCTATATTGCACGCTTCGGTGAACGAGCAAAACCTAGCTTCTCGTAAGGTGCTTGAAAAGTTAGGGTTTGAACTGCATAAAGTCAATAAAAATGAAGAGTTGATTAAAGGAAAACTTTCAGATGAACTCATCTACCGTCTGATATTTGCCAACCCTAACTGAGCAAACAAAGTAAGCAGCACTGCTTATCCAATCCTTTATTAATCAATACATTTCAATTAAGTCTAAAGTGTAGCGACTGTTTTAAAAGTCGCTACTATTCTTATTAACTAAGAGGCTTGTTTAACTCAGCACTATATATTATAATTACCTGCTAGATTTACAATATTTAGCTTACCTACTGTCTCCAGTAATGCCAAAATTTGATGACCAACTGGAAACTATTTATGCCAGCGACCGCAAAGAATGGCGAGAGTGGTTAAAAAAGAATCATCTCACCTCTATTGGTATATGGTTGATTTATTACAAGGTCAAAAGCGATAAGCCAAGCGTTAAATACAGCGAAGCAGTCAAAGAAGCTTTATGCTTTGGTTGGATTGACAGTAAAATCAAATCATTGGATGAAGACCGTTATCAGCAAATTTTTACGCCTCGAAAACCAAAAAGTGTATGGTCAAAATTAAATAAGCAATATATTGAAGAGCTAATTGAACAAGACTTGATGACTGAGGTAGGCCTGGAAAAAATTGCAGTAGCCAAACAAAATGGCTCATGGAACTCCTTGGATGCGATTGAAGCATTAACAATTCCCATAGATTTGCAGCAAGCCTTAGAAGCGAACGCAACAGCCAAGGATAATTTTGGCGCATTTAGTAATTCATTGAAGAAGAATATTTTATTTTGGATTGACAGTGCAAAACGTCCAGAAACTAGGTTAAAAAGAATTGAGCAAACCATAATTTCAGCAGCACAAAACAGAAATCCATTGATGCGGTAATTGATAAATATCGCTTCTACAGATCAGAGGGATTCCAGTAATCAAACGTCAGTTGCTACAATTTGTCGTATTCTTCTGGTTCTATGTCAGGAACTTTATTCAAAATTTGCTGGAATTTCTCCCAACTGCCGCGTTTGGCTTTTTCTTCCAAATAGTCTTTGGTCATCCATGCTGAGACTTGTGCAGATAAGGCGATCGCTACCAGTTGTTCAATGGATATATTCTCTCTGGCTGCTAAGACTTCAATTTGTTTATATAAAGATTCGGGGAGTTGTACTTTTAAGTTAGTCATGAGTATTTGTACATAATTTGCCTACTAGCGATCGCGCAGATGCTAAATCTATCTAAAAGATAATTCTGCCAACAGTTTGCAGTAAAATTAGTCCTTTAGATAGAGGAGGGCAAAATAGATGGCTCGTGTCATCATTGTGCGTCACGGTCAAAGCACCTATAACACCGAACGGCGTATCCAAGGGCGTACTGATGTGTCCAGATTGACGGAAAAAGGTTGTGACGATGCCAGTAAAGTAGGCAAAGCCCTCAGTAATATCTTATTTAATGCAATTTACAGCAGTCCTCTCCAGCGAGCTAAACAGACAGCAGATATTATCCACAGTGAGTTAGAAATTGGTTCTGGACAGTCGCCTGTTCCCCAAATTTCTGATAATCTGCTGGAAATTGACCTGCCTTTATGGGCAGAAATGCTCTCTGCTGAAGTCAAGCAGAAGTTTACTGAAGACTACTGCACGTGGAAAGAACGTCCTCACGAATTGCGGATGCTGATTGATGATGCTGAGGGAAAAAAAGAACATTTCCCCGTCCTTGTTTTGTATGAACAGGCACGGCAGTTTTGGCAAGAAACTTTGTCTCGCCATGATGGCGAAACCATCCTCATAGTTGGGCACAACGGTATTAATCGCGCCCTCATTAGCACAGCGCTAGGCATTCCCCCAAGTCGCTACCATTCCATACAGCAATCTAATTGTGGTATCACCGTCTTAAATTTTGCTGGGGGATTAGGAGAAGCAGTTCAACTAGAGTCGATGAATCAGACGCAACACATGGGAGAAACTCTGCCCTCGTTGCGACCAGATCATCAGGGTGTGCGATTATTATTGGTGCGTCACGGGGAAACTGAGTGGAATCGCCAGACTAGATTTCAAGGTCAAATTGACGTTCCTTTAAACGACAATGGCCGCAAACAAGCGCAAAAAGCAGGTGAATTTCTCCAACACTTGCCAATTGACTTTGCTGTTAGTAGTACAATGGTGCGTCCTAAAGAAACAGCAGAGATTATCTTGAGCCATCATCCTAGTGTAAAGTTGGAGTTACAAAGTGGTTTAAGAGAAATCAGCCACGGGCTTTGGGAAGGAAAATTAGAAGTAGAAATAGAGCAAGAATTTCCCGGAGAGTTAGAGCACTGGCGAACAGAGCCAGGAGCAGTACAAATGCCTGAAGGAGAAAATTTGCAGCAGGTGTGGGAGCGTAGCGTGGAAACTTGGCAGTTGATTGTACAAGCGGCATTAACAAATCAACTCCAAACCGGATTAGTAGTAGCTCACGATGCGACTAATAAAACCTTGCTGTGTCATATTCTAGGTTTGCCAACAGACAATTTCTGGAATTTCCGTCAGGGTAATGGTGCAGTCAGCGTGATTGACTACCCTTGTGGATTAAATGGTTTACCAGTACTGCAAGCAATGAATATTACTGCCCACTTGGGTGGAGGTGTACTAGATAAAACAGCAGCTGGGGCATTGTAAAACATTTAGGAATTAGGAGTGAGGAATAAAGTCAGGAGCCAGGAAGAGACAGTCTCTCCAAGGAGTCAGGAGCAAATAACTCATAATTCCTAACTCATAATTCCTAACTCATAACTCTTAACTCATAATTCCTAACTTTTATGATTGAATTACTACAACAAGTACGGTTAATTGACCCAGTTTCTGAAACTGACCAACTAGCTGATGTGCTAATTTCTGATGGTAAAATCCAAGCGATCGCCTCTCACATTTCTGAGATTAGTTCTGATACTCAAATCAAAGATTGTCAAGGATTAATTCTCGGCCCTGGATTAGTGGATTTGTATAGCCACAGTGGTGAACCTGGGTTTGAAGAACGAGAAACTTTGTTATCTTTCTTAAAAGCTGCTGCGGCTGGAGGCTTTACCAGAGTTAGCATTTTACCCGATACATCTCCAGCTATTGATCACCCTGCGCTTGTGGCACAGTTGCAGAAACATAGGAGGGTAGAGGAAAGTTTGTATTCTACTCCTCTGCTGAATATTTGGGGTGCTATTACCTTAGATGTTGCTGGAAAGCAGATGACGGAATTAGCAGATTTAGCTGCGGCTGGAGTTGTTGGTTTTAGTGATGGTAAGCCGTGGGAAAATTTAGGGTTGGTGCGGCGGGTACTAGAATATCTCCAGCCAGTGGGTAAACCGATAGCATTTTGGCCTTGCGATCGCCAACTAATTTCTAATGGAGTCATGCGAGAAGGCCCAGATGCATTGCGCTTCGGTTTACCACCCATACCCGCTAGTGCTGAAACTACCGCGATCGCAGCTTTGTTAGAATTGGTCGCCGCCATAGGTACACCAGTACATATTATGCGTGTCTCCACAGCTCGCAGTATGGAATTAATCGCTTCAGCAAAGGCTGCTGGTTTACCAATTACCGCCAGCACTACCTGGATGCATTTATTGTTGGATACAAAAGCAATTAAAAGTTACAACACCAGCTTGCATTTAGACCCGCCTTTAGGTAATGCCAGTGATGTAACGGCATTGCGTGCGGGTGTACGTGCTGGGGTTATAGATGCGATCGCCATCGACCACGCACCCTATACTTACGAAGAAAAAGTCCAGGCTTTTGCCGAAGCACCCCCAGGAGCAATTGGTTTAGAGTTAGCATTACCTTTGCTGTGGCACAATCTCGTAGAAACAGGAAAATTTACAGCTTTAGAATTATGGGGTGCTTTAAGTACTAATCCAGCTAAGTGCTTACAACAGCAACCAAGTGCGATCGCTACTAATCAACCCGCCGAATTAACTTTATTTGATCCCCAAGTTAACTGGAAAGTTGAAAGGAAAAATCTTTATACACTTTCTAGTAATACACCTTGGCTAGGACAAGAATTAAAAGGTCGTGTTGTCCGAATTTGGTGTTAGTTCTAAAATTGCCAATTCAGTTGTACGCCGATGATATCCACTTCGCTGGCAAATTTACCCCTAACCGTCCCCGCAGTGGAGCTAGACTGATTAATGGGGCTATCCTCAGCGAAAACATGGGTATAACCTACGTCAAAACTCAGTGATTTAGAAGGCTGGTAACTGGCTCCAATTCCTACCAAAGTGCGATCGCTGCCAGGCAATCGGGCAGTCACAAATTCATCACTAATAGGGCTAGGATCGTAAGTAACACCAGTTCGCAGTGTTAAGCGATCACAGCGTAGTTAACTCCAAGCCCAAATCTCTGTGTTCTCCGCGTCTCTGTGGTTCATTTTTTTGGATAATTTATTTCTTGGAAATCCCTATTCCTGAAAAAATAATTAACCACACCCCAAATTTGACTTTGAGATGTGGATGAATTACGGTGGTTTTTTTCTACTGATGATTTAAGTTGAAGATGCGATATCTCTTAGGCGGGAATAAACTTCATGGCTACGCCATTCATACAATAGCGTTTGCCTGTGGGCGCAGGGCCATCATCAAACACATGTCCCAAATGTCCACCACAACGATGACAATGCACTTCAGTTCTGGTCATAAACAACGACCTATCTACAGTAGTATCAATTGCACCTGCAATTGGTTGGAAAAAACTAGGCCAGCCAGTGCCACTATTAAATTTGGTGTCAGATGTAAATAGGGGTAATTCACAGGCAGCACACACGTAAGTGCCATTCGTATATTCTTTATCAAGTGGGCTAGTGAAAGCGCGTTCTGTACCGTGTTTCCGCAATACCTTAAATTGTTCTGGCGTTAAAATTGTGCGCCATTCTTCTTCAGGTTTGGTAACTTCAAACTCAGTGTTAGATGCTGCCATGATTTTTGATCTCTGATTGTTGCTGATAAAGTGTGATAAGAAAGCTGTGCCAACTAATGCTGCGCTAGCTTCTAAAAAATAGCGTTTGTTCATATATCTATTATTACAAAGTCGCCGTAGTTCCTCTTGCTCAAAGTTTCGTAAGGAAAGGATGTGACCTTACATCCTGAAGCAATTTAAACAAAGGCAAGGTCAGATTCTATTTCATCTTCAAGCTCAAAACCGTTAGCTAGTTGTTCAATTGCTTTGTCAATTAAATCTAAGCCTTGCTGCACTGTTTCAATTAGACTCAATTGTCCACGTAATTCAGCAGCACCAACAAAACCTTTTGCATACCAAGTCATGTGCTTACGGGCTTGACGTACACCGCGATCGCCTTTATATTCCCATAAAGCTTGTAAATGATCTCTAGCACATTCCAACCGCTGAATCGGAGTTGGTGGCTGTAACATTTCTCCAGTTTTTAGGAAGTGGTCAATTTCTCCCACTAAAAAAGGATAACCCAAAGTCCCACGAGAACACATCACGCCATCAGCGCCAGTTTGTTCTAAACATTTCACCGCTGCTGCAACCGAAAAAATATCCCCATTACCAATCACCGGGATAGAAAGCACTTCTTTGACACGGCCAATCCATTCCCAACGGGCGTTACCATTGTACCCTTGAGCGCGGGTTCGCCCGTGTATTGTAATCATTTTTGCCCCGGCATCTTCCATCCGCTTAGCAAAGTCGAGAATAATAATTTCCTTATCATTCCAGCCAATACGGGTTTTTACTGTTACTGGTACATCAACAGCTTTCACTACTTCCCGCACAATCGCCTCGGCTATTTCCGGTTGGCGCAACAACGATGAACCACCACCATTTTTAGTGATTTTGTTTACCGGACACCCCATATTGATATCAACCGTATCAGCACCTTCTGCAACTGCCTTAACCGCTGCTTCTGCCAAAAAATCTGGGCGACAATCAAATAATTGAATACTGATTGGTCGTTCTTTGGGGTCTACCTCCATAATTTTTGGTAATTGCTTAACATAGTGTAAACCCGTAGCATTCACCATTTCTGTATACATCATCGAGTCTGGTGCATAACGGCGCACTAAACGGCGAAACACCATATCTGTAACGCCAGATAAAGGCGACTGAAGAACTCTGCTTTTTACCTCAAATGAGCCAATTTTTAAGGGTTGAGAGAGTTTAGCTTGGAGAATAGGAGACAGCGAAATCATAGAAATAATTTAAAAATAAAAATTGTTGGCGCTAGAGACAGTAAAGATATTTACGGGTATTGCCTAATATTCAGTTACGTATTTAATTTGTATATGAGACGCAAGCAAGATGCCTGCAATACGATAATTTTACGTTTTCGTATTGTGTGATTTAGCTGCACATCAGCTTATTAATTTTTATTTAAGGGTTTTAACTTGTAGGTTATTTTTGCATTGCTTGCTGCACTTCCTCTAAGCTCAAATCTATCTCTTTGCTTATTTCTTCAAAACTCAATCCCAATCTCAATAATAAAGGTATCATTCTCAACTTTTCTTGACGCGCACCTTCTTCTTTCCCTTCTTGATAAACTCGTGTTTGTTTTAAATCACTTAATCCAAACATACTTTCAATCTCCTTTCGACTCATTGTGGGAAACTTATAAACCAAAATCGTCTCTATTAATTCTAATAACTGGCGTTGTTGTAAGTCGGTGGTTATTTCTTGCTGGGTTCTGTCTATTAACAGTCTGGCAACTGTAATTACTGTATTTTCATTTTCGACTATTAATTTAATAGTAGCAATTCCAATTGGCAATGATGCAGTTTCACCTAACTCTTCAAGATAGATCCGACTAACACGCTGGCTAGTAAAAAATTCGTTGTAATTATTTATGTCTGCTGTATCTAGACTACGAGTAGGATAGATAACTACTCCTCGCCACGGATTATTAGGTTTATTTTGGTGCAGGTATAAAAATATTTCTGAAAACAGGTGGGAATAAATTTCTGTGTCTGTTTGAAATTGGACTTCTACAAAATAGATTGGATTTTGTTCACTTTGTGTTGGTAAAAAAACACCATCTATACGGAATGCAGTTTGCTTAATCTCGATTGATGAGAATTTATAAGCCTCTAGAGTTGGCGATGAATTACCAATCAATTCAAAAAATATGCCAGGAAATTCTTGAAAAAGTCGATAAAAGATGCTGTCTGTTTTCACGCTTGGTGCATTACTGAAAAGTTGCGCCATTGTGATTGTACCGTGTAGTGGATTCAGGAAAAAAACTCACACTGATTTGAAAAGCAATGTTTAAAATTTCATTATTAGTACTTAGGTACTATATGGCCATGCTGACTAAGATAACCGCAATTTAACTGAATTATCAGGGCGATCGCGCCTTTTATGGCCTGTTTTTTCTCAGTAAATCTTTAGTTTATTACTCCTAAAGACGGCAAACACCACTTTGACATTACGGTTCACCCTAATTGCTGAAGGTATTAATTCTCATACATTAGACAAAGTGAAAGCAAATCAATCCATGAACCAACTAGAAACACCATTTAGTTTAACCGTCCCCATTAAGGTTCGGGAAACCACCCTTCATGGAATGGCTACCACTGAGCTTCAGTATATATATCAGCATAACCTGGGATTAAAACCCCAGCGAAGCCGAACCAAAGGTTATTGATGCTGAACTGACGGCTTTTTCAACCAGTTGGTTCAAAAATTAGTCCTTTATATTCCCATTCATTTAGTAGTTATACGGAGCCAGCACTTAAAATGGCAAAAGTAGTTGGAATTGACTTAGGTACGACGAACTCCTGCGTAGCAGTGATGGAAGGTGGTAAACCCACGGTTATTGCGAACGCAGAAGGTTTTCGGACAACACCGTCTGTGGTTGCATTTGCAAAAAATGGCGATAACTTAGTTGGTCAAATCGCCAAACGTCAAGCGGTGATGAACCCTGAAAATACGTTTTACTCTGTCAAACGGTTCATTGGTCGCCGCTACGACGAAGTTAGTAATGAGGCTACAGAAGTTTCTTACAAAGTCCTTAGCAGTAACGGTAATGTCAAAGTAGATTGTCCCATAGCTGGGAAACCCTTTGCTCCCGAAGAAATTTCTGCAAAAGTCCTCCGCAAATTAGTTGAAGACGCTAGCAAATACCTGGGTGAAACTGTAACCCAAGCAGTAATCACTGTGCCAGCATACTTCAACGACTCTCAGCGGCAAGCCACAAAAGACGCTGGCAAGATTGCAGGCATTGAAGTTCTGCGAATTATCAACGAGCCTACTGCTGCTTCTCTGGCTTACGGCTTTGATAAAAAGAGTAATGAAACTATCCTCGTATTTGACTTGGGTGGCGGTACCTTCGACGTATCAGTTCTGGAAGTAGGTGACGGAGTATTTGAAGTATTAGCGACATCTGGTGATACCCACCTCGGTGGTGACGACTTCGATAAAAAAATAGTTGACTTCTTAGCTGAACAGTTTAAAAAAGACGAAGGTATTGAACTACGCAAAGACAGACAAGCCTTACAACGTCTGACTGAAGCCGCAGAAAAAGCAAAAATTGAGCTTTCTAGTGTTACCCAAGCGGAAATCAACCTGCCATTTATCACTGCTACCCAGGATGGCCCCAAGCATCTGGATACAACCTTGACTCGTGCTAAGTTTGAAGAACTTTGCTCTGACTTAATCGACCGTTGCCGCATCCCCGTTGAAAATGCACTCCGGGATGCCAAATTAAGCAAAGGTGATATTGATGAAGTGGTACTAGTTGGTGGTTCTACCCGTATTCCCGCAGTCCAACAGGTTGTGAAGCAGGTATTAGGTAAAGACCCCAACCAAAGCGTTAACCCTGATGAAGTTGTGGCAGTTGGTGCAGCCATTCAAGCGGGTGTACTAGCAGGTGATGTCACAGGTATCTTGTTGTTAGACGTAACTCCACTGTCCTTGGGTGTAGAAACCTTAGGCGGTGTGATGACCAAAATTATTCCTCGCAACACGACAATTCCTACCAAGAAATCGGAAGTATTTTCGACTGCGGTAGATGGTCAAAGCAATGTGGAAATTCACGTTCTTCAAGGTGAACGGGAATTTGCTAACGATAACAAGAGTTTGGGAACCTTCCGCCTAGATGGCATTCCTCCAGCACCACGCGGTGTCCCCCAAATTGAAGTGACCTTCGATATTGATGCCAACGGTATCCTTAACGTCACCGCTAAGGATAAAGGTACTGGTAAAGAACAGTCCATCAGTATTACTGGCGCTTCCACCTTGGATAAATCCGATGTTGACCGGATGGTTCGAGAAGCTGAACAAAATGCTTCTTCGGATAAAGAACGGCGTGAAAAGATTGAGCGCAAAAATCAAGCAGAAACCTTGGCCTACCAAGCCGAAAAACAGCTACAAGAGTTGGGAGATAAAGTTCCCGATGCTGACAAGACTAAGGTCGATGGTTTGGTGAAAGAACTGAAGGACGCAGTTGCTCAAGAAGACGACGAGCAGATTAAGAAACTGACTCCAGAACTACAACAAGCTTTATTTGCTATTGGTAGCAATATCTATCAACAAGCTGGTGGTGATGCCTCTGCTGGCCCAGGCCCAAGCCCTCAAGATAGCGGTTCTACTTCTTCTAACAGTGGTGATGATGTAATTGACGCTGATTTCACTGAGAGCAAATAATTCTGATTATTGTGTAGGGAATATTACCTATTCCCCTAACTCATATTACCCATCCAAGCATTTGCCTGGGTGGGGATTTTTTTTATCAGTTAAGAGTGATGAATTATGAGTGCCGAGTAATTAATATTTGAGTCTTTTGAAGTTTTAAGTTTCAGTGTGCACTCTTTTATGTCATACCCACCCACACCTTGGACACTTCAAGGCTACGCTATTCAAACTCTACATTTGGTTAATATAGAGCGATCGCGTCCCTTGATTCCTGCTGAGTTAAACATTCTTTCTATATGGCCGGGTAAAACACTCGGTGCTGTGTATTTATCTTTTTATGGTTCAGGCTCGGTGCTGGAGTACAGTGAGTTAATTGTTGTACCAGCTGTAGTTAGTTATCGCGGTAAAATCGGCCCTTGGATTTCCCATATTTATGTTGATAACCCCGACTCAGTGGCTGGTGGTCGAGAGATTTGGGGACTACCGAAGGAAATGGCTGATTTTACTTGGGAACAAGGAAAGCGTGTCACTGTCCGTCAGGGAAACCGGCAGTTATGTACTCTTAACTACAATCAGCAAAACTTAGCATGGCGACAGCAGTTAGCTGTATCTACCTTTAGTGCAATGGGTAGTAATTTGGTGACATTCCCGGCTGTTTGTGAGTCTTTGTTGGGTTTGGTTACTTCTGAGTTAGAAGTGCCTACTGAAAGTCCTTTTTCTGGAATGAATTTAAGCCAGCCTTTTTTAACTGTGCGTTGTGAACAGATGAAGTTACGAATTGGGAATACGAAAGCCGTAAGACAAAGGTAAGGAATCACTCTTCACAGATTCTTAGGCACGACTGGAGCCTCATTACACAGATACGAAAAAATCAACCACACAAATTATTTAGGTAAAATTCCCCTTATAAGTAAGTCAGTGCAATAAAACCAAACTGTGTGAATAAAAGTAAATAAGGCTCAAACTCTTTCTCCCCCTGCTCCCTGCTCCCTGCCTTATCCCAACAATAATTATTTACGCCGACCTACTTAAATTATAGTTTGTGTCCAGGTTTAACTCTTAACAAGACATCCTAGATTGGGGAGTCATAACGTTCACGCTGGTCACGCATAATCAATTTATTGATAAGCAACGACAACTGTGGACTTAGGCGATATATCCACCAAAATAGATGTACGTATCTGGGAAACGCTACAATTAACTGTCCACTTTCCACCCCACATAGTATATTTTTGACCGCAGTCGGCACATCAATAAACTTTAAAGGAATACGAGTTTTAATCTGCTCTGCATTGACGCTTTTGCCGTATGCACCACTTTTGAAAAGATTGGTATCAATATAGCCGGGACATACGAGTGTCAGCTTGATGCCAAGGTTTTTTGCTTCAGATGCCACAGATTGAGTAAGACCACTCAAGGCATGTTTAGTTGCTACATAAGGCGCACACAACAGACCAGGCATTAAAGCATACATAGAAGCAATATTGACAATGTGACCACTACGCTGGGATATCATCTGCTTATAGACTGTGTACATAACGTACACCACACCTAGTAAATTCACATCCACAACGCGTTGCCAGGTAGCTAAATCTAGTTCCTGAAATTCGCCACCTACTGCAATGCCAGCGTTATTAAATACATAGTCTATACGTCCGTAGCTATCTACAACTGTACTTATAACCTCTGCAACAGATTCTAGGCTTGTCACATCTAAACTCGCAGCTTCTACATTTCCTCCTGCTTGCTGCAAACGCTTTGCTAGTAAGTGTGCAGCTTCTGCATTAATGTCAGTAACTACGACTCTAGCACCGCGCCGCGAAAGTTCTTCACACAACCCTTCCCCCAAGCCAGAAGCACCACCCGTTACCAAGGTCACTTTGCCGGAAAAAATACTCATTTACGATTTTCCAACAGTGGAGGACTTCAAAAGTCTAGCTATGAAAATAGAAGGTGTCAACTATAAATTGAGCTTTTTTCTTAATTTCTTCCTTAGAAAAAATAATTATTATAAAAATAATATAAAGATTGTTTTTATAACTCATTGCTAACACTTTTAATAAGCGAATTGACGTATTAGAGTGATAAAAATAGAGTTTTACTGTCAACGAGCAAGTAACATCAGTCATTAAAACAGAAAACTACTTATAAAAGTCCTATTGTCGGTAGCAAAACATTCTAAAATTTAGAATATGTTTTACCGATTCATCGCAGTGCCAATGTGGAGCAATTCATTGCAAGATATCCGGTTTCCTCCACCCCTATCAGTGTAAAAATTCAATATGACATCTTTAATTTCCCGTATGCAGGCGGTACAGTCGCCAATTATCCCCATAGTTGGGGAACTGATTAAAAACTCTCCTGGAACTATATCTTTAGGGCAAGGTGTAGTTTCCTATAATCCACCACCAGAAGCAATAGAACTTTTGCCCAAATTCCTCGCCGAACCCACGAATAATTTATATAAAGCAGTGGAGGGTATTCCTCCTTTATTAGCAGCATTGACAGCAAAATTGTCAACTTTTAACGGTATTGAAATCAACGGTGAAAATTGTATTGTTGTCACCGCAGGTAGCAATATGGGGTTTATGAATGCCATTCTGGCTATAACTTCCCCAGGTGATGAGATTATTCTCAATACACCCTATTATTTCAATCATGAAATGGCGATCGCAATGGCGAGTTGTCAAGCTGTGTTAGTGGAGACAGACGAAAATTACCAGTTGCGTCCAGAAGCGATCGCTCAAGCAATTACATCAAAAACACGGGCGATCGTCACCATTTCCCCTAATAATCCCACAGGAGTTGTCTATTCTCAAGCATTATTACACCAAGTAAATCAAATTTGTGGCGAACTTGGCATTTACCACATTAGCGATGAAGCATACGAGTATTTTACCTATAACCAAGTTAAACACGTTTCCCCTGGTGCTTTTGCTGGCAGTACAGAATATACAATTTCACTCTATAGTCTTTCTAAAGCTTACGGTTTTGCTAGCTGGCGAATTGGCTATATGGTGATTCCCCAACACTTATTTATGGCTGTCAAAAAAGTCCAGGATACAATTTTGATTTGTCCGCCAGTAATTTCTCAGTATGCAGCTTTAGGAGCATTGCAAGCAAAAGATGACTATTTAAGAGAAAATATTGGTGCGTTGGCACAGCCCGCCGTAGGCATCGCTGAAGTACGTCAACTAGTAATAGTAGCCCTAAATGAACTAGAAAATCTATGTAGCATTATTCCTGCTAATGGGGCTTTTTATTTTTTTCTCAAAGTTCACACTCAGATGGATACTTTTGAATTAGTCAAAAGATTAATTCAAGAATATAAAGTAGCAGTGATTCCCGGTACAACCTTTGGCATGAACGACGGATGTTATCTGCGAGTTGCTTATGGTGCGTTGCAAAAAGATACTGCCAAAGAAGGTATGGATAGATTAGTGCAAGGTCTACAAACTATAGTGAAGGGTTAAGTACAGCTTTGCATAAAATTGTAGCGTTTAAAAACGCAAAGGAAAACGCAGAGGGGCACAGAGATTGGCCAAATTCATTCGCTATGAATTAATGAAATAGTGTACTTAAGGAAGTCTGAAGTATAAAAGAGAAAAGATGAAAAATCACGCGGTACTTGCAGATATAAGGCATTGGTAACTCTTCCCTATGCCCTATGCCTTATGCCCCATGTCCTCATCGCATAGTAACAAATTCTTCAGCAGAAGTAGGATGGATTCCCACTGTGGCATCAAAGTTTGCTTTGGTCGCACCCATCTTAACAGCGATCGCTACACCCTGAATAATCTCTGCGGAACTTGTTCCCACCATGTGCGCCCCCAACACCTTATCGGTATTTTGATCGACTACCAATTTCATCATGGTTTTTTCGTCTTTACCAGCTAAGGTGTAGTACATCGGTCGGAAACGAGTCCGATAAATCTTCACCGCATCACCGTATTTTTCTCTGGCTTCTGCCTCGGTTAGTCCGACAGTTGCAGCTTCTGGTGTTGTAAAGATAGCTGTTGGAATATTTTCATAACTCATGAACCGAGACTTACCACCAAATAAGGTGTCTGCCAACGCCCGACCTTCATTAATTGCTACTGGAGTTAGGTTAATGTTATCTGTACAATCTCCGACTGCATAGATACTTTCTTCAGCTGTTTGACTGTATTTATCAACAACAATTGCTCCATCGTGACGCTTGACTTTGGTGTTTTCTAAACCTAAGTTTTGGGTATTTGGTTTGCGACCAACCGCCGCTAAACTCACGACATCAACAACAACTGTTTCTTCAGATTCAGCACTCCCGCGGACTGTAACTTTGACTCCTTCTGAATCTTTTTCAATCGCAATCAATTCGCTGTTGTTAATAATTTTAATCCCGTGATTACCCATCGCTTGATGAATTTCAGTCCGCAAATCATCATCGAAGCCACGCAAAATTTTGTCCCCACGAATGACTTGGGTAACTTCAGTTCCCATGCCATTCAAGATGCAGGCAAATTCTGAACCAATGTAACCTCCTCCCAAAATTACCATGCGTTTAGGCTGTTCTTTGAGGTGAAAAATATCATCGGAGGTAATGGCATGTTCAATTCCCAAAATGTTTGGTTTAATGGGATGACCACCCACAGCAATCAGAATTTTATCTGCGGTCACTTGGCGTTCGCCAACTACAATTGTATGGGCATCAACAAATTTGCCATGTCCTTCTAAGAGTTCCACTTTGGATTTATCCAGCATGTTTTGATAAATCCCATTGAGGCGAATTACCTCATTGTTGACTGCCGTTATCATTTTTTCCCAATCTAGAGAACTTTTGACTGGACTCCAGCCATACCCTTGGGCATCCTCAAATAAATCAGGAAAATGAGAGGCGTAAACCATTAACTTTTTAGGGACACAGCCACGATTGACGCAGGTTCCGCCTAGTCTGTCAAACTCAGCAATCCCTACCTTGGCACCATATTCTGCTGCTCGTCTGGCGGTCGCAATACCACCTGAGCCTGCACCAATTACAAATAGGTCGAAATCGTAACTCATGTGTCCCCCAGGTTGAGATTTCTTGTAGAGGCGTGACATTACCACGCCTCTACATAATATTGATATCGTGTCGATTATTTAAATTCTGTCAAGGTTAAACAGCAACGGCAGTCTTAGCTTCTTTGAGGTAAGACAGCATAGTGTCAGCATCTGAGACTTCAAACGGATCTATGGCGCAAACATCTTCAAAACCTGGCTCAATGAATATTTTTTCGATGTTGCAGTCGTTAACTACCATTGAGTAACGCCAAGAGCGCATTCCAAAGCCCAGGTTAGATTTATCAACTAACATTCCCATTTTACGAGTAAATTCACCATTGCCATCAGGGAGCAAGAAAACATTCTTAGCATTTTGTTGCTTACCCCACTGGTACATGACAAAAGCATCATTCACAGATACACAGATTACTGCATCAACCCCTAAGGCTTGGAAATCTGCGTAAAGTTCTTCATAGCGAGGAAGATGTGAGGTGGAACAGGTAGGGGTAAAAGCTCCTGGTAGTGAAAATACAACAACGCGCTTACCACCGAAAATTTCTTGAGTGGTGAGATCTTGCCAACGGAAGGGATTTGATCCACCAATGGACTCATCACGAACACGGGTTTTAAATACAACGTTAGGGACTTTTGTAATCATAGCTATATTTAACCTCTCAATTAGTGGGTGTGTCAGTTTGCGGTTGCGTTTTGCAGCTCGTAAATCAGAATAATTCTGATTTAATAAATATTCAATAGTTATAAATACTTAAATATTTTAAAAAATTAAACATAATATTAATTTATTACTAGTATGGATTATAATCAAGTAACATATCATTAAATGCAGCAGCAAGTATGCAGCAACAAGCAAACGCAATTGTTCAAACCTTAAAGGCTAGGGGTTTGAGAGTGACCCCTCAGCGATTTGCGGTATATGCAAATTTGTTATCTCGTGCCGACCACCCTACAGTTGAACAAATCCTGACCGATCTCAACAAAGATTTTCCCGTCTCATCGCAGGCAACGATTTATAGTTCTTTGCAGGCTTTACGAGAAGTGGGTCTGGTGCGGGAAGTGCTGCTAGAGGAAGGGGTTTCTCGCTATGATGCCAAAGTTGAACCTCATCATCACTTCTGCTGTCGTCAATGTGGTGCTATTGAAGACATTGCTTGGAATAATTTTCAGTGCATAGAACTGAAAAATCTCCGCCCTGGTTTGCGTGGAGAAACCTACGAAGTTACAGTTCAGGGCTTATGCGATCGCTGTATCGTTGAGTAATTCCTGATTACGATAGATGAATTAGTGTGAAGCGATCGCGCGATGCTTTTTGAAATAAGGTCAAAGTATGCGTTTCCCTTTGACGCTTTTTGCAGCACTAGGCTGCGGGTTGGTAGCTCAACCCAACCTATAAAAAATGGCGGAAGTATTATACTACACAACTGACGACTGACAACTGACAAAACTCTATCCCCTTGTGGGTGGAGTTTTCATCACCCTTTTTGATTGAGTGCCTTTTGCAAAGTCAGCAATAATTCATTAATAGTATAGGGTTTCGATAAAAAGGTAGTTACACCAATATCAGCCAATGCTTTTAGCTTATTGCTCGACATTAGCCCGCTAGTGGCAACAATTTTGACTTTAGGGTTAATTTTCTTCAAGGTGCGGATAGCAGTTAAACCGTCTAATGTAGGCAACATGATATCTATTAGCACAGCACTGATTTGATCTGCGTGTTGAGCGTATTGTGCGATCGCCTCAATACCATCCCTAGCAATCAGAGTTTGGTATTGGTGAGTTTCTAGGGACGTTTTGGTAATATCCAGAATTGCGGATTCATCATCCACAACTAGAATTAGTTCTTCATCTCCTAAAAGTGGTTTAGTTGTTTCTGTGCTGAGTGTTTCTGTTCCTCCGACTGCTGGTAAATACACTTTAAAGTAAGTTCCACTTCCTACCTCACTGTAAACGTTGACAAAACCACCGTGGCTTTTCATAATCCCCAGTACAGTAGAAAGCCCCAAACCCGTACCTTGTCCTACATCTTTTGTGGTAAAGAACGGCTCAAAAATTCTATCTAAAACTTCAGCAGGGATGCCAACCCCCGTATCTGAAACAGTAATTACTGTGTATGGCCCTATCTTGGCTTCTAGGTTCATACGAACATAATTTTCGTCAATAAAAAGATTTTCCGCAGAGATGGTTAAAGTACCGCCATTAGGCATGGCATCACGGGCATTGACACACAAATTCATTAATACTTGATGGAGTTGAGTACTATCTCCAGAAACCAGCCACAAATCTTGTGGAACATCGATAGAAATTTCGATGGATTTGGGAAACGTCTCTTTGAGAATTTTGGCAACTTCTGTAATTAAGTGTCTGATTTGCAAAGTGATGTGTTTACCCTCTACACCCCGCGCAAACGACAAAACCTGCTTGACTAAATCTGCTCCACGTCTAGCATTAATTTCCAAAATCTCTAATAAATGCTGAGTTCGTTCGTCTGCATCCGGAAATTTTAGTGGTAGAAGTTGCGCCCCTGCTAAAATCGGTGTCAGGATATTGTTGAGGTCGTGAGCAATACCACTAGCTAGGGTACCAATGCTTTCCAAGCGTTGGGCACGAAACAACTGTGCTTCTAATTGTTTCTTTTCGGTAATGTCTGTATCTACAGAGAGAATTGATTTGGGTTTTCCCCAAGCATCGCTTACCAAACTCCAACGACTCGCAACTAATATTTCTCTATCAGTTTTGGTATTTTTTGTTAACTCGCCTTGCCAGTTTCCTTTGGTAATTACATTTAACAAAGCTGCTTCAAATTCTGGGGAAGGTTCGTTACATAAAACTTCACTGGCATTTTTACCATAAACCTCGTCAGCCTTCCAACCATAGAGATTTTCTGCGCCTTTGTTCCAAAAGAGAATTTTATTTTCTAAATCGCGCACACAGATAGCATCAGTAGTGACATCTAATAATGCTGCTTGTTGGCGGATTTTTTCTTCAGCTAATAAGCGATCGCGTTGCGCGGCTTGACGCTCGCTGATGTCAATACTGGCACAGGTTATGCCGATGATTTCTTGTGACTCATTCCGCAAGGGTTCGACGGTCAAATCGTAATATCGAATTCCTTGGGGAGTGGTGATCGATACTTCTTCTCTAGTACCTATACCGCTGATCAGCACACTATGTTTAATGGCAGTCAGACGTTCAGCATCTTTAACTGGGATCAAATCGAAATCATGTTTACCCAACATTTCTTCGACTGTCCATCCAGAAATAGGATTATAAACCCAGGTATAATTTAACTCTTTGTCTTGGTTGAAAACAAAAATTGGAGAATTTTTTAAGGCAACTCGAAAGCGTTCTTCACTTTGTCGCAATGCATCTTCTACGCGCTGACGCTCGATCGCATAACGCATGGAACGCACTAACAAGTCCCCAGTGACTTTTCCTTTGACTAAATAATCCTGCGCTCCTTCTTGCATTGCTCGCAGTGCTAAGGTTTCATCATCTAAACCTGTTAGTACAATAATGGGAGTTGCTTTCGCTTGACGAGTCGCCCTGACAAAAGTTTCCATTCCCTGACTATCAGGTAAAGAAAGATCTAACAGCATCACATCAAAGCTGTTGCTAACTAAGCACTCCAGGGCTTGGGATAGTTGCTCAACCGGCTGTAACTCCACCCTTACAGCAGTTACTTCCTTTAATAACTCTTGCAATAAGAAAACATCACCAGGGTTATCTTCAACTAACAACACTTTAATGAGTTCACCTGCCATTGCCATTACTCCGGTGGCAGTTTTACAATCGCAAACCAAAAATCTTCTATGGACTGTACAATTTTAACGAACTGATCGAAATCAACGGGTTTAGTTATATAACAGTTGGCAGCAAGGTTATAAGCTTTGAGAATGTCTTCTTCTGCTTGAGAAGTTGTTAAAACCACTACAGGAATTCGCTTGAGAGTAGGGTCAGTTTTGATTTCTGCTAGTACTTCCCGACCGTCTTTTCTGGGTAGATTTAAATCGAGCAGTACAATATCTGGATGTGGGACTCTAGCATATTTTTCTTGTTTTCGCAAAAATGCCATTGCCTCCACTCCATCTTCAACCACATTCAGATTAACAGAGATTTTGCTATCTTCCAGAGCGATTCGTGTGAGTTGGGCATCGCCGGGATTATCTTCTACTAACAAAACCTCAATAGGCATAATTGCTGATGTGATATTCACTATTGTTGACCGGGCTGGATATTTTTAATTCGTAATTCGTAATTCGTAATGACGCTCCTGCGTCGCTAACGCTGCGCTAACGTAATTCGTAATTCGTAATTAGTTTTTTGGGAGAATTTTAGGCATTTTTTATAGTGAGTCCAGCGTACTTCGCCGGGCTGGCTTACTTGGTTGGAAGTCCCTAATCCCCAATTCCCTGTAAAGCAGCTTGACCTGCTTGATCTGAAATAGTGAAATAGAAAATTGAGCCTTGACCTTGTTTTGACTCAACCCAGATACGACCACCGTGGCGCTCTATAATTTTCTTACAAATTGCCAAACCAATTCCAGTACCTGAATACTTACTTCTACCATGCAAGCGTTGAAAAATCACAAAAATGCGTTCTGCATATTGGCTTTCTATACCAATTCCATTATCGCTCACTGAGAACAACCATTCATTAGTTTGAGTGTTGAGCGAAGAATTTGGAGTGAGAAGTTCCCCTGCTCCCTGCTCCTCTGCTTCCCCCGTTCCCCTGACTGCTTTAATATGAATTTGTGGTGGTAGTTCCCTACGGAATTTAATTGCATTACCTATCAGGTTTTGGAAAACTTGTGTCAACTGGGTTGCATCACCCATGACTGTAGGTAAAGGATCATGGGTGATCAGCGCGTCACTCTCTTCAATAGCAAATTTCAGATTAGCGATCGCCCGTTCAAAAACTGCTGTACAATCAACCTGCTCGAAGGGTTGCCCACGGGTACTGACACGGGAATAGTTCAACAAATCGTTAATTAGAGACTGCATCCGCCGCGCCCCGTCCACAGCGTAGGTAATAAACTGTTCTGCGCTGTTGTCTAGCTGGCTCTTATATTTGCGTTCTAGTAGCTGTAAATAACTAGTCACCATCCGCAACGGCTCTTGCAAATCATGGGAAGCAACATAGGCAAATTGCTCTAATTCAGCATTGGAACGCGCTAATTCTTGGCGTTGACGAGTTTCTCGTTCTAATAGTTGTGTTTGAGATAGAGCAATCCCAATCTGGTTCGCTAGCTGTTGCAATAACTCCAACTCAAAGTTACTCCAATGTCGTGGTGAAGCACACTGATGGGCAACTAGCAAGCCCCAAATACCTTCCCTAACAAGAATTGGTACTACTAAATTAGCTTTAACACCAAACTGCTGAAGAAATTTCCGATGACAGTCTTGAATATTAGCATGTTCAATATCTACAATTGCACTGACTCTTCCTTGACGGTATTTTTCCACGTAGTCTTGTTGAAAGCAGGGATCGAGAATATTTCTTCCTAGAACTATAGGCCAACCGGGTAGCACCGCCTCTTGTACCACTGTTCCTGACCCATCAGACCAAAGTCTAAAAATCAATACTCGGTCAGCATGGAGTAGTTTTTGTACCTCTGTAACCGTGGTTTGCAAAACTTCTTCTAGTTGTAAAGATTCACGAATTTTCAGAGTAATTTCTGCAAATAATTGCGATCGCAGGTTTTGCTGTTTTAATTCCTCTTCTACACGCTTGCGATCGGTGATATCCATTGTTACACCAATTATGCGAGTGGGATTACCATCAGGGGAGTAAATTCCCAGACCTCTAGCTAAAATCCAATGAACACTGCCATCAGGCCAAATGCTGCGGTACTCTGCTTCATAATCGCACTTGTTCTTGAGAGCTTGTTTGATTAAATCTTGCATGTAAAAGCGATCGTCAGGATGAATACATGCCAGTAAATCATTGTGTGAACATGCCGCTTCGAGAGGCAAACCAAAGTTTTCTTTGCACTGGCTGGATGTAGACAACTCTCCCGTTTGCAAATTGAGTTGCCAAGAACCGAGCTTAGCAGCCTGAAAAGCCAATTTTAATTGTTGTTCGCTTTCTTTCAAAGCAGCTTCTACTTGTTTGCGCTCAGTAATGTCTCGTGTAAAACATCGCGTATGGATAAATTTACCATCTTCCCAATACACGTTCGAGTGAATCAGAACATGGCGAATTGAGCCATCTTTGCATCGGAGCTGAGCTTCATAATTTTGTAATATTTCATTTCTGCTTAGCCTTTGCAAAATGTCTTTAATCACATCGGGGTCAGCATGAAACTCAGTAATAGAATGTCCAACATACTCAGAACGCGTATAGCCTAAAAGATCTAGTTCTGCTTGGTTTGCCCAGACAATTGTGCCATCTGCTTCGACCCAATGCATCCCCACAGTAGCATTCTCTACAAAATCTCTCAGCTCTTGCTGACTGTGTTTTAATAATGCTTCTGTTTGCTTTTGTTCGGCAGAAACACGGCACACTTCAGCTAAATTTCGCCTTAGCTCTAATTGAGTGAGAACCTGACGACCGAGAGCTAGCAGTGCATCTATTTGTTTTTGGTTCAATTCTCGCGGAACATGGTCAATTACGCAGAGAGTTCCTAACATATCTCCCTTGGGAGTGATTAATGGTACGCCTGCATAAAATCGTATATATGGATAGTCAGTTACCACTGGATTAATGGCCAACTTTTCATCAGCCAACGTATCCGGAACTACTACAATGTCTCGTCGTTCTTGACAAAGGTAAGATAAACCTACATTACGGGGCATTTCTGGTACATCCAGCCCCAGTTTTGCCTTAAACCACTGACGATTTTCATCAATAAAATTTACCAAGGCTATGGGTGTACCACAAATAAAAGCAGCTAACTGGGCAAGATTATCATAAGTTTCTTCGGGTTCAGTATCAAGTATCTGATACTGGCGCAGAGCTGCAAGTCTCACCGCTTCATCGTTATTAAATTCAATTTTCATCAATTTATTTTTATTAAAAAGTTGTAAAAAAGGTTTAGTTAAGTATTTTGGATGCTTAATGACTGACTTAATCTTTGGTTAGATTGAATATCTTGTTACCTGTGACTTTTGGAGAAGTTTTTTGGAATTTTTATTAACAAGTACTTTCAAAAGAGGGAAGCATCTGTCCCACATTTTTGCTATACAGATAACTATAGTGTAAACAAATTAATCAGCACTTTTAGATAAAAAAGTCATTTACGATTATTGAGATATTTTTAGGAAGGTGAAATATAACAGGGAACTGGCATTGGGGCTAATTTTGTCTTCTCTGTTCCCTGTTCCCTATCTCCTGTTCCCGCAGGGCGAACGCACGGGATTTCCGAAACCCCTACTGGACAAGGATCTTGATGAAAAAATAGGCTAAATTAGAAAACGCCGAAACCCTTGCCATTGAAGGATTCTTATGCTTTAGATGCGTTTGCCCTGCCTGTTCCCGCCCCTTCAGGGCTTGTTAAATCGGCATTAAAACTGTCTCTCGCAGTTTTTCAATTAAATCACTGAGATTACCTGTATTCAGGCGATAACTCAGGGGATGGGCAATCAATCGCGCCGTGCTTTCATACAAGGTAGTAATCTCAATTAAGCCATTTTCGCGCAAAGTTCGCCCTGTAGAAACCAAATCTACAATCGCCTCTGACATCCCTGTAATTGGGCCGAGTTCTACTGAACCATACAAGGGGACTATTTCCACGGGTAAATCCAGACTATGAAAATATTCACGAGCGCAATTGACATACTTAGAAGCAACTCGACCATGAGCTGGTAAATCTAAAGGTGATTTATAAGCACTAGATGCTTTTACTGCCACCGACATGCGACAATACCCAAATTGCAAATCAACCAACTGTGCAACTTGCGGCTTTTTTTCCCGCAGCACATCATAACCAATAATACCCAGTTGTGCCTGACCATATTCTACATACACAGGCACATCTTGTCCGCGTACCAATAATCCTTTTGCTTGTCCACTAGCATCATGAATTTGAAGTTGGCGGTTTGTTGAATCTAAAAAAGCACTAAAATCCAATCCTACAGATTGCAGCAGGCGGATGCTATTTTTAAGTAGTTCCCCTTTCGGTAACGCAACAGTCAGCATTCTTTTTCTTGGTATCCTTAGCTATGGACACTTGGATCAATAGGAAAAACCCCTGGATGCAAGTGTCTTTGTCTTAGCAGTTCATTTATATTGAGAATATCTCTATTGCTTACCACAAGCAGCATGAGAATTTTATTAGTTGATGATGAAGTTGAATTAACTAACCCTTTGAGCCGTGTGTTAACTCGTGAGGGTTACACTGTAGATGCCGCTTATGATGGTACAAGTGGCAGTGAACTTGTGCAAGTAGGCAGTTATGACCTGCTAATTTTAGATTGGATGCTACCAGGAAAAACAGGATTGGAAATTTGCCAGGAATTACGTCGCCAAGGTAAAGCTACTCCTGTGTTGTTTCTCACAGCCAAAGATACTTTAGATGACCGTGTAAAAGGTTTAGATGCTGGTGCGGATGACTATTTAGTTAAACCTTTTGAACTGCGGGAGTTACTAGCTAGAGTCCGCGCGTTATTACGGCGTTCTGGTGTGGAAGTACACAACACTCCAACAGGACATTTAACTGTTGCTGACTTAGAACTTGATTTTGAAAACCAAATAGCTTATCGCCAAGGACGGATTATTGAACTATCTCAAAAAGAAAGCCTGTTACTACAATATTTTATGGAACACACTGGACAGCTTTTGACTCACGCCCAAATTATGCAAAATCTGTGGCATGATGGCGAACAACCAAGTAGCAATGTGATAGCAGCATTAATCCGCCTACTACGTCGCAAAATTGAGGTAGGTGATGAAACTCCAATGATTCACACAGTCTACGGTAAAGGTTATCGCTTTGGCACTGCTTCAGTAGAGTTAGTTTAAGACTCATCCCACCTCTAAAAGTGATGGAATTTCGCGTTTACTGATGACCGTTATTTGGTGACTGTTACTCAGTCATCAGTTAATAATTGATTGGTTTGAATTTGCATTTTTTCTCGTAATTGTTGAGCTTGCTGATAAACTGCTGCACGTCCTTTACCTGAATTAGTTTCTAAACTTGTTGATTCTAAAGGCTGAATAAAGTAACGCAGACGAGTTCTCATAGCCCAAACTCCCATCGAGGGAAATAAAATCAAGACCAGCATCAAAGGCGATATAGGTAAAAATGGTAACTTGAATAGTCGTTGTAATTTTTTAAAATTAATAGTCCAAGGATGCAAGGATTCATTACCAATGCAAACAACTGGCAAAATCGGAATATGATAGCGATCGCTCAGCTGAATAAAACTGACATCAAACTTTTCTAGTTGATAGCGTCTTTTCCAACCTTTTAGCGGACCGCGTACACCTTCGGGTGCGTATAGGAGAGTTTTTCTTTGGGCTATGGCTGCTTCAAAATCATTGAACTCTGCTCGCACACCGCCTAAAACTTGTGACCATTGAGATGGTAGCCACCAAATCACCCAAGGATGCTCAAATAATACTGTATTTGCTAGGAATTGTACCGTCCATCCTCGTGCATCACCCAATAAATAACCCAAGGTCAAAAAGTCCCACGGAAAGGACATCCCTGCATGATTCATGGCCACAACTATTGGCCCTGCTGGCGGTAAGTTCTCAATTTGTTGTAATTCTCCTCGAAAATAATATTTAACAATGGGAGCTACAACTTCTTGACGAAAAGCTTGTTGATATTTGGAATTAAATTCACTAACTTCTTTGCGTGGTGAACGACAACCCAAACGCAACCATCGACTCAGCAACGCCAGATAAAATCCGCCAGGAATCAAAAATAATCCATATTCCAGCCAATTCCAACCATCTGGATCATCGTGATAATGTTGCCAGTGGCGATTAAATAAAATTAGCCAGCCTGGAGGATACCACAGGCAAAACCAATCAAACCAGCTAAATTTATAGCCTGTATTTAATGTTTCTAGTTGACGGTTGAGGATGTTTTCTGAGTATTGATTAATCACAAAACGGGTGCGAATTACACAACAATATGGTTAAAGTTATATTTTAGCTTTCGAGCTTGATGATTCGCATCCCACCGTGGAAGTAAAATTATAGATCCCCGACTTCTTTGAGAAGTCGGGGATCTAAGGCTAAGGCTTTCAGTTTAAATTATCACCACAAAGGCACAAAGTCACAAATAAATTTAAATTAGATCTGTAATTAGCTTGATTACTCGTTCCTTTACTTCATTTCTAACACGGCGAAATGTTTCAATGGGTTGTTCTTTTGGATCATCAAGTTGCCAATCTTCAAACACATCTCTTAGTAACCATGCTTCTGGTAAATTGATTCCACAACCACATAAAGAAATCACAGCATTGTAATCTTCAGGATTAAAATCACTTAAAGGTTTTGACTTTTGATTACTCACCATTACCAAAGTGTGTCCCTGATTGCCGTAGGAAAGATAACCCCATAGCAATACCATTGCAGTACAAGGAGCAATTCCCAGTAGAATAGTACCGGCAATATAGGAATTGGCGATCGCTACTTCGCTACCACGAATTAATTCTGTCCCTGTAATTAACGGACGGAACAACCAACCCAAGAAAAACTGGGCAAATACTACCATCGTGAATGGTTTAATCAACCAGTTCACCACCAAGGTGAGAATTACAGGTTTTGGGGCACGAATAGCATTGGCAGCTTGAGTAAAATCTATTTTCACCATGATGGGATACATCATGAAAAACAGACATACTGCAATGGGAATTGACACTTGATAGATACTCATCGCATCCAACGTCACTGCCACCTGTGGAAATAATCTTCCGAGGGCAATTCCCGCCAAGATGCACAGAAATACCCAAATGGTGAGGTATTTTTCAAAAAAACTCAGATTACTCCCTGCTTGTGCTGGAGATGTATTAGCATTTGTACTCATTAATCTCATTCTCCAAAGGGATTAGGCATTGGGTATGGGCATGGAGAAGAAGGGGTAAAGGGGAAAGGGGAAGGTGGGGCCCCCTTTGGGGA
>NZ_JAECZB010000063.1 GCF_016056295.1 Atlanticothrix silvestris CENA357
ATACTAGACTGGCGATTCCCAATTCTGTATAAGCCTTGAACCACCTTTGTACTGTGGCACTTCCTCTTCCCAACACTACCGCTAAATCTTGTATTGTCCTTACCTGACCTATCTTTAGTAAATACAATGCTTGAATACGTTCTTTTCCTAATGCTGTTTTCTGTTTTTTCAGCAGTTCACGTAATTCCTCTGCCGATTCTTCTATTTTTACTTTGGTGACTCCAGCCATGAACTTCTGCTCATATTTCTGACTTAACTATTTCTATCATTTTTTTAGTGAATTGGTATGACAATAGAGATAAATAATCAGTGTCAATTTCTAGGCATGGTAAGCTACGCAATACTTCCCCAATCGCTGATAATTGCTGGTAGCCACTTAACCCGCCCCAGCGAAAAGGTTTACGACTGGTGAGATTGAGTGCATCTCTAACAGCAGCACGAATCTGAAATTCAATTGCCATTAACTGTGCATCTCGTGATAAATAGGGAATGTCTAAAAAAAAGCGGCAGTATCTGGTGCTACTACCAAGCTTGGGTCTTGGGGTCGTTCAGAATACTGGGGTACTGGCGGTAGTCCATCTAAATCTGCCTTTAATTGTTGCCTTAGCTTTGTATCGAAAGGTAATACAGACCTTGAGGGGAGACAAAATACCCTGAAATAGATATATGGCAAGTAGTGTAGCAATTTATGGTAAAAGAAAAAGAGCATTAATTCGCAATAAGCCCTTTTTAATGATAATATTACCAGAATTCTACGAAACAAACCTCAAGCGAGAATTGGGACGTGCAGAATATTTATTACTAAAAATCCTGATAAATTTATTACAATCTATTAAAACTGTAAGCCTTGAGGCATTGGCCAATACGGTTCGGATAAGCACTATGAACTTTCCTTGTGGCCTGGGAAAAGGTTAAAGGGTAAGGGGTAAAGGATGTATTGAAAACCTTTCCCCTTTCCCCTTTAACCGAACCGTATTGAGGCATTGGCTACAGCTTTACCTATTCCAATATTGTTTGAAAGTAGAAGAAAAAAGATTCAACGTTTTTTATCTCTGAACTACATAAATGTTGAAGAAATATGGTTTCCCATAGTTAAAAGCTGGCTAGAAATATATTTTCCTTTGGCTGAAGTTGTTTATGTAGTTATAGATCGGACTAATTGGGGATGTATTAACCTATTAATGATTAGTGTGGTTTGGGATAAAAGGTCTATTCCGATATATTTTGAGTTGTTAGACAAATTAGGTTCGAGTAATTTTGATGAGCAAAAAGCTGTTTTCAATAAAGCATTACCTATTTTTAATAATTATGAAACTGTTGTATTAGCAGATAGAGAGTTTTGCTCTGTGAAACTAGCAAACTGGCTCACAGAGAAGAAAGTGAACTTTTGCTTACGTCTAAAAAAGATGCATTTATAGAGGTATAACCTGAAGTTTGGCTGCAATTAAAAGATTCCGGTTTATTGCCTGGAGTTTCGTTCTTTTATCAGGGTATTAAATATACAAAGTCTACAGGATTTATCAGCTTTAACCTTGCTGCTAAATGGAAACGTAAACGCTTTGGAGTTATCCCAGAAGAGGGTTGGTTTATTTTAACTAATTTAGATGATTTAGATTCGGCTATTCAGGCTTATAAACAACCTTTTGATATTGAAGAGATGTTTAGAGATTTTAAGAGCGGTGGCTATAACTTAGAAGATACTAATGTATCAGGTCAACGTTTAATTTCATTAATATTATTAATCTCACTTGCCTATACCGCTGCAACTATATCTGGTCAAAAATTTAAACGTATGGGTGTTCAAAAATATGTCGGTCGAATCAAAGAATCTAGGCGGACAGTTCGCCGTCATAGCAGTTTTTATATTGGATTATATGGGTCTAACTGGGTCGATTTTATGGAAAATTCTTATGAATTGGTGGCTGAATTAATGACACTAGCTCCTAATAAACGTAAGTATTATCAACAAGGAGAAAGGGCTATGAGGCTTATTTTATCTGCATCCTAGCCCTTTTTGTCCCCCCGTAAGGATTATGGCACACATGACCACAATCAAAGGTGCAGCTAAAATCGGGCTTCAAGGCTCAACCGGGCCTTTTACCGACCCAGTTACCAATACTCAGTTCAGCAACACTGTTCCAGAGACGTTTCTCGCCTTCAACTGTGAAGTAGACGGTGCAACTATAGAAAGAAACACAGTAGTCAACTTTCTCTCGCGGGTTGGCCCTGGCGTTACCTTACCTGCTGGTAAAGTTGTTTTGCCTGGTAGAAATGTCACAACTAACCTAGAAGCTAGTAGCGGTCTCTTGGGCAAAGTTGCCAATCTAACACAAGCCGACGTTGCATTGATGGAAGGTGTCGTTGAAGTCAATCAAGCATTGGCTGAAGGTTATACAGACTTAGCTAGGGCAGACTTGACAAATGTAACAGGAATTAATTACGCTCCCGTCACCGCTTTTAACCCCGGAGGCTGAAGGGGTGACAAAGAGGCTGAAGCTCAGGAAATACAAGAGTGTGACTGTTTTGGGGTAAAAAAAGATAGGTCAGGTATTCTCAACAAGACCTATCAAATGATAATGTTACCTAAATTCTACCAAAACTGCTTTCAAAATGTACTGACACCCGCACAGTACAAGATGTTGGAAATCTTGATTATGCTGTTACAATTTCATAAAACTGTGACAATTGAGAAGCTGGCGACAGTATTTCCCCAACCGATAAAATTTGAGAGTCGGCGACGAAGCATCCAAAGATTTTTATTACTGCCAGAGTTATCAATTCAATACATCTGGTTTCCATTACTCAAAAGATGGGTTAAAAACAGCAGACAATCTCAGGAGAAACAATTGATATTTGCGATTGATAGAACACAGTGGCGTGGTGAAAATGTGTTCGTCATTAGTTTAATAGAACAAAAAAGAGC
>NZ_JAECZB010000064.1:0-540 GCF_016056295.1 Atlanticothrix silvestris CENA357
GAGACAGGTGTGGAGGTTGAAATAATAAAATGATATTTTCTGGTATTTGAAGATGCTGGCTAAAATGAAAAGCTCCATTATCTAACTGAATAATATGGATATCTTGGGCATAAGTGGCAGAAAATTTTTCTAAGAAAACCTGAAAACAAGCTGCATTTAAATGAGAAAATTCCCAGATGAAATACTCACCCGTTAACGGTTCTACTAATCCATATAAATAAAAATTATCTCGTTTCCATTGCATGATACCGATAGGTTTAGTCCCAAAGTTGGTAATTAATCTACCCGCTTCAGTCTTTAACCCCACACGACTTTCATCCTCACACCAATATCTAATTTTTCTTTGTTTATCTATTGGTGGTATGACATATTTCTTAATTACTTCTAGGTATCGTGGCAGTTTTTTTTAAACTCTTCTTCCGCTTCTGGCTGGTGTTTTATCCCTACTGCACGCGGTACTTTTAGCTTTGCTTTCATTTG
Source organism: Atlanticothrix silvestris CENA357 (assembly GCF_016056295.1). GTDB lineage: Bacteria > Cyanobacteriota > Cyanobacteriia > Cyanobacteriales > Nostocaceae > Atlanticothrix > Atlanticothrix silvestris. The sequence continues at coordinate 481 of NZ_JAECZB010000064.1, forward strand.
ATAACGCACTGTATCATGTACTACCTTGTATGAAGCTTCTACTCCTTCCACTGCTTTTAA
>NZ_JAECZB010000064.1:739-2468 GCF_016056295.1 Atlanticothrix silvestris CENA357
ACCATGTTCTTATTTCTTCATAACTTTTGAATCCCTGGGGGTCTTCTAATTCTTTTGAAAGTTGCTCTCTTATATCTGACTTTATAATTGGCGGTCGCCCTGAACCCTTCTTTCTTGATACTAGACTGGCGATTCCCAATTCTGTATAAGCCTTGAACCACCTTTGTACTGTGGCACTTCCTCTTCCCAACACTACCACTAAATCTTGTATTGTCCTTACCTGACCTATCTTTAGTAAATACAATGCTTGAATACGTTCTTTTCCTAATGCTGTTTTCTGTTTTTTCAGCAGTTCACGTAATTCCTCTGCCGATTCTTCTATTTTTACTTTGGTGACTCCAGCCATGAACTTCTGCTCATATTTCTGACTTAACTATTTCTATCATTTTTTTAGTGAAATGGTATTAGCTCTTGCTGTAACGCAACAATGCCAGATGGTGACAGCAGATGAAAAATTTTACAATGCACTGCAAAACACCACTTACGTCAATAATCTGCTGTGGGTGGAGAATATTTAGAAAGTAGCGATCGCGCCTGATACAATGCGATCGCTTGGTGTTAAACCAGAAGCTTCGGTCTTTGACTTAATTGGTATGAGAAAAACCCCCATTGATTTATACCGTATGGGAAATGCAACCTCTTCGAGAATAGATAATATTCGTTCACAAGACATTGAAACTTATGAAGAAGATGGTGATATTTGGGTTGTTGCAGGTTCAGGCGGAATTTCAACGTTCGCAGTTCAGGGAGTTGGAAAAAATTGGTGGAAGTTGGATAGGGGCACTGATATTCCTAACGAACTCCGCTTGGTGAATGATTACGGTAATCATTGGCTATGGGAACCAAGCTACACTATGCGAATAGAAGACTACAAGATGGCATTGCAATTAGTTGGTGAGGCATTTTACAAAGTCAATTAACGGAGTTATGAACGTGAATTTTTCTCCTAAAGCAATTCGGTTTATGGTTGAGGCACTAGAATTCAGGATTGAAGCTTACCAAAAACAATTAGAAACAGAAAATTTAAATGAAGATGAGATTTCAGACATCACCAATGACATGATGTTTTTGGAATCATTGTCACAAGAGTTAAAAAAGGCACTCTCAACAATTGCGCCACCTGTCTTTTAATATGTTTGAGAAGTCTAAATTAATCGCACCATTAGTAAAACCCAAGCAGAAGCGTTGGCGGACTATTTTAACGTGAGTTCGATAGACCTCTCCCTCCCGGCCTCCCTCTCCTAAAAGGCGAGGGAGGAGCAACGAAAAAATCATGGTTTTACTCCCCTCTCCTCATAGGAGAGGGGCTGGGGGAGAGGTCAAAACAATACTCGTCGAACTCACGTTATTTTAATGTAGATATCAGTTTATTTACCTAGTACAGCGCAACGTAAATAAAGCTACCCTTTCAAACAGTCACAAGCTTTGATTTCTAAAACTTTTGACTTCTAAGGCAGCGGCTTGTCCTTAGACATTACTTCTCTACTCTATACAACAACTACAAAATCTTTTGCCAGCTAACTTTAGATGATAAAGCTATGAACCTGTATTAAAAATCCTATGTCCTAACCACCCCAAACCCAAGCCTAGACTAGAAGTGCTAGCTAAAATTAGAAAAGTATTAACCTGGCTAAAAGATTCTCGTAATTTATCTCCAGCCACAGCCACAGCCACAGCCCAAGCCACAGCCACAGCCCAAGCCCAAGCCAGAGCCCAAGCCCAAGCCCAA
>NZ_JAECZB010000065.1 GCF_016056295.1 Atlanticothrix silvestris CENA357
CCTTTAAATAACCGCAACAATGGGCGAATTAACTTTTTCTGCTCGCCTAGATTGCTACATCCTCTTTTTGTTAACAATAGCCAATAAACTGGAATAGCTCTTTTTTGTTCTATTAAACTAATGACGAACACATTTTCACCACGCCACTGTGTTCTATCAATCGCAAATATCAATTGTTTCTCCTGAGATTGTCTGCTGTTTTTAACCCATCTTTTGAGTAATGGAAACCAGATGTATTGAATTGATAACTCTGGCAGTAATAAAAATCTTTGGATGCTTCGTCGCCGACTCTCAAATTTTATCGGTTGGGGAAATACTGTCGCCAGCTTCTCAATTGTCACAGTTTTATGAAATTGTAACAGCATAATCAAGATTTCCAACATCTTGTACTGTGCGGGTGTCAGTACATTTTGAAAGCAGTTTTGGTAGAATTTAGGTAACATTATCATTTGATAGGTCTTGTTGAGAATACCTGACCTATCTTTTTTTACCCCAAAACAGTCACACTCTTGTATTTCCTGAGCTTCAGCCTCTTTGTCACCCCTTCAGGCGTGTCCTATAGTAGGGGCACAGCATTGCTGTGCCCCTACTATAAATCCATAGGTATCAGGTTTTCGTGAATTGGTATTAGCTGGAAATATTAGTATTAACTTACTTATCTGCTCTTAATTGCGTCTGGCAATACACATTAAAGATAACGCTGCCTCAGATGAATTGGAATTAATACCAGATAACCATTGAGCGTAGCGATACTTTAACTGTGCTTGCCCATAATTGTTCTGTAACACTTGCGCTCCTAGTGTGTGGTTGTGAGGATAGACTTTCACACTAAAGCCAAGAGGTTCTAAGATTTGGTAATAAAATTGTGTTGTTAAACCATCACCAGGTTGGTGATGAGTTTCAGTAGCAAGCATGGCATCATGTTCTGCTGTTGACATAAATTTGCCAAAACTCATCAATCGATAGATGGGGACGCGGATTTTGTACAAAAGCATAGCTAGGCCTTTCCAGTCCCAAGCAGTTTGCTGTGGGTCATGGTCGGTAATTAATAATCCGCCAGGACGAACCAAACGTGCTGCTTCCGCTAAAACTTTATTCATGTTGTCGCAATGGTGTAATGTTGCATTAACTGCAACAATATCTGCAAATTCATCAATAAATGGCAAGTTGTGAGCATCTGCTAGAATGGGTGCGTAGCCAATTGCTTGTGCCATTTTAAGGCAATTGCGAGAGATATCCACACCAATTAACAGTCTTGGTGAGCCACCCAATGTGGCATACAAATTTCCAGGCCCACAACCTATATCAACGACAATTTTGTCATCCCAACTGCCGCTTGCTGCTTGCCAACATTCTTTAAATGCTTTGTCTCGATGACAGGCTTCAAAATAGCCTCTTGCCCATTCACTATTATCGTAGTAAAGCGCATTTGCTTTTATTGTTGGAGTAAAGTTAGCAATTCGGGAAGTAGGAATATCTCCAGTTTGCCAATCAACACTAGCATCTTTAGCAATATATGGATGCAAGGATGAAAATACAGTAGAGTTCATATCTGCCTTGTCTAGATGAATTTGCTGGAGTTTCTAGTAAATTTAAGTTCGCCACCAAGCTTTAATTAGTTACTTGGATGCTGTAGTGAGCATTTAATGCAAAAGTGATATGCGAAGTACGTGCCTGAACATTATTAAAACGTAGAACCCAGGCATACCCCAGTGAGCGAAGAGAGCAGGGGAGGCAGGGGGTGCAG
>NZ_JAECZB010000066.1 GCF_016056295.1 Atlanticothrix silvestris CENA357
CTCCCCAGCTCCCCCAGCTTTTCTTAGTGACATTCCCCCCAATAGTCCAGAGCTTAATCCCATTGAGCGTTTATGGGAACACATTAAGCATGAATTGTCTTGGGAACATTGCACACACTTGGATCAATTAAGACACAAGCTCAAACAGGTTCTTGACTCTATTTCTACCGAAGCAATCGCATCGATTTGTGGATGGGATTACATCACAAGAGCTTTATTAAGTGCAACTTCATAGAGAATTGGTATCAGGACAAGAGTCAAAACGCTACGAAGTTGATTTAGAAAAACAGTCCTGCACTTGTCCTCACTACGAGCATCGGCACGAGACAAGCATATTGAGGCTGTGCGGCTAGCCTTGCAAGTTCGCACTACGCCACTGCTTTTAGAAGAAGAAATGCTTTTAGATAAGCCATTTGATGAACTTACGTTCGAGGATTGGCAACGGCTTGGAGTGTCTGAATCGGAATTAGTAGCAGCTTAGTTTTTGAGTAGGCGATCGCCCTCTGTCCGCAAAAACGATTGCGATCGCACCGCAGCTAATGTAATTAAAGCTTATCAAAAAGGAAATAAAATTCATCAAGCATGGACTAATTGCAGCTATGTTAAAGGTGCAAAACATTTAGGATATATCACCCTATTTCGCCCTCCTTACCAAGAGCAATTAGCAGATATGCCTCTTGTTGATTTGTATGATGAAGGTAATTTGTGGATCAGCAAAGAAGAGTTTTTGCAAATCATTAAAGCCTCGCCTAACGATGTAGTTTGGGTGGTCAGATTCAAAGTGGAGGCTATAAATGCAAACACCCCAACTTAACGCAGCCCTCGCCAAAGCCAAGGCATAAATCCCTAAAATACTGGCTAATCGCACAGTTAAAATCGGGAGCATCCCAGTTTTTTGCAAAGAAGGTGAAAATCAGTCAGGATAAGTAAGACGAGTGCATTTACCTAGCAATGACCCCAGAACAACAGCAAGCTCTTCAAGAACATATTCAGGCAATCTCTAAAATATTGTACGAAGATACGTCAAAAGAAAAGCTCACAAACCTTGCAGGAATTGAAGAGGCAGTGCGAAGTCAAATGCAGAAGCACGTCACGCCAGAAGTAGGGGTTTTTTTATCGAAACAGTTACAGACACAAGAGCAGGGTATAAACGAAGACTAAAAAGCGAATGTCACGAAGATAAGCTGGGGAGGCTGGGGTAGCTGGGGAG
>NZ_JAECZB010000007.1:0-80617 GCF_016056295.1 Atlanticothrix silvestris CENA357
AGGTGGGGCCCCCTTTGGGGATAAGGGGCAGGGTTAAAGGGTTTGTTTCTTCATCCTTTAACCTTTTCCCCCTCTTCTTGCTCCCCCTGCTCCGGTTGCTGAGTGCAGTCGTTGGCGCAGCCTCTCGCAGAGAAGCAAGCCGAAGTATTGGGCATGGGGCATGGGAAAAAGTGACCAATACCCAATGCCTCATGATAAATTTTTAGCCTTTACTTTACACTTGATTAACTATTTTTTGAGTAGTAAATAATACAGTGAACCATTACCGCCTGTGATCCCGGCGCGATCGCCTGCTAATTTGCCAGATCCCATAAAATAATCTACTCGTCCAGGGCCTTTGATAGCACTACCTGTATCTTGATCTAGTACAAAGCGGCTCACAGTCCGATACTCCAGCCGTCCAGCACTGGCAGGATAGGGAAATGAAGTATGAACCAGCGCTAGGGCACCTGGAGGCATGAGAGCTTTATCTGTAGCAATGGAACGCTCTGGTGTGACTGGCACATTAATACTACCAGTAGCTTGTCTACCGTTAGTTTCTTTGAAGAAAACAAACCGTTCCCAACGCGGTAGATAATTACTCAACTCCTGCGGCTGTTGTTGAAAGTAACTAATCAAACGTGGCATTGTCAATTGTGCTAGTGGTAGTTTGCCATCTTTTGCTAGTTCTTTACCGATACTAGTCCAGGGGTAATCTGTGCCACCTGCATAGCCAATGGATGTTTTTTTGCCATCGGTTAACTGAATTTGAGCAGAACCTTGGATTTGTACCATATATGGATCTAGGCGATCGCGGAACCACAGCATCTCTAAACCGCGCAACTGGCTCTTATCTCCTAGTAAGCCATCTGTCCCTTCTAAATCAATTCTTTTGGGATGGGGTTTAGGCCATTGCTCAAAGTTTGGCGGTAATCGATAAAGAGGATACTTGTATACTGAGGTTTTTACACGGCTAGCAGTATAAACGGGTTCGTAGTAAGCAGTAAACTTAACAGTACCCTTGCCATCGTTGCCTACAGATTTGTAAAAAACAAACTCTCGACGGACAGCAGCTTGCAGTTGTGCTGGAGATTTAGAACTAACAACTAATTGCCGGAAACGTACCAAACTCCGCCGCACCCGATCAATTGTAATTCCTTTGACAGGATAGTTTTGATACGCTGCGATCGCACTACTCTTTGTCAAGTAACCCAGACTGTTGTCAATCGCAGTCAACAAAGCTTGGCGATCGCCGGGTTTACCTCTTTGACCCCAAATTTGCTCGTCCCAACCCAAACAAACATGTATAGGAGTACAGCCTGTTCCTAAGTTGAGAGGTTTAAGTGGTGGCTGTGGTGGCGGCGTGATCTCAGGACTAGTCGTCGGTATTGGCAATGGTAAAGGAACCTGAGCAACAGCTGACCAGATTGTATTTACAAGGGTAATTCCCAGACTTAAGGAAACTAGAGCAAGGGTTTTTCTCATCATTTAGTTGAATCTTTCAACACTAGAGCTAAAAACTGGTTCTACTCGGATGGCGACAATTCGAGAAGGACGTATAACCATATACTCTCCTTGAATGTTCTTGATCGGTACGCTAATAAAGTCGTTAGAAGCAGACTTGGGTACAAGTTCGCCACTATACCATTTCTGAAATTCCTGAATCGTCGGAAAACGGATTTCTTCACGATGACCACTTTCCAAAAGGAGGAATACAGAGTATTCATTCGGAGTTCTAGGCATAAGATTGAATCATTTAAAACATATTCAACCTATTGTTAACCGCGTCACCCCAAAATGAAAAGGGTAAGCATACGGGAGCAAGATCAGCTTGGTAAGAGTTTTTAATTTATAACTCATGGTTCCTTTCACTCTAGACGGCCAATGCTTTCACCAGTTCCCAGCAATTTTTTGAGCAAACCCTTATTAATTACCTTCTGGTAAAGTCAGAATTTCCACGCCATCTTCTGTGACAGCCACGGTATGCTCAAATTGAGCCGAAAGCAGGCGATCGCGTGTGACAGCAGTCCACCCATCATTCAGCACCTCAACTTCGTAAGTGCCTTCATTAATCATCGGTTCGATGGTAAAAACCATTCCTGGTCGCAGACGCTTGCCTTTATCGCGGATACCATAATGAGGAATATCCGGCGCAGTGTGGAAAATATTGCTAACGCCGTGTCCGACGAAATCTCGCACTACAGAGAAGCCTTGTGCTTCAGCATATTCTTGAATGGCTGCACCAATGTCTCCAATACGTCCCCCTGGTTTTACCTCAGCAATACCTAAACGGAGACATTCCTCAGTCACTTCCACCAACTTTTTCGCTTTTGGGGAAGGGACACCAACAAGAAACGTCTTGGATGTATCGCCGTGGTAGCCATCAACAATGGGTGTGACATCAATATTGATAATGTCACCCTCTTTCAGGATCTGCTTGGCATTAGGAATACCATGACAGACGACCTCATTCACACTGGTGCAAATTGACTTGGGAAAACCTTTATAGCCTAGAGGCGCGCTTTTTGCTTTATGTGCCTGCGTCCACTGTTCGGCTGCATCATTAAGTTGCAGAGTGCTAACCCCAGGCTTCACAAGAGGTTCGAGATATTGTAAAAGTTTGGCAGCCAAGCGTCCAGCCTGACGCATTTTGTCTAGTTCTCGTGTGGATAAAATAACAATTGGTTCGGTTTTCATTAACTCTGATCTAAAGTATCTGCCATAAATATAGTTAACCCTGTCTGTGCAGCTCTTTGGGCGGCATCAGCAACCTTTAGGGTATACAAACTCTCTTCTGGGGTTACATATAAAGGCGCGCCATCAAAAAGATGATCTAGTACCATACTCGTATCTTTAGCAAATAAACCCCGACGAGTACTAACTTCTATCGGTGTTGTCTCTCCTGGCTGGATAAAATATCCTGTCTCACCATCAAAAATTAAACCACCCTTTTCGCCGTGAACTTCAAACTTCCGTTCTGATTGCCAAATCGTTTCACCTTTGCCATAGACTACTTGGGCTAAAAGTCCACTGGTAAAGCAAAGTTCACTAGTGCAGAAACAGGTTTGGTAATATTCTGGTTCTATTTCCCAGTATCGTTGGTGACAGTTAACAGTAAATACTTTACCAAACAAATCGTTAAGACGATGCAATCGAGAAATAGCACCAATCAAGGGAAAACCAAAAAGCTCATGGTTATAAGTCCACTTCCGGGGTGCAGGATTTTGGGGTTTGATGGTGCTGTAGCGGACATAAAATACATCGCCAATTTTGGCTAAGTGCTGCTTCAAGGCTTGATGTATACCACCTAAAAGTTCTATATGTTCGACGTGTAGTAGTTTATTTTGGATTTTAGCTAAGGCAATCAGTTCTTCCGCTTCCTTGACATCAAAAGACAAGGGATATTCTACAACTACGTGCTTTCCTTGAGAGAGGGCTGCATGAGCGATCGCTCCATGATCACGATTAATTGTGGATATCACTACCAAATCTAAATCTTCGCGTTCCACTAGCTGTTGCCAAGAACTCAATACTTCGGTTTGGTATTCTTTGGCAAAGGCTGTTGTTTTTTCTAATGTATGACCAGCAATTGCAACCAGATGCGATCGCTCGTCATGCAGCAACGCCTCTGCTCGTAGTTTTGCTGCATATCCAGTTCCAATCAAGCCTACCCGCACTGTTGCTTTTTCCCAAGCTGCTTCTGAATTATACATGATCTTACAGTTGTGTTTTTGACAATGTGATCTCTAAAAAATTCACATTGTTTTGTCAACATTTTGTCTATATATAGTTTTTTCTCATAACAGGACTCTTAGTCCGTTAAACACATAAAAGAAACTTATGATTATCTAGTAACTAAATTTCATTACTAATCGCGGTCGATTTCCAGTTACATCGTTTAATTTTTCTCGTAGTATCAGAATTGAAGTGAATTTGAACCGACGGCTTACATAAGAGCAGCCGTAGGCTTTGCTTTGAGATAACTTAATACTGCCGTTTGCAAAAGAGAGGATTACTAAATGGCCACTTACAAAGTGACATTAATCGATGGTGAAGGAGCTGAAAATACAATTGAAGTTCCTGATGATGAATATATTTTAGACGCTGCCGAAGAACAGGGACTGGATCTACCCTTCTCTTGCCGTGCTGGTGCTTGCTCGACCTGTGCTGGTAAATTAGTGTCGGGTACTGTTGACCAGTCTGACCAGTCATTCTTAGACGATGATCAAATTGAAGCTGGATATGTATTGACCTGTGTTGCCTATCCAACCTCTGATGTCACAATCCAAACTCATAAAGAAGAAGAACTCTACTAAGAGTCAGGCTTTTCAGGTCTAAACTTCTTACAAGAGTGACTAATGTTGTAGAAATGGAAATAGCACGTCTAGAGGAAAACTCCTCTTTGCTATATGTGCTTTTTCAGTCTGCTTTGGCAAAAAGTCTGAATTTAACGCCAAACAGGAACACTAACATCTAGTGTTCCTGCTTTGTTGTTAAATGTTCATAACATCTCGTTGCTAAGAAGTTTAATTTGAGTGCCAGGATAATAAAACTGAAGAATTTTGGGGCTTGACCAACCTAGATTAGCTAAATTTTGAGCGCCGGTTTGACTCAAGCCGACTCCATGTCCTAATCCACCACCAATAAAAGCAAATCCCCATAGATTAGGTTTACCTTTATTTAAAGGTTCTATGTAAAAAAGTGTACTAACAGGGGCTGTAAAGGCACTACGCACTTCGTCTTTATGTAGAGTAAAAGTGCCAATATCAGTTTTCACCGCAAGTTCGAGAATGCGTCCACTTTGACTGCGCTTGACTATAGCCATCGCTTCAACATTTTTAAATTTGGCATAGGGACTATTTTTGACTCGCAAAAATTTCTGCAAAACTTTGGTGATATCTTCTAGGCTAGTTTCTTTTTGCCAACGGAACATGTCCCATTTGCTTTCATTAAACCCTTGCTGCATTGTAATAAACTTCTGAAAATTCTTTTCATTTGCTAGATTTTGCTTAGACAAATTCCAAAGATTAGTAGGAGCATCAACTACTGGGCGCAAATAAGGACGATCTTCACCATTCCAGATATCACTGAAAGACGCGGTAACACCACCAGTGGTAGAAGAATACAGCGCATCTACTAGCTGGTTGTTGTATGTTAATACCATACTTCTAGTTGCCGCGATCGCCTTGTCTGTTTTAGCAACTGTTCCATTCAGCCCATAATAAACTTGGCAGTGAGTGTCAGCACATAATTGATAGTCATCTATGGCAAATCTGCGCAAATTCCTCAAAGCATAAGTTCTCGCCAGAATTGCTTGAGCTTCTACTGCTGCTACTGGCGCATTTGGGCCAATTTCATGAGGTACAACCCCGCGCAAATAAGTTTCTAACGGTACTTGATTAACTAAAGTGTAAGTACCGTAGGCATTTGGCTGTAAATTTAGTTGTCCTGCGTAAAGACGAGCATTTTCTGGCTTGTCGCTTTTATTTACCCGAATCAAGTTTTTATCGGTGCTAATTTCTAGAGAATTTAGGTTGTAACGTTTATCGTTCACCACCCAATTTATTCGTGGCACTTGTTGCAGTATTTTGGTATCAATATATGCCGTATTTTTCTCTATAGCTTGTACGCTCTGGAATAATAAGCGTCGCAGTAAAGGAGTATTGTATACATCTCGCTTTGCCCAAACTTGCCAGCGTTCTGGTTGGGCTATTTCCACTTCTATTCCCTGTGCGCGCCATTTATTAGCACTGTCTTCAGCTGTTTCAAAGGTACGGTAAATACCTAAAACGACTACTTCCTCAACAGCAGGTTGCGGTAAAGCTTGCATTACCGTTTCTAGCTTGACGGGGTTTGCAGTAACTAAAGTCTGTTGTTTGTTGCCTAATTTGAATTTTAGCCTGAGGCGATCGCCCTTAGTGGGTTCTAGTTGTAACTTGGCTGTGGGTTTCTCTCCAAACCGCTGCACAATTCCAATTTTCAGTTCCACATCCTTGAGATTGTTCTCAGGCCCAGATGCTGCCGTCAGTCCCAACAAGCAAAATGTCGTCACTACAGTGTAAGAAAAACGCCATAACGAAAATCTCATGACCTGATTTCGCCCCTGAATGCGGCGGTGGGGCGGATTTTCCAGTTGCTTTGTAGCGTAGTGGTTTTGTCGCATGAACGCTCCAATGATACCATTACCAGTTTTGCTCCTAAAAAAGTTGCAAAACGAAGTCATAATGACTATGATTTATTTAGAGATACAAAACAGAACTAGTTGGGTCAACTCTATTATGGTTAGAGTCCAAGAAATTCCATTAAATCAAATTAAACGCCCGTTGCCCCGTGCAAACGATCCAAATAAGGTAGAAGACCTCATGGAATCAATTGCAGCGATTGGACAGCAAGAACCCATTGATGTCCTAGAAGTAGATGGACAATATTATGGCTTTTCTGGTTGCCATCGGTATGAAGCTTGCCAGCGTTTAGGCAAAGAAACCATTTTAGCCAGAGTCCGCAAAGCTAATCGTAGCGTTTTGAAAATGCACTTAGCGTAAGCTAATGATCATTGAAAAAAAAAGAAACAACTGACTACTAACATACAACCCATTAGGAGAAAATTATGTCATCTCAAGCAACAGTCAAAAATGTAAATATTGGTATAGATGAAGCAAGCAGAGCTAAAATTGCCGAGGGGCTATCTCGCCTGTTAGCTGACACTTACACACTGTATCTAAAAACTCATAACTTTCATTGGAACGTTACAGGGCCAATGTTCCAAACACTGCACCTGATGTTTGAGACCCAGTATACAGAACTAGCCTTAGCAGTTGATTTGATTGCCGAGAGGATTAGAGCGCTTGGTTATCCCGCACCGGGAACCTACAGCGAATATGCCAAGCTGAGTTCGATTCCAGAAACACCTGGAGTTCCTAAAGCTAAAGAAATGATCAGCTTACTAGTAGAAGGGCAAGAAGCCGTAGTGCGAACTGCACGGTCTATTTTTCCTGTAGTCGAAGAAGTGAACGACGAACCCACAGCTGATTTATTAACTCAGCGGATGCAAGTCCACGAAAAAACTGCTTGGATGTTGAGAAGTTTACTGGAAGAATAAGAGGCAGGGGGCAGGGAGCTGGGGAGCAAGGGGGAATTGACAGTAACCTCTCGTTGCCCGTTTGCACTTCTGCCTCTTCATCCCCCTCTGCACCCTGCCCCAATTCTTCTTAATTGCCCCATGCCCAATTCTGATTTGACCAAGAAGTTGCAAATTTTAATGCAACGCGTGGATATTTCTAGTTTTAAAGCTCTGAGTCGCGCTGCTGGTGTCTCAGAGCATCAAATTTTGCAATTGCGGCGGGGAAAGCTAGAGCAGATGCGGGTAGATATACTGCTCAAACTGTCGTCAGTTTTAAAAGTGCCATTGAGTGAGTTGATAGCAACTTTTTCAACTGTAAATTTGGTAGAAGAGAAAATAGCACCAAATCAAGAATTATTACAAGAGATTGCAGACTTAAAAATAGAGTACCAGCGATCGCAACTGGCGCTAGAACAACAGCGAGAGTTATTGCAGCAACAATTTCAGCATTCAAGTTTGCAACTCCTAGAATCTTTATTATTGCAATGGCCGACAGCAGCCCAGAAAGCACAAGAAAATCCGCAGTTAGCAGCGGTCAAAATATTGCCATTGGTGCAAAAACCCCTAGAAAGACTCTTGCAGACTTGGGGAGTGGAAGCGATCGCACCCGTGGGAGTAGAGCTGCCTTATGATCCGCAATTGCATCAATTGATAGAAGGTACTGCACAACCCGGTGAATTAGTCAAGGTGCGATACATTGGCTACCTTCAAGGTGAAAAATTACTTTATCGAGCCAAAGTCAGTCCTGTAACATAGTCCCCTACTTGAAGGTCTTATCAGACGCAATAAATCGTGCCTCTGTATGAGTCTCCAAGGAAGGCGCATGTTAAATCTGTACCACAATCTGATTTAATCGTTCAAACAAAAATTGGCTCTCAAATCCAACTCTGAGCCGAGGAAGTAACATGATTAAAGAGGAGAAATTATGGAAGCGAACAGACCATGATTACTAAAGAAGAAATTACCATCAAAGTGCCGTCTGAAGTAGCACAAGCATACCGCAATGCCACTGAAGACGAACGAGAACAATTGCAACTTAAGATTGCGGCAATTATGCACTCTCAATTTACAACTCCGAGACTTGAGTCCATCGCACGCCTGAGAAGGACGATGGATAAAGCAAGTCTTGAAGCACAAGAGCGAGGTTTAACGCCTGCAATCTTAGAATCGATTTTGAATGATGATGAATAATCGACGGTTCGTATTTGATACAAATGTGCTGATTAGTGCTTTTTTGTTTAGTCAAAGCAAGCCACGTCAGGCATTAGATAAAGCTCAGGATATTGGCGTTATCGTATTATCAAATAATGTCTTATCGGAGTTAGAAGAGGTTTTATACCGTCCCAAATTTGATAAATATCTTACCAAAGAAAGGCGGCAAGAATTTCTGGAATATTTAACAGAAAACGCTCAATTTATTGACGTGACTGAAAAGATTAATGAATGTCGAGATCCCAAAGATAACAAATATCTGGAATTAGCAGTCAGTGGAAAAGCAGAATGTATTGTGACCGGAGATGATGATCTGCTAGTGCTAAAACCCTGGAGAGGTATTGAGATTTTGACTGTTCAAGAATTTTTGGCAAAGAACTAGGATGAATTACCCTATACCTAATAGAAGGCTCGTCAAGACGTAAACCCTGCCAAATTTCAAGTTAGTGGTTGGGGTGAATGGGTGATTTCTCCGTTTCGGGATTTTTATACCTAAATAGGTTTTTTGGTTCTGTTGAAAAATCAAGGACATTGGGAATACTAAAACAGCAGAGGCGATCGCTTCAGAGAACTTTTCTTTAAGTGATGATGCATCTAACCTCCAGTCATCGGAGGCTAAAACACTTACAAACAGGATTTTGGACATGCCAAAGGACAACAAAATCAATGAGTTCTGCGATGAGCGAAAGGAACTCGCCAGTAATTGTCCACTGGGAAATCACGCCATTTCTTACAACGGAGTGGCTCCCCAAGAAAATTTCTCTGCTGCCTTTTTACTCCAGATCATCAACGGTACAGAAGATCCAATTTTTGTTAAAGACCGCCAACATTGTTGGGTATTGCTCAATGATGCCTGCTGTAATTTCTTAGGACTGAAACGAGAAGAATTAATTGGCAAGTCAGATTATGATTTTTTTCCAAAAGCGGAAGCTGATGTGTTTTGGGAAAAAGATGAGCTTGTTTTTATAACAGGTATGACTAATGAAAATGAAGAATCTTTGACTGATGCTCAGGGCGTGACACACTTTATCTCTACTAAAAAATGTTTGTTTAAAGATAGTGCAGATAATCAATTTTTGGTCGGTAGTATTCGAGACCTAACGCAGAACATCACACAGTCTAAACAGGTAGAAGCTGAACTGCGTCACTCAAGACAACTGCTGCAATTAGTCATCGATAACATCCCCCAATTAATTTTTTGGAAAGACCTTGACTCAGTTTATTTGGGCTGCAACCGAAAATTTGCCCAAGTAGCAAGGCTAGATTCACCAGAGAATATTGTAGGACTTAGTGACTATGATTTGCCTGGCAAAAAAGCAGAGGCTGACTGGTATCGACAATGCGATCGCCGAATAATGGAATCAGGCATCCCAGAAGTGGAAATCATCCGAACTCAGCAGCATTCTAATGGCCAGCAATCTTGGATGAATACCAATAAAATTCCACTATGCAATGCTCAGGGTGATGTAGTCGGCATTCTTGGGACTTATGAAGATATCACCAAGCGCAAACTGACAGAAGAAGCTCTACGTCATAGTGAGGCAAAATTGCAGAAGCTCTCGGCAAATGTACCGGGGATGCTCTACCAATTTATGTTGCATCCTGATGGCTCAATATCCTTGCCATATATTAATTCCGGCTCTTATGAGTTGTACGGGTTAACACCAGAACAAATTCAAGCTGATCCTAATTTAATCATTTTAATTGTGCATCCAGACGAACGTCAGGATTTTGAACAAGCGATCGCAGCTTCTGCTCAAACTTTAGAACCTTGGCAATGGGAAGGACGAATTGTTTTACCCACTGGACGAATCAAATGGTTGCAAGCTGCATCCCGCCCAGAACTACAAGCAGATGGGGCAATTATTTGGGATGGTCTGATCATGGATGTAACTCGGCTGAAACAGGCAGAAGCAGCACTCCAGCAAGCTTTTGCAGAACTGGAAAAACAAGTAGATGAACGGACAAAACAACTAGTACAAAGCAATGAAGCGCTACAGACTGAAATTATTGAACGGCAACACGCAGCAGCAGAACTGAAGGCTTCGCAGCAAAGATTAGCGCTTTTAATTCAACAAACACCAATAGGTGTAATTGAATGGAATACTAAACTTGAGATTCAAGAATGGAATTCGGCGGCGGAAAAGATTTTTGGATATAGCAAAAGTGAAGTTCTGGGTCGTCATTTTGGGTTTTTAGTGTCGGCGATCGCCAAAAAACATGTCGATCAAGTAATGGTTAGTCTCTTGAATCCCCAAGGAGAAATTTTGAGTGTCAACGAGAATCTCACAAAAGACAATAAAACAATTATCTGTGAATGATATAACAACCCTTTAGTAGCTGAAAATGGCGAAGTAATTAGTATTGCGGCAATGGTGCTTGACATCACAGAGCGCAAGCAAGCTGAGCAAAATCTCATGCTTTACAAGCAAGCTGTGGAAAGTTCCAGTGATGCCATTGCCATAGCAGATGCCACAGGTAATCACATCTACCAGAATCCAGCATTTTGCAAATTATATGAGTGCGAAACAGTGCAGGACTTCATCGATTTTGGTGGTGTTTCTGCTGTTTTCACTAATTCAGCAGTTGCCCAACAGATTTGGCAGGCTACTATTTCAGGCCAATATTGGAGAGGTGAAGTTGAGCAACAATCTCTTAATGGTCGGATTATGCAGACTTTTCTGAGGTCATATTCTTTAAAAGACTCCACAGGTCAAAATATCGGTGTGGTTGGTGCAATTACTGACATCACAGAGCTTAAACGGGTAGAAACACAACTACAGGAGAAAGAACAATTTTTACGTAGTGTTTATGATGGCTCGGAACACAGCATATTTGTTGTAGATGTTTTAGAAGATGGCGATTTTTGTTTTACAGGTTGGAACCCAGCCACAGAGCGTGCCACTGGTATAAGCAGCCTAGATGTAATTGGGAAACCACCAGAGTCTATACATGGTGCTGTTGAAGGTGCAGCAGTACGTAAAAGATATTTAAAATGCCTAGAAGTAGATACCCCCATTAATTATGAAGAGTGCCTAACTTTTCACAATCAAGAAAGTTGGTGGTTAACTACAATTAATCCACTCAAAGATAGTGAAAATAAAATTTACCGATTAGTAGGAACTACATTTAATATTACTGAGCGCAAACAAATAGAAAATCAGCTAAAACAGCAGAAAGAAGATTTAGAAACAGCAATCCAGGAACTCCAGCAGACTCAAATGCAGCTTGTCCAAAGTGAAAAGATGTCAGGGTTAGGGCAACTAGTAGCGGGTGTTGCCCATGAAATTAACAACCCTGTGAACTTCATTTATGGCAATCTTGCCCATGCTAACGACTATACCCAAGATCTACTAGAGTTGGTGCAACTATACCAGCAACAATATCTTGATCCTCCACTGTCCATTCAAGAATTAGCAAAAGAAATAGACCTAGAATTTCTGATTGAGGATCTGCCCCAAATCCTTAATTCGATGAAAATTGGGGCACAGCGCATTCGAGATATTGTTGTGTCCCTACGCACTATTTCTCGCATGGATGAGGCCGAAATGAAAGAGGTAAATATCCATGAAGGAATCGATAGTACCCTGATGATTCTAGAACATCGCATTAAAGCTACACCTAACCGCTGCTCTATTCAAATTATTAAAAAATATAGCGATCTGCCTTTGGTGGAATGTTATGCTGGTCAACTCAACCAAGTATTTATGAATATTTTGGCGAATGCGATCAATGCTTTAGAATCGTCATTGCTGGAGGAAGGTTTACCGACCCAGACGGCTGAGAACTCCAAAAGTCAGTATCCAGTAGTTAACGAAAAAACAACTGACAACGGACAACTGACCACTAATAATCCGCAGATTCACATTCGTACCCAACTACTAAAATCAAATCAAGTACAGATTTGTATTGCCGATAACGGCATAGGTATCCCAGAAGTAGTTAAAAAGCGATTATTTGAACCTTTTTTTACTACTAAGCTCATTGGCAAAGGTACTGGTATGGGACTTTCTATTAGCTACCAAATTATCTGTCAAAAACATGGTGGCTCCTTAGAATGTATTTCGCAATTAGGAAGTGGAACTGAGTTTGTAATTACTATTCCTCTACGTCAAGACTGAGCTATACCAATTTATAATTCGTAATTATGAAAGTTTTAACCGAATTTGCTACTGCTGATACAAAAACTTTTAATGAAAACAGGCTATAGTTTGGTTCTTAATTTACTGATTTAAATTTCAACATTTATGAATAATTAATTTATTAAAAATATAATATGAGTAAATAATTTAATTTTTTTGTATTTGGAATTTTACGTAAATTAAATATTCGCTAATTAATTAATGATTAGTATTTGTTATGCATCATTTAGTAATTAATAATTCATGGCTTTCATTTTGAGTCGCTTTTTCCAAAAATGACTATGTGGTATATAATACGATAAAAATCGACACATTATTTTACAGCAAATCGTTACCCGTATATTATGAATCAGCAAATGCAAGTTAAAGTTATTAAACTCAGTGGAATTGTCAATACTACTAATTCTCAGGAATTACGACAGAATATTACTAACCTCATAGAAAGCGGCGCAAAAACTGTGTTAGTGGATTGTCAAGATGTAAGCTTTATGGATAGTTCAGCCTTGGGTGCGCTAGTGTTAGCATTCAAAACACTACGGGCCGCAGATACAAAGCTGGTTCTTTGCTCCATTAATGAACAAGTAAGAATATTATTTGAACTAACTGGTATGGATAAAGTATTTGAAATATTTCCCACTCAAGATGATTTCAATCAGGTTTTGCTTTCTAAAAACTAATTAATCAAATTTAATTTGCAGGATTGATAAATCATCTTCAAAAGCTTCTTTGGAGTTCAAAGCGATAAGGTAATTCAGTACCTGATCGAGTTGGCAATCAACAGTATGCTGTAAGCTAACTAATATCTGGATAAAAGCATCCAAACTCCAAAGTGTGCCATCTGATTTAGTAAGTTCGTAAGCACCATCACTAAAAATATAAAGATTGCTAAATTTTTCAACTTGGCAATAGGCATCAACATATTTTGCCTCTGTAAACATACCAACTGGCATACCTGGGGTTCTTAACAGTTGCACTTTAGTATTTTTGGGAGATTTACCAGATATCAATATTGCAGGGGGATGGCCTGCACTTGCGTAAATTAACTGACGCTTGACTCGGTTATAAACACCGTACCAGATAGTAAAATATTTGTCATTTTGATAATTCATTTGGAAAGTTTCATTTAGCGCTCTGAGGACATCACTAGGTTGATAGTAATCTAGATCTTTGAGGGCGCGAGAGCGCAGCAGGTTCAGTACCGAAATAGAGGGGAGAGTGGCTTTGAGTCCATGTCCCGCAGTATCTAACAGGTATACTGCCAGATATTCGGAATCTAGCCAGTAATAATCGAAACAATCGCCGCCGAGTTGGCGCGAAGGAATGAATCTAGAATTAATGCTGAAGGGTTCAGTTGCAGGTAGAGGTAGAAGCGATCGCACATATTCTGCTGCTTCTGCTAGTTCTGTTTCTAAAAGCAACTTTTGAGTTTGTAAATCTCGGCTTAATTGATGTAGGCGTAATCCTGCTCTGACCCTTGCTTTTAATTCATTTTGCTCAATGGGTTTAGAGATAAAATCATCAGCACCAGCGTCTAAGCCTTTGACGCGATCGGCCACAGAATCTAAAGATGTTAATAAAATAAAAAATATTGTAGATAAATTTGGGTCTGTTTTGATATAGTTACAGACTTCAAGACCATTCAAACCTGGCATGATCCAATCACAAATAATTAATGCTGGATTATAAGACATTACCTGGGCAATGCCTTCGTTTCCATCATTAGCAGTAACTACTAAATAACCTTGCTTTTCTAATAGCCTTTTGAGAAATATTTGTATTGAAATATCATCATCAATCACTAGTATTTTGAACATGGACGATTATAGTAAAAATTAATAAATTGATATATAAAATAGAAAACATTTTAATGGTTAATGGGTTAGTAGGATCATTACAAACTACTAACCCATTTTGAATTACCTACCTAATAAACTTTGATCATCATAAAAATTATGGTGGCGAAAGAGGATTAAGCCATAAGAGGATGGTGTGCCTTAGCTGGTTCAAGTCGCGGTATACTTCTTGCTTGAACCATTGCCCAAAAGCATCGAAGGGGGTGAATGATGTACCTGTTTGCCATTTGATGTCTTGACCTAAAGGTGTGGTATGAGTTCCTGGTAAAGTTTGCGCTGTCACCATCTCAGAAAAGCGTTCTTGTAAAATTTTGGTTAACACTGCTGATTGGTCGATAGTATCGTTATTGAATTTGATTAATAAGTTACGACGGATGTGATAACGTTCTTGTACAAGCTGGTTGGTTTCTAGTGGTGAGGGAGTAAACTCAATTGCCAAAGTAGAATTAAGCTGTTCTACCAAAGGGATAGCATCCCTAGCAGCATAATTATTAAAAGATATTAAAATATTGCCTGCACGCTCTACAGGGAAAAGGCTCCCGATGAGCAGATGGAGTTTGCAACCCATGCTGTGTCCAACGCCGTAAACGGGGAGGTAGAGCTTGCGTAATGCTGTGGAATCGTGTAATCGTTCTATAGTGCGATCAAAGTTCAGCAATACAGATTTAGCGATCGCAATATGATCCAAAGTATTGACAAAAGGCGTAGCAATGATTACATACCCCTTATTCGCCAACTGTTCTAATAACCAGCGGTAAGTCAGGTGGGGCGCTGTAGCGACAAACGCACCTCCCAAAAAATGGATGATACCGATGGGATTGCGGGGAATTAGTACCCAATTACCTCTAATTTCTTTCCAGTCCATGCCTACAGGCGATCGCTTTATTTAGATTACTTTATGTTAGACCGTGGATTGCAACGTTGTGATGCTTCGTGAAAAAAGCTATGCTGAGCCAAAGAATATTTTTGGCTCTAGATTTGTCTTTATGTAACCAATGTATGAGTTTTAGCCCTGATTCTGCAACCTTTTCATTTCATATTGCACATCTAATGCAATCTGCAATGCTTCATTGAGTAAACGTCCATGTTCAGTAGCCTGTTCAGTAACTTGCATTGCTGTTAAAGTTGCTAAATTGTTGTCAAATAACTCTGTATTCCGCAGGATAAAACTCTTATTCTCTCTTAAAATTCTTTCAGTTTTTAAAGCACGTACTAAATCAGTTTTTGTAAGTTGTAATGCTTCGATAACTCTCTCTCTTTCTTTAATGCTGACTCCGGGATTACCCGCTTCTTCTATTTGGTCATTAATATCTATTGCTTTAATAACGGCATTATATCTATCAACATCATGTAAAAGAGTTTGCAAAGAGCTTGTCATACTAGTTTTAAGTATTTTCAATCTCTTTTTCCACCAAAAATATAAAATAATTTGTGTAACACCTCCGCCCCAAAAACATAAGACAATTAACAATATCCAAGATGGAACTGTCACCCATGTCGCAAACAATTTAATAATAATATCGAAGACAAGGTAACTAAAAATAAATGTAGAAAAACCTAGGAAAATTACAGTAGCTCCTTCAGAACCCTTGATTTTTTCTACAGTTTTTTTTACAATTTCTTTCAGAGGATTACTAATGATTATTAGTTCATCTTTCACAGGCAAGTTAGTCAGTTTTTGCAGTTCTTTTTGACTAATCTCTAAGCCATGTAAATCATTACGCACAGCTTTACCCATTTTTGCCAGAAAAATTAGTTTAATACAATATAGCAATCAAATTTATGGATTGGTAAATATATAGGCATTTTGTGCAAAAATTTTAATTGAGTTAATAATTTCAAACAAAAAATAATTATGTACGATATGATACCTAAATCCTAGATTATTTATAGTCCATAACTCATGTGAAATAAACATTATCAAACAGGCTAATCATATAAAAATTCATAACAGGTAATTATCCAAACCAATTATTCATAGCAGGATACTGGTGAATGAGTAGTACTACTTGAATGGATAAATTTTATACTAAACTATACTAATAAACTTCAGATAAGAATTGCTATGTTAGGTATGACTCAGATCTGTATGCGTTGATCGCTTCTTGGATTTTATCTAAACATCTTGTTATTACGAATTGAGAGTTTTGAACCACTAAGTAACAACAAATTTATTTCCTGAGAAATGCACGCAAATTATCTTTATAAGCAAGTTTTATCTGCTACCAATTACTATTTCGCTGAAACTGAGTAATACTGCAAGTATTATTAAGCAGCTACAACGATTTAGTAGATACTTGACTAGCGTACTTATTTTTTGAGGCAGCTAGCAACTGCTTAAACTCAAACCTGAGCCCAGCCAAAGATGCGATCGCTCACACTCATAGTCAAAAAGCTGCTTAATTCTCAGAAACTTTGGTAACTCTTAACTATTAATAAATATATAGCTTCTGGGTGCTACTCATGGTTTATATTTACCAAAAGGTGGTACAAACAGTCACTCGCCTTCAAATGCGAGGAGGCATCGCCACACCAACCCTTTAACTGGTACTGTGATCCTATCAGCACTAGGCGTAAGTGAAGGTTAAGTCGATATTAAAACGAATAATTTTTGCTGAATTGCGACAGATAAAGACTAAACTAAAAAGTCTTGTGCAGCAAAACCTGTAACTTTAAATAATGAAGTAATCATGTCCAAGGTTCTCGTCTCCGACACCATTG
Source organism: Atlanticothrix silvestris CENA357 (assembly GCF_016056295.1). Lineage (GTDB taxonomy): Bacteria > Cyanobacteriota > Cyanobacteriia > Cyanobacteriales > Nostocaceae > Atlanticothrix > Atlanticothrix silvestris. Next base: position 17,028 of record NZ_JAECZB010000007.1, read on the forward strand.
ACCAGGCTGGAATTGACATTCTTTCGCAAGTTGCTAGCGTAGATGTCAAAACAGGTCTAAAACCAGCGGAACTGATAGAAATTATTGGCGATTACGACGCGCTAATGATTCGTTCTGGTACGCGCGTCACCCAAGAAATTATTGATGCTGGTACACAGTTAAAAATCATCGGTCGTGCTGGTGTGGGTGTGGATAATGTGGATGTTCCCGCAGCCACACGCCGAGGAATTGTAGTTGTCAATTCTCCAGAAGGTAACACCATTGCCGCCGCAGAACACGCTCTGGCCATGATGTTGGCTTTGTCTCGTCACATCCCTGATGCTAACGCTTCAGTAAAACGCGGCGCGTGGGATCGCAACAGCTTTGTTGGTGCAGAGGTTTATAAGAAAACTCTGGGTATTGTTGGCTTGGGTAAAATTGGCTCCCATGTAGCCGCTGTGGCTAAAGCTATGGGAATGAAACTACTCGCTTATGATCCCTTTATTTCTACAGAACGAGCTGAACAAATTGGCTGTCAGCTGGTGGAATTAGATTTGTTATTCCAGCAAGCAGACTATATTACACTACACATCCCCAAAACTTCTGAAACCACTCACTTAATCAATTCTGTCACCTTGGGTAAGATGAAACCCACTGCTCGGATTATTAACTGCGCTCGTGGTGGCATCATTGAAGAAACAGCTTTAGCAGCAGCAATTAAAGCAGGTAAAATCGGCGGCGCGGCCTTAGATGTGTTTGAGACTGAACCACTGGGCGAATCAGAATTGCGATCGCTCGGTAAAGAAGTCATCCTCACCCCTCATTTGGGAGCCTCCACCACAGAAGCTCAAGTCAATGTGGCCATAGATGTTGCCGAACAAATTCGCGATGTTCTTTTAGGACTACCCGCACGTTCAGCAGTCAACATTCCCGGACTCGGCCCCGATGTCTTGGAAGAACTCAAACCCTATATGCAGCTGGCAGAAACCTTGGGTAACTTGGTAGGACAGCTAGCTGGCGGTAGAGTGGAATTACTCAACGTCCGACTGCAAGGCGAACTGGCAACGAACAAAAGTCAGCCTTTGGTAATCGCATCTCTTAAAGGTCTACTTTACCAAGCCCTACGGGAACGAGTAAATTACGTTAATGCCAACATAGAAGCTAAAGAACGAGGAATTAGGGTAATTGAAACCCGCGATGCCTCAGCTCGTGACTATGCTGGTTCATTGCATTTAGAAGCCACAGGTACTTTAGGTACTCACTCGGTTACAGGTGCTTTACTGGGCGACAAGGAAATTCACCTAACTGACGTTGACGGTTTCCCAATTAACGTTCCGCCAAGCAAATATATGGTGTTTACCCTGCACCGCGATATGCCAGGAATCATCGGCAAACTCGGTTCTCTACTTGGCAGTTTCAACGTCAACATTGCTAGTATGCAAGTAGGGCGTAAAATTGTCCGTGGTGATGCGGTAATGGCTCTCAGCATTGATGATCCCTTACCCGATGGCATCTTAGATGAGATTGTCAAAGTGCCTGGGATTCGAGATGCGTATACAGTAACACTATAAATAAGAGGGGTAAAGGGTAAAGGAATCAACAGGTCGCCAGCTACTTGCTCCACAATTGGTCTTGGTTTTTACCCTTCCCCCTTATTCTTCATACTTCAGATATGGCAAACACTTGGTGGGAACTAGAGATTTTATGTGAACCAGCGCTAGAAGATTCTATCTTTTGGCGATTGGAAGATTTTGGTAGCCGTGGTACAGCTAGCGAAAGCAAAGGAAATTCTTGTCTTGTAAAGGCTTATTTACCAAGTTTTCAAACACAGCTACTAGATTTGGCAGCCCTATCGCTGTGGTTGCGTCAAGATGCTCTTTGTGTGGGGTTGTCTACTCCCAGCCTGCAGTGGCATTTAATTGATGAGGAAGATTGGGCAACTAGCTGGAAACAATATTGGCACCCCCAAGAAATAGGCGATCGCTTTTTGATTAACCCCGCCTGGCTACCATTACCAGAAAGCTCAGACAGGTTAGTAATTCACCTTGATCCCGGTGTAGCATTTGGTACTGGCAATCATGCCACTACTCAGCTATGTTTAGAATCTTTGGAAATGCGCTTGAGTTCAGTACCTCAATCTTTTGTTGCTTCTGGCGGTCAGTCAGAACCTTTAGTAATTGCAGATATTGGTTGTGGTTCTGGTATCCTTTCGATTGGGGCAGTGTTGCTGGGAGCAGAGAAAGTCTATGCAGTGGACACTGATCCTTTGGCGGTGCAATCGACTTTCAGTAATCGCGCCCTCAATGACATTAGCCCCGAACGATTGATCCCAGCAGAAGGTAGTGTAGACATGGTGAAGAGACTAGTTTCTCAACCAGTAGATGGTATTGTCTGCAATATTTTGGCTCATGTAATTATTGAGTTAGTTCCAGAAATGAGTGCGATCGCAAAACCCAGTACTTGGGCTATCTTCAGCGGCATTCTACTAGAACAATCCGCAGCTGTTGCTGATGCTTTAGAAAAAAATGGTTGGGTTGTTGCTACCCTTTGGAAGAGAAAAGAATGGTGTTGCTTAAATGTGCGGCGTTCTTGAGCAAATCACCTAATTGTTTCTTTGGTCTGAGTTACCAGTTTGTTTGGGAATTTCGTACTTTTGTAGAACCTGATGAATTTGGTAAGTGACATGATCTATTCTATTTTTCACCTTATCAAAGTCAATATTTCCCCAGATTCTGACCTGATTAGGCGGTTTTTGCTGTTTATACATAACTTGTATTGGTAGTCAATTTTCTTTCTTATATCTATACAATGCAGTAGTCTCAATTTCTAAACTACTGTCTCAAGGCTTATAAGTAAATATACTTAATGTTTACTTAATGTTTTATGTGCTGGGAATTGCACTCAGTTGAACAAATAGGATCTGAACCATGTTAGGACTAAAAGATTCCCCGCCTCAATGCACTTGTAGGGCGGGGAACCTCATATTTTAAATCGCAGCTTAAATAATCATTTGTAGATGTTGTACTAACTGTGGTGCTTGCATTACACCCTCAATTCGATCCACTGGCTGACCTTGCTTAAATAGTACCAAGGTTGGTAAAGCGTGAATCTGATACTGACTAGCTAATTCTGCGTATTTTTCAGTGTCAATTTTTACAATACGTAAGCGATCTTGCATTTGTGCATTGACTTGCTCTAAAATCGGCACCATCATCTGACAAGGGCCGCACCAGTCAGCGTAAAAATCTACTAAAACAGGTACATCAGAACCAGATAGCATCTCTTCAAAGCTGTTGAATTGTTTTTTAGTAGCCATGTGACACACACCAATTTTCTTTTGTTTGATTTCAATAGTAATGTGTGCTTCATGGAATAGGTACAACATTATTTTGTTTTTATTGTTGCTTAATCTTCTTACTCATTTCAAAAGCACAGATGCCTAATTGAGGTTAGTGTCACCATTGACTAAGATTTAAATTTAAAATTCAAAATCCTAGTAAGTTCTAGGTACGAATCACCATAAGATAATTAGCGCGGTGATTTAAAAAGTTAAGGAAAAATTAATGGAAGCTTTAAGTGAAAATTTGCAAAAGTTACGAGGACAAGTAGCACTGGTAACAGGTGCTTCACGGGGAATTGGAAGAGCGATCGCACTAGAATTAGCTACACAAGGAGCCAATGTAGTTGTCAATTATGCGAATTCTAGTACTGCTGCCGATAATGTCGTAGCAGAAATCACACAAGCAGGTGGTCAGGCTTTAGCTTTACAAGCAGATGTTTCTCAAGCCAGTCAAGTGGATGCAATGTTGAACACCGTTATGGATAAGTTCAAACGTATTGATATTTTAATCAACAATGCAGGTATCACCCGCGACACTCTACTTTTACGCATGAAGCCTGAAGATTGGCAAGCCGTAATTGATCTCAATCTCACTGGTGTTTTTCTATGCACCCGTGCTGCCAGTAAAGTTATGCTCAAGCAACGTTCCGGGCGAATTATCAACATTGCCTCCGTCGCAGGACAAATGGGCAATCCTGGTCAAGCTAACTACAGCGCTGCAAAAGCAGGTGTCATTGGTTTTACTAAAACCGTTGCTAAAGAACTATCTTCTCGTGGTATTACCGTTAACGCTGTTGCTCCTGGCTTTATCACCACAGACATGACCAGCAATCTCAGCAACACTGAAGATATTCTTAAGTACATCCCCCTAGGCCGCTACGGTCAACCAGAAGAAGTCGCTGGTATGGTGCGTTTCCTCGCCGCTGACCCCGCAGCTGCCTATATCACCGGACAAGTTTTTAATGTCGATGGCGGTATGGTGATGGCGTAAACGAGTTACATAGTAGAGATGTTTTGTCAAACATCTCTACTTGGTATTAAAATGAATAATGAATATTATCATTTATTATTCATTTTTGGAGGAATGTCTATGTCTGAATTATCTTCAACCCAAACAACAAGAAAGCCCAACTGTCAGTTACCGCCAGGGCCACGTGCATATCTGCTATTTGCGTTAAGAGAAGTTCAACAAGACCCTCTCAGCTACTTGAGTCAGATGTGGCAAGAACATGGAAACTTAGTACGCTTGCCAGTTATACCAGGTTATACCTTTTATCTTGCTGCTCATGTAAATTATGCAGAACACATGTTGTCTACTCACCAAGAACGTTATAGCAAGCCAGATTTATTTAACAAGTCAATGGGTCTAATGGTGGGTCAAAGCATTCTAACCAGTGAAGGAGATTTCTGGCTCAAGCATCGTCGCTTAATGCAACCTGCATTTCATCAAAAATATCTGGAAAATCTTAGTTCTGTGATGGTGAGTTGCACTGAATCTTTCCTTGAAGAATGGGAGCAGAAACCAGATAACCGAGTTATTGACATCGTACCTGAAATGATGCGCTTAACTTTGAAAATTGTCGGTCTAGCCTTGTTTAGTAAGGATATTAGTGTAGAATCTAGCACTTTGGGTTTAGCTTTTCGTGAGGCCCTTGAGTACGTTAGCTACAAAATGAATAATGTTTGGACAGAACCATTATGGATGCCAACATCTCGTAATCTTAGGTTCCGTCGGGCAAAGCAAATTTTAGATCGAGCTGTTTTAGATATTATAAATTTCCGTCGTCACAATCCGCTGAATACTCATGACTTATTATCTATGCTTTTAGCAGCGCAGGATGAAATGACTGGGGAAGGAATGACTAACAAACAACTTCAAGATGAAGTGATTACCTTGCTAACTGCGGGACATGAAACCGTAGCCTCTGCACTTTCATGGACTTGGTATCTTTTAGGAAAACATCCGAATGTAGCCGCTAATATGCAGGATGAATTGCAAACTGTTTTGAATGGCAGCAGTCCCACCATTGAGAAACTGCCACAATTGCAATATACCCGGCGAATTTTTGATGAATCCATGCGCCTCTATCCTCCAAGTTGGGGACTACCGAGGGTGGCTCTAGAAGACGACGAAATTCAGGATTATTTCATCCCCAAAGGTACAATTATCAACATTGCTCAATTCATCATTCACCGCCATCCGGAGTTTTGGGAAAATCCAGACCAGTTTGATCCGGATCGTTTTTTACCAGAAAAAGTGAATCAAAGACCAAAATTTGCTTATTTTCCATTTGGTGCAGGTCAAAGAATTTGTATTGGTAAGAGCTTTGCCTTAATGGAAGCAACGATTATTATGGCATTTATTTTCCAACGTTTTCACATTGAATTAGTTTCTCATCAATCCGTCGAGCCAGATGCCACCTTTACCCTGCGACCGAAATATGGCATTAAAGTTAAAGTGCGGAAAAAAAGTTAAGTCATCATGCAAAGGCTGGATGCAGCAAAAAAAGAAGCCATTTTGAATGCAGCAAAACAGCGTCTTCGCAAATACGGGATTCAAAAAACGACGATGCAAGAAATTGCTAAGGATGCCGGTATAGCTGTGGGGACGCTGTACTTGTATTTTAAAAACAAAGATGAGATTTTGATTGCAACTGCTGAAAACTATGCCCAGATACATTTAGCAGATGCCGAGAAAATTTTAAGTTCACAAAATCCTCCGAATGAAAAACTCAAGACTTACATTATCAACCGCTTTCGTGCAGTTAAAGATAGCCGTATCAGTGGCTCTCACGCTGCCGAACTTGCTCGAACAGTAATTCGCTTGCAACCACGGTTACACGAAGAACAAAGTAATCGAGTTAGGAAAAATGTGTTGGCAATTCTACAAGAAGGAATTCAGACAAATCTGTTTCATATCGATGATTTAGAGCGAGATATAGAAGTATTTTTGTACTCTATTGGTTATTTTTTCCCACTTGCCACAACAGAAAAGTATTATGAGCCTGAAGAAGAAAAGCTATGTATGGTTATTGATTGGTTCATTAAGCAATGGTGTTACAAATAATTTTTTGAAGTTTCATGAACTGAAAATCACAAACTTTTAACTCAGGACTGTTGGCGTATCCTTTGCCAGATTGTTAAACCTAAAAGGATAATAATGCTACTGGCAGTGGTAAGTATCACTACCAAAGACATACCTCGTGCTGTCATCGCTAGCAAATTGCACATTAAAGTAATTCCCCAAAGGGTAAATGCAGCATGGCGCTGAGATAAACCCCAAGCTAGTAAACGATGATGTAAGTGATCTTTACCTGGGGTACTGAGGGGGTTTTTTCCTGCTAACAGCCGCCTGACAAAAACTTGAGTAGTGTCTAGGACTGGCAATAACAGAAATAAAACTGTCGGCACCAAAGAAAAGACTGTAGTCACCTGCAAGTCGCCTAAAATACTGGTTGCAGCTAGTGTGTAGCCGAAGAAGTACGCCCCAGCATCACCCATAATGATCCGTGACGGGTGGAAGTTATGCCGCAAAAACCCCAGCGCCGAACCCCCTAAAGCTGCCAAAACTAAGGTAGCTGCGGCTTTATTGGGAAATTGGGCTGAAACTGCTAACAAACTCATAGCAGTGATAAAACTAACTCCGCCCGCTAATCCATCCATACCATCCATCAAATTGATGGCGTTGGTAATACCTACTACCCACAATACCGTTAACGCCATCGAGAAAATTGAGTCGATGGGCGTGCCTACACTAACTTCGATACTGATGCCATTAGCAAATAGTAACAAAGCCGTGAGAATTTGCGTCCACAAGCGAACCGAGGGAGGTAAGCCGAACTGGTCATCAATAAAGCCGACAAGCACTAGGATGGAACCTCCTAGTAAAATAGTCAGCACCTGAGCTAATACACTTTGCAGTTCAATAGGTCGCAAGAGGCTAGCTAATATTAATGCGGCAATTACTCCCGCGTAAATAGCCAATCCCCCTGCATTTGGCAAGGGTTCTCTATTGAGCCTGCGGGCATTTGGTTGGTCAGCCCAACCCACTCGTAAGGCAAATTTGCGTACTGTCGGAATCAAACGCCACGTTACCAGGCAAGCCAAAAGTAACGTAAATACCACTGCCAACCAGCCGGTGCCGCTAGGTTCGGCAATACCAAGAGACCTAAGGGAGTTGTATAGATTCATCCCCCAATTCAACCATGACTGCCAGTATCCTACATGAGCATCAATTGTATATTAATCAATTTTTTCGATTTCCATTTATAATCTGAACTGCTTGGGTGATTAGCACTCTTAACCTGTGAGTGCTAAATTGTCTAATGGAAGCGCTAGAGAGATGAAAGATGGCGAAAATTATTTCTTTTGATGAAGAATCCCGGCGGGCACTAGAACGTGGTGTTAACGCCCTTGCTGATGCAGTCAAAATCACTTTGGGGCCAAAAGGCCGTAACGTCCTTTTAGAAAAAAAATATGGTGCCCCTCAAATTGTTAATGATGGTATCACTGTTGCCAAAGAAATTGAATTAGAAGATCCTTTAGAAAATACTGGTGCAAGACTCATCCAAGAAGTGGCATCCAGAACCAAAGATATTGCTGGGGATGGTACTACTACTGCCACGGTTTTAGCCCAATCCTTAATTAGAGAAGGTTTAAAAAACGTCGCAGCTGGTAGCAACCCAATCAGCTTAAAGCGGGGAATCGACAAAACCGTCGAAGCATTGGTGCTGGAAATTGCCAATGTAGCAAAGCCAATAGAAGGAAGTGCGATCGCTCAGGTTGCCACCGTCTCAGCTGGTAACGATGAAGAAGTCGGCCAGATGCTGGCCGAAGCTATGGAGAAAGTCACTAAAGATGGTGTAATCACTGTTGAAGAATCTAAATCCCTCACAACCGAACTAGAAGTAGTTGAAGGGATGCAGATTGACAGAGGTTATATATCTCCCTACTTCATCACCAACAATGAACGGCAGATAGTTGAATTTGAAAATGCCCGCATTCTGATTACCGATAAGAAAATCAGCAGCATCCAGGATTTAGTGCCTGTATTAGAAAAAGTTGCCCGTTTGGGTCAACCTTTGCTAATTATTGCTGAAGATGTTGAAGGAGACGCTTTGGCAACTTTGGTAGTGAACAAAGCGCGGGGTGTGCTTGCTGTTGCTGCAATCAAAGCACCAGGATTTGGCGATCGCCGCAAAGCTTTGTTACAAGATATTGCGATCCTTACCGACGGGCAGATGATTTCTGAAGAAATCGGTTTAAGCCTGGATACCGCATCTTTAGAAATGTTGGGAACCGCCCAAAAAATTAATATTGACAAAGAAAGCACCACAATCGTAGCTGGTGGTACCACCAAGCCAGAAATTCAAAAGCGGATTGGTCAAATTCGTAAGCAATTAGAAGAAACTGATTCAGACTACGATAAAGAAAAACTGCAAGAACGCATTGCCAAACTAGCTGGCGGCGTAGCAGTAATTAAAGTTGGTGCAGCCACAGAAACCGAACTCAAAGACCGTAAACTGCGGATTGAAGACGCACTGAATGCAACTAAAGCCGCTGTAGAAGAAGGTATTGTTCCCGGTGGTGGAACAACCCTAATTCATTTAGCTACGAAAGTCGAAGCAATTAAACAAGGCCTCGACGAAGAAGAAAAGATTGGGGCAGATATTGTGAGGCGATCGCTGGAAGCTCCCTTACGCCAAATAGCAGACAACGCTGGTGCTGAAGGTTCTGTGATTGTCTCCCAGGTTAAGGACAGCGATTTTAACATCGGTTATAACGCTGCTACTGGGGAATTTGAAGACTTAATTGCTGCTGGTATTATCGACCCAGCAAAAGTCGTACGTTCAGCTTTGCAAAATGCTGCTTCTATTGCTGGTATGGTCTTAACTACCGAAGCCATTGTCGTGGAAAAACCTGAGAAAAAATCTGCCGCTGCGCCTGACATGGGTGGCATGGGCGGCATGGGTGGCATGGGCGGCATGGGTGGCATGGGTGGCATGGGCGGTATGTTCTAACCTTTGCTTCTCTATGTAAATACTTTGTAAACAGTTTGCCTTGCCGCGGCAAACTGTTTTTTTATACCATTACTGATGCAGAGGTGATACCGATTCGTAATTCGTAATGACGCTCGCGGACTCGCTACCGCTGCGCTAACGTAATTCGTAATAAATAAAGCCTGTTATAGCATGGGTTTCGGAGTTTGAATGTATTGCCGGATTTTAGAGAATTGGTATCAGGGAGCAGGGAAGCAAGGGAAGTAAGAAGAATAACAACTAACCACTGACCACTGGCAACTAACCACTAACCACTGACAACTGACAACTAACCACTGACAACTAACAACTAAAACTATTAGGTAAAAATGTATGACAAGAAGTATGGTAAAAAAAATTGGTCGCATTCCCAAAGCTGTAAAAAAATTATATAAAAAAGACTTTTATCATGAACCTGGAACTATGCCAGGGACTATTATAGTTGATGAAAATGCTGATTATCCCACAATTTATTTGATTGACTATCAACCAAACAACTTCATCCGCAAACAAGTAGAAACTCCAGAGGAATGTATACCTTATTTGGATACACAATCTGTTTCTTGGGTGGATGTCCAAGGTTTAGGTAATAAAGATATTTTAGAAAGATTGGGTAAAGTTTTCGATTTACATCCGTTGGTTTTAGAAGATGTAGTCAATATGGGAGAACGTCCTAAAATTGAAGATTACGAAGACCAATTACTAATAATTGCCCGGATGGTAGTTCCCAAAGAAAGAACCTACGGTTTTTACAGTGAGCAAGTGAGTTTAGTGTTGGGGCAAAATTACTTGTTGACAGTACAAGAAGAACCAGAGCATGATTGTCTGGAAAGTGTAAGGGTAAGAATTGAGCGAAACAAAGGTATCATTCGCAAACAAGGAACCGATTATTTAGCCTACGTTCTTTTAGATGCAATTATTGATGGTTTTTTTCCAGTTCTGGAACTTTACAGCGAGCGACTTGAAGAATTAGAGGAAGAAGTCATATTTAAGCCGACGCGGCAAACATTACAACAAATTTATCAAATCAGGCGAGAATTACTACAACTACGCCGCGCTATTTGGCCTCAACGGGATGCAATTAGTACCTTGATTAGAGATGGCAGTGGACTGATTAACGATGAGGTACGAATGTATTTGCGGGATTGTTATGACCATGCAGTACAAGTAATGGACATGGTGGAAACTTACCGAGAACTTTCATCTGGGCTGATGGATGTGTACTTGTCGGCAGTCAGTAATAAAATGAATGAAATTATGAAGCTGCTAACCGTTGTTTCTTCAATCTTTATTCCACTAACTTTTGTTGCTGGAATTTATGGTATGAATTTCAATACCGAAAAATCACCATACAATATGCCTGAACTGAATTGGTATTGGGGCTACCCAATTTGCTTGGCAGTTATGGGAGCGATCGCAGGTGGGTTACTATTCTTTTTTTGGCGACGAGGCTGGCTCAAAAATTCTTCAGGTATCAAGCGTGATTAAAAATAGTGGATATTCAATGAATCTAATTTACAAAAATAGTACAGGGAGTTAATATCCTGAAGTATGAGAGGAAATAGCGACCAAAATTTAGTGGTTTTGACGCTTTATATTATTGGCGTTTCTTACGTCTTTAATCTCATGGTTGAATCCATCGACGATCAAGTAAAGTTTGCGTATAAGAAAGCAACCGTCGAAGATCAACTCAAAGAACAAAATCTTCAAGATCAGATTGGAATTTCTTTTAAACTCAATGCCTCGTATTCGCTAGGAAAACCCGAAGAGGAACTAAAGGAATTATTAATTAGTATTGAAAATAAATCTGACAATCTTGCTATATATGTTGATTGGGATAGTAGTACTTTAGTATTTGAAACCACTAAGCAATCACGTCGAGTTATTCGGAAATCACCAGGTTTGACTCGTGACTTAGGTGTACCACAAGTTCCGAGTCTGATTGCGCCCAAAAAAACACTTTCAGAGGCAGTAACAGCAGAGAATGTTTTTGAGCGTGACCCAGTATCTGCAATTTACAAACCTACTTCCCCGTTACTTGATATCACCGGGCTGAAAAAGTCGCAAAAAAAGCTGTACAACGACTTTATGAATAGAAGAAATGAGTTGGAATTTTCACTCCAGCTGGTGATTAGAATCGCTGAGACGCGTGTAGGTTTACCTGTGGGTATCAACATACCTCCTGTATACATTATCAATTGCCCTTTCACTGTCAAAAAATTACTTTGGACTTACGCCTTACCCTGGAATAAAAAGAAGTGATCCGTACCACAAAGACAGATTATGCCATCCAAGATTACACTGGAAATAGGGAGAGAGTAGGCGCAGGCGATTGCAGATCAGTTATGATAACTGGTTTGAGGAAAGTCCGGACTCCCGAAAGACCAAACTTGCTGGATAACGTCCAGTGCGAGCGATCGTGAGGATAGTGCCACAGAAAGATACCGCCAGGACAATTAAAAATGTAAGATAACTAATTTTTAATTTTTAATTTTGCATTTTTAATTGTTTCTGGTAAGGGTGCAAAGGTGCGGTAAGAGCGCACCAGCAGCGTCGAGAGGCGCTGGCTCGGTAAACCCCGGTTGGGAGCAAGGTCATAGGAACTATGGTTGGTCTTTTACCAGTTCCATAGCATAGAGCCGCTAGAGGCGTTTGGTAACAAGCGTCCCAGATAGATAATCGCCCTCAAAAGTGTTGAAAATCACTTATGAGAACAGAACCCGGCTTATGTCCAACTCTCTCCCCTTTTTTTAAACTGAATCAAAAATCAAAAATTAAAAGTTAGGAATTATACCATTTCACGAAAAATCTGATACAGATGTAAACCCTGAAAACTTTGCTGCATCTAAGTTCTTTAATTGCGAATTGCGAATTGCGAATTGGTATTAGAAGTTCTTTTCTTTACTTACCCTGCTTCCTGCTCCCTGCTCCCCATTCCCCCATCCGACTTGATGACACTTGTTTATCCACGCCGTCAGCGACAACTCGAAAGCTTAGTTAGAAAATTAGGTCTGCCAAAAGGAGCGCCTGTTAAGTGGGATCTACTAGATTTGGCGTTGACTCATCCCACTGTGTCTGAATCAGCAAACTATGAACAGTTGGAGTTTGTAGGTGATGCTGTGGTGCGATTAGCGGCGGCTGTTGTGTTGTGGGAAAAATATCCCGATTGTCAAGTTGGGGATTTTGCAGCAATTCGTTCGGTATTAGTGAGCGATCGCATCCTCGCTCAATTGGCAAGAGAATATGGTTTAGAGTTATACTTGCTCGTCGCTGGCAGTGCTACCAGCGATAAAGTTGGTCAAGAGTCAAGATTGGCAGATGCTTTTGAAGCTATTTTGGGCGCGCTTTATCTCAGCACCAATAACCTAGAACTCATTCGCCCCTGGCTAGACCCGCACTTTCAAAAACTAACAACAGAAATTCGCCTCGATCCGGCTAGACTGAACTACAAAGCTGCTCTACAAGAATGGACTCAAGCACACTTTAAAGTTTTACCTGAATACCGGGTCGCAGAAGTCAATCAAACTAACCGCACTCTAGAGCGTTTTTTCGCTGAAGTGTGGCTACACGACAACAAACTAGGTGAAGGTAAAGGACGCTCAATTAAAGCCGCTGAACAAGCTGCTGCCAAAGTAGCTTTTTTAGGTATTGCTAATCAGAATAATCCCTGAACTCAAAAGACAGTTGATTGCTGATAATCATGTTTATGTCAGTGGTCAGTTGTCAGTGGTCAGTTGTTAGTGGTGGGAGATGGTAAAGTCTGATTTTGAGAATTTGCGGGTTTACCAACTTGCCGAGAGTCTTGCTGATGAGATTTGGAACATTGTTGGCAAATGGGAACAATTTGCCAAAGATACAGTTGGTAAACAAATTGTTCGTTCTGTTGATAGTATTGGTGCAAATATAGCAGAGGGCAGTGGTCGGTATAACTATCAAGATAATCGACGCTTTGTCAGGATTGCCAGAGGCTCTTTAAATGAAACAGGATATTGGTTGCGAAGAGCTTATACCCGCAATTTGCTGACACAACAGCAAGTAAATAAGCTCAAACCAATCGTTGATGAACTTTCACCCAAGTTAAACGCTTACCTAAAATCTATCGGCAATATTCCAGAAAAAAAAGACTGACAACTGACAACTGACAACTGACAACTGACCACTAACAACTAAACTATTAACAAATGATTAAAATCGCAGTTATCGGGGTTGGGCGTTGGGGAGTGCATTTGCTGCGGAACTTTTTGGCACATTCTCAAGTAAGTGTAGTAGCAGTAGTAGATCCGCATCCAGAAAAATTGGCGGCGGTTAAGCAGCAGTTTAACTTAGATGAAAGTATATTATTGACAACACAGTGGGAGTCATTGCAACAATTGCCAGAACTGACAGCAGTGGCGATCGCAACTCCAGCTACAACCCACTATGCTTTAGTTAAGGACGCTCTGAAACAGGGATACCATGTTTTGGCAGAAAAGCCCTTAACTCTGGACTCAGAGGAATGTCAGGAACTTTGCCAATTGGCAGAACAACAACATTTAATCCTAATGGTTGACCACACTTATTTATTTCACCCAGCGGTTGAACAAGGGCAAGCTGTAGTTCAGGCAGGCAAATTAGGCAATTTACGTTACGGCTATGCTACCCGCACCCATTTAGGGCCAGTCCGACAAGATGTCGATGCCCTCTGGGACTTAGCAATTCACGATATTGCTATTTTTAACAATTGGCTGGGTCAAATACCAGTGAAAGTACAGGCAAGTGGTCAGGTTTGGTTACAAGAAAACAAGAGTGGGGAACTTACCAATTTTCCATCAGGCTTGGCGGACTTAGTATGGGTAACACTGACATATCCAAATAACTTTCAAGCACATATTCACCTTTGCTGGCTCAATCCCGATAAACAACGACGGCTTGCAGTTGTGGGCAACCTTGGCAGCTTGATTTTTGATGAAATGTTGCCATCTTCGCCTTTGACTTTGCTACATGGTGAATTTGAATCTCAGGGAAATCAATTTTTGCCCGTGAATCAAAGGCGAGAAGTGTTGGAATTAGAAGCAGGTGAACCTTTGCAGCGGGTTTGCGATCGCTTTATTACCTGTATTCTCAAGAATACTCCTCCAGTGATTTCATCTGGTTGGGTGGGCACAGAATTAGTAGAGATTCTCTCTGCTCTAACAGCATCTCTTAACCAAGGCGGCCAAGCTGTTTTTTTAAGGGACTAATACTTAATCATCAATGTTTAATATTTAGATACGTTCGCTCTGGCTTGTGATATAAGCAATGCTCCTTGCAGTGTGCGATCTTACTTATAATTAAAAATAAATATATATAGATTATTAAAATATGAAAGTTTTAAAGCTAGCGGCAGTAATTGATGCATCAGGAAATTTACATCTTGATATACCTACAGAATTATCGGCTGGGACTGTTGATGTAGTTATAGTTTTAAACCCTAGTATCCCAGAAAATCTAAAAGAGAAATCCTACGATTTTTCGGATTTAGCAGGAGGTTTAAGCTGGGAGGGTGATAATGTAGCAATGCAGAGGGTATTACGGGATGAATGGTAAACGTTATCTCCTCGACACAAATGCTATCATCGCTCTATTACAAGGCTCTGCAACGTTGGTTACATTATTACAAAACGCTGATTGGGTTGGAATTTCTATCATTAGCCAAATTGAATTTCTCGCCTTTTCTGGACTGACTGAAGATGATCGGCAGCTATTTGAACAGTTTCTCAAACGTGTAGAGATAATTAATTTGCTAGCTAGCAATAATTTATTAATCAAACAGATTATTCAAACTCGCTTGCAATATAGGGTAAAACTTCCAGATGCGATTATTGCTTCCACTGCACTTCAAGCTGGAGCTAATTTAGTAACTGCCGATCAGGAATTCACAAAGGTGGTGAGTTTGATAGTTATTAACTGGTAAATATCGCACTCTACTCCAAACAACCAAAAAGCAAACTGAGAAGTCAGCACTTTGCTATTACAACTTTTCCTAAAACCCCAAAAGCGTATCGCACTTAGTTTAATTAACCAACACTCATTTCAGCGTGCGATCGCTACGACGAGTATAAATTAGGTATTTTAAATAACACCCTACCTTTCGCCTTTTTTCTTAGCACAAGTTCTTCCAGATGAAAGGCTTGGAAGAGTATCTTGCTGCTGTATGAAACTCACTTCATAAGTGTTTTCCTCAAGTGAAGACTCACAACTGTCTCCATTGAACTCCGTTTTATTAGATTCACCGACTTTGGTGGAATTGTCTTGAAGTGAGTCTTCTAAAGTGGTAGGGTAGGAACCTAAATTTTCTAAACCCTCTTTCTCTATTGATGCAGGTAAAGGAGAGATATCAATCAAAGGCAAAACAATCTTGACTATTGTGCCTAGATTTAGACCTGCACTTTCAAGAGTAATGCTACCTCCCATCAGTTCAATCAAGTTTCGTGAAATAGCTAGCCCTAGCCCTGTACCTTCAACCTTACGTGTAGTACCACCATCTACCATGACAAATGGACGAAATAATTTGTGTTGTTGGGCAGGCTCAATTCCTAAGCCTGTATCTGTAATACTAATAATCACCTGGGATTTTGCATCATCAGTGTATTTAATTTCTGTAGCGATCGTGATGCTTCCGTCATCGGTGAACTTAGTTGCATTACCGATAATATTAATTAATACCTGTTTTAATTTTGCTGCGTCCGCCTTCACGAAAATTGGCTCATCACCAAAGTCAATTTTTAACTGTAAGCCTTTCTTTTGAACATTGACTGATTGTAAATTAATGACATCTTGCAATAATTGCCGCAAGTCAATAAGTTCTAAAACTACTGAGAGCTTACCTGCTTCAATTTTGGAAATATCAAGCAAATCGTTAATAATACTTAGTAAATGAATCGCTGTTTCATCTGCACGCTTGAGAAACTCCATTTCTTCTTCTCGGCTATCGCACAAGCCATCTTGAACCAGACGTACACAGTTAATAATAATATTTAATGGGTTTCTCAATTCATGAGAAGTTGTGGCTAAAAACTGACTTTTGACTTGGTTAGCAGTTTTGGCTTCTTTCCAAGCGATTTCTAATTCTTCTGCCCAAGCTTTAAGTCTCTCAACCATTTGATCTAGTGCTTGTGCCAGTTGATTGAATTCCCGAATACTGAAGTTGTGGGGTATCGGTTGTGCGGTGTGGTGGCTATGAATATTTAGAGCATAATCTCGCAGTTCTTCTACAGGACGTGCTAGGTAAGGAGCCAAACAAAGCGATGCCAACAAACTCGCACCAATTAAACCAACTGTCAAAACGATAAGAATAAGTTTTATTTCCTCTAAACCTAGCAAAGCATTATCTACACTTGTAACAGCTAAAAGTATCCATTTTTGTCCCTGTTGTTGTGTAACTGGATTGGCAATAGTCGTATAACCAGCGACAAATTCTCTATTTTCTTGAAAAGTTAAATTGATCGAATTATTGCGCCTAGCAATCGCATTTTTAACGACGCTTTGAAGTCGAGAAGCGTCTGGATGTTTTTGAATATTACTTCCCACTCGTTCTATTGACGGATGGGCGAGGATTGTGCCATCCTCAGCAATTACTAACATCGAGCCTGCGAGTGATCCTGGCCCATTTTTAGTTTGCTTGTACAGTGATGACTTAAGACTCAAAGCATACTGCAATTTTCCAGCTTTATTGTATACTGGTACACATAATACTACTTGCAGTTGGCTCCGTGGATTCTGTTGACCAGTTATTCCTGACTTGGATGGTAGTATTGTCTTAACATCAATCCCGTCACTAGGAACAGGTAATTTTAAGTCTGTAATTGCCTTATCGCCACAGGTACTGGCAATAACATTGCCATTTTGCACATTAGTTAATTGTAAGCAGTCAATATCAACATAAGTTGGCATTTCTGCTAGTTGAGTCAAATATTCTTGTACTTCTGTAGGTGATCCAGACTGAACAACTGCTGTTCGACTGGCAATTAACAAGTTAGTTTTGAGGCTAGCGATCGCACTAACTATCTTCTCACCTTTAGTGACGGCGCTTTCTGTGAGATTTTGACGAGCAGTTGTTAACAGGCTGGAACGCGCCTTATTTAAAGCTACAATTTGTCCTATAAATAACACTGGGACAAACAACAGCAAAATTCTTGTTACTAAAATACGACGAAAGGATGATTGACGGGGCTTAGCCATCTATTGTCTCACTTCGCATCTGCAAACCACAACACCAAAGATATGCAATTAAACCTACTTAAAGGAGACATTTTCTTAAGTTATGAAGATTTTGTTGTCAGCCCCTAACAATATCAAGTGTTTAAGATGTGAAAAGAAACATGCTATACCAAAAATTGCATAGGTTAGAGATGAAAGTGACTTATGTTGCATATAGATACAGTGATGAAAACAGTAAAAGTTAATTTGCAGGCAAAGATTTTTTTGAAATTAACACACTAGCAAGGAAAATATCCAAACTATCAAACCAACCAGATGGAGCAACATCGTCCTCACACCACAGTAATTTTGGCAATGAGTGCAGATGGCAAGATAGCAGATTTTAAACGATCGCCTGCTCGGTTTGGCTCAGGGGCTGATAAGGCACATCTCGAAAAACAAATCGCTACTTCTGATGCCGTTTTGTTAGGTGCTGGCACTCTCCGTGCCTACGGTACAACACTTGCCGTATCACAACCAGTTCTGCTGCAACATCGAATACAGGAGGGTAAACCCACCCAGCCGATTCATATAGTGATTACACAATCGGCTAACCTCAATCCGGAAATTTACTTTTTTCAGCAACCAATCAGACGCTGGTTACTTACGAACACAGCGGGGGCGCACTATTGGCAAGAACACGAACAGACACTTATTGGCACTAGGGAAACCTCCGCACAGGAATGTCCTGCAAAATTTGAGCAGATTTTGGTTTTTGAAACACCAACAGGTAAAATCGACACTTTGGCTGCTTTGCAACATCTGGCATCTATACATATAACACGCTTAGCGGTACTAGGCGGTGGTGAATTAGTAGCCTCTATGCTTGAATTAGATTTGATTGATGAATTATGGCTTACTGTCTGCCCTTTGATCTTAGGTGGTGCTACTGCACCCACACCAGTAGAAGGTCAAGGATTTCTTGGGGAATTAGCTCCCCGACTCCAGCTTTTAGAAGTTGAGACAATCGAGCAAGAAGTCTTCCTGCATTATCGTCTGCAACGATAAGCAGATTAGATTACCTTAAATAAGGGAATTGGAAATGGGAAGAAGGCGGAGGGGCAGGGAAGAGGTTACTGTAAATTCCCCCTTGCTTCCCCTGCTCCCCTGACATGGAACAACTTAAGCCTAGATACTCTACCGTTTGGATCAACAAAATCGCCGAAGTACCCCAAGATGCCTGGGATGCTTTAGCAATCCCTCTAAAAACTCCGTTTTTAGAATGGCAGTGGCTAAATCATTTAGAAACTTCACAAAGTGCTACTGCTAAAACTGGCTGGTTGCCAAATCACTTGACACTGTGGCGAGATAGAACACTGATAGCAATAGCTCCACTTTATCTCAAAGGACATAGCTACGGTGAATTTGTGTTCGATCACCAATGGGCGGAGTTAGCCGATCGCCTCGGCATACAATACTACCCTAAACTGTTGGGAATGACACCGTTTACCCCTGCTGAAGGTTATCGATTTTTAATTGCTCCAGGGGAAGATGAAGATGAAATTACAGCGTTGATGGTGCATGAAATAGATACTTTTTGCGCTAAACATCGAATTTCTGGATGTCATTTTCTCTATGTTGATCCCGAATGGCGACCAGTGCTGGAACGACAGGGTTTTACTAGTTGGTTACATCACAGTTATATTTGGGAAAACCTAGGTTTTCAAACATTTGATGATTACTTAGCATTGTTTAACGCCAATCAACGCCGCAATATTAAGCGGGAACGTAAAGCAGTTGAGAAAGTCGGTTTACGACTGCAAGCGGTGACTGGGGATGAAATTCCTAAGTCTTTGTTTTCTTTGATGTACCAATTCTATGCTGATACTTGTGATAAATTTGGCTGGTGGGGTAGCAAGTACTTAACAAAACAATTTTTTGAGCAACTGCATAGTGATTATCGCCATCGGGTGTTGTTTTTTGCTGCATATCACGAACAAGATAATCGTCAACCTGTTGGTATGTCTTTTTGTTTATTCAAAGGAGACAGATTATATGGACGCTATTGGGGTAGTTTCCAAGAAATAGATTGCTTACATTTTGATGCTTGTTATTATGCACCGATTGAGTGGGCGATCGCTAACGGGATTGAAAGTTTTGATCCCGGTGCAGGAGGTCGTCACAAAAAACGTCGCGGTTTTCCTGCAATGCCTAATCACAGTCTGCACCGCTTTTATAACAATCGTTTAGCAAAAATTCTCCGTCCCTATATTCAAGAAGTAAATCAACTCGAACAGCAAGAAATTGACGCGATGAATGCAGAGTTGCCTTTTAATCAGAAAGAAAAATAAAAACTCTATTATAGGTAGAGTTTTGTCAGTAGTTAGTGGTTAGTGGTTAGTGGTTAGTGGTTAGTGGTCAGTGGTCAGTGGTTAGTGGTTAGTGGTTATTAATAAAGTTTATGGTGTGGGTATTAAATCAGACTAAAACAACTGGCAACACTTCTCTACGAGACGCTCCGCGTTAAGCGTAGCTATGCCGCAGGCTTTACGACAAGCTACTTCGGCTGCGCGGCAGTTGAATCTCGACTTCGCTCTATTTCCGCGTAGCGATGCACTGAGCTTACCGAAGTGTCGAAACTCATACCGAGTTGCGCTCAAAGATAGTAACTCAGGGTTCAGATAGATAAGCAATGCCCCATTTCTAGATACTATTTCTGAATGCAACTTAGTATCAGTACAAGTCAGTGCATCACTGACAACTAACAACTAACAACTAACAACTGACAAAATTAAATACTCAAGTCTAAGGCTATTCACTATGCTGTCAGTCAAGGATGCAGAAGCAATTATTTTAAATTTAGTACAACCGTTGGATGAACAGCAGGATACAGAAATTGTAGATTTATGGGCAGCAAGCGATCGCATTTTGGCAACGCCTGTCACTAGTTCGTTGGATTTTCCTCATTGGGATAATTCGGCAATGGATGGCTATGCAGTACGCTACGAAGATGTACAGCACTCTAGTAGCGCCCAACCAGCGGTTTTGGAAATTGTAGAAGAGATTCCCGCAGGATATCAACCCCAGTTTACGATTCAGCCAGGACAAGCCGCACGAATTTTCACGGGTGCGGTGATGCCAGCAGAGGCGGATACTGTAATTATGCAAGAGAAGACACGCCAAGAGGAAAACCGTGTTTTCATCCTCAATGCGCCCAAACCGCAAGAATTTGTCAGACATAAGGCTGCTTTCTACCAAGCTGGAACTCAACTACTACCAGCAGGAATTAAGTTAACTGCCCAGAACATTGCTGTGTTAGCTGCGGCACAATGTCCCCAATTATGTGTTTACCGTCGTCCACGGGTAGCAATTTTTTCTACTGGTGACGAGTTAGTCACAGCTGAACAACCACTCCAACCTGGTCAAATTGTCGATTCTAATCAGTATGCTTTAGCAACTTTGGTGAAGGAAAGCGGAGCAGAACCTTTATTGTTAGGTATTGTAAAAGATGATCCGGTTGTCCTGCAAGAAATTATTGCCCATGCCATAGCTAATGCCGATATAGTTCTTTCTTCTGGGGGGGTTTCGGTAGGTGATTATGACTATGTTGACAAAATTCTGGAATCCCTAAAAGCAAAAATTCACATTCGATCTGTGGCGATGAAACCTGGCAAACCCCTGACTGTGGCTAATTTTCCTACATACAACTCAGTGTTGTATTTTGGTTTGCCAGGAAATCCCGCTTCTGCTTTAGTAACATTTTGGCGGTTTGTGCAACCAACCATCAAAAAACTGTCTGGACTTGCTCAAGGTGGAGAATTAGAGTTTTTGCTGGTGCGATCGCATGATGAATTGCGCTCAAATGGTAAGTTTGAAACTTACACTTG
This sequence comes from Atlanticothrix silvestris CENA357, assembly GCF_016056295.1. Lineage (GTDB taxonomy): Bacteria > Cyanobacteriota > Cyanobacteriia > Cyanobacteriales > Nostocaceae > Atlanticothrix > Atlanticothrix silvestris. Next base: position 38,429 of record NZ_JAECZB010000007.1, read on the forward strand.
GGGTTGTTTACATTTAATTGATGGACTTTACGAATTTTATCAAGCCTCTGGTAGTCACAGTTCCGGCAATTTAATTAATTTAGCTCAAACCAATGCTTTAGCTGTTCTACCAGTGGGTAAAGTATTAATTTCGTCAGGAGAACAAGTATTAGTGTGTAAAATTTAACGTAGCATCTCAGACTGGAAGTCTGGCGCTACACAAACTAAGTCAGCCTGCGCGAACTAATATACAGCGTTTCTCGGTTGAGCGTAATAAGTACACTTTTTAACCATAACAAGACTGTATATATAGCCTGCTTAGGCAGGCTTTGTTCTTTTCTTAATAGCCGCGACTTATAGTCGTTCGGCATTTTTACCAAATTAGGTGTGGGATACTACCGTTTCTTTGCGTCTCCCAATAATTATTAACTGCCTGGTTGTACTTTATTTCGATTGATCCAAATGCCTCTAAGTCCAGCGGCTTTAGCTCCTTGATAATCTTCTACAATACTGTCACCAATATGCCATGCTGCCTCAGGTGGACAGTTATGTTTTTCTAAAGCAATGGCAAAAATTTGAGGATCTGGTTTAGCTGCACGTGCTTGGGTAGAAATGGTGATGGATTTGAAGTAGTGGCTTAGTCCTAAGCTTTGTAATACTGAATAAATTCGAGAATCGAAATTAGAGAGTATCCCTAGTTCAATTCCTGAACGCTGCCAATCTACTAAAGATGGTAAGACATCGGGATAAATAAACCACGGTTGGGCAGTGCCAAAGTGTATGTAAAGTTCGCTGAAAAAAGCCGAAAAATCGGAAAATTGCTTAAGAACACCCGCACTTTCGAAAGTGTTCAAGGCAATTATTTGCCACCAATCAAACTCCCGTTGGGGAATATCTTGTGCTTCGGCATCTAGAAAGATTGGCGGTGGTGCTGCTTTAAAACTTTCGATAAATGTTGTATTTAATATTTCGGGTGCAACTTCAACATCAAATTCTTGGGCTATCTGACTATAAACTTCACCCACGCTGCCTTTGACTCCGAAGAGTGTACCCACAGCATCTACAAGAATAACTTTCGGTCGTTCCATCAAACTTTTTATGATTTACAAATGTCGGATTTGAGATTTTGGCTTGTGAGAGAGTTTCCGAGATCAGGGCACACTATCTGCTACTGAGAAAGTGTATCTATAATAGGACGGACTAGCCAATTAAAACCAACTTTGAGCTGATGATCTAAAGTTGGCATCCGATATAAGTAGGCAAGACGACGGGCGACATAAGCTAAAGAACCGTCTAGTTTAATTCCTAAACCAGTCAGGGTGGCGTTGTCTGTACCCAGTGCCATCATTTCTCCTAACTGTTGATAGCGGAAGGGTAATAAGGGGCGATTAGTAAGACTTGCCCAGATATTCCAAGCTGCATAATCAGCTTGTTGAAAGGCTGCTTGGGCTGTGGCGGGTATTTGCTGACCCTCAGCATCTAGACAATCTGCTAAATCTCCCAAAGCAAAGATTTCGGGATGGTCAAGGACTTGCAAAGTAGGTGTAGTGCTGATTTGACCACGTTGGTTTTGCTTAAAAGGTAGCGATCGCACTACAGGAGCAACTCGTACTCCTACAGTCCAAATTACCAAATCTACGGGAATTGTATCTACCTGATTTTTGTATTCTAGGGAGATGGTATCTGCCGCAATTGATTCCACTTTGGTTTCTAAATCCAGAAACACACCCTTAGCTTCTAAAGCTTTTTTAGCTGCTTCACGGTTAAATTCTGGGGAAGTTCGCAAGATTTGGTCACTGATTTCAATTAATCGAAAGCGCCCTCTTTCTCCTAGCCTGTCCGCCAGTTTACAAGCTAATTCCACGCCACTATAACCAGCCCCAACAATTGCCACCCGAATTTTCTCTGCGTCAGATTCTTCTAATACTCGCAGGCGTTCTTCTAAACGATAGGCATCAGTAATACTACGGAAGGGATGGGCGTAGGATGTGGCTCCAGGTACCATATCTAGTGGTGTTTCTCCGCCCAAAGCCAACACTAATCGGTCGTAGGGAATTTCCGGCCCATCTTGTAAATAAACTCGTTTTTGGTCAATGTCAATTCCAGACACAACTGCTTGATAAAAACGTATACCAGTGCCTTCTAAAAGTTCTTCAAAAGGTGGGGCAATTTCCCAGGTTTGCAATTCACCTGTGAGTAATTCATAAAGTAAAGGAGAAAATAAAAAGCGATCGCTTTGATCTACCAGGACAATTTCGGGCTTTTGTGGAGATTCCCAAGGTAACTGACTTAGACGCAAGGCAGTGTAGAGACCACCAAAGCCTCCACCAAGGATACAAATTCTTTCTGTTTGTTGGGTCATCGTTTCTTTAGGACTGTTAATCCCACCAAGGCTACTAACTTCACTCTAATGATTGTGGACGGATTTTAACAACCTCTGAAAGTTTTAAAATTATGAGGCGTAGGCGATCGTTGACGAGTTTAAGATTTCCGGGAGTTACGCAAGCATCATTTTAGCCTTGCCACGCCAGTAGGGTAACGCACCTTGAATGCGACAACACACCCTACAGCTTTGTAGAGACGGCGATTTATCGCGTCTCTTGCCTTAATACAGCATGATGAAAACAGCAAGTAAAGTTGAATATTTTCGCAAATCTGTGAATATTTCACCCTTTTGTGCTACTCGCATTTATATTGTGTTATCAGTAATTATTCGTATAGTATTGGGCAGAGAACTGTACGCAGATCAAAACCCTACGTGAAATTGTTGATAACACCGTGAAAAAAATTCTGATTTTATCAGCAAATCCCACGAATACGGAAAAGCTGCGCTTGGATGAAGAAGTCCGGGAAATTCAGGCAGGGTTGGAACGTGCCAAAATTCGCGAACAGTTTGAAATTATCACAAAATGGGCAGTGCGTCCTGACGATTTGCGTCGCGCCCTTTTAGATTATGAGCCGGAGATTGTCCATTTTTCGGGACATGGGGGAGGAAATAAAGGTTTGGCTTTGGAAAATAACGCTGGGCAATTGCAACCAGTGAGTACAGAGTCACTGACTAGATTGTTTAAGTTATTTCAGAACAAAATTGAGTGTATTGTCTTAAACGCCTGTTACAGTGAAGTGCAAGCCGAAGCGATTCATCAACAGATTAATTATGTAGTGGGCATGAATCGGGCAATTGGCGATCGCGCAGCGATTAAGTTTGCCGTCGGGTTTTATGATGCATTAGGGGCGGGTAGGTCTTATGAGGATGCTTACGAGTTTGGTTGTCTGGCGATTGATTTAGAGAGTATTCCAGAATCTGCCACCCCGGTATTGAAACGCAGACATCATTTACCACAAGCTGAACCGAAACCACAAACTAAACGGATCTTTATCAGCTACAAGCGTCATGCCGAACCAGATGAAGCCGTGGCGCTGCAAGTTTTTCAAGCGCTTTCCCCACAGCATCAAGTCTTTATCGACCAAACCATGTCTGTAGGTACGCATTGGGCTGAACGCATCGAAGCAGAAATTAGTCAAGCGGATTTTCTGATTATTTTTCTGTCATCTCATTCAGTTCACAGTGAGATGGTGGAGGCGGAAATTAAGATGGCGCATAATTTAGCCCAAATGCAGGACGGAAAACCTGTGATTCTGCCGGTGCGTTTGGCTTATCGCCAGCCTTTTCAGTATCCTTTGAGCGCCTATTTAAATCATATTAATTGGGCATTTTGGCAAGATGCAGCAGATACGCCGCGCCTGATTGATGAATTAAAGCAGGCTGTCTCTGGGGGGACATTGACGATTAGTGAGGAGAAATCTAAAACTGATTTACTGCAAATTAGTGAACCGTCAACTCTCCCTCAACCTTTTGCTTCAGCACAGCCAGATTGCTTGGAAATGCCATCAGGGACGATGGACTGTCAATCTGATTTTTACGTAGAACGTGCCTCTGATGCCTTAGCCCTCCAGACAATTGAGCGTCGTGGTGTGACAATCACCATTAAAGGGCCGCGGCAAATGGGCAAGAGTTCCCTGTTAATTCGCACCATTGAAACTGCGGTGAATGCTGGCAAGCAGGTGGCTTTGCTGGATTTTCAATTGTTTGACAAAGCAGCTTTAACTAATGCTGACCTGTTTTTTCGTCAGTTCTGCATTTGGTTAACTGATGAATTGGACATGACAGATAAAGTTGAGCAGTATTGGGATATGCCTTTGGGTAATAGCCAGCGTTGCACTCGTTATGTAGGTCGTTATTTATTAAAAGAGTTTGGCAACCCTCTGGTTTTGGCAATGGATGAAGTGGAAAGGGTATTTGATACTGATTTTCGCTCAGATTTTTTCGGGATGCTGCGGAGTTGGCACAATAGCCGCGCTACTAATTTGGTATGGAAGCAACTAGATTTAGCGTTGGTGACTTCCACAGAACCTTATCAATTAATTGATAATCTTAACCAGTCGCCCTTTAATGTAGGGCAAGTAATTGACTTAGAAGATTTTACAGCCTTACAGGTAGCTGACCTGAATCGTCGTCATGGTTCCCCCCTCAATCCCAGTGAAGAACGGCAATTAATGGCGTTACTAAATGGACATCCTTATTTGGTGCGCTTGGCACTCTACGAAATTGCCAGCCAGCGCCTCTCTAGTGCTGAGGTATTTGCTCATGCTACGGCGGATAAAGGCCCTTTTAGTAATCATCTACGAAATCATCTGTTTCGGTTACATAACAAACCAGAATTAGTGCAAGGGATGCTTCAGGTAATTCGTCAGCAGACTTGCGAAGATGAAGGCGTTTTCTTTCGGTTGCGGGGTGCGGGTTTAGTGCGGCGACAGGGGCGTATAGTTTTGCCGCGTTGTCAACTTTATGCCGATTATTTTCGGGAGAATCTGCGTGGGTGAACCAACTATTTACACTGTAGGCGGGACGGTGCAGGCTGGGGGTGGTGTTTACATTCCCCGCCAAGCTGATGAGGAACTGTTGGGTTTATGTCGGTCGGCAATTTTTACTTATGTTCTTACGCCGCGCCAGATGGGTAAGTCGAGTTTGATGGTACGCACTGCTCAAACCTTGACAGCAGAGGGCATTAAAGCGGTGATTGTTGACCTCCAGGAATTGGGGGCAAATGTCACCGCCGAACAGTGGTATTTTGGCTTTTTGGTGAAGTTAGATGACCAACTCATGTTGGATACGGATGTGGTGAGTTGGTGGCAAGAACACGAGCATTTAGGGGTTTCGCAACGATTAACGTTATTTTTTGAGCAGGTGTTATTGGCTGAAGTTGAGGGGCAAATAGTGGTGTTTGTGGATGAAATTGATTCCACCCTCAGCTTAGATTTTACAGATGATTTTTTTACAGCAATTCGTTATCTCTATGTTGCCCGTGCAACTAATGTCGAATTTAACCGTTTGTCTTTTGTGTTGATGGGAGTCGCCACTCCTGGTGATTTGATTAGGGATGCCAAACGCACGCCGTTTAATATTGGGACGCGGGTGGATTTGACTGATTTTACCTTTGAGGAAGCTTTACCCCTGGCTGAGGGTTTGGGTTTACCGGATGATGAGGCTAGACAAGTTTTGCGGTGGGTGTTGAAGTGGACGGGGGGGCATCCTTATTTAACGCAGCGTCTTTGTGGTGCTTTGGTGACAAATTTAGGGGATAGGGAAAAATTAGCTAAGTCGCCACGACTGAATATTAATGAGAAAGATGTTGATAAGGTTGTTAGCAGCACATTCTTTGGTGGGATGAGTGAGCGAGACAATAACTTACAGTTTGTGCGCGATATGTTGACCAAAAGGGCACCCAATCTATTTGGTGTTTTGAATATATACCGCGAAATCATTTCTGGAAAGCACATCATCATTGATGAAAAACAGTCGGTGGTTAAGTCCCACTTAAAACTTTCAGGTATCGTGCGCGTAGAGAACTCTAGGTTACGTTTACGCAATTTAATATATGGGACAGTATTTAATGATAAATGGCTGAAACAACATCTGCCAGTTCCTTTAAAGATGTTGTCACCGCAGAGGCTTGTTCTTATAAGTGTAGTAGTAACACTTTTGACTCTGGCGATGCGGCAATTGGGAGTGCTACAAGCTTGGGAATTAAAAGCTTATGATCAGATGCTGCGATCGCGTCCTGTAGAACCACTTGACCCTCGTATTTTACTAGTCACTATTACTGAAGAGGATCTAGCACGCGAGAAATGGCCTCTGTCAGACACCATAATTAATCAGCTGTTATTAAAATTAGAGTCTTATCAGCCCCGTGTCATTGGTCTAAATCTTTATAGACCAGAACAAAAAAATTTGGCCACAGGTCTAAAAAATCAAAATAACATCATTAGCACCTGCTTGTTAAGCAGTGCAGGCAGATCAGAAATTCCTCCGCCGCCTAATTTTAATCAAGGCAATATAGGCTATAGCGATTTGATTCCTGATAGCCAGGTAGACCAAATTGTTCGCCGTGCTTTATTATTTGCCCACTCTACAGATAACAAATGTACAACCTCATTTTCATTTGCAGCTTTAACAGCAGTTAGTTATCTAGAAAAACAAGGTTTAGAAATAGATTTTCCTTATGCAGCAGATAATTTTAATTTAGGTAAAATTACCTTCCAAACTCTCGAACCAAATTCTGGTAGCTACAAGGGTCTAGATGCTCGTGGTTATCAAATACTCTTAAATTACCGCCAAAGCGATCGCCTAGCCCAGCAAGTCACTCTCACACAAGTCCTAAACAATCAACTCAATCCCAATTGGGTGAAAGATCGGCTAGTAATTATTGGCATAAATGCTGCCAGTTTACATCCGGGATTATATACACCCTATAGCGCTTCAGCAGAGCAACCAGCTAGAATGCCAGCTGTCTTAATCCATGCACAGATAGCTAGTCAGCTTCTTAGTACAGTGCTGGATGGGCGACCTTTAATCTGGTACTGGCCTGAGTGGGGTGTATTCTTATGGGTCTGGGGCTGGTCTTTGGTAGGGGGGTTGTTAACATGGCGCTTGCAAAGAACATTATATTGGCTAATAGCTACAGGAGGGGCTACAGCAAGCCTATATATAATTTGCCTTATCTTCTTTATGCTATCTGGTTGGATACCTCTAATTCCATCAATGATAGCAATGGCGGTTACAAGTGTGAGTGTAGTAGCATCGCAGATCACACTACAGAAAGAACAGCAACTCAAGATCAGTGAATTACTACGTTATCAGTTCAAAACTGCCTGTAGATTGAGGGGTGAAGATATGACAGACGTGATGGCGCGGCTAATTACCGAGTATATCGAACAAAATGAAGCTACTACTAGCAGACGCGATGGAAAATCTCATAAGCCCAATAAATAAATTATTATAGTTGATAAGGATTTAAGTCATAATCGAACTTGGCTTTACCACGAGTCGCATAAACAGCCTGAAGACACTCATCGAAGTCATCACCTGCCCAAGTGCCTGCGTGTCTGAGGATGGAACGGCCGGAAGCTGGATGGTAAGGTAGTTGAGAACTGTCTGTCGGGTTTTCTTCTGGTTGAGCTAGAGTATCTGAATCTGCTGTTTTTTGCTTGGTTTTCAAAAAGCGTAGAAAATCAAGAGTTTCTTCTAGGAGGAAATCGGGAGAAGATTCAATTTCTTGTAGTAAAAGTTCTTTGATACTCATAGGAATATATTGATGTTGTAGGGAAACGGAAATAGCTTTATCTTCCATTATCACAAAGTCCCCAATCAACCGGATTTTCGCCTTGGCAAAAATTCATCACTCTTTCAGCAATGCCAGATTATTAAATAAGTAGGGTATGTGAAAAATGTCGTAGGCTAGGAATTAGGAGCTACAAAAGTATACTTTAAATCGCTGGAAAAACCGTTACAAGTAAGGTAAAAGAGACTTTACATTAGTTTGTGATCACAAAGAATGTATTGAAATTTTTGGGACTAGTAATTGCGATCGCAATTACTATTATTGCTTGCCATAGCCTACAATTATCAGCCCCCACCGCAACTACCATCAAACTCAGTGGTTGGGGAGGTTCCCCGGTGGAGCAAAAACTATTAAAACAAGTATTACAAGACTTTGAAGCGCAACATCCCACAATCAAAGTCAAATATGAAGTGATTTCCGACCAATACATGGATGTCATCAAAACCCGTTTGGTTGGAGAGGCTGCTCCCGATGTTTTTTATCTCGATGCCTTAGAAGCTCCTTTTTTAATGAGCCAAAATGTTCTAGAACCCTTAGATGCTTACATCACCCCAAAATTTGATTTAGCAGACTTTGAGCCTACCCTACTAAACAGTTTCAAATACCAAAACCAAATCTATGGTTTGCCTAAAGACTATTCCACCCTCGCATTGTTTTATAACCAAACAGCTTTCGCTGCTGCTGGTTTGAGTAATCCGCCGACTACTTGGGATGAACTACGCAATTATTCCCAACAATTAACAGGCAAACTGAACAGATACGGCTTTGGTGTCAGCCCAGAATTAGCGCGTCAAGCTTACAAAATTATAGCTTTTGGTGGGCAAGTGGTAGACCAAAACGGTAATGCTGCTTTTGCCAGTCCAGCCGCTTTGCAAGGATTACAGTTAGTGGTAGACCAGTATAAAAAAGACCGTACCTCTGCCCAAAAATCTGATGTTGGAACTAACTCAGGTAGTGAAATGTTTGGTCAAAGTAAGGTGGCAATGGTCATTGAAGGTAACTGGGCAATTCCTTACCTCCAAGAAACCTTTCCTCAACTCAAGTTTGCTACCGCAGAAATACCAACCATTAATAATAAAAAAGGTACAATGGTCTTTACAGTTGCCTACGTGATGAATAAACAATCACAACACAAAGCAGCAGCCTGGGAATTAATTTCTTACCTTACTGGTAAAGCCGGAATGCAAAAATGGACAGGGACAGGGTTTGCATTGCCAACACGTAAATCGGTAGCTCAGAAGTTGGGTTATGACAAAGACTCCTTGCGATCGCCTTTGGTAGCCGGAATAGATTATGCTACACCTTGGCAGGTAGGAAAGTATCCAACTGCGATCGTCAATAACTTTGATAATCAATTTGTCAGCGCCTTGTTAGGGCAACAACCATTACAGCAGGCAATGCAAAGAGCGCAAACAGCAGCAAATCAGCAAATTAAAGCAATGGAATAAAAACTCCACACCACTTGTGGGATAGGGTTTTGTCAGTGGTTAGTGGTTAGTAGTCAGTGGTCAGTAGTCAGTGGTCAGTGGAGCAAAAACAACTAGCAACTGACAACTGACAACTGACAACTTTTAATTTAAGGCTTTTGGGTGGCGATCGCTAATTTTGCCCCTTTTACCTGACGTAACCTATCCATTATCTCTACTACTTGACCGTGACCAACTTTAGCATCAGCATTAATAATCACTAAAGCTTCTGAGTCAGAGCCAATTAAAGCCTCTACTTGCTTGGTTAAATTATTAATCTGAATTGGTTGGCGATTCAGGCTTACCTGTCCTTTGTCATCTACTGTTACCGTAACTTTAGTAGAAACTTGCTGTTGTTTTGCTGTTGCCGCTTGCGGTAAATTCACTGGCAATCCTTCCGACCTAGTTAAAAACAGCGTAGACATGATAAAAAACGTCAAAATCGCAAATATCACATCAATCATTGGCACAATGTTGATCTGCGTTGGTATATCTGCTTCATCTGGTAGACGCATAACTTTTCTCTCCTCGTTCGTAGCGACGGCGGTAAAGTAACTCTAGTTGTCCCCCATACTCCTGAATCAGTGCTATTTGACGTACATACAATCCCCGAAAGGAGTTGGCAAATAAAAGTGTAAATATAGCAACTACTAATCCTGATGCTGTGGATACCAAAGCTTCACTAATCCCAGCAGTCACACCTGCTGTTTTTGTACCTCCCACATCACCAATATCTAACGATGCAAAGGAAGTAATCAAACCTAAGACTGTACCTAACAAACCCAATAATGGAGCTAAACCAATTATTGTCTCAAAGATATTTTGAAAGCGTTTGAGTAAAGGAATCTCAGCTTGGGCTTCACTTTCTAATGCCAAACGAAATTCTTCTGGATTCGGTTCTTCTAATTCCAATGCTGCCAAAAAAATGCGTGCCAGGGGTAAATCTGCATTTTGCCGTAATTTATCTATTGCACCAACTACGTTTTCTAGCCGATAGAGATTCAATACCTCTCTGACCACACGGCTTTGACGGTTATTGATTCTGACCCAAAACCTGATACGCTCAATAATTAGGGCCACCGCCAACACAGAAAACCCCAGCAGCGGCAACATCACCACGCCGCCAGCTGTAAACAGATTATTAATTCCCATTTAAAGCCTCATTAATGAATCAATAACAGACAGATTACCAGAAATCCTGATGTAAATTGACACTCTTTGTCAAGAGTCTGTAAAGTATTATGCAAATGTTTTTCAATTATTTGTCTTGAGAGGATTACCAATCAAGGCTCTCTAGAGATTTTATTTTGGTTTATGGAACCTAATTAGGTGATTATCGATTACTTGATATTTCTATCTAAGCATTTTAGTATGTCTAGGTTACTAAGATTAGGTTGCAATAAATTATGACCTTTTCAGGCATAGCTGTTGAACAGCGTTCCAAAGAAGCTGAGACTATTAAGTCTTTTCTGATTTACAGTCTGATTGGTTCGCTAGCCTTGCATATCGGCGTACTTTCCCTAGGTATATTTAATCTTGGGAGAAGAATGCCTGAAGTAGAAGATGAACCAATAGAAGTGACGATAATTGATTCTCCGACTTTAGAAATAGAAAAGCCACCAGATGAGATCAAACAAGAAACAGAAACTTCTTCAGCAAAGGTTGCTGAAAATACTAGTAATACAAATGAAACGGCAATCATACCTCAACCCCAAAATCAAGCAATCACTCCAACTCCTTTTAAACCCCCTGTCATTGAACAGAAACAGCCTCTGAAATTAGAAACAGCCCCAGTTCAAAATCAAGAACCAACTACACAACCACAACCAGCAGCCAAAGCGCCTCCAGTCCAAAATCAAGAATCAACTACACAACCACAACCAGCAGCCACATCTCCTCAAGTACTAACATCTGAATCTACCAGTACCCAGCAGTCGTCTCCAACGGTCAACCAAAGTAGTGAAAAATTGACAGGGTTGTTGAATGGATTGAGAAACTCTAGAGCTACTGAAGGAAGCAGTAATAATACTAATGCAGTTGAGTCTAATCAAGGTAGTAGCACAGGCTCTAACACTGCTGTAAATTCAAGTACTAGTAATAGACGGCCAAGAAGCAGTGGGACAATATCTACAGCACCAAGCCCGGCTAAAATAGAAACACCATCAAGTAATGGCAATTCTTCAGGTTCAGGGAATGGCCGCGCAGCTTGCCGTGAATGCGGTACCAAGTATCCAGAATCAGCTAGACGACGAGGAATCGAAGGTAAAGTTGAGGTAGCTGTTGATACCGATGCTAAAGGTAATGTTACCAATGTGCGTGTTGTTAATTCCAGTGGCAACAGTGCCTTAGATGAAGAGACTATCAGGCAAGCACGCAGTTGGAAATTAAAACCTGCTACTGGTGGTAGACAGGGAGTGTCAATTTCTACTGAATATGCTATTGAAGGTTCTCGGCGACACCGTGAACTCCAAGAACAAAGAAGACGACAAGCACAAGAGAGAAAACAACGGGCAGCACAAGAGAAAAAACAACAAGCAGCAACTGCAAATACAAATTCAGCAGAGGAAACTCCAAGACGCAGACGGCGGGCAACGACATCAACTATTATGGATGTTCCTCCAGAAACCCCTAGACCACCTAGAGTTAGGCAGAGGCAATCTACACCTGCACCTAGTGCAGCGACAGCAAAACCCACAGAGTCAAAACCCCGTACTCCACAGAGAAATGTCAGAGAATCTCTACGTCGAGTGAGACCTAAACCTGTGACTAATAATTCATCAACCCAACCAAAACCAACTGAAAATCGGCGACGGCGGAGGACAGAGCCAGCCCCATCTTCAAGTCAAAACAAGTTGCGAAATAGTTTGCGTCGTTCTCAACAGCAATCTCAGCCGTCATCATCAGATGCTCCTGCTTCGACTGGGAATAAAAATGAATAGTTTTGTAGTGAGGACTTTAGTCCTCTCTTCTCTATAAGATGCTACGCGGTAAGTGCAGCTATGCCAGCAGGGCTTTACAAAAAATGGCTTAGCCCTTAGTACAATCTGATCTATTTTTTTACATTATTTAACATAGTTTGATTTTTTACCGCCAACTTTCTTAATACATCAAGGCTGTGATTGAGGTATTTTAGCGGGCTGTAAATTTTTAGCTTTATAGAACATTTCTAAGCTATCGCGATCGCCCACATAACGCCAGTGCCAAGGCTCATAACTCACGCCTTGAGCATTATTTTGGGGAAACGATAATTCAAAGCCAAAACGGGCTGCATTTGTTTGTAGCCATCTATAAGCTTTGGTATTGTCAAAGTTAGTTTGCAGATTAGTTGCTGGTACTGCTCCATCTCCAATGTCGACAGCGTAACCTGTGTGATGTTCACTATGACCAGGAGGAGCGCTGACAGCAGCTCGTTCGGCTGGAGTCTGATTTCGCTCTTGTCCAATGCCAAAAAACAACGGCTCCTGATCTTTCACGGAGCGAAAGCCAGAAATTGGTATTAAAATTACACCCGCACTGCGTGCCGTTTGCACCATCGCCCGAAACTTTTCGGCAGCAGTTTTTCGCATTTTAATTCGCCCATCTGCGGTAATTGGTGCTAGTTCTGACTCAGGTGCTTCTGGATACGCTAAGTGTCCCAAAATAACATCGTCCTTATTACCTGGGGGGTTGGCAGAATTACTAGGTTTTAAGGTTGGTACAGTAGCAGAAGGAGTTAGCGAAGTTGGAGAATCGGTTGTTTTTTTCGGTGCAATGGCGAAAAACAAAAAACCACTAACTACAGCCAGCACAACAAACCCTGCTAGTCCCCCTACCAGCAAAACTAGAGGTTGCAATCGTATTTTAGATGCTGTATCAGGAGTATCGCGTAAAGCCACCGGAATCTCGTCACCAGGGCTACTCGATGAATTTTGCGGTTGTCCAGAAAAACCAACTTTATTCAAAGGTCAACTCCTACTTTTGTTCAATATCCATTACAAATTGTAGACTGGAAAAAATAAACATCACAGGTAACATTTTACATCTGTAATTCTTAGGCGCAATCTTGACAAATCTCTTAGAACTATACGTCAAGCTGGTGGGATTAGTCCTAGTAGGATTTCTTTTGGGACGCAAACTACCTACCGCAGTTCCCACTCGTTTAGGTCAATTTCTTTTCTGGGTGGGAGTACCTATAAGCATCGTAGCTTTTTTACGGCAAGCCGATTTGTCGGGGCAGATTTGGATTGCACCTGCGATCGCTTATTTAGCTATTTTACTAGGGGCGTTTTTGGCTTGGCTAGGAATTAAAGGGCAAGTCTATTTCACAAATACTACTCCTCAAAAACCAACTCAAGGTAGTTTGATTTTAGCTGCAATGGTGGGTAACACAGGTTATCTGGGTTTTCCCATTACTTTAGCAATGATAGGAAAAGAATACTTTGGCTGGGCCTTATTCTACGATTTACTAGGATCACTATTTGGAACTTACGGCTTGGGTGTGGCACTAGCATCTCATTTTGGCGGGAGTATTGGCAATTTTAGGCAAATTGCTCAAGCAATCTTAATTAATCCTGCCTTGTGGAGTTTCGGCTTTGGCTTGGTACTGCGACAATTGATGATGCCTAATATAGTTGAATTCTCTCTAGAAAAAATGGGTTGGAGTGTTGTTGCTTTATCTTTAGTGTTAATTGGAATGCGACTTTCAAAGCTCAATTCTTGGTACAAATTACCACAGGTAGGCACAGTTTTGGCAATTAAAATGCTTCTAGTTCCCTTAATTATTGGCATTGCTTTACCACTTTTTGGTGTGACTGGTTCCGCTGCCCAGGTAATGGTATTACAGATGGCAATGCCTCCTGCATTTGGCACATTGGTAATTGCCGAAACCTTTAATCTGGATCGGGACTTAGCAGTTACTGCTTTGGCAGGAGGGGCTATGCTATTGCTGGTTACTTTGCCAGTTTGGCTATGGCTGTTTTAATTTAAAAGTTCCTAAATCAACCCTAATAACCAAATAACTAAAACACTAATTGCAATCAATTGCAGCCGGGTTAAATGGGTTGCGTCCCCTTATGCATCAAGATCCGCAGATACCGATATAGGAATTACTGAGAGTTTGACAATATTCCCCAACTGATGGAGGGCGTTGGCGATCGCTCGCTACTTCACACACATCCCTGTGAAGCATTACAATAATGATTATCATTTTAATTTAAGTTCTATGTTGCCTGCTTCTTCAACTACCGACAAGCCGTTCCAACGTCCCCGTCGTCTACGTCGCACTACAACACTACGGCGGATGGTGCGGGAAACGACTCTGAGCGTAGATGACTTGATTTATCCTATGTTTGTTACCGAAGGGGAGGGGCAAAAAGTAGAAATCTCCTCTATGCCAGGGTGTTATCGATATTCTTTAAATTTATTGCTCAAAGAAATAGCAGAAGTCTCTGAGTTAGGAATTAATGCGATCGCACTATTCCCCGTTATCCCCGAAAATAAAAAAGACGACACAGGTACAGAAAGCTACAACCCAGAGGGATTAGTACAGCAAACCGTCAAAGCCATTAAACAAGCACTCCCAAACATTCTTGTGATTACCGATGTTGCCCTTGACCCTTTCACCACTCATGGTCATGATGGTTTAGTAGATGAAAAAGGGACTATCCTAAATGACCCGACAGTAGAAGTGTTAGTAAAAATGGCACTGTCTCAAGCCGCATCTGGTGCAGATTTCGTTGCACCTTCTGACATGATGGATGGTAGAGTCGGCGCAATTCGCCAAGCTTTAAATGCAGAAGGTTATATTAACGTCGGGATTCTAGCGTACTCTGCAAAATACGCCTCTGCCTATTATGGCCCCTTTCGTGATGCGTTGGATTCTGCCCCCAAATTTGGCGATAAAAAGACTTATCAAATGGATGCAGCTAACGCCAAAGAAGCTTTAAAAGAGATTGAACAAGATATTGCCGAAGGTGCAGATATCGTCATGGTCAAACCTGCTTTAGCTTACTTAGACATAATACACCGGGTAAAAGAAGCTACAAATTTACCAGTTGCGGCATACAACGTTAGCGGCGAGTACGCCATGATTAAAGCCGCTGCCCAGATGGGTTGGATTGACGAAAAACAGGTAATTTTGGAAAGCTTAACTAGCATGAAACGCGCAGGCGCAGATTTAATTTTGACTTACTTTGCCAAACAAGTAGCTTTGATGTTGATTTAGCTGACGGGATGAGAAAGACAAAAGAGTATTCCCTATCAAGTCTTTTTCTCTATGCCTTAATTACGAATTACGAATTACGAATTAGTATGACCATTATCCCTGCAAAAATTGACCTAGCGATTATTGGTGCTGGGCCTCATGCTTTAACCTTGACTACCCATCTGTTGCAAAAACGGCAAAGAATTAGGGGGAAATTTTTAGTATTTGATCCTAGTGGCAGATGGATGAGTCAATGGGAACACCAATTTAAAGCTTTGGAAATCCCTAGTTTACGCTCCCCTGCCGTCCACCATCCCGACCCAAACCCTTTTGCTTTAAGGAAATTTGCCCAATCTCGTCTTGATGAGTTATTTCCTCCCTATGACTTACCAGGGACACAACTATTTGAGGATTTTTGCCAGGATGTGATTCGAGTTTGGCAGCTGCAAGAGCAAGTTATTCCTTTGGCAGTTAAGAGTATTGAACCCTTACCTCATCATTTGCGTCCTCGCTTTTGCCTCTGCTTGCAAGATGGGCAAAAAGTCATTGCACGGCGGGTAGTGTTAGCAACGGGTAGCGCTCAAATTCAAATACCTGATTGGGTAAACCAGATTCAGACAGCCTACCCACAAGATAGACTTTGCCACTCACAAACTATTGATTTACGAAAATTACAGTTGATGGCTAAGAGAGTATTGATTGTGGGCGGCGGTTTGACAAGCGGACATTTGGCAGTGGGTGCTATTTCTCGTGGTGCAAAGGTGCATTTGATGATTCGGCGGCAATTAGTAGAAAAGTTATTTGACGCTGAACCGGGTTGGTTAGGGCCAAAGTATCTGAAAGATTTTTTTGCTCAATCTGATTGGGGGCAACGGGTAATGATGATTCAGCAAGCTAGAAATGGTGGCTCGATGACACCTGCGATCGCTACCCAATTACGGCAACAGATACGTCATGGTAACATCAGAATTGACGAAAATTGTCAAGTAGTCAAAGCCGAATGGTTAAATGAAAATTGGCGCGTGGAATGTAGTGATGATAGTCAGCATGAGTGTGACTACATTTGGCTTTCGACTGGCACTAAATTCGATGTCACCACGGAACCTTTGCTAAAAGATATTTTAGCTACTTACCCCATCAAAATTGTTAAAGGTTTACCAGTTTTAGATACTTGTCTGCGTTGGCCTGGTTGTGAATTATTTATCATGGGTGGCTTGGCTGCAATGCTTGTCGGGCCAACAGCACGGAATTTATCGGGCGCGAGAATGGCTTGTGAAAAAATCGTCCCAGCGATTGTCAAGCCAAGTGTAGCTCTTTCCTACACGTTTAGCAGAGTACAAGCAGGCTAACCAAAAATACTCAAACCCTTGATTTTTCGTTTTCATACGTCAGTTCTATAGTGACTTGCATTGCAATCATCTAAATAATGTACTTAAAGTAAAAACTTCTATCTTTTTTTCATCCAGGTTGCACTATCAAACTTTTTTTGCGTTATAATGATAATGATTTTCATTGTCTTTAACTACTCAATAAAATTCAGTCTAATGTTTGGTGATTGATTACTACTAGAAAGTACTAATGCCATACTGCAATTTTCTGAATAATATTATGCCAGTCATCATGGCATTGTAGTGCGACAAGAACGACCAGAAGTTTTACAAAAAGGTATTCTGCTGCGGATTACATCTCCACCCGATAGAAATAATTATTAGTTAGTATGACTTTTAAAAACTTACTGCTAGCAATTACTAACGACTACTAAAAATTTGAAACTTAGGAAAGTTTGAATTGATTATGACTCAACTCACGGCGTTAACTTCAAACCCAAGTTTTGATATTCCTAAAAAAGGAATGCCTGTTACCATTATTACAGGATTTTTAGGCAGTGGTAAAACTACACTTTTAAATCAAATCCTCAAAAATAAACAAGATTTAAAAGTTGCCGTACTTGTAAATGAGTTTGGTGACATTAACATAGACAGCCAATTACTAATTTCTGTAGACCAAGATATGGTCGAACTTACTAATGGTTGTATTTGTTGTACTATCAATGATAATTTGGTTGATGCAGTTTATCGAGTTTTAGAACGAGAAGACCGTATTGATTATCTAGTCATTGAAACAACTGGTGTTGCTGACCCTTTGCCAATTATATTGACTTTCTTGGGGACAGAATTAAGGGATTTAACAAACCTTGATTCGATTATAACTGTAGTAGACTCTGAAACATTTAATGAAGCTCATTTTGAGAGCGAAGCTGCTTTAAAACAGATCACTTATGGAGATATTATTCTTCTGAATAAAACAGACCTAGTTACTTCAGAAAAACTAGAAAATGTAGAAAATTTCATTCATGATATGAAAAATGGTGCGAAAATTCTGCACACTAAACATGGAGAAGTGGCGTTACCATTAATTTTAGATGTGGGTTTAACTCCAACAGATGAGTATATTGCCAATGATGCTAAAGATACTCACGAGCATGAACACCACCATCATAACCATGACCATCATCACGAACATCACTCACATCATTTGGAGAATGATGGATTTGTTTCGATTTCTTTCCAAACTGATAGACCATTTGATGTTCAGAAATTTGAAAAATTTCTAATCGAAGAAATGCCACAGGATGTATTTCGGGCTAAGGGCATTTTGTGGTTTAGTGATAGTGAACTGCGCCATATTTTTCAACTGAGTGGCCCTCGCTATAGCTTACATGCTGATGAATGGCAGACTCCACCTAAAAACCAAGCAGTTTTTATTGGTAAAAAGTTAGATATTAGTCAAATTTACTCACAACTTAATGAATGTTTGGTATGATTACAAAGTGTTAAGTGATTGTCTAATTTAGTTAATAGTCATTTCTAACTCTTAGACTATTAACTAATTTATTAATCTATACCAATCAATGAAATAAAAAATAATGACTCTATCGATTCGTCCCGATGTAAATTCTGCTGCTCAAGTGGTTTCATCTTTATCTACTCAGCAGTTACCAACTGTTACTGAAACAGAGATGTTGCAGGCTGTGCGTACTTTATTAATTGGATTAGGAGAAAATCCTGAGAGAGAAGGATTAAAAGATACTCCCAAGCGAGTTGTCAAAGCTTTGCAGTTTCTTACCAAGGGATATCATGAATCTTTAGATGAACTACTAAATGGGGCAGTTTTTACAGAAGATGCTAATGAAATGGTGTTAGTCCGGGATATTGATATTTTTAGCTCCTGCGAACATCATATTTTGCCAATTATTGGCCGCGCTCATATTGCCTATATTCCTGATGGTAAGGTAATAGGATTATCTAAAATAGCCCGTATTTGTGAAATGTATACCCGGCGTTTGCAAGTGCAAGAACGTCTCACTTTACAAATTGCTGATGCGTTACAAGGTTTACTCAAACCTCAAGGTGTTGCTGTGGTAATAGAAGCAACCCACATGTGTATGGTGATGCGAGGCGTGCAAAAACCTGGTTCTTGGACTGTCACTAGTGCCATGCGCGGTGTGTTTGCGGAAGATGCGCGGACTCGTAAGGAGTTTATGAATTTGGTGCGACACAATACTAATTTTCACTCTTAAGTAAAAGGCTATATTCAAGCAGCAGTTTGTAGGTAAATAAACCACATCTTTTTGATTTGACGCAAAGGATTATACGCCAAGACGGAACTCGCAGAGTAGGCGCAAATAAAGAAATATGGGGTCTAAATACATAAAAACTGCTGTATGACCAAATTATTGATTTATAAATACTTCAGTAAAATAATCTGTAATTTTAAATACAAAATTAAATGTGCTTACTTGGTTTTGATTAGAGGATTGAAATTGAAGCTTAATCTTAAGTAATTTACCGAACATGATATAGCGATTGCTACTTAGATTAGTACATAAACGAATTACAAAATCTAGACAATAAGAGACTTTAGAGCTTGTTCTCTACTATATTAAACTCATTCTTACCTTCCACGACTTGCCAAAGTTGCACTCTCTTGATGGGTAAATCGCTAAAATATAACTTGAAAGAATTAGTCTAGGATTCTAACAAGTGAGAAAACAACTATTTTACATCTTATTTGTACTGAGCTTAGTTGGCATTCTGGGCTTTTCTTATATCTCAGAACAAGCGCCAGTTACTCGTTGCCGTTCATGGGGCTTTATTTCCTCTACCAGTGGAAAATACTACTCTACTCCTGAAAAAGTAGTGATTCAGCCTTGGTTTGGTCGACATCGCGTCTACGGTATATTTATGATTCCCGATGGGTATCGTAGCGATCATTTTGTCACCTTAACAATACCTGGGGAAAAAACTTACTGCGGACAACTGATGAATGATGGTGATAACTTTATTGAGGGAATTTATGCTCAACCAGGTTATCACCTAATTAAGGGACAATTTAATACACGAATTGCTGTTTGGTTAATTGCCCAAGGCAAAAAAGAACAGTTACAACAACCTAGTAATTGGAGATTAGGTTATGCCCTCAAAAAGCAAAAATAATCCTGCAAGCTTAGTCAGTGTAGCTTACCGTAATACATGTTTAATTGTGTTAATTGTCAACAATTAATACAATTAAATATGTAAATAAACTGAACAATTAACGAACTGTCTCTCGTATAGATTCAGTATCAATGGGTTTGATCAGGTACAGCCTTAACATGTGCCAAACGATTGCCAAAGACGGAGGAATTTTTTGGAGGAATTTTGTGATCTTTGAGCGTTTGCTATTACTAATTGCTGCTAGTTTCAGATTATTTTCGGAACACTGCTCTAACCGCCAGAAAAATTCCGGGTGATTTGTGTTTAAGATCAAGGGAAACGCTCGTGCGGAAGTGTTATTGGTCTCCTGAATTACCTTATTATTGTATTTACGTGGATGTATACCAATGGATTCATAGAATGTTACTCGTTCAAATACCGTGATTGTATGTGTAGCAAATACAGCCAATAGAAAGAAACGTATCCACAAACGCGCTGTCCAATTGTTCCATAATTGGGGTTGCGATCGCAGCAGCGCTTTGAAAAAATCTCCGTGTCGATTCTCATCCTGACACCAACTCTCAAATTTGCGAAATAGTGGGTAAAATTGGTATTCCGGATTTGCCTGTATATGACGATGCACTAATATATAACGCCAATAACCAATTTTCTCCGATAAGTAGACTGTGTAAATAATCCACTCTGGGGGGAAAAATGTATATGTGCGATGTTTCGTTAAATAACTTAAGTCTAGGGAGAGATTCAAATCTGCCATTGATTTATTCAAAAATCCCGCATGGCGTGCTTCATCCCGTGCCATGAAATTGAAGGCATCTGCTAAGAGAGGATTTTTATCTTTTAGTCGGCGAGATAATTCTTTAAACAAAAGAAACCCAGAAAATTCCGAGGTACAAGAACGTTCTAAAAAGTCAATAAAAGCACGCCGCTTTTCACCAGTAATGTGATCCCAAGATTGCTTAAACTCTTCATCGCGCACGAAATGATGCCGATTATAATCGGCACGTAGTTCTTCAACAATTGCCCGCAACTCAGTCTCATTTGCAGAAATATCTAAATTCGCCACTGCTTCAAAATCAGTGGTATAAAACCGTGGTGTTAACAGGGTTTCCTGAACAGGTGCTTTAATACCTGGCTTTAGCAATTGCGGCTCTGGGGTTTCGAGAGACTTAATCATGAACTCAATTACATCGCTTTATGTCTATAAAAGCATGAATTGCTTACTAAATACATCAGTTAAATTATCGAAAAGGAAATAAGAATAAATAACCTAATAATCTAGGTTTGCAGCCTTTAATCCCTACCTAAACAATATAAAGAAATATTAATAGCTTTATAGTGATGCAGATATTGGTAGTTAAATAATTTTGTGAGAGAAAAACAAAAATGATTGGGATCTGTATAGGCAGTGTTACTTGCTGGATAGAATGATGCAGATCCTTTCTAAACCTAGAATAACAATCCTTTAACTCTGGACTGTGGATTATCAGCCATATTGAGTCGGTGGCTGCCTTGAAACCTTGCGCTTGAACATGAAGGAAGCAAAAATGAGTAGCGATTTAGCTGTCAAACTGCGCTCTGGCACACAACAAGCTCACACAGCGGCAGAAAATGTGGGATTCATGAAATGTTTTCTTAAAGGAGTTGTGGATAGGGACTGTTTCGCCAAGTTTTTAGGCAATTTATCGAAATCGCTACAGCAAATTAATTTTCTACAAATTAGCCTGTTTGGTTGAAATCAACACATCATGGATTGCTGCTGATCTTTAAAATAAACAGCAGTAACCCTATTTTTGTTAATGCCTTAGTGGTTCAAAAATGATTTTTTAATCACAAAAGCACAAAGATGAAAGTATTTTTCTTGCTATTACCTATACAACTAACTACTAAGAGGTTTTGATGGTTTTTCTACTACCTAGTGTCAAATTTGATCTAAATATGATCAAAAAATATGATACTCCTGCACCCAGATACACCAGTTACCCACCGGCTACAGAGTTAAAAGAAGGGTTTAGCGTCACTGATTTTCAAGCCGCGATCGCCGCCTCGAATCAAAGAAAATCTCCTCTATCTTTATATTTCCATATCCCCTTTTGTCAGAGTGCCTGCTACTTCTGTGGCTGTAATACAGTAATTTCTAACAACAAGAGTATTGCTCAACCTTATGTAGAGTTCTTGGTTCAAGAAATCAAGAACATGGCAGCCTTGATTGATTCAGATAGAAAAGTACTGCAAATCCATTGGGGTGGTGGTACACCTAATTACTTGGATCATGACCAAGTAGAATTTTTATGGAAGAACATTAATCGATACTTCAGTATTGATCCACAAGCAGAAATTTCAATTGAGATTAATCCTCGTTATGTCGATAAAAACTATATTTTCTTTCTGAGAGAAATTGGGTTTAACCGTATTAGTTTTGGTATCCAGGATTTTAACCGCGAAGTACAAGTAGCTGTGAATCGCGTACAACCAGAAGAAATGCTGTTTGATGTCATGGATTGGATCAAAGCAGCTAAGTTTGAAAGTGTAAATGTAGATTTAATTTATGGTTTACCATATCAAAATTTCCAGACATTTCAGGAGACAGTGAAAAAGACAATTCAATTAGATCCTGACCGCATAGTTGTTTTTAACTTTGCTTATGTACCGTGGTTGAAGCCAGCACAAAAAAATATTCCTCAAGAAGCATTGCCGCAACCACAAGAAAAGTTAGAAATTCTCAAAATGACTATTGAGGAATTGACAAATAGTCAGTACGTATTCATTGGTATGGATCATTTTGCCAAACCTAACGATGAACTAGCGATCGCCCAACGTGATCGCACCCTCCAGCGCAACTTTCAGGGCTACACCACCCACGCAGGTACAGAACTTTTGGGGTTTGGTGTTTCATCCATTAGTATGTTAAATGAAGCTTATTTCCAAAATCACAAGCAGTTAAAAGATTATTACCAAGCGATCGCAGGATCTACTTTACCTATTAGTAAAGGCATTAACTTGACACAAGATGACATGATCCGACGTGATGTTATCTTATGTATCATGTCTCACTTTCATCTGCGTAAGCAAGATATAGAAGAGAAATATCATATTAATTTTGATGATTACTTCGCTCAGGAGATAGAAGTACTGAAGCCATTAGCAGCCGATGGACTCGTCAGTGTCTCAAGTAACCATATCCAGATTACAGATATCGGTAGGCTACTAGTAAGAAATATTGCTGTCGTATTTGACACACATAATCAAGTCCGAGATAAACAATTTTCCCGTGCAATTTAAGCAAAGGTTGGCAACTATAACAGGGAAAAGACCAATACTTTTCGGTTAAGGGAGAAAGGGGAAATAAAAACCTTTAACCCTTATCCTTTAACTTTTTCTCGTAACCTGACTTCAAGTTAAAAATACTTAATAGAATAATATTGATAGTGGCACAGCCATTATGCATGACTAATTACCGCTGCTCACAATTAGGATTTATTTTGCTAGATATATAAAACCAAATAAAATCAAGATTAATCTCTTAACAGAGACAAAATACAAAGACATTAAATACAGATTTTGTATTCCAAAAATATTAATTTTTAGATTAAAAATACGCCTAATTTTGAATTTAGATTAACTTGCATAATTTCTCTGCCTTTTGGTTTTAATATCTCTCTCATCTGGTAGAAAGAATTGCAAAGTAGGATTGGTAATCTATATACAGATGAAAGCAAAATAAATTTTTGAGGAATTTGTTATGAATATTATTGCTTGGATAATTTTGGGACTTTTGGCTGGTGCGATCGGTAAAGCTATCTATCCAGGTAGACAAGGCGGTGGCATTCTATCCACAATGATCTTGGGTATTATCGGTGCTTTCCTTGGTGGTAGCTTATTTACGCTACTGCAAACGGGCACGCTGCAACTAACAGCTGCAAGTTTAAGCATTGGCGGTCTAGTTGTGGCAGTTATTGGTGCAATGGTTGCCATCTTTCTTTGGGGCTTATTGTCTAGAAGCAGTAACGCCTAGTTTAAAGTAATATCTAGTAGTTATCTTGTAGGGAACGCATCTACTAGGTATTGTCTTGCACTTATTTTGTAGGTCTTAAGCAAGGTTTATAGATAAGGTAAGCTGCAAAGGCTTTCATTCATTTCATTGAAAGCCAAATTTATAAAATAGGCCACTAATACTATCAAAAGTATCTTAGTAGTGCTGCATATAAATTGGGTTAATTAGATGGGAAATTGCAAAGTTGAGTTCATCCCATAACCCGTTATTGTGTTGAAAATAATTGAAGTGAGATTGTATGTTTTTCCATAAAAAAGAGCCAATTCATGTTGTAAATGTGGGTGATGCCGATCCTCGTTTTGCTCAATTGTTACTTGAGCAATTTGGGGGAGCAACCGGAGAACTATCAGCAGCTCTCCAATATTGGGTACAATCTTTTCATGTCGAAAATCCTGGCATTAAAGACATGCTCCAAGATATCGCCATTGAGGAGTTTGGCCACTTAGAGATGGTTGGTAAGCTCATTGAAGGTCATACTAAGAATGTAGATCAAACAGAGGCTTATAAAAGCACTCTATTTGCTGTACGAGGTATGGGCCCTCATTTTTTAGACAGTCAAGGTAGTGCTTGGACGGCAACTTACCTAAATGAAGGCGGGGATGTAGTGCGTGATTTGAGAGCTAACATTGCAGCTGAAGCTGGCGCTCGTCAGACTTACGAATCACTAATTAAGCTAGCAACCGACCAAAAAACTAAAGAGACTTTAGTGCATTTGTTAACCAGAGAAATTTCTCATACCCAGATGTTTATGAAGGCTCTCGACTCACTGGATAAATTGACTGATCCTTTGTTTGGCAATATTCAGCCTGATGAAACTGTAGATCTTTACTACAACCTATCTACAAACGGTAATGGTAAAGATGAGCGTGGCCCTTGGAACTCTGAGCCAACATTCAAATATATTGCCAACCCACTTGAAAGTCACTCCTAATTATCTGTCAAAGTGGAAGTCACTTTACAACATCAGTGCTTGTTAAATAAGCAATGGCTTACTTCTAATTTCCTCGAATAACTCTTAATCACGAGGAAAGTAAATGAGTCGGTTTTAATTACCCGACTCACTTTATTTTTATGCATTTTGCAGTTATTTTTACTTGACTTATATGAATTTACAATGAAGCTGCATAAAAAAGAACTTCGAGAATTAAATCGTAAGAAGTCAAAGATATAACTCGCCCGGATGTAATTTTGCTGAGAGCATCTTGAAGGCGATCGCATCCGGTAAAAATATTAACACCAATATTTAGGTTATTTAATTACAGCTAAATCATAACTTAACTTTTTGTTAATAAAATCTATAACCTTAGCTTCTGCGGGTGTAATTATCCCGTCTAGATGAGCCATTTTTTGATACTGAGCCACTAAGGGTACGGCAAAGTCACTATTAATTTGCTCAAGTAAGCTTTCTAAAGATGGTAACGATTTTATATTAGCTGCGATCGCATCGATTGAAGCAGGACTGACGTTCGCAGCTTGTAATTCTGACAAAATATCTTTCCCTGATTTATTTGGATTACCCGCTAAGACAATGTAAACCAAAATTTGATTAACCACTGACTTACCAGAATGTTAATCGCGTTTGCATCACCCTGCTTGGCAAGTTCTAAAATGTTTAGTTGTGTCATACTTAGTACTGGTAAGAATTTTACTCATAAAACTAGTTCAATTATTCCCATCCACAATTTCAAAAGTAACATGAGTAATATTTGATACTTAAAATCATAACCATCAGCCATCCTACGTTTACCTATCAGCACAATTAATCACGGGATCGCTTGCTGTATTCTTCACAGTTTGTTACAAAAGTACAAAGAACTTCTAGAGACTAAAACCAAATGTTCGGCGGACTTACTGGTTTAACAGATCCAAAAGGCACAGACTGGGGAGAGAGGATGCTCAACACAGTCGCGAGCCAAACGATTCGCCACCTGTTTACCCAAAGCGAGTCAGTAGAAGTCTTTGTGCGCTGCTATCCCTCCAGCAAGCTCTTGCAAGGCAGCATTGATAGCTTCAAAATGAGTGGTCGTGGCTTGGTCATCCGTAGAGAGTTCGCGGTAGAGGAGATGTCGTTTGAAACTGATGCGGTTGCCATTGACTTTGGAGCAGTCCTGGGTGGTAAATTGAATCTCAAGCAACCTACTCAGGCGATCGCTCAAGTAATTTTGTCAGAAGCAGGCATTAACCAAGCCTTCAATGCGGAATTGGTGAAAAAGCGTTTGGTCAATCTCTCAGTACCTGCTTTGACAGCATTATCTGGCGGTCAACCAGTTTCATTTACAGATGTCCAGGTACAATTGTTGCCCGGAAATCGCTTGCAGATGGCGGCAAAGGCAGATTTAAACAATGGCGAACTCGTACCATTGAGTATGACCTTAACCATAGCCGTTGAACGGCGGCGACGCATTTCCTTTAAAGATCCTCAAATCGAACTTGACTCTGTGCCAGAAGCACAACGAGAAATATCTCAAACTTTGAGCATGGCATTGGCAGAAATTCTAGATAATATGGTTGATTTGGATCGCTTTGACCTAGATGGGGTGAAAATGCGGCTCAATCGTTTAGAAACTGAAGGTAAAAAGCTAATTTTCAGTGGATATGCTGAGATTGAACGTATTCCAAGTACCTCTTGATATACTTATTTTGCACCAAGCGGCACAAGGATTAAGAACAACTTTCCCTCTGTGCTTGCTTAAGATTTAAAATACATCAACTCCCTTCTCTACGAGAGGCTGCGCCAACGGGAGAGGGAACTCTTAACAGGCAACAGTTTGTCCGTTCGTTCCCTCTCACCACCAATGGGTCTGAGTCCCCCACCTATAGGTGGCAAGTCTTGACGGGGGATTTAATCCCCCGTCACAGACAGTCCCTGTTCCCTGTTGCCCGTTAATAAAATGCCGCCTAGAGTTATCTGGACGGCATTTTGATTTTTTAGGTTTAAGTCAGTGGTTGCTGTGTCCCTCTTAATTACAAATTACGAATTACGAATTACGAATTAGTAATTATCTATCTTCCTACACCTACATACTGGAACCCAGCCCTTACCATAGTTTCAGGGTCTAGGAAGTTACGACCATCGATCAGCACGGGGTGAAGCATCAATTTTGCCATTTTTGCATAGTCTAAACTGCTGAATTGCTCCCATTCAGTCACAAGTACTAAAGCATCACAGCCATCAGCTAAACGTTCGGCATCAGTTTCCACTAATACACCAGAGAGACCATGACGCATACCTGTTTGAGAAACAATTGGGTCATAGGCTTTGACTTTGGCTCCTAGTCGGTTTAGCTGCTCAATCAGATTGAGTGCTGGAGCATCCCGCATATCATCAGTATCTGGCTTGAATGTCAGTCCTAGAAGTCCGACAGTTTTACCTTTAAGGATTTTTAAAACTTGCTGAAGTTTTTCGAGAGCAATTAAGCGCTGGCGCTCGTTGACACTGACGGCGGCTTTCATTAACTGGGCTTCATAGCCATAATCATCAGCAGTATGAATTAGTGCAGCAACATCTTTAGGGAAGCAGGAACCACCCCAACCAATACCTGCTTGTAAAAACTTTTTACCAATACGGGAATCCAGTCCAATACCTTTTGCTACTTGGGTGACATCAGCACCGACGCGATCACAAATGTTAGCAACTTCGTTAATAAAACTAATCTTGGTTGCCAAAAAGGCATTAGCGGCGTACTTGATCATTTCTGCCGAACTCAGGTCTGTGGCTAATACTGGTACTGGAGGTAAGGATTGGTCAGCAGCATACTTACGTTCTACAATAGGAGTATACAGTTCTTGCATTAAGGTGATCGCTTTTTGACTATTGCCACCTAGCACAATCCGATCTGGGTTAAAGGTATCGTAGACAGCCGAACCTTCACGCAAAAACTCTGGATTGCTGACTACATCAAACTGAGCCACGGACTCCGGTAATACTTCATCACTTGGTATCCCACCCGCTGGTACAAGTGTTTTCTGACGTTCAGCAATACCATCTAGAACAATCATCCGCACCCAGTCACCTGAACCAATGGGTACTGTAGATTTATTCACAATCACTTTATAACCACCATTGAGATTAGCTCCGATACCACGAGCAACAGCTTCGACATAACGGGTATCACTTTCACCGGTAGGCAATGGTGGTGTTCCTACAGCAATAAATAAAATTTCCCCGTGAGCGACTCCTGCGGCAAGATCGCTGCTGAACTGGATTTTTCCGGTTTGAATAGCAGACTGCATAATTTCTGACAGTCCCGGCTCGAAAATAGGCGACTGCCCAGACTTCATTAACTTGACTTTTTCTTCGTTATTGTCTATGCAAATTACGTCATGACCAATATGAGCCAAGCAAGCGCCTGTAACCAAACCAACGTAACCAGTTCCAATTACGCAAACACGCATCTAGTTTAACTCCTCGCTTTTTTGGGGTTAGTCTTCAAAAATAAGTTGTCAATATGACACTTATACACTGCCGGTAAACCCAGCTACTGAAAGTACAGGCGACGAATAAAGTAAGCCTGCACAAAACTTTAGAGCCACCCGTCGGTACTGCTCAGGAGGCTAAATCTTTGACATCGCTTTTGACGCGATCGCGGAAATCTTCTACTGTTAGTTTTAACCCCTCTTGGAGAGAAACGGTAGGTTCCCAATTTAACAAGGTTTTAGCTTTAGTAATATCAGGCTGACGACGACGGGGATCATCAGAAGGTAGTGGCTCAAATTTAATCTCTGCATCCGGGTTTACCATGTTTTGCACAGCTTGTGCCAATTCTAAGATTGTGTATTCACCTGGATTTCCCAGATTTACTGGGCCAATGTAGTCGCTATTCATTAAACGGATAAATCCTTCTACCAAATCAGAAACATAGCAGAAACTACGAGTTTGCGAACCATCACCGTACACAGTTAAAGGAATACCCCGCAAAGCTTGCACTATAAAGTTACTTACTACTCGACCATCGTTTTCTAACATCCTTGGGCCGTAGGTGTTGAAGATGCGAGCAACTCGAATATCGACTTTATTTTGCCTATAATAGTCAAATGCCAGGGTTTCAGCGATTCTTTTGCCTTCGTCATAGCATGAACGTATACCAATGGGATTGACGCTACCTCTATACTCTTCAACTTGGGGATGCACTTCAGGATCACCATACACTTCACTGGTTGAAGCTAAAAAGAACCGAGCTTTGACACGCTTAGCCAACCCCAACATGTTAAGCGTTCCCATCACGTTAGTTTTAACGGTTTTCACTGGGTTGTACTGGTAATGTACTGGGGAAGCTGGGCAAGCTAGATGATAAATTTGATCTACTTCTAATCTAATTGGCTCAGTAATGTCGTGGCGGATAAGCTCAAAATAGGGATGATTCATCCATTTTAGGATGTTATCTTTATTACCTGTATAAAAATTATCTAAGCAAATAACTTCATGGCCTGCGGGTATTAATCGGTCAATAAGATGCGAACCAATAAACCCAGCACCGCCCGTCACCAAAATTCTCATAGTTTCCCAGTTACTTACAAATATTACTAATTGGCTATTTAACTTGTTTTTAGAGTACCCAGCCTAGGTATAAAAATACAGTATGAACAAAGTTAATTAACAAGATCTTGTTGATTTAGTAGTTTTTTTACGTATTTAATTTTGTTACATTTAACTAAATTACTTCACAATTCATCTAGCAAAATAGCAAACATACTCTTAGTATTGTGGTTTTTCGGTATAGACTTCATCAAATCTTCAATAAAATAAAGTTTTTCAAAGTAAAATTCCTAAATGTGAAGTTGATGCATATCTAAAATCACAAAAGACATGGCACCAATGGTTTTACCACAGTACTGGCTACCCTACGCCCTAAACGATGGCGCGGCTTTGAGATAGTCTTCGATTACACAACAGTTGTGGTGTTGGAAATACCTGTTAATAAAGTTCCATTTTGAGTACGTTGTGGCTCTCCAAGCATAACGATAGAGCAGGTAAGTTGCCTAGCTAATTGACTTGTGACATCGCTA
Organism: Atlanticothrix silvestris CENA357; assembly: GCF_016056295.1. Classification (GTDB taxonomy): domain Bacteria; phylum Cyanobacteriota; class Cyanobacteriia; order Cyanobacteriales; family Nostocaceae; genus Atlanticothrix; species Atlanticothrix silvestris. Next base: position 68,290 of record NZ_JAECZB010000007.1, read on the forward strand.
ATAGCTAAACCACCAGCAATTGTCCTATTTCGTGTAAAAGGTAACACTACTAAATCGTATAATCGTGCTGCTTGCAAAATTGCTTGCACAACATTTTCATGAGCGATGATTTGAATTTCTGGGGGATTTGGCAAAGCTATTTTAGATACAAGCAATGAGAGATGCGATCGCCTAGCAGCGATTTTACTAGAACTAGTGCGGCGATCGCATACATTTAGCACAGTAACTTGGCTTTGATTTGCCTCTGCCAGCATCTGGGCAAGTTGCACGGGTTGCAATGCTGGTGCTGTTAAGTTTTCCAAAGGTACTAAGATACGCTGAATTTTTCTTGGTGAATCTACTAAACGTGTCACCGCCACAGGGCAATGGGATGCCCAAAGTACACTATCAATCACATTGCCAAATAAACGCGCTCTCAATCCAGTACGTTTACCCCAACCCATAACAATTAAACTCGCATTTTGTTCACGGGCTGCTCTGCTAATTCCTGGGGCAAAGGCATCATCAATGCGGAGTAATGGTTCTGCTTCTAATCCGAATACTCGACTCTGTACCGTAGCTTTTGCGAGTAAACGCTCACTGCGTTGCAAAGATAGTTCTAACTGTGGCGCATCCATATTAGCAGTAGATGTGGCGATCGCTAGCGATACAATTCTGCCACTCGATTGACGTGCTAATAAAACCGACATTTCAATCAAATACTGCTGAGTTTGAGGATTGTGAACAGGTACAACTATAGTAAAAGTACTGCGTGTTTCCTCTTTTTTTGGGTCAGTTAGGGTTGGGGATGCGGGTTCTGGGACTGGAGAAGCTGTTAAAGCAACAGCTATCCTACTAGTAATTAAAGGCCCTAATATTGCCGTAACTAACATTAAAACAATGAAGCTATTTAAAACTACACGTGGTAGTAATCCAGCTTGATATCCTACTACAGCTGCTGCTAAAGTTGTACCCACCTGGGGCATTGATAAAGCCCATATTGTTAGCGTTTCTAGCCAGTTATAACGGTAAACTAATTTTGCTAACCAAGCTGCTATAAACTTGCTAACAATTAAACCGATTATAATCAATAGCGTTAACTGAAAACTTTCAAGGCTTGTGGCAAAAGTAGGTAATTCAAACAGCAAGCCAAGATGAACAAAGAAAATGGGAATAAATAAGACGCTGCCAACAAACACTACTTTTTCTTTGACTGGGCCTTCACCCACCGCTTCATTAACTGCCAAACCTACTAAAAAAGCTCCAAAAATTTTTTCTATGCCAATTAATTGAGTACCCAAAGCTGCAATAAATACGGACAGTAAGATAAATAAAAACTTGTTTCCTTCGTCGTCTCCTGAACGTCTAAAAAATTCTTTTCCTAACCAATTTAAACCAACTAAAAGAATGATAGAGTAAATTGTTAACCAACCCAACGAAGTGATTAATTTGACGAAACTAAATTCCCCAATCTGAATGGTGGCTATACAAACGGCTAATATTAAGAGTGCGCCAATATCAGTAAAAATTGTGGCTCCAATTGTGACGGTGACAGCTTCATTATTTACAATTCCTAGACGATTAATAATGGGATATGCCAAAAGGGTATAGGAAGCAAACAAAGAGCCAATCAATATTGAAGTATTCCAATCAAAATCAAAAAATCGTCCTATTAAGGTTCCTATTGCTAAAGAGACGCTGGAGGTAAAACTGCCAAACCCCATGGAGCGTTTTTTTCTCTGGCGGAATCGGTCTATATTAACTTCTAAACCTGCGACAAACATCAAGTAAACTAAGCCGATGTCTGATAGCAGATTAATTATCGGCGATTGTGGATGAAATAGATTCCAGCCTGATGAACCAAGTACTACCCCAGAGAACACCAAACCTACTATTCCTGGTAATCTGAGTCGCTCAAACAGAATAGGTACAACTAAGATGACCACCAGTAAAATAGCAAAGGGAATAATTGGCTCCTTGCCAAGAACTTGGGCCGTTGGTTCCATAGCAAGAACTTGTGATATGCGTTCCATAAGTAGGACTTAAAGGGGCGACGGTGAAGCTGTGATTACCCTTAAAGCAATCGTCCGATCAATATAAATAATTGTAAAAGTCACCCTGACGAAAAATCAGAAAATCCTAACTTACACTACCTAGGCAATTATCTAGAAACTAACTACCTATGGGTGTATTTGACTCAATATAAACCGTAAGCGATCGTAGTCATCTTTCAACAGCACGCTCAGACTACGACCGGCTTTGATTAACCATTGTCGGTCAGCTTTACGTAACTGATAAACTTCACGAATAGCTGCTGCGATTAAAGATTCTACTGGCGCACCATTTATAGACAGCAATGTCCGCAAAAAATCTAGTTCTTCGGTAAATTGAATTATTGCTTCTGGTTCACACCGATAAACAGCTTGATGAATTTGTGGAGGACGAGGAGGTAGATACTGATATACCGTTTGGTTGTAACCTAAAGTCCGCGACGGTTGCTCAAATCCTACGATCGCAGCCCTAAATTCAGTTTTGAGCATAGCAAATATCTGGGGTTGTTCTTCACGTAAATCCTGCAATGATAACCCTAGAGCTACAGCCCGATGTACAGAATCTACAGGCATAGTCGTAGCATAATACACCACAGCATAAACTTGATTGCCAGACTCTTCATCCACAGAACAAACCCAACTGCCAAAAGGTGGCATGGGCGGAAAACTTAAGTCTTCCGGCTCCAAACATTGTGCCAGAAATTCTGTAGTTGTAGTTTCAATCACCTCCGCAATGTGATTGGGGTGGCGATCGCCTGTGGCAAACTGTGGTAAAGGTAAGCGCATCTTAGTTTTTTGTCAGTGGTCAGTGGTCAGTTGTCAGTTGTCAGCTACTAACAACTAACAACTGACTACTAACTCTTGTTCTATTTCGCTTTTTTACGTCCTGCTGTGATTTCTACGGCTTCCAATTCCGATAAGCGAAAGGTAACTAATTTATCCCAGTTGCCACCTTCAAATAGTACAGCTACCTTACCATCGCTGACTCGTTGCACAAGTCCTTCAGAACGATAATAAGTATCTGCGGGATTTTTAACGCGAACTGTTGCTCCAGGCAGAATCATGATGTTTACCTTCGCTGGTTTACTGTTTATAGCTTAATACTTGTTAGTTGTTGGTTGTCAGTTGTCAGTTGTCAGTTGTCGGTTATGTTTCTACTAACCACTGACTCTTGACTTGAATAATACTTCTGTCGTTGGCGAAAATTTGCTACCGATTCTACTATTCCCAAACCAATGAAGTTGGTCAGCATGGCAGAACGTCCGTAACTCATCCAAGGTAAAGGAATTCCCGCTACTGGTGCTAAACCGACAGTCATACCTACATTTACAATCAACTGAAACACAATCATCGATAAAACACCAATAGCTAATAACGAACCAAAGTTGTCTTTGGCGGTTTGAGCTACATGCAACAAACGAAAGCAAATCAAGCAGAAGACAAACAAAACGACCAAACAACCCACAAAACCGAATTCTTCACCCACTGCGGAGAAAATGAAATCTGTATGTTGTTCGGGTACAAAATTTAGTTGAGTCATAGGGCCTTTGAACAAACCCCATCCCCAAACCTCACCAGCTCCAATAGCAATTCGAGATTGGTGTTGGTGATATCCAGCGCCTAAAAGGTCGTATCCAGGGCGCAGGAATACTGTTAATCGAGCTTTTTGATAATCTTTTAAAATATGGTTCCAGGCAAATACACCTAATTCTCCACCTAGCAGGTTTAGAGTTGATACACTAATGCCATTGAGGCCAAATCTACGCCAAGGAAGAGTCCACCAAGCAAGAATCCCCATAGCGACTACCCAAATTAACCCTAAAATCCCAAAAGATACTTCTTGATTCAATGAAATTATTGGTGCAGACAAGGGCCAATTTGTACTAAATAGAATAGCTGAAACTACAGGCGATATCATCAGAATCAACCAGCCTGGGTTAGCATTTGCCCAGTAAAGCATTCCTAAAACGATCGCAGCGAATACCAGTGATGTCGCTAAATCTGGCTGTAGAAATACCAATGCCCAAGGAACAGCAGTAATTGCCAACGCCCGAAAAACACTTTCTAGAGTGGAAGCTGTGCGCTTGTGTAACAGAGCTGCTAGGGTGATGATTATACCTATTTTGGCAAATTCCGAGGGTTGGACGTTGAAACCAGCAATACTGATCCAGCGTTGTGCCCCTTTGGCACTAGTACCAGCAATCATCACCGTAATCAGACTGAGATTAGTCAGTGCGTATGTTACCCAATGCCACTGAAGCAGGTTTTCGTAACGACAGCGAGCTAAAAACAACGCTATCAAAGTGCCAATACCAGCTACCAACCAGTGCCACCACCAGTCAGTCACTGGCTGTTTGAGTTCTGTACTCAAAATCATGATGCCGCCAAATACGCTGACACCTATAGGTAAACAAAATAATAACCAATCTACCTGCTGCCAGGGCTTAACCCAATACTTCCAGCGAATTTTGGGGAGCGATCGTTTTAATAACATTGTGTGATTTTAGACTTTAGATTTGAGAATTTAAATTATCGACTATTAATATAGCGATTCTCAGATAAAAAACCACAGGCTATTTGCGGGTATTGGGCATAGGGATTGTCTTGGGGTGATACATCTGTCAAAAATTATAAATATCTTGCAAAAGTTACTTTTGCAAGATATCAGGGAAAAGTTAAAGGGTAAAGAAAAATTCCATTTTTAACCCTTTACCCCACCTCTGCAAAAAGTCTGTACATGGGGAGATTAAATGATAGTAAAACTGCCTGCGTCCAAATTGGGCTTGGTGGTCAAAGTCGCCAGCAGTTGCTGACCAGCGCTGCCGCTACCATCTCTATCAAAGAAAAGCTCACCAGTATGAGCATTGTAGACAAAACGATCACTGGAATCTTTTGCCCCAGATCCAAGAACAAAACTACTACTAGGTAAATTTCCCGCACTCAGCCCTGAACCAAAACCACTAGCTAAAATGGTAATGCCGTCTTGACCAAAGGTGAAATCAAATATCTGATCGCTTCCTTCAGATGGCAAATCATATCGAAATCGATCAAAACCTGCCCCGCCATATAACCTATCAAAACCACTTCCAGCAATTAGGACATCATCTCCATTTCCACCATAGAGAGCATCATTCCCGTCTCCGCCGTTGAGGCGGTCACTTCCGTCTCCACCATAAAGAATATCATTTCCTTGTACGCCGACTAATCGGTCATTTCCGGCTTCACCATACAGGATATCGTTGCCTTGTTCACCATCTAAAGTGTCATTTCCAGCTTCGCCATACAATTGATCATTTCCTAGACCCCCAATCAAAAGGTCTTGTCCTGAACCACCAGATAGCTCATCATTTCCTTCATATCCAATTAAAGTATCATCCGTAACTCCTCCCTTAAGAACGTCATTTCCAGGAGTACCTGTAATTCTTGCCATGATATTGTCCTGAATTAAATAAGTGGTAGATTGCTGCTTACTAAGCACTTATTAATCATATAATTAGATTTTTAAGATTTTGTTAAGGTTACACCCCTCGAACCTCTATCCTCTCTGGTACTGGCTTTGTTAATTTTCAGGTCACGTCCCCTATCTATCTAATTGATATTTAAGAGGTTGAAAATCAAGCACAGAGAGAAGGTCGGTATGTTGATTAGACCTCTTGCATGAATCAAGAAAATAGAGCAAGCCCTAATTGATAAGTCCAGCAATCAAATTGCATTGCAAGCCAAAACGTTTTCTACGGTTACGATATTGTTCTTTGAGGATGCGAAAAATCTTCAATCGACGGTTGAGATGTTCGCCAACAACACGTAGACTAGCTAAGTGACGATTATGCTGGCGTTCTGAAGTAGATAAATTAGCACCACGAGGTTTTTTAGTGGGTATGCAGCTGTAGGGATGGATTTTAGCAATCCCCTGATAACCTTTATCAGCTAAACACAACTGTGTTTCATGAAATCTTACCTTAGTATTTTTGAGTAGCCGAAAGTCATGAATGCGACCAATTCCATAAGCAGTACAGATAATTTTGCCACTGGCTTGATCAACTACCAATTGCGCTTTTAAGGTGTGACGTTTTTTCTTGCCGCTATAGTAGCGACGCTGTTTTTTTTGGACGCTCTACAGGTGTTTCAGTCACATCTACTACTAAGACTTTCCAATCGTACGCTCCTTGATTCAACTCCCGTTTTCCCGGTAATCTAAACGCTCTTGACTTAATCAAAATGTTTTCCACCTTCCGTACTATCCGGCATACTGTCGATTCATGTATACCCCAACTTTTAGATATATGGAAGTAAGTCCGGTATTCTCGCCAATATTCCAATGCTATTAATAAATGGTCTTCCACACTTAACTTTGGCTGACCACCTTTTTTCCCGATTCTCACTAGTTCTGGTTTCAAGGCTTCTACCATCCTCCCAAAAGTAGCAATATGCACTCCACATAACCGTTTAAGCTCTGCTGGTGGCAGGTCTTTTATCTGTTCGTAACTCATTGCTCTTTCTTTTTTGACCTTTCTTTTTTCATGCTTACACTATTCGTGCAAGAGGTCTATTGGAAAGAAGGGGTAAGGGGGGGAAGGGTTAAAGGTTTTTTTCATCCTTTACCCTTTACCCTTTTCCTCTCTTAATTGCTCCCCTGCTTTTTGATTATGTCAGCGCAGCAACAGATACTTTACCAGCAATAGCCAGAGCGATCGCTTTTAATGCTTTAGCAGAGGCTGAATCTGGATCAGCAACGACTATTGGCACACCATTATCACCGCCAACTCTCGTAGAAATTTCTAATGGTATGCACCCTAATAAGGGAACTCCCAACTCTGCCGCTGTTTTGGAGCCACCACCGGAACCAAAGATGTCATATTGCTTATCAGGCATATCTGGGGGGATAAAATAGCTCATATTTTCTACAATCCCCAGTACTTCTATGTTCAATTGCTGGAACATTTTTAACCCCTTCCGGGAATCTAACAGTGCTACAGTTTGCGGTGTAGTAACAATTACTGCTCCCGACATTGGCACCGCCTGCGTTAAAGTTAACTGAGCATCACCGGTTCCTGGTGGCATATCTACAATTAAGTAATCCAGTTCTCCCCATTCCACTTGATAGAGAAATTGGCGAATTACTCCGTTGAGCATTGGGCCACGCCAAATCACTGGCTGATCTCGATCAATCAAAAAGCCCATTGAAACCAATTTGACACCATGATTAAAAGCAGGTTCCAGCACTTCACCTTTGTCTGTGGAGCGCACGACTATTTGGGCATCAGCCAGCCCTAACATGGTGGGATCATTCGGCCCATAAATATCGGCATCTAATAGGCCGACTTTAGCTCCGGTTTGTGCTAAAGCTACTGCTATGTTTACCGCTACTGTACTTTTGCCAACACCGCCTTTGCCACTAGAGACAGCCAGAATATTTTTTACGCCAGGAACACCAGTGCGATCTGGGAGGCTTTTTTGCTGGGGTGTTTCCGCAGTTACTTCTACATTTACCTCTGTAACACCAGGTAGCTTTTTAACCGCTTTTTCACAATCTTCGACAATAAATTCACGTAATGGACAAGCAGGTGTGGTCAACACCAAAGTGAAGCTAACCTTGCCACCGTCAATTTTGACGTTACGAATCATATTCAGATCTACCAGACTCTTACGGAGTTCTGGGTCTTGCACTGGTTGCAACACTTCTAAGACAGAGCGTGAATCGAGGACATCATACATAGTGTTTTAACCGTTACCGCCGTAACCCAATTTAAGAAAATTTCATTATCACCTAATAGAATCTTAACTTTCTTAGGGATTAGGGATTAGGTTAATTATTTTTCAGATCTAGCCTCTAGCCTCCAGTCTTCAACCTTTAGCCCCTAAACATCAAAACAACTATCATTAAGAGATTTTTTCTTTCCTGACACCGCTTGCAATGCGGCCTTTTCCACTGCTTCGACTAAAGAGCGTGCTACACGGTCTGCATAAGGACGGGATAATGACCAAATTAAAGGCGACAGCCAACCCCGTAGAGTTACAGAATAAGATAAACAAGTGCCACAAACTGTGGACTCTACCCGATAAATAACCCGTTCTTCGATGCCAGGAATCGCCAATACTCGAATACTCAGCATTTCTCTGGGATTAACGCGCTCTACAAAAATCCGGATAGGAATAGGTGAAAAGCGTGTCATAGCCTGATAAATCAATCCAGGTTTGGGTACTAATCCGTAGGGAACGTTGGTACTTTTAAGTAGTGGATGCCAGGAAACATCCGTTAAGTCAACCACCTTTAGCCATAGTTCATCTACAGAAGCTGAACTAATTTCTCGATACGTCCGTACCAGAGAAGCGCAAAACCGACGGCGCTTGCGGTGGAAGAATTGGGATAACCAACTTTGCATTTGCCTAATCCTCCTCGCTACAGACTTGCTGGTAACTCTGGTATCTTTGGGATTACACCTTTTCAAAATTGCCCTCAGCATAGCGAGCCTCGGTTAGGCGCTGAGGACAGCACGATCGCTCTTGAGTTTAAACCTCAACTCGTAAAACATTATTGAACAGTTCAGTCTGTACCTTGATGTTTTAAAGTAGAGAGTGCTTGTAGGTTAATTCGCCAGAGTCTGACGTTGACACCAGAATTTTCCCATCAAGAAGTCCAAAAAAAACTCAGTCAATATACAAGCCTATACGCATTTGAGGGAAAATAACTCTAGTCATGTCCATCAATCGTGTAAATGTTTGACAAGTAAGAAAAAAGCAGGTTGGGCGAATGGAGCTAGATTTCTAGCTGATTTTGCCCACAAATTTTTAAACTGAAAATTTGTGGATTTTAGAAAATTGTAATTTAGGTTCGGGAATCTTATGTTGACCAACTCGCAAACCCCAACTGTAGAAACAGTACCATCCAAGTCTCTACCCGCAACTGACGCGCAGACTAGAATCAGTCAGTTTATGAAACAGCTACAAGATGAAATTACCCAAGGGTTAGCAGAATTGGATGGTGTGGGTAAGTTTCATGAAGATAGTTGGGAACGCCCAGAAGGTGGTGGCGGGCGATCGCGGGTACTACGCGATGGTGCAATATTTGAACAAGCAGGTGTAAATTTTTCTGAAGTTTGGGGTTCTCATCTGCCCCCTTCAATTTTAGCCCAGCGCCCAGAAGCAGCAGGACATGGTTTTTATGCTACTGGAACTTCACTGGTGTTACACCCACGTAATCCTTACGTGCCTACAGTCCACCTGAATTACCGTTATTTTGAGGCGGGGCCAGTTTGGTGGTTTGGTGGTGGTGCTGATTTAACGCCTTATTATCCCTTTGCTGAAGATGCAACTCATTTCCATAAAACCCTAAAACAGGCTTGTGACAAACACCACCCAGAGTATTATCCGGTGTTTAAGCGCTGGTGTGATGAATACTTCTATCTCAAACATCGAGATGAGACACGGGGAGTTGGCGGTCTGTTTTTAGATTACCAAGATGGTTATGGTGGTTTATATCGCGGCCCTAACCCTAATGGAGAAGCAGCTACCTATAGTAATCAAGTGGGCGCACCAGAAACCCGGAATTGGGAAGATTTATTTGCCTTTGTCAAAGACTGCGGTGCAGCATTTTTGCCAGCTTACGTGCCAATTGTACAACGACGACATGGGATGGCTTATGGCGATCGCGAACGGAACTTTCAACTCTACCGCCGGGGCAGGTATGTAGAATTTAACTTGGTTTATGACAGAGGTACAATTTTTGGTCTCCAAACCAACGGTCGTACCGAATCTATTTTGATGTCCTTGCCACCCTTGGTACGCTGGGAATATGGGTATCAACCAGAACCCAATTCTCCAGAAGCCCAGTTATATGAAATTTTTCTCAAGCCTCAAGATTGGGTCAACTGGACACCAATACAATAGGTTAGTGCTGAGTAAAATTTCACTTAGCACTCTTCATCTTGGTACTCAGCACTGTTTTGGTGAGTTAAACTACCAAAAGTAAGCACTTAGTAAAAAAAGGTGACAATTTTAGCTTTAACTTGTTAATCTCAAGTGTTAGCACTGGATAGTACTGTGACTGGTGAGTCAACCAAATCAACTACCTTTCTGGAGATCATTACCAGTGAGGTAAAAAACAAAAGACTACTGAAAAAGACAAATCTTATGGCTCACCAATCCTATACTCCGTCCAACCGCAGTCAATTTTGAGACAAATACCACAGGGAGGCTTAGTGATTCAAATAGAACAAACAACCCATACAACTCAAGACGGTAATACCGTCATTGTCTTGACACCCGCAGGTCGCCTAGACATTACCACAGCTTGGCAATTTCGCCTGAAATTACAAGAGTGTATTTCCAAACTTAGCGCTCATGTAGTAGTAAATCTCGGTCAAGTAAATTTTATTGATAGTTCAGGTCTGACATCTTTGGTCGCTGGTATGCGTGATGCTGATAAAGTCAAAGGCAGTTTCCGCATCTGTAACGTACATCCAGAAGCTAAACTCGTGTTTGAAGTGACGATGATGGATACAGTTTTTGAGATCTTTGAAACAGAGGAGGAAGCTTTAGAGGGCGTACCTCGTAGCATCGCTAGCTAGTGATGACTGTAATAATTAAAATGAGGTATTAACCCTCTTTTATCACTTTGGGAGAACCCAATCGCTGAAAGCCTTTCGAGGCTTTAATTTCTAAGTTTTGGCTATAAATTTTAGTTACTGTTAGAAAATAAAGCCTCAAAGCTTGGCTCAATCAAAGTTTCAGAATATTGCTTCGATTATTGTTTTCCGAGAGTGACAGAACAGGGTTAATTATTAAGAGTTTATAACTCATAGTTTATAACTTTTGTTTATTTAGTACTGCTCTCGCTTAGTGTAGCGATAAGGGCCAACAATTGCCCCCCAAGTGGCTTGTTTTGTCTCTGGGTCAATTCCTTTATCGTAACTGTGAAATTCTGCCGCAGTGGCTTCAAAGCCCAGAGAAACTTGTATGCTATTGCCAAGATAAGTGAAACTGCAACAAGTATCTGAGGGTGGAGTAGCAACAAATTTATAGGCGTTGGGAGCTAGTATTTTCGGGGTAACTATGAGGATACAACCCGGTAGTAAATCTAATTGCTCTATTGCCAGTGTCTTGAGTACAGCAGGATTACGACCAGCACCACTCAAGGCACTTGGATTTTTAGGCATATAGTACTGCACTTGTATAGGTAAACCAGAGTCGTGTCCTGGCATCAACCGCATGATTCGTTGGCGATAAGGATTGTCTAAGTTGACAATACTTGCTTGTTCGGCAAACAAGGTAATACTGTCTTCTCGAAATAAATCAATTGGTCTTTGCCACATACGCAAGTGGACATACCATACGGGCTCTGCTAAAGCTTGTTCTCGATTATCAAATTCACCAGCTAAGTACTCACCTAAAGCAATCAAGTGCGGCGAAAAACTCATAAATGCAAAGTATAATCACAAGGTATGATAATTTTTGCCTGGCTTTTAAGGAAAGAGGGTTCATACCCCTCATGCCATTAGTTTAGTTGTAGCTGCTGGTTCGGAAACCTGAACTTGGCAAAGTAGCCTTGAAGCGAGAAAATAAAGTAACGTCGCCCTTAACATCTTCTTTGTGAATAACGTCCGTACTGTCTCTGATACAAAACGAACTTTTTACTCGCTTCACACTCGGCCGATTAATACGATTTATCGTCGAGTTGTAGAAGAATTGATGGTAGAAATGCATCTACTGTCAGTAAATATCGATTTTAGCTACAATCCAATTTATGCCTTGGGTGTCGTCACAACCTTTGACCGCTTTATGCAAGGCTACCTACCAGAACGAGATAAAGAATCAATTTTTAACGCTTTATGTCAGGCTATAGAACAAGAATCGCAACGCTATCGACAGGAAGCTGAACGACTCCAAGCCCTAGCAAAAAGTTTACCAGTTCATGATTTAATTGGGTGGCTTAGTCAAACTACTCACTTAAATCAAGATCCTGGCTTGCAAGCAGAACTACAAGCGATCGCAAATAACCCTAACTTTAAATACAGTCGCTTATTTGCAATCGGTTTATTCTCGCTGTTAGAGTTGTCAGATCCAGAATTAGTTAAAGATGAAAAGCAACGTACAGAGGCACTGAAAACTATTGCTGCTGGCTTACACTTGTCTGAGGAAAAGCTTAATAAAGATTTGGAGTTATATCTCTCTAACCTAGACAAGATGGAACAAGCGCTAATAGTTATGGCAGATATGCTAGAAGCTGATCGCAAAAAACGCGAACAGCGACAACAGCAATCAAGTACCTCAGTTGCGCCTCCGACTGCTAACGAATAGTC